>NZ_JAVJTR010000021.1:0-2202 GCF_040220215.1 Ekhidna sp.
TGTGGCTTATCCTCCTATGCTGGATATTCTTAATCCCTTACCCTACGCCCGGACAAAACAGACGGAAGGATAAGGCCATGGAAGTCCTGAGAGAGCGATATGCCCGGGGCGAGATATCCGATGAGGAATTTGAACAAAAGAAGAAAGTCCTTCAGGATAAGAAGAAGTAGTTATACAGCCACAGGTATATCCCAAGCGAGGTGACACCTGTGGTTTATAAAAGGATATTGTAAAATGAAAAACCAGAGATTTCTTTTTTATATACTTATTGGATTAGCCTTTGGACTATTTGTGATACAGCCCCTGGCTATTTCACTTCACATGTATGACATGCAAGGAGATAACGGCAGTTGGTGGGAATATCTGCCTGCCTCATATCAGCAAGTCGTTAGTTCATGGGATTTGGATCAGGCCATCATCAAATTGCTATTCGGTTTACTGGGCATTGCCTTGTCGCTTATGTTTATGGTCAGGCAAAAAATGTTTCAGCTTACCATAAGAAGGGATAGGTTGGAGGAGATCAGGGAGTTGATTGCGGCAGGAGAAAACCAGCAAGTTGAGTTCAAATCTACCTTAAGGTGGGATTTGAGACAGTTTAAGCCGAATAAGGCTCTGGAAGACGTAGTAGCCAAAACAATTGCCGGATTTATGAATACCCGGGGAGGGCACCTATTTATTGGTATTGACGATGATGGACAGGCACAAGGTTTACATGAAGATTATGCAAGCCTGAAAAAACCGGGACGAGATGGTTTTGAGCAGTATATAATGCAACTGATCTCCACCAAATTAGGGACAAATTATTGCGCTCTGGTAGATGTTTCTTTTTACCAAATAGAAGGGCTTGATGTCTGTCATCTTGAGATTAAACATGCGCACTCTCCGGTCTATCTGCATCAGGACGACCGTTCACACTTTTATATCCGTACAGGAAATGGTACTCGTGAGCTTGACATACCCGAAGCGTTAAATTATATCGAAGAAAACTTAAATGGTCGCTCATTGTGACAAGGAATTTATCACAGCTCTATTATTGGAGTAACCATAAAACCAAAATCAGATCAACAAAACTGAATTAAAATGCTCTTAAATAAAAGAATATCCATACTTGACTTTATCAAAACCATTAAGGTTGATATCGTACTTATCTCCTCGTATGCGGTTGTCGTAGGCATTTTCGATCAATACGGATTTCTTGACAAAATTTCGGTTCCTATTGGCGTCACTGCCGTTTTTGGTACTGCGGTAGCCTTGCTGTTGGGTTTTAGAACCAATCAAGCCTATGAGCGATGGTGGGAAGCTCGCATTATTTGGGGTGCTATTGTCAACGATTCCAGAACACTGGTTAGGCAGTGTGTTTCATTTTTTGAAAGAAGTAACGAAAGCTATGAAGCTCTGGTCGGGGAAATGGCCAATCGTCAGATCATTTGGTGCTATGCACTCGGAGAATCACTAAGAAAACTACCTTTTTCCCACAGGGTCATTAAATATAAAGAATCCAATAAGACCGAAGCTTTTAATATTCCAAATGCTTTATTGTCAGAACATTCTGAAACTTTGCTAAAGGCAAAAGAAAAAGGTATGGTGAATGATTTTCAGCAGGTGCAAATCGATAGCACCATCGCCAGGTTATGTGATTCTATGGGCAAGTGCGAACGCATAAAAAACACGGTCTTTCCCAAAGCACACAGCCTGTTGATCCATTTGATCATTTATGTGTTTGCCACCATGCTACCGTTTGGCTTATCAGATGAGTACCTGGCAGTAGAAATAGGCCTGACTATTGGTATCCCGATCATTTTTATTGCCATCGAAAAAACCTCCATTCTCATGCAGGATCCTTTTGAGAACCAGCCTTTGGACACGCCCATGACAGACCTGGCGGAAACGATAGAAATAAACATCAGGCAAATGATTGGAGAAACGGATGTTCCTGAAAAGAAAAAACCGACAGACTATTATGTTTTATAACACAAAATATTAACAATGGATTTTCAAACTGAAATAACGCTCATACCAAGGTTACTTGTCGCCCTTGTACTCGGTGTTTTGATAGGACTAGACAGGGAAATTGACGGGCATGCCGCAGGAATCAGAACGTATGCTGCCGTTTGCCTGGGTGCGGCTTTAGTCACAATTATCAACTCCCACATTGAAGTTGCAGATCAGACCCGAATTGTTGCCAATATTGTTTCAGGCATT
>NZ_JAVJTR010000022.1:0-123396 GCF_040220215.1 Ekhidna sp.
GGCTGATAGTGGGTTGGAAGCCGTGGAATCTCTTCGAATAAGAAAGACTCCACGCCTTTTTTCCCTCGCACTTCCAACTAAAAAAGGCTCTGAGTGACCTTAGGGTAGGTTTTTTATTGGTTTTATATCGAACTGAGGTTAGAGTTAAGCTCAGATAAAGGGCTTGATTACTAAGGGACTTCCTTTAGATTATCAGTTTCTCATCATAGACTCCCTGCGGGAGTGACTTGCTTCAGTAAAGTTGAGAATAAACCACTAACGTCACAGGGGAAATTGGAAAGACTCAAGGTTCTCTGTTGAAAACTCAATTATCTCTGTGGTAAAAAAGATTAATCGGTATATCTGAATCGTACCATACCCATCGCAACATCTATATCAAAGGATAGCAGATTTTCAGCATTCGCTGAGTAGCTCATATTCACAAACACATTTTTTTCCACTTCTTCAAATCCATCGGCAATTTTTACGGCACAAAGTGGTGAGTCTCTGATTTGAATTCTGACAGGCGTACCATCGCGAGGTAGCAAAATCTCCAGATTCCCAGCACCTACTGATGCATCCACACTGCATTTCTCATTCATCTGCTGATCGAAATCCAGTAGTACATTTCCGAAACCTATTTTCGTAATTACCTTCTTAGCTCGCGTGAGTTCCATTCGTTTGGCTACAATGGATCCAAAATCTGCTTTCACGAAGAAAGTATCCATCTGAATGGGATTCATGTTGCCATCATCATAGCCAACCACAATATCAGCACTACCTGACTTAATTTTTAGTCTTTGGACGGAAGATCCTGTAAGATTAACATCCGCATTTCCAAACCCGTAGATCAGGTTTAGACGATAAATCTTCTTGGCACCTAAGTTGACCTTCCAGAAATCATTGTCTTTGTCGCTTCGGGAAACCGCCATAGAAAAGCTGTCTCCAAACCCGGAAGAGTTATACTCATCCAATACTAGTTTCGAATAGCAGGTGTTGTTTTTGATTTTGCTGGCAAACGAAGGATTGATCTTTTCAAGATCCGGACTACCATAAATAGTTAGAGGGTTGCGATCTGTATCTGATTGTTTAAGTAAACAATTTGCAGCTGTAGCTTTAAGATAAAAGTCAACGGTATCAAACTCCGGTGACTCCTTTATTGTATAGAATTTTGAAAGCTGTGCAAACGCACTCAGACTCATTAGCAGGGACGTGCCTGCTATCATTACCAACCGCAACATGGATTGTTATTACGCAAAGGCTATCGGGATGTTACGTTTCTTCGATCGAATCAGAAAAATTCTTTCATCCGCTCGAAAAAGCTTTTATCTGACTTGCTGGGATCAGGCTGGAAGTTTGGAGAATCTCTTAGCGCTTCCAGCGCTTCTTTTTCCTCAGAGCTTAGCTTTTTAGGTGTCCATACATTCACATGAACGAGCTGATCTCCCTGGCCATATCCTTCCACAGATTTTATCCCTTTACCACGCAAGCGAAGAATTTTTCCACTTTGCGTTCCCGGATCAATCTTAATTTTCACTTTACCGTCTATTGTAGGAACTTCAATTGAAGTTCCTAGTGCCGCATCAATGAAGTTGATATACAGATCGTAAATGACATTGTTGCCATCTCTTTTCAGCGTATCATCTTCTACCTCCTCAACCAATATTAAAAGGTCTCCCGGTATACCACCAGCTACTTCATTTCCTTTTCCGGACATGGACAATTGCATACCGTCGGTAACACCGGCAGGAATCTTAATTGGAATAACTTCTTCCTGTCTTTTTAAACCAGAGCTGTCTACACCGGTCGCTCGGCTTTCTACCGTTTGACCACTGCCTCCACAAGAAGGACATGTAGATGTACTCATCATCTGGCCGAGCATCGTATTCATCACCTTTCGAACCTGACCAGTACCGTTACAGCTAGAGCATGTCTGGAATTTGGTGTCCGGATCAACAACAAGACGATTTACCTTAATTTTTTTCTCAACCCCATGAGCTACCTCTTCGAGGGTCAGCTTCAACTTAATCCGAAGGTTCGTTCCTTTTCTGGTTCTTCTACCACCACGGCCACCACCGCCAAAAAAGCTATCGAAAGGGCTTCCGCCACCACCGCCGAAGATATCGCCAAATTGAGAGAATATGTCCTCCATATTCATACCTCCGCCACTGAAGCCGCCACTGGCTCCACCTACGCCTTGATGACCAAAGCGATCATATCGTTGACGCTTCTCGTCATTGTTCAAAACCTCATAGGCTTCCGCAGCTTCTTTGAACTTCTCCTCTGCTTCCTTATCATCCGGATTTTTGTCAGGGTGATACTTGATGGCAATCTTTCGGTATGCCTTTTTCAGTTCATCCTTACTTGCCGAACGATCAACTCCTAATATTTCGTAATAGTCTCTCTTTGCCATGTTATTGCTTCGCTCCTACAACCACTTTTGCAAATCTCACCACGGATTCTCCGAGGGTATATCCCGGCTCTACCACATCTACAATCTTGCCTTCCAGGTCTTTCTCTGCCGGAATTTGAGTGATCGCCTCATGCATTTCATCATCAAACTCATCACCTTTCTTAACCTCCATTTTCTTAAGGCCTCTATTTTCTAGCGATTTATTGAGCTTGTTTTGGATTAATATCATCCCCTCTCGCAATGCTTTGATATCCTCACTTGAGTCTGATGCCGCCATTGCTCGCTCAAAATCATCCAATACAGGAATGAGGTCTGCCATTAGATCTTTATTAGCAGTGCTTATTAGACCTAGTTTTTCTTTTGAGGTTCTTCTTCTGAAATTTTCGAATTCAGAGTACAGTCGTAGGTATTTATCTTTCGCTTCTCCTAATTGCTCTTCGAGAGTGGGTTCTACAGATTCATCAGAAGTTTCTTTTTCAGACTCTTCCTGATTACTTTCCTCGTCCTTTACTTCACTATCCTTTACCTGAGCGTCCTGCTCCTCTACCACTTCTTCTTGTTCTTTATTCACTTTTTCTTTTGTTTCCTTCATTCTTTCAACATGCTTAAAGACGATCTGAGATTGACAATTTCTTTGCCAATGACCTGTGGTGTGCCAATATGTCAGTCAGTTAACGTGCTCCAGATTTTATCCTTCAACTCCTGAATGCCAAATCCTGTTACACTGGAAATGAATAAGGTCTCAATTTCCGGCAACTCATTCTTCATTTCCTGCATCAATTCATCATCCAGTAAATCAGATTTAGATACAGCTAATAACCTATCCTTATCCATTAATTCAGGATTGTGCTTTTGAAGTTCGCCCATCAGGATATCAAATTCCTTTCGTATATCAGCAGCATCGGCAGGGATTAGAAACAACAAAATAGAGTTTCTTTCGATGTGCCTGAGAAAGCGATTTCCCAGTCCTTTGCCTTCTGCGGCTCCCTCTATGATTCCGGGGATATCCGCCATTACAAACGACTTGTAGTCACGATAGGGCACTACCCCCAGATTTGGAACCAACGTGGTGAAAGGATAATCCGCAATTTCCGGTTTAGCTTCAGAAACCACTGATAGCAGAGTTGATTTACCCGCATTCGGAAAGCCAACTAGCCCAACATCTGCCAGAATTTTTAACTCAAGGATAATCCAGGCTTCTTTTCCTTCAATACCTGGCTGAGCATACCTTGGTGTTTGATTGGTCGGAGTTTTATAGTGAACATTTCCTCTACCACCCATTCCACCGGGAAGAAGTATTTTTTCTTCCCCTTCCTCTAAAATTTCAAGCAATTTCTGGTTGGTTTCCGGGTCCCTGGCTATAGTACCGATCGGCACCTCCAGAATGATGTCTTCTCCGTCTTTGCCGAATTTTCTATTTCCTTCTCCACGTCCTCCATTGTTTGCTGTGATATGTTTTCTGTATTTCAAATGCAGCAAGGTCCACAGCTGGCTATTTCCACGCAGGATGATGTTCCCGCCATGACCTCCGTCACCTCCGTCCGGACCACCTTTAGGAACATGTTTCTCTCTTCGGAAATGTACGGAACCAGCTCCGCCATCACCCGATTTGGCGTAGAATTTTACGTAATCAATGAAGTTGGAATCCATGGCCTTTATACCGCAAGAGCGGAGACCGTTTTGTCAATTTCCTTGGAGATATTTTCAATGTCTCCTATGCCATTAACCGTAACCAGTCGGTCTTGACTCTTATAAAAAGGCAATACATGTACTGTCTTATTGAAATATTCACTAATTCTTTTGTCAAGCTTGTCAGAGGCATCATCCACTCGGTTTTCGAGCTGTTTTCTTTTCGCAATTCGTTGGCGAACTTCGTCTTCCGTAACCTTCAGTTCGATTACCGCATGGATACTGGAATCCAAAGATTCCATCAGATTATCCAAAGCTATTGCCTGATCCACTGTTCGTGGAAAACCGTCGAATAAAAAGCCACTAGCCTCAGGATTTTTTTCAACCTCTTCCTTGAGCATTGCAATGGTAATGTCATCTGAAACCAGCTCGCCATTATTGATAATTTCTTTTACCCTCTGGCCGAGTTCAGTATCGTTTTTTGTATGCCATCTGAAAAGATCGCCGGTCGAGATATGATACAGGTTGTATTTCTCGATAAGTCTTTCACTCTGAGTACCCTTCCCCGCCCCCGGAGGACCAAATAAAATAATATTAAGCATACCTTCAATTTGTAAAAAGCGACAAAGATAAGGGCAAAAATGTTTCGAGCAGTCAGAATTTAAACTAGTATCTGTAAGTTAGCCAACTATTATGGCCACAGCTCTAAAATACTTTACTGTTTACTTCCTGAGTGGGTTAAAATTTGTTTTCGGACCTACGTTTGGGGTGGCTAATGACCTCCCGGTAATAGCTATTATCATTCTAACTGCTTTGGGTATGATGACAACCATCTACCTGTTTACTTTTTTTGGGGATGAGATAAGAGGTTTTATTGGAAGGTTTCGTAAAAACAAAAAGGTATTCTCAAAGAAAAGTCGTCGGTTCGTAAGGATCTGGAGGAAATTTGGTCTTAAAGGCATGTGCCTGCTCACACCACTGATTCTCACCCCTCCGGGTGGTGGTCTGCTTGTGAACTTACTTGGATCAAAGAAAAAATTAATTTTGAAATGGATGTGGATCAGTGCCCTCCTTTGGAGCACCATTATCACATTGGTTATTAAGTATGCCTTCTGGCTTATCGAAGATTTTATTCCGTCCTAATCATTCCGGGTCCGGCTCGTCATCCATGACTTCTATGTCCTGAATTAATACTCGCTTTGAAATAGCTCTTCCTGTTGGAGTTGCCGCCAAGCCTCCCTCAGCAGTTTCTTTATAACGTGCTTCCATGCTTTGACCAACCTCTCCCATCGCATCCACACATTCATCTACAGGGATCACCGGGCTAACATCAGCAATGGCTATCTGAGCGGATGAGTTGGCAATTGCAGCTGCACTTGCATTTCTAACAACACATGGTATCTCGACCAAACCGGCAACCGGATCACAAACCAAACCAAGCATACATTGTATGGTGATAGCTACCGCATTAAACACTTGATCAATATTTCCTCCTAAACAATATGTGATCCCCGCTGAAGCCATTGCTGCTGCAGCCCCCGTTTCGGCCTGACATCCACCAACTGCTCCGGCGATGGAGGCTCTTTTTTCTAATATGAGTGCAACACCCGCTCCAATCAAGAGCGCTTCATAAATCTTTCGATCCTCAATGTGATGAATTTCCTGAAGTGTAACAAGCGTTCCAGGAAGGATTCCGCTTGCTCCCGCAGTTGGTGCTGCCACGACCCGACCCATGCAAGAGTTCACTTCTTTTGCTGCAAGTGCTCTGGCTACTAATTTTTGAAATTCCAGCGATAAAACTGTCGTTGGAAAATTCATCACTTTCTTAGCTCCGTTATTGATCATCCCTGAGTAGGAACTCATTTCCTCGCTTAGTCCGGATTGAACGGCTTCTTTCATTACCTGATATGCCTGATCAATACCAGACCAGATATCTTCTTCTTTCTTGCCTTTTTGATTGATCTCAAAATCAAGAACCGGCTGGTAGAGCGGCATATTATTATCCTCACACTCCTTTTTCCAAGCCTCGAAACTGTTAAATAAAACTGCCATACTCAAAGATACTACTTGTTTGAGCCAATAACTGAAGCTTTTCTACTTGAGTTTCCTTATCGTGCCTATTTTTGCGGCCATGTTGAAAAATGACCTTATTCTAAGAGCAGCCAGAGGTGAGCAGACGGAACGTACTCCAGTGTGGTTGATGAGACAAGCGGGACGAATTCTTCCTGAGTACAGAGCTGTCAGAAATAGCCTCTCCGGGTTTAAGGAGTTGGTAGAAACACCTGAGTTAGCTGCAGAGGTCACTATTCAACCGGTAGATATTTTGGGCGTAGATGCCGCCATCATTTTTTCGGATATTTTGGTTATTCCTGAAGCCATGGGACTTACCTATGAAATGGTGGAGAAAAAGGGGCCTCACTTTCCGAAAACGATAGAAAAAGCCAGCGATTTAGACAAATTGAGAGTTGCTGATTCTAATGACCTCAGCTATGTTTATGAGGCTCTCAAAATCACCAAGAAGGAACTTGCTGGTAAAGTACCATTAATTGGATTCGCAGGAGCTCCGTGGACGATATTTTCTTACATGATTGAAGGTGGTGGGAGTAAGACATTTTCAAAAGCGAGAAGACTACTCTACTCCGATCCTGCAATGGCGGAAAGATTGCTGGATATGATCACCCAATCCACCATTGGCTATCTGAAAAAGCAAGTGGAAGCCGGAGCTGACATGCTTCAAATATTTGATTCCTGGGCAGGAGTACTACCTCCGGAGCATTATTCCAGATTCTCACTCAAATACATTTCACGAATTTGCGATTCAATCGATGAAGTTCCAATAACTGTTTTTGCTAAAGGTGCGTGGTGGGCTCTTCCGGAAATGGCTAACATGAATTGCAGAACTGTAGGTTTAGATTGGAACATGAACGCAGCAGACGCCAGAAAAATACTTACCACCAAAACCCTTCAGGGGAACCTAGATCCATGTGCTTTATATGGAAGTGAAGAGGCTATCAGGAAGGCGACTCAAAATATGCTTGATGATTTTGGTGATCACCCTCATATTGCAAATCTTGGGCATGGTGTTTATCCTGATACAGATCCGGGTAAAGTCAAGTACTTCATAGATTGTGTTAAAGAGCTATCTGCTCACTGATATTTGATATAGACTGCAATCTTTCTTCTTAGCTCACTGGGATCGAAAGGTTTGGTAATATAATCGTTCATTCCGGCAGCAATAACGTCTTGTCTTACTTTCAATAATGCGGATGCTGTCAGTGCTATAATTGGTGTTTTCTCGTCAAATGTTCTGATTTTACGGGTTGCTTTGTACCCATCCATAACCGGCATTTGAAGATCCATTAATACTAAATCGTACTTATTATTTTGCATCATGTCCACAGCTATTGCTCCATTATGAGCAACCTCCACCCTTAACTCCCACTTTTTCAGAAATTTCTCCGCTACCATAATATTCATTTGATTGTCTTCAACCAAAAGAATCTTCTTACCGGTGATAATATTTGTGTCTTCCTCCTCCTGAACTGCTTCGTCCACTTCCTCGTGCAATACTTTCTTGAAGCTCAAGTCAAACCAAAAAATAGTACCCGAACCGGGCTCGCTCTTAACATATATCTCCGAACCAACCATGTTCAAAATTTTACGAATAATAGCTAATCCTAACCCAGTCCCTCCATACTCCCGGGTGGTAGATGATCCCGCTTGAGTAAATCTTTCAAAAATCAGCTTCTGCTTATTATAAGGGATACCAATCCCGGAATCCAATACCTCTATCCTAAGTGTTTCAATTCGCTCATCCTCGCTTAGTAAAGTTGTTTTGAGCTTCACATAGCCCTTAGATGTAAACTTGAGTGCATTATTTATAAGGTTGTTCAGCACCTGATAAATTCTGGTCTGATCCGCATAGACCAAAGGATGCATTTTTTCATCAAGCTCAAGCACCAAACTAATTGCCTTTTCATTAGCCAGTGGCGTGTGCGCTTTAATAATCTTGGCTGCAAGTGTTTTAAGGTTTACTTCAGTAAATTCAAATTCAATTGCCCCGGATTCCAGTTTATTATAATCCAGGATGTCATTTATAAGAGCAGTAAGATGTTCCGCTGAAAACTGTAAAGACTCAAGGCTTTCTTTTTGGTCTTTTCGCGGATTCTCATTGATTAGAAAATGAGAAATACCAACTACAGCATTTAGCGGTGTTCGTATCTCATGTGAGATTGTACTTAAGAAATCTGTTTTTGCTTTTGATGCTGTTTCAGCTGCGTCTTTTGCCTTTTTCAAAGAATGAGCAAAACGATAAGACAGAATAAGTGACTGAAAAAAGAAAAACAGAATAAACCCAATGAATGTCAAAAAGGTATTTTCCTGTACTGGAGTCAGGTAAACAGATATGAGATACACTGCAACCATAAACACAATTCCGGTACTTGCAAATGCATATTGGGCTCCAGTTCTGTTCCGCTTGTAGGCTATCCAATAAACGTAAATGAGATAAAATATGGCTACAATTACAAGAATGAAAAAGGGTTCTACCAACTTGGTGAACACCAAGGTGGGAGCAAAAAGTGATAGCAATGAAAATAGGGCCGCCACGACTGAAAAGCCGAGCAGAATAGTCCGTTTACTATCTTCAGGGTACAGTAAATAGCTATAAATGGTAAATATCCCACAGGGTATAAAGAGTGCGAGATATTCGCTTCTTATGATCAAATTCCATGACATATTAGGATACAATGCATGTATGGCATATTCGCCACTTCCAATCATTCGGTAGCTGAAGGTCAAACAAAACAAGGCGAAAAATAGCACTGACCTTTCATGTTGACCGAACATAAACAGGCCAAGGAAAAATAATCCTCCCATGATCAGACTCCCACTCAAAAGGAAATCATAGCTGAAATCAAAGTCTCTTTTTGCATTAAGAACTCTTCTGTCTCCAATCATAATTGGCTCCCGAACGCCTCCTTTGGTGTGCCTGAAATTTGAGACTTGAAGCACGAGCTCAATGGTATTTCTAAATCGCGCGATTGGAATAACCTGTGGCATCCAGTCTGGTCTGGAGCTAGCTAGATTCTTTCCAACTTTGCCATTACTCCCAATTTCAAATCCGTCGTAGTAGAGTAGATAGGAATTGTATGATTCACCTAAAGAAATGGCCAGCTGAGGGGTTTTAGGCGGCAAAATGATTCTCACCCTGTATGTGGCATAGCCTTGAGCGCTTAATTCAGTGCCACCGGCAGTCACTCCTCCATTCCAAAGCTTCGGAAATTCATAATAATCTTTTTCGAAGAAGCTTATGGAGTCGGGCTTTACAAGTTCTTCCCAGAAAAACTCCCATTCTCCATTCAAAGTAACCGCATTGTCTTTGAGGTCAACTTTGGACAAATCAATAACCCCTTCAATAACTTCCTGGGAAAAGGAGCTCAATGGCATCCATAGGAAAAGGACTAGGGTAATTAGGGTCTTATTCATGGCTGACGACAGCCAAATTAAAGATATTTTTTGAGTATCGGATTTTCTTTCGCTTCCTTATACAATAATTCCTTATCAATTGGGACTGCTCCTGGCATTTCACAAACTATTCCTCCTGCAATGTTTGCCAATTCTGCGGTGAATTCCAACGGAAGTCCTAAGGTGAGACATAAACCAGAGACACTAATTACAGTGTCCCCTGCGCCCAACACCTCTACAATTTTCCTTTGGTGTGCATCCAATTTGCCTGATTCGGTACCAGAGTCATAAAAAAGACCATTTTTTGAAAGCGTTATAAAATAGTTGTCTGCTGCCACATTCGCTTTTAGCTGGCTAGCAGCATTTGCAAGCTCTGTTTCTTCCAGGGCGTTGAATTCGATATCCAGTCCATCCTTTAAGTCAGCCACATTTACCTTGAAAAGCGACACACCCTGATATTTGGTAAAGTTTCTGCGCTTGGGGTCAACCGCTATCGGAATGTTATTCTCTTTGGCCAACCTTATCGTTTCCTCTATCACTTCGGGGTTGATGGTTCCCTTGTCATAGTCCTCGAAAATTACAAGATCACATTCGTCAAGCAAATTCTTGATATGATGCAATAGCGATTTCTGATCCAGGTCAATAAGTGGATGCACATCTTCCCGATCTACCCTTATCAAATGCTGTAAATCGGAAGTAATACGAAGTTTGGTGGTAGTCACCCGATTTTGACTCCTGATTATGCCTTTATTAGGCATATTTTCATATTCGAGCAATCGTTCGAATTCTTCCCCATCAGGATCGTCTCCCACGACAGAACACAAAATTGGGGTCGCTCCCAGCGCTCTAATGTTCATGGCAACATTAGCTGCGCCCCCGAGACGCTTTTCCTGTTTTTCCAGTGTGACCACAGGCACAGGTGCTTCCTTTGATATTTTACTGGCTTTCCCCCTCATGTAGTGGTCGATCATTACATCGCCGACCACAAGAACTGTTTTGTCTTTAAAAGCCTCAAATATTTCTTCAATGGATTTCATTACTATGACAATTTAGCAAGAGACACAGTCATTTGAGCTATCGCCTTCTTCAGTTCTTCTTCTGAAGCGGCATAGGACAATCTCAAGCATTCAGGATCACCAAATGCCTCCCCAGTCACAAGCGAAACCTGAGCATCCTCTAGCAGGAACAAGCAGAGATCATTCACTGTGTCAATTTTTGTCTCACCAAATGATTTTCCTAAATAATATTTCACATTTGGGAAGAAGTAAAAAGCCCCTTGTGGCATATTGACTTCAAAGCCCGGAATTTCCTTTAATAAGTTATAGACTAAAGCCCTACGCTTTTCATAAGCTTTCGCCATATGCTGAGTTGGCTCCATAGAACCTTGGAGGGCCGTAAGCGCTGCTCTTTGCGCAATGGAGCAGTTTCCTGAAGTATACTGCCCCTGCATCTTGTTCGCAGCTTTCGCAATCCAGAGGGGTGCTCCAATATAGCCAACCCTCCATCCGGTCATTGCAAACCCTTTCGAAAATCCATTGACAGTTACCGTTCGCTCAAGCATACCATCTAAAGTCCCGATGCTTTCGTGCTTTGCCCCAAAATTTATTAGTTCATAGATCTCATCCGAGATCACAATGATATCTTTTCTATCGCGAAGTACTTCTGCTATTGCTCCGAGCTCTTCCCTATTAAAAACCGAGCCTGTCGGGTTACACGGTGAGGAAAAAATGATCGCTTTTGTCTTGTCTGTAATCGCTTCTTTGATTTGCTCAGCTGTTGCTTTAAAATCATTTTCTATGGTTCCGCTGACAAAAACCGGCTCACCTTCAGCCAGCAGAATCATAGCTGAATAGCTAACCCAATAAGGTGTTAGCACAATAACCTCATCTCCAGGATTAAGTATGGCCATAAACACATTGGCAATCGATTGTTTGGCTCCATTGGACACTACAATCTGATCCGCGCCGTATGAAAGGCCATTGTCTCGTTGGAATTTCTCAGAAATAGCTTTGCGCAAATCCAGATATCCGTTTACAGGAGGATATGCAAAGTAGTCTTCTGACCTGATCGCCTTTATCGCTCCTTCCTGAATATGCTCAGGAGTCTTGAAATCCGGTTCCCCCAGACTTAAGCTGATTACCTCGATACCTTTTTCCTTCATCTCTCGGGCTTTGGCCGCCATGGCCAGTGTGGCTGATTCAGGTATGCTTTTAATGCGATTGGAAAGTGCGGTCATTGGAATATTTTTTGGCAAAAATAGAAAGGAAGAGCCAACTCTACATGGTCAGCTCTTCCTTAAAAATATCTTAGAAAAAAGGGCTAATTTTAACCCTCTTCGTTTGCTGATTTATCCAGATTGAAAAGCAAGGAAATTCGCAAGGTGTCGGCTAATGGATGATTCTGCCCTTTTGGAATCAAGTAAGAAAAGTCAAATCCAAATATCTGGTACCTGAAACCAGCTCCTACCGTAAAGTACTTTCTATCTCCTTTATTCTTATGCTCAGAGAAGTATCCGGCTCTAGCAGCAAATATGTCCCTATACCAATATTCCGCACCTACCGAGTAGGTTAACTCCTGTATTTCTTCCTGAAAGCCTCTTGGTGCATCCCCGAACGAGCCAAATGTTCCCGATAAAAGCGGACGATCCGGATCCTTTCCTTTTGCAATGACCTTATTCCCATTACCATCGGTTACGAAATCGCCATTTTCATCCGTCTCGTAGATCGGTGGAGAAGGCACCATCAATTTATTAATATCAAAAGCCAGGGTAATTGTATTGTATGGATCTAAATTGGTTTTGAATGCTGATCCTAAACGCAAATTAGCGGGGATAAAGTTTTCGTTGCTCTCAGCACTATATGTGATCTTCTGTCCAATATTTGAAATATGTGCGCCCATAGATAATTCTGAGTTCCTCCCGGACAGCATAAATGGCTTTGTATAATACCATCCTAAGTCAACCGCGACCGACGTACCAGCCCGTGCCTCAGGAGCACCGGTAATATTTCCGGCCAGGTTTGACCAAATAAACCTTAGAGTGACCCCAACACTCATGTTTTCAGATAGCTTTCGTGAATAGGTCCCATCTAATGCTAATTCATTTGGATTCTCAATACCCTGAAAAAATGCCTGGTCATTGTACAACTGAATCTCACCTAAATCGAAGTATCTAAAAGATGCCCCAAAAGATTGAGTCTGATCAACTTTTTTATAGAAAGAGAGATAATTCAGCGACATATCATCAACAATGTTACCAAGCCATGGGGAGTATGAAAATGCAAAACCCATATCTGTCTCGATAAACGCCAGTTTAGCATTGTTCCAATGGATACTATTTGCATCCGGGGAGGTCGCTACGCCAACATCACCCATGGCTGACGCCCGGCTATCCGGTGCAAAACTTAGAAAAGGCACTGCTACTGTTATCGGATTCCTTAAGCTGTCCTGACCAGAAATAAACGATGACTGCCCGAAAGATTGGACAGAGGCAACAACAAGAAGGATTGCGAATATCTTCTTCTCAAGATGATTCATTCGAATGATTTTATAAAAGGATGCCAAACTTAACATTATCAGGTGAATACCAATTAAAATTTTAAATAAAACTGACGATTTCCAACACTAAAACTTGATCAATTAACAATAACGAGCTTTTGAGTAATTTCTTTCATTGTACCATCAAGTCCGCTTTGAATAATTAATCTGGAATAATAAACCCCCTGCCTCAGAGCTTCCCCAGCATTAGTCTGGGCGCTCCATGGAAGTTCGATATGGCGTTGACTATTCTCAAAAATCACATTTTGCTCACTCATTACTTTTCCGTGAGCATTATATATCAACAAAGAAATATGTAAATCTTCATCTTCCCGATCATGCTCAAACGAAAATGTTGTTGAGCCTGAGACAGGATTTGGATATACGATAGGGTTATACACAAAAAGCAAAGGTTCATCTGTAACCCGAAACGAAATTTCAGTCTCCGAAGCATTGTTATGGGTATCCCAAACTTTTAAAGTCGCTTTATAGATTCCTGGTGTTAAATCCTGGAAAGGGTAGGTAATTGTGCCACTTTTATACTCATCCGGATCGGCTGTATAAAAATCGTTGAGGTTTATAATATCATCACCCATTCTCAAAGTAATCCCCTGAACTACACCACTTCTTGTCGTTGTAATGCCACTTTCATCTTCCACTCTCGCAATCAACAATGGAGAATCACCCACCACCTCACCATTCTTAAAAGAAGGATCATTCATGTATGCGGTTAGAACAGGGGCTTCATTATCTGTTGATGGATTAGAAATTGTTCCTCCGATTACAAAATCGCGAGAAGAACCGCCCGCATCAATGTTGCTGATTTCATCCCAGGCATAGAAACTCATTTTCCCTTTTTGATATTGATAGGAAATATTCTTAGGTACTACAAATGATATGGAGAACCTCCCTTCCTCAACAATGGCTTCTCCTCTGAAAAGTGCGTTGCTTCTTAGCATATAAGTATAAGGTGTGCTTTCCTGTCCTTTGGTTTTAAAAGCCTGCTTCACATCATAGATGGCTACCACAAGTCTGCCATTAAAACCCGATTGCAACGCTCCTCCACTTTGGATTTCACCGGTAAAATCGACCTCCTCAAGTGCGCTTAATGTGTCAAGACTATTTCCTGCTTGATTGATTACAATATCGAGTTTCGGATAGGATGGCATCATCATCGGATCACCCAACAAAGTGAAATTTCGATTGACCGGCCCCTCAAGTCCTTCATTTTTTGTCAGCCGGATAACATCCCCAAGCCTTAAGTTTTGCCCTGACTCCTTCCTGAAAATGTTTTCATGAAAGGCTTGGTTTAAACTGAAGTTGGTGCTTGCAAAAACCGGCCTGCTGGTAGTTAGCAATGCAATTCCCCCACCTTGCTTCAAAAGGAGGAGCTCTTCTGCACCTGAAACTCCGATGGGATCATCATATCGTCCGAACTCGCATGTTGCAGTGACAAAAATTGGAAGTTTATTTCTGTTGGTGAGCTCTTCAATATCAGCTTTGGTCAAAATTTCTTCCTCCATCCATAAGCGTTCATTGCCGTGACCGATAAAATTTACTAGAAAGGTGCCGTTTTTAATTTTGGTTTTTAGCGCTGCGCTAGCCTGAGGGGATTTCTCAGAGGATCCTGATGCTTCCTGCACAAAAGAATCTAATAAAATCTTGTTGATATTGTATTGGGCATAAGTGGTATCAATAAGCTCGGACAAATCTTCAATGTGTCTGGCGTGTATATTTCCATCACCGTCATCCCCAACATAGGTCATTTCACCACGCCATTTCCCAAGCGTGTTTGGACTGGTAGAATAATAAATGATTTTATCGACCATCGTTTTGGCTTCTTCCGGTGTTTTTGCCGGAAGCCTTCCAACACCTATTTCCAGTGTATGATCTCCTGAATTGGACTCAATCCATTCCCCTTCATCATCCTCAAAGAAACCAAAGTAATCGTCTGAGGAATAGCTAAAAATAGGATGAAGGCTTTCCCGGGATTCATATGTTGGAACATAATTGGTATTGTTCGCCAGCCTGTCTTTATAGTCATAAGAGCAATCACCAAAAAGCAGGAGATACTTCAAACTGCCACCATTTTCATAAACATATCTTGCATAATCCCTTATTGCCGTCACATCTTGCCTCCCGGAAGAAAATTCATTAAACACTTCGTGTGTGGTGGCCACTTGAATATTCAAATCGTCATGATCTTTATGAAACTGAGCTAGTAGTTTTGCTTCTGTCTTGAAAAGAGGATTTGTTACTATGATACCATCAAAATTGGTTGAACCTCTTAAATCCTGATTTGGTACTGTTCCAAATATGAAAGGAGTATGAAAATCTGAGCCTTCAAATACCACAAACTCCTCTATTTGACTGCTTTGACCCTTAAAAACGGCCTTACCACCGATCACAGAAAACTGCTGCTCCTTAATGCCAGTTGGATCTGTGACATCCCAAATGGTTGCAGCTGATGCTCCAGCTACTTCATATTGTAAAAGTTCTCCCACATTGTCCAAATGTCTAAAATCCGTTTCGTTACCAAAGAGTCTGAGTTCTCTTGAAAAAGTCATGGTATAGAAATCTATGTAGCCTCTTTCGCCTGATGCATTCCCATCAAATTCAACCAATAGATCAAACGTTGAAATTTGAGGTATTTCGAATGTGTCGGTTTCTTGACGTGCCTTTATGCTGTAAGTCGTACCCGGTCCATCCGGCACAGCATCTATCGCTATTGATCCAATTATGTCAGAACCAGCTCTGATGTTGAAGGTAGCATCTTCATTGGATTGACTTACTACGCTAAAAGTAAGATCAATGCTTGAGTTCAATCCGTCGATTTGATGAGAAAAAGTTTCTGTTTCACCACTATTAATGGTCTCTCCGTACCACCGCCTTCCCGAAGAGATAAGATTTTTTTTATCTTCTTCAAATACAATGTGATCGGAAAAAGAAGTAATAGTAGCACTTGCTGAGCCATCCAGGCTTGTCTTTGAAGTAATTCGCTTGCCATTTGCACCATCAATCCTAATAAAGTAGAATGAGGTGTCGGAGTAAACATTATGCTCATATTCAAATCCTTCATTGGTCCAAACTTCTTTGTGAGGCCCTACTCCGTAAAAGAGGATATAATCGTTTTGATCAAAAGACCCGTCTCCTTCTCCTGTAATATATATAGCATTTTCAATTAAATCTTCCGGCCTTGATTTGCTGTTGAGTTGGGGTAGCACCCCTTTTACTCCGTTTCCATAAATTTTGATTTTCTGAGGATTTACCGACCCAGGCACACCTAATACATCCAGCGTGCTTCTATCTATTTTGTAAATTCCTGTTTCGGTGATCCCAACCTTATACCAACTTCCTTCTGAAAGCACAGATGATTGTGCCATCAATAATTGGATGCTGAAAAATGAGGCCAAAAAGAGAATTTTACTCTTCATCGATATGATAAACGCCTGCTTCACCTTAAAAATTCTATTTGTACTTACCTGTCACAAAGGAAATGACGGATACCATTATGTAAAGTGGGATCAAATAAGGCACAAATGTCCATTGAAAGACACCTAACAAAACGATAATTGATCCTATTAAAATCCATCTGGCTTCATTGCCTTTCCATCCTGGAGAGGAAAATTTTAGAGCGATCAGTCTCAAAGGAGATACAAGCAGTAATGAAGAAAACAGACAGATACTTATTAGGGTATATTCATAGAGCTCAAATGGAACGAAAATTAATGAAGTCAGCATAATAGCGTTTGCCGGGGTAGGCAACCCTTTGAAGTTATCCGACTGGGTTTCATCAACGTTAAATACAGCAAGCCTAACTGCTGAGAACACTGCTATGATCAATGCTATCCAGAAAAAATCTGAAATTTCCTGCAGCCATTGAAGCATGAAAAATGATGGCAATAAGCCAAATGAAACTAAATCTGCCAAGGAGTCGAGTTGTTTCCCGATTTCGGATTTCACTTTCAGCAAGCGGGCAGCAAATCCATCCAGAAAATCAAATAAGCCTGAAGCAATTACAAAATAAAAGGCTTCAGGTGCTCTTCCGGTCAAAGTGAAGTAGATTCCAACACATCCTATAACAAGGTTCAGACATGTAAGGAAATTTGGGATATGTTTTTTCATTTCATCCTTTTACAAACGGATTATACTGTTTTTCATGTCCGATGGTGGTGGAAGGGCCATGTCCGGGGAGTACCTCAACATCAGTTGGTAAAGTGTAAACCTTTTCCTGAATGTTTCGAAGAAGGTCATCGTGATTGCCCCCTGGAAGATCTGTTCGCCCGATGCTTTCCCTAAACAACACATCACCTCCGATAATAACCTTTTCCGCTTCTATATAAAATATGAGATGACCGGGCGAATGCCCCGGAACCTCAATCAATTTCATTACCACTTCATCGAGTACCAGGTCCTCACCTTCTTTGAGATAACTGTCCACTTCTGCATGTCTGTAGCCTGCCATACCCCACTGAGGTGCGTAAGCAGGTACCGAGTCAAAAACTTCTCTTTCATTTTTAGGGATTCTTAGCGGCACTTTGTACACAGCCTTCAATGCATCATTTCCCAGCACATGATCTATATGGCAGTGTGTATTAATAATTGCCTGAACCTTAAGATCATTGAGGTGAATATATTCTTTTAGCTCACTCAACTCATAATCTTCATAACATCCCGGATCAAAAATGAGACAATTTCCTTTTTCAGAGGATAGTACATAAGTATTCTCATAGAACGGATTGAATACGAAAGATTTTATCTGCATCTGTTTAGTTTTATGCCTTGAGAGTGCAAAAGTAAGGTGCGAAAAATAAAGGTTGATTATATCATTGTGGGGCAGGGACTTGCCGGCTCATGGTTAGCATTTGAAATGCTGTCAAGGGATTTGTCTGTTGCGATATTTGATGAGGATAAATTGGAAACCTCATCCAAAAAAGCCGCTGGAATTTACAATCCAATAACCGGTCGGCAAATGGTTAAAACATGGAGGGCTGATGAGTTTTTTAGTAAACTGGAAATCAACTATTCCTTGCTGGAAAAAAAACTAGGATCAAGATTCCTTCATCCTATCCCAATTTATCGCCCATTCAAAACAATCGAAGATCAAAATGATTGGGAGGGCAAGGCAGCTGATGAAATTTTTTTGAGTTACTTAAAAGAGTTTCGAACCAGTAGTATTGGATATCATGAAATACACGATCCTCTTGGTGGAATTGTTCTGAATAAGTCTGGTTACGTAGACATTCCAACTATGTTAATGGCTATGAAGGCCTTCCTGATGAATAAGGGAATATACCGCGCCGAGGTGTTTAATTATGATAAGATTGAGTTGAAACCAAAGTCAGTAACGTACGATAACCTGGAGGCCAAAAAAATCATTTTTTGTGAAGGATCTTTGCCAAAAAATCCATTTTGGGACCTACCATTTCGTCCGGTCAGGGGGGAGATAATTGATATTGAAATAGATGGGTTGGATGCTAAACATATCATCAATCAAGGTGTTTTTATGATTCCAAAGAATGATCGATTCACTGTTGGTTCTACTTACGATCATAATAATTTAACATTCGAGCCACAGGAATCAGGAATTAAATCATTGGAAGATCGGTTGAAAAAGTTGTTTGCAGGCGAATATAGAATCATTGAAAAAAGAGCTGGTGTGAGGCCAGCCACTCATGATAGAAAACCGTATATTGGTTTACACAGTGTGTATAAAACTTTAGGTATTTTTAATGGTTTTGGCACGAAAGGTGTTTCTTTAACACCTCATTTCGCAAAACATTTTATTGATGTTTTACAAGGTAAAAGTGAGCTAGACGAAGAAGTAAATGTTCAAAGGGCTATTTAAATATTTTTTTTCTGTTTTTATGGTGATCAGTACGGTCTATGGTCAGCACTACACCACTCCTTTTGGTCAAAACAGAATACAGTATAAAAAATTCGACTGGTACTATTACAGCACCAATAACTTTGATATTTACTACTATCCGGGCGGTCAGGAATATGCGCTGGAAGCCATTGACTTTCTGGAAGATGAATTCGTCGAGCTTACGGACAAACTGGGCTATGCACCGTACAGCAAAACCAAAATATTCATTTACAACTCCATACATGATTTGCAGCAAAGTAATGTGGGCATTGACGGAGCTGTATACACAATAGGTGGAAGGACGGAATTTGTGAAACTTCAGTTGGAAGTTGCTTATCCGGGGCAAGCCAATCAGTTCAAAGAAAACCTTATATATAAGCTCTCCAGCACGCTTATTAATGATATGATGTATGGTGGAAGTCTGGCCGAAATTTTTCAAAATAGCTACCTGCTAACGCTTCCTGACTGGTTTATTGATGGAGCAGCCCGTTACCTCGCCTATGGTTGGTCCAGGGAAATGGATGATTACCTGCGTGATTATATGGGTAGGAAGAAAATCAAAAAACTGAAGCGAATTGATGGTGAGTCAGCGGTAATCGTGGGACAAAGTATATGGAACTATATAGCGGTAAAGTATGGCGAAGGGAACATTTCGAACATTCTTAATCTGACCCGGATCATCCGAAAAGAGGAAAATAGTATCGCAAATACACTCGGTGTTTCTTTTAAAACATTTCTGGATAACTGGCAAAATTACTACCTTCTACAGCGTCTGGAAGTAGAGGAGAACTATCTCAAGGTTGATGAAGAAAGGTTACTTAAAGATATTAAAAACTCCAAAGAGCTGATTACAAGCAGTATTAGCTTCAACAAGGATGCGGACAAGGTAGGCTATGCTTTATTAAAAAACGGAAAATATCAGATATACGTAACAGACCTTGAAACAGGTGGTACCAAAAAAATAACAAGCGGAGGTTATCGAATCAACGGACAAGATGTGGATACACATCTACCACTTCTTGATTGGCAGGATGAATACACTTTAGGTGTCATCTTATTTAAAAGAGGCTTCCTATATCTCAATACTTTCAATGTAGCCACCGGTGAGAAGGGGCAGAAACCACTCAATAGATTCAGGCAAGTTGAAAGTTTCTCATTTAATGACAATGGAAGGTTAGCAGTTATTTCCGGCGATATCGATGGGCAAAATGATGTTTTCTTAATCGCAATGAATAGAAATGCCTTGCGGAGAATTACGCGCGACATTTATGATGATCTTGATCCTGTCTTTGTGCCGGGAACTGCGGCCATCGTGTTTAGCTCAAACCGGGCAAGTGACTCAGTTAATGTAACTGATGTACCACTGGAAACACTTGATGATAACTTCAACCTATTCGTATATGACCTGGATACTACAACTACTAACTTTTATAGGTTAACAAATACCTATGGGGAAGATCGAAAGCCATATGCCAAAAACATCAATGAGGTTTATTACCTGAGTGATCAACAGGGTATTTCCAACCTATACCTCTATAACCTTTATGATTCAATCACCACACAAATCACCAATTTTGATAAGAGTATTATTAGCTATGATCTTCATTTCAACCCGGATCGGCTGACCTATATAATGTTAGGAGAGGGTGAAAAAAGGGTTTACCTGGACACCATTACAAATCTTCGTACCAGTAAATTCACCACTGAAACCCCACGAAAAAGAAGAGAGAATGCAGTCCGCGTGGTTTCCAGAGTGCTGAGAAATGCAGAAAATAATAAGCCTGCAAAAGTTGAAGAAAAAGATGAAATAGATACGGATGATTTTGTGTTTGAAGATGAACTTGAAGAATCTGATAGCACTGCCACAGATGATCCTAACTGGATAGATACAGATAATTATGTTTTCGAAGATGAATCAGAAACTTCGTTTGCTCCGGAATCATTCTTTAGCAAATATCAAAGCTTTGAGCAGGAAAATGAGCGTGTCGGCCCAATTCCATACAACCCTAAATTCCAATTCAACAATGTAATAACCTCTTTCCTGTGGGATCCCTATCGAAACTTCATGATGTTCATGGAAACAGAGATCAACGACATCCTTGAAAACTACAAAATAAAAGGTGGGGCATTGATGAAAACGGACTTCAAACAAGGTGACCTTTTTGCGGAATTTCAATACCTCAAGTACTGGATGGACTTTAAGGTAAGGTTGGATCGAAAAACTTATATCCTGGAAAATCAAGACAACTCGTTCCGTCACAAGTACAAACTGAACCGCTTCAAACTAACAAGTGCTGTTCCAATAACACATACATTCAGGGTGGAAGCTTCTCCTTTTTTTACAGAAACATCTTTTACTAACCTCAATTATTTGAGCGTCACCGGTCAATCGAATGAACTGGCCAAAAATAGTCGTGAGCAATACGTTGGGGGTAGCTTTTCATTGATTTTTGACAATACTATCGAACGGTCATTCAACCTCTACCAGGGAACCAGGGCACTCTTTGAATATACCACCCATTTTCATACAGAAAATTCAAATATGAATTTCAGCAAGTTGAGGTTGGACATCAGACATTATCAAAAAATTCACCGTGAAATAACCTGGGCGAATCGTTTGTTGTATGGTAAGCAAATGGGGCCTGCAAGAAAAGATTACATGCTGGGCGGTATGGATAATTGGCTTTTTGCTTCTTCAGACATTCAAGGCGAGCAGGATCCACTGGCAATTACCAATAATCAGGACAATAGTGACATCCTATTTAATGAGTTTGTCACCAATCTACGAGGTTTGGATTACAATGAGGCGTATGGTTCGGATGTGCTAGTTTTCAATAGTGAACTCAGGGTTCCATTGTTCCAATACCTCACCAATGGCCCAATCAAATCTAACTTTTTGAGAAATTTCCAACTCATCAGCTTCGTTGATGTGGGCTCTGTCTGGACTGGTCCTCCACCATTCAAAGATGGTCGCCCAATTACCCGAAAATTTGAAGGCAATCCTTTCACCGGTGAAATTGTGAAATTTCAGAATCCGTGGCTAGGTGGATATGGCTATGGTTTAAGAACTGTCCTACTTGGCTACTACATCAAATTTGATGCTGCCAGGCCATATCTGGATGGAGAAATAGAAGATTATAGATTTTATTTCACCCTTGGTCTAGACTTTTAGTCCAAAGATTACCTTTGCAGCCATGCAACAATCCATGACAGGTTATGGTCGCGATGAACGCACCAGCCAGAACCTCCTGATCAAAACGGAGATAAAAGCCCTAAACAGCAAATTTTTAGACTTTTCCCCACGATTTCCAAAGGAGCTTTCTTCACTGGAAGGAGAAATCAGAAACAAAATCACCGATCAACTAAAGCGAGGAAAAGTAATGCTTTCTATAGAGCTTGAGATAGCCGGAGAGGGAGCCTTGGATGTAGAAGTTGATGAAATTCGGTTCAAAGCCTTTCACAACAAGTTTAAAGAGCTGGCAAAGGCTGTAAATGGAGAGGATAGCGATCTTGTTAAGTTGGCCATTCAAGCACCTGATGTAATTAAACAGCAGGAAATAGACCCTGAAGCACTTCCTAAAAAAGATATACTTGCGAGCCTGCAAGCCTCTATTGATCAATGTATTGATTTCAGAAAAAATGAAGGAAATGCATTAGCGGAAAAGCTATCCGAGTACATACAAAACATTCGTCAGGGATTGAAAAATGTGGAAGAAAATGATGGGAGCAGGTCCGAGAATATCCGAACAAGGATTCAGAAAAACCTGGATGAGATTAGAGATAAAGTACAAGTTGATGAAAATCGTTTTGAGCAGGAGTTGATCTTCTACATGGAGAGATTAGATATCTCAGAAGAAAAGGTGAGGTTAAAACAACATCTTGATTATTTTGATGAAGTCATCAGGAGTGAAGAGGCTGCCGGGAAAAAATTAGGATTTATTTCACAGGAGATTGGTCGGGAAATAAACACCATCGGGTCTAAAGCTAATCATGCGGAAATACAGCGTACCGTGGTGATGATGAAAGACGAGCTTGAGAAGGTCAAGGAGCAGAATTTGAATATTCTCTAAGTTAAAACTCTGTCAGGGTTTTGAACCCTGACAGAGCTATTTCTTATCGGATAGAAAATTCCACCTTTGTTTGATCCCAGGCAAGAATAACGTCACCGCTTTTTTCAATGTCAATAGTAAGCATTTCTACCACGGCATCTGTTGAAGTAGGCTTTACTTTCACTCGGAGTACGTCATCAGCTTCTTTGTATTCGTAAGCGCCCCAGCCATCCCATTTTTTATTGAATATGATGGTCCACTCATCTTCACCCGGAATAGTGAAAAGTCCATATTTCCCTGCCGCAAGAGTTTCACCTTCTACTTCCACGTCTTTGGAAACTTCAATCCAGGTAGATTCATTTGCGCCTGTTCTCCATACTTTACCGTACTCTTCCATACCTCCGAAAACATCACGTCCTCTTTTGGATGGACTGCTGTAATCAATGGTGATTTTCGTTCCGTTCACTTCCTGCGAAACTTGCACCGGAGGACTTTTTCTTTTGCTTTTATCCTTCTGAGCAGTTGCAGAAAAAGTCAGTAGCACGCTCATCGCTAAAAGAGAAAAAACTTTCAATGTTTTCATAGTTTATGCTTTTTTGGGTTAATGTTCTTATGGATTATCCAATTAAGAGTTGAATTTGTTTCCTTATCCACGGAAATGGAAGATTTTTGTTCATGGAAATTGTCAGTTTATTTTCTGATTTTTCTCAGTGTCACCATCGATACATCGACGAATTCAACCTATACATGGAAGAAGGTTCCAACAAAAAGCAGAATTGCTTAACTTTCTTTAAAAATCCTAACCTTATGAAATATGTACTGGGAGTTGCCGTAGTAGTCCTGCTGATTTTGGTTACCATCCTTTATCAATCAAAATCAGAAGTGAGCAAAGAATTTAGACCCCTGGTAAAGGCGGTCGATTATAAAGTAAGACACATTGACCAAAACCACCGGGTAAGCATTATCGAAGATGATTTCGTTTCGGCTGATTCAGTATACAAAGTGCGAGGGTACTTTAATGAAGGCCGGTTGATGAAACTGGTAGGCATCATCAAAACGCCACATTTTGAGCGTGATGATTATTTCTATTTTGAAAATGAAAAACCGATTTTCTCCGGACACATGATCAACTTCATGGATGACCGTTTGGCTGAAGAGTTTAAATACTATTATCAGGATGGGAGCATTGTGGAGAGTCTGTTCTGGAAGGATTATTACGAACCAGGCAAACGTTTTCCGCATGAAACTTTCAAAGAGTTTGATCCTAATATGGACAGCCTGATAAATGAGGAAAAAACACGAATGGCATTTTTCCTTTCTAAACTAGAGGAGGAAGGATTTGAACTCAAGCACATTAACGAAAATCTGGAAGCGAATAGCAATCGATGACCATAGAAGAAGCACAGGGTGTTGTAGACGAATGGATAAAAACAAAGGGAGTGCGCTACTTCAATGAGCTGACTAACATGGCGATGCTTACCGAAGAAGTGGGTGAGCTGGCCCGAATTATTGTACGAACGTACGGCGAACAATCCTTCAAAGAATCGGACAAAAACAGGGACCTGGGAGATGAGATGGCTGATGTGCTATGGGTACTCATCTGCCTGGCCAACCAAACAGGGGTAGATCTAACGGAGGCCCTTAAGAAAAATCTGGATAAAAAGAATTTACGGGATGGAACCAGACATCAGGAAAATGATAAGTTGAAATAAATGATTCTCGAGGACGATTCAAACTTTAAAAAGTCAAAGCGAGCAGTATCCATCACAGCCTCAATTGCTTTATTTATGATAATTACAGACCTTCCCTTAGAAGATGTGAATTTTGGGGTAGTAAAATTTAATCTGAAAGGATCGTTAGGGATATATTGGTTTCTTTTTGGGATTTTAGTTTATCAAATATTCATTTTCCGCTTGAGGTTTTTAGAGGAAAAGGAGAGAATAAGGTTGATGATGAAAAATCATGAATTAAACGCAGCTGATAGGTCTAGGCTTGAACCAATCTTCGCAAAAGAAAAATTTTATGACTTCAAAATTCCTTTTGGTTTCGCAATTCTAGTTGCATTCATCCTGCTCTTATTCCTTCTAATATGCAAGGTTGATCTTTTAAAGTAGCTTGAAACTATTGGATTTGTAAAATAAACTTTTCAGGATTTGTAATCACAGAAGAATTGTTTTCAGATTTCAAACTTGAAAAACAAGAACAACGGGATCAAGCACCCAATGATAGAATTACTTTACTCACCTTCTCCATCATAATATGCCTGAATCTTCTTTTTATCCTCTTCAGGAATGGAAGGATCTGCTAATAGCTGCCATGCTCTCTGACGTGTGTTAATATTGTATTTCAGAAGCACATTGTTTTCTTTCTCCTTTTTACGAATACGGCGAGCCATGATAAAGATGGCAGCCTGAATGATTGCTACAATGGCGAGAAGGATGTAAAGCCACAAGCTCATTGTGCAGTGATTTCTTCCAGAGTGACTAAGCCTGAGGAGGCGGTGTTGCTCTCATTGAGTTCTCGATCTTTCACTTTTATAGTGAATTCTCTTTTTTCATTTTGAAAAAAGAGTTTCCAAATGGAAGATCGCATCTTGTATATGATTCGCCAAGAATACTTGTCTCTTCTCCTCACATAAAAGATCTCGTTTTCAATTGGATTCAACAGGTTTGTACCAGAAATATCAAACATTCTTCCGTCAAATCCTACAGCACAATTCGTGTTTGGGTCAATCCCAAACATTTTATAAAAATCAATTTCTATCCCTTCGTTATTTAGAAATCCCATTAAAATATTATGATAATTTTCGTTTTTCCATCCCAAAAAAGTCGGATTTCCATAATCATCTGTTATCGCATAATTCTCACATGAATAATCTGGGTATCCATCTAAATCTAATTCTCTTGCATGATCTACTTCTAAGATTAGTGTATAATGGTGATCTTCAGGATGCTGTCCATAGAAAGCAGGGATAATCGAAAATGGCGGATTAAATGGGCTATCTCTATCAATTAAATTTTCATTTACATCAACTACCACATCATACTCATGATAAGGGAATCCCCTATTTTCATCTCCTAAACCAATATCTCCTTCTCTATCCCAAATGATAAAGGAGATTTCTAGGACATCTCCTCTTTCATCACTCTCGCCGAAACTCAAATCCTCAAACTCAACATAAGGCGACTGGTCAAAAGGATATACTGCTTCTTCTTTATTACATGAAGAAAATAGAATGATTATAGAAAGCGTAACAAGTACCTTTTTCATGTTACTAAAATACCAGTTCTCCGTCTACCAATTTAGGAACCACGTTGTATTTGCTCTCTTCCATGCAAAACTCCAGATCTTCTTCAATTCCGAATCCTTTGAGTCGCTCCGCATGACTTGACTGTAGCGCAAGTCCTAACACATTTTCATGATTGGCAATGAATAAGTGATGTGCTACCAAAGCAGAATCACCAACCGGCTTCATTTCTTCTGCGCACTCATCAATCAGCGCTCCTGCAAACAATGTATCCTCCAGGTTTGGTGTCCCCTTCCACCCGGCACAATGAATCACCACATCTTTCTTTTTCTGCAAAATATGTTGCGTCACTGCATCCATGTTTAAAAATGCTCCAATGATGATTTCATCCGCTTCTACCGACTTGATGATAGCTTGTGAACCATTCGTGGTAGAGATCGCTACCTTTTTTCCTTTCAACTCCTCACTTTGATATTCAAAAGGAGAATTCCCCATATCAAAGCCATCTACCTTTACTCCTCCTCGTTCGCCGGCCATGATAAAACCTTCCTTTCCAAGGGCTTTGCATTCATCAATCTCTGCAACAGGCTTAATGGCTTCCACTCCACTAGCTAGCCCTGTCACAATACAGGAGGTAGCTCGAAATATATCTACAACTACCACCAATTTGCCTTTAAGGGCATGCTGATGGATCAGGTCTGGAGTTAAACAAACTTCGATTGTATTCATAATCTAAATCTAATGTCACTCTGAACTTGTTTCAGAGTCTGAATAGATGCTGAAATAAATTCAGCATGACTTATTTATTTCAAAAAAGGTGGTCTCACAACCTTAGCTTTCACAAGCTTATCCCGGATGATGACATTGATTTCCGTGTCAGGCTTACCGTACTCAACAGTCACATATCCCATCCCAATACCTACATTCAATGAAGGAGCCATGGTTCCGGAAGTAACTTTCCCTATAATGTTACCATCCAGATCAGCCAGCTCATAATCGTGACGAGGAATGCCCCGATCAATCATTTCGAAACCTACAAGCTTTCGGGTTACTCCTGCCTCTTTTTGGGCTTTGAGATTCTCTGCATTTACAAAATCCTTGGTGAATTTGGTTACCCAACCAAGTCCCGCCTCCAGTGGAGAAGTCTCATCGGTAATGTCATTTCCGTACAGACAGAACCCTTTTTCCAGCCTCAGCGTATCTCTTGCACCTAGACCGATCGGCTTGATACCGAACTCTGCACCTGCTTCAAATACTTTATTCCATACCTCTTCTGCATCTGCCTTGTTGATGTAAAGCTCAAAACCTCCTGAACCAGTGTAGCCTGTAGCAGAAATGATCATTTCTTTGCCAGCCAGTTTATCCTGAACGAATGTGTAAAACTTCACTTCCAAAAGATTTACATCTGTAAGCTTTTGTAGCGTATCCACAGCTTTTGGCCCCTGAACCGCTAAAAGTACAATATCGTCAGAGATGTCTTCCATATCCACCCCCCACTTATCCTGACTCTTTATCCAGTTCCAGTCTTTCTCAATGTTGGATGCGTTCACTACAAGCATGTATTCTTCTTCAGCCATCCGGTAAACTAAAAGGTCATCCACAATACCGCCTTTGTCATTAGGCAAACATGAATACTGCGCCTGGCCGTCTACTATTTTGGAAGCATCATTGCTGGTCACCCATTGAATCAAATCCAAAGCGTGTGGTCCACGAAGCATAAACTCACCCATATGCGACACATCAAACACACCCACAGCTTCTCGTACTGTCAGGTGTTCTTCTTTGTCAGATGAGTAACGGACAGGCATGTTGTATCCTGCAAATGGCACCATCTTGCCACCTAGTTTTTCGTGCAGGTCATTTAAAGGAATTTTTTTCGTTTCCATGCTTCTTAGCTATTAAGTTTTAATCCGACCGGACAATGATCCGATCCCATGTATTCATTATAAATGTGGGCTTCTGCTACCTGATCTTTTAGCTTCTCGCTCACTAAAAAATAGTCAATTCTCCAACCTACATTCCGCTCTCTGGCCCGGTACTTATAGTTCCACCAGGAATATTTTACTTCATCAGGATATTTCATTCTGAAGGTATCGATGTACCCTTCATTGAGCAAAGCCTCCAAGCCATCGATCTCTACCTGGGTATGACCTGACTGCCTGTTGTAATTTTCTTTACTACGCTCCAAATCTATCTCAGTATGTGCCACGTTTAGGTCGCCACAAATGATCACCGGCTTTTTCTCTTCCAGGCTAATAATGTATTCTTTGAATGCCTCATCCCAGGTTTCACGATAATCCAATCGTTTCATTCCCTCACCGGAATTGGGTGTGTAAACAGTTACAACAAAGAAACTTTCAAATTCTGCTGCAATCACACGACCTTCTAGATCATGCTCCTCTATGCCCATATCATAAAACACTTCCAAAGGTTTTTCTTTGGAGAGTATGGCAGTTCCTGAGTAGCCTTTTCTGGCTTTTGAAGAGTTTACGACGACCTGATATTCCGGTAATAATTGCAGTGCGGTTTTTACATCTTCCGGCTGTCCCTTGGTTTCCTGTAAACACAAAACATCCGGATTCATTTCCTTCACATCCTTAATAAAATCTTTTTTGATCATGGCTCGGATGCCGTTGACATTCCAGGAAACAAGGTGAGTTTGGGACATTTATTTTTTTGATTTTTTATAAGTGCGCAAAGAAAGGCAACACCCATTCATTATCCAACCTTACAGCCATTCATGGTCTCACGCTGCGGGCGTAACAACACCACCTCCTCATTTTCATTGTAAACGCCCATCACCAGACATTCGCTAATGAAAGGACCTATCTGTTTCGGAGGGAAGTTTACTACAGCGATCACCTGTTCACCTTTGAGGTACTTTCTGTTGTACAATTTGGTGATCTGGGCTGAGCTCTTTTTAATTCCTATTTCCGGACCAAAATCGATCGTGAGAATGTAGGCAGGTTTGATGGCTTCAGGAAATTCCTCTGCCTTCTTAATAGTCCCCACACGCATATCTATTTTTTCAAAATCGCTCCAGTTAATCATAGTAGTTTGTACAGCTTTTTAAGGTTTTTATTTAATCGTTTGACATGATGTTCATTGGTAATATCATTTCTTCGTTCTTCCAATGTTTCAATAAGTGAATTCAGGTGTTTTTTGTTCAAAACTTCAATGATCCGTTCCGCATATTGTCCCAGCTGATTGGAAGGGGCTTTTATTAATTGTTCCTGAATCAATAGAAACATATCTTCCTGAAATTGATCATCTCTGTAAAGTGAGATCATGATTCGAAAGCCATGATCTCTTGTTACCACAGTCCCACCATCCATTGTATCAATGATTTTCGGAAGTGCATCAAATATTTTTTTGCGCTGCAGGTGTGCGATGTGAGCCAGGGCAATCATACTTCCAAAAACGACCCTGTTGATAGGTCTGGTCAACTGACGAATTAAAAAATCTACATGCCCTGCCAGCAATTTTGGTGATAATTCCCCTACATAAGCCAAAGCAAGAATTGCGTCTGATTGCGCTCTTTGCTTAGGCCTGGTTTCAATGAAAGAAACCAATTCTTCAACTTCCTTTTCGCCACCGGCATCTACAATCTGCTTAGCCACCCGCTTGTTGGGTTCCTGATCGTTCCGATCCAGCGCAAATGCAAGTTGTTCCTGAATTGGCATATCAAATTTTGGCAAAAAAAAACCGCCAGCTGGCGGTTTAAATTTATGCTTTTCCCAAATTTTAGCTTGCACAGAATTCTTTCAATCTTCTGTTTTTGCCCGGCTCTCTCAATTTCTGAAGTGCCTTCTCTCTGATTTGTCTTACCCTTTCACGAGTTAAGCCCATCGCATCACCAATCTCTTCCAATGTGAATGGATTATCACATCCGATACCGAAGCTCATCATCACTACTTCTCTTTCACGAGCAGTAAGTGTAGAAAGTGCGCGCATGGTCTCTACTTTCAAAGAATCATTGAAAACAAGATTTCCATCTGTAGGTCCAGTAGTCTGGTTCTCAAGAACATCAAGTAACGACCCGCTCTCATCTTCACCGAAAGGTGCATCCATGGACATTTGTTTTACCTCAGCTCCTAGTGTATTTCTCACTTCGCTAGGCTTCATATCGAGGATATCAGCCAATTCTTCTTCAGTCGGCTCACGCTCAAACTGCTGCTCCAACTCTGCGTAGGCTCTTCTGATCTGATTGATTGCACCAGACTTGTTCATTGGCAAACGAACAATTCTAGACTGCTCAGCCAACGCTTGCATAATGGACTGACGAATCCACCATACCGCATATGAAATGAATTTAAATCCTTTTGTCTCGTCAAATTTCTTTGCTGCTTTGATCAAACCAAGGTTTCCCTCATTGATCAAGTCATTTAATGGTAAACTTCTGTTTTGGTACTGCTTGGCTACAGATACCACGAACCTTAAGTTTGCTTTTACCAGCTTTTCCAATGCCAAATCATCTCCCTCCTTGATACGCTTGGCCAGCGTCACCTCCTCGTCCGGAGTAATCATTGGAACATTACTTACCTCAGTAAAATATTTCTCCAGGGTGTGGCTTTCTCTCCTGTTGGTAATTGACTGGGTAATCTTTAACTGTCGCATATTATCTCTTTAAAAACTAATTTGTTATGGGTATAAAAAAGCAATCTGCAAAGATAGCCTTGCTGAGACTGATTTTGCAATAAATAACTTTTTAATATACGATAATTCAACCTTAAATCGTATGCGATAGTTTCGGGTTTCGAGAAATAAGGTAAAAAATCACTAAGTCTAGTAATTCTCAAACTCAATCCAGAGAATAGTTTTTTGCCTTCTTCAATGTGTAAATGCCAGTGAGTAAGACAGCAAGGCTGATAATATTTCCAATAATAGAAAACTGCTCCTGAATATGAGCTTCTGTAAGAGGTGCAATGGTAAACAGTACCGCGAATAGTAATCGTGTAAATCCCCAAAGAATCATCAGGATGCCAAAAAAACCAATAATTCGCCCTGCTATTCTGTTTGGCTTGTATAAGGCAAAACCAAGCAGCAAAAGGAAAAATATGCTCAGAAAGAAGGGAATAGGGCTACCAATGGATAGGTAAACACTTCCTTTGATCAGGAATAAAACGCAGATAATTGACAAGGTGATCAATAAAAACGGTTGCCTCTTGAATGATTCTTTTAATGTTTTCATTGGCTGATGATTTCTTTGATTACTTCCGAAACGAACAGGGTGCATTTAGCCAGGTAATCAAAATTTACAGTTTCAAAAGTATCTTCCGGTGTATCCTTAAATGGAGAAGAGTCTCGTTTTCCGTATGCTTCATTTACTCCTATTGCCGGAAAACCTACTTGCCTAAATGAGTGATGATCTGTAGAGTTGATACTGGTAACATAGAGTGGAATTTCAAGCCTGGATGCAACGTCGTAATATGCCTTTTCTAATTCCGGAGTTGGCAACTCGAGTTCCATTTCTCCATCACCATCTTCATCCCAGCCAACCATATCGAATGTGTGAACTGAATGAATATTTAGCTCCTCAGATTTCAGGTATTTGGCAAATGCCTTACTCCCTACTAATTCTTCCTCTTCCTGATCGAAGAAAACAAGTATGATGTTTTTTGAGCGATTCTGTTCCGACTGCATTTTTTTAACCACACTGTAAATCAATGTAACACCTGTGCCATTGTCGATTGCACCCGGACATCCTACTTCCGTATCGAAATGAGCTCCCAGAACCACATATTCATCGCTTTCAATAGTAGCAGGAAGAATGGTGTAAATGTTGGCGCCTTTGAAAGGTGAAAACAGTAAGTCTATCAATGGATTGAGGTTTGGCATTCTGTATGAATGCCTCTGAGGTTTAAGTCCAATGGATTTAATTTGGCTTTCCAAATAGACTCGAGCGACCTCTCTTTCCTCAGCAGAACTTCTTGCATTCAGCGATTTCCCATTCCATTCTATTGCTCCAGAAAATTCGCCAATGAATTTCTGCTGTTCTGCAATCAGTGTTTCAGACTGCCCATAGGAGGAATGAACATGAATCAAGCCAATTAATATTAGTGTCCGGATCATTCGTACCGAATCGATTGTACAGGATTAGCTTTCGCGATTCTATAAATCCTGGCCAAAACTGTTGTAAACGAAATGATGAGGACAAGTACAAATGCAATCACAAACAGATCCACACTCATATTGATTCTGTAGGCAAAATCAGCCAGCCAATCACCAAATAGCCACCAGGATACCGGTGCTGCAATCACCAATGAAATGATTAGTAAGATTAAATAGTCTTTCAGTATCAGGGTGGTAATGTTTTGAACATTCGCTCCCATTACCTTTCGGATACCTATTTCTTTGGTTTTTCGCTCAACAGTGAAATTGATTAACCCAAATAACCCAAAAGCAGAGATAATTATTGAAACAATGGATGCTATGAGAACGATAGTAGCACGACTCTCCTCAGCCTGATAATATCGTTTCCATTGTTCATCTAAAAAGTTTATTTCTGCAGGGGTTTCCGGGTCGAACGTAGCATTGACTTCCTCAATGTGCGAAATAGTTTCTTGTACGTTTGATTTGTATCGAATAGTAAAATAGTCGATGGATCGGATATGATTATTCCAACTGGTGAGCACCACTGGTCCTATCGGTAAATACAAGGACTCGAAATGAAAGTCTTCGATAAGACCAATGATTTCCATTTGCACTGAATCATCTTGACTCATTATCCAAATACTCTTACCAATCGGGTCCTCCAAATTTAGCATAGCAGCCGTTTCTGAATTGATAATAATGTCGAGGCTGTCAGACTGGTCATTCCCGGAGAAATTTCTCCCCTCGCTCAATTCCATTTGATATGTATCGATCCATCGGTGATCAATCCCGTAATGGCTTGCTTCAATAGCATTGTCAGTAAGGTTAGTCGCCAACTTGGCTGTAGGTAAGTTTTTCCACTCACCGGGCACGCGCGAAGAAGTGGAAACATTAATAACGTCCGCATGCTGTTGAATTCCATTGATTATTTCTCGGAAGTTCCTTCTTGCATTTCCGGAGTTAATATCCAAAACGATCAGGTTTTTGTTTTCGAAACCCAGATCTTTCGTTTGAACATAATTTAGCTGGCGATAGATAACGATAGAGCCAATGATCAAAAAGATTGACAAGGCGTACTGAACACTAACCAACCCTTTGCGAAGTAAGTCTCCCTTACCGGAAAAGGCATTCTTTAGAACCAATAGTGACCGCTTTAACTTTGAATAGTAAAGTGCTGGAAGCATGGCTGATACCAGCCATATTATCAGAATTGAACCAATGTGGTACGGGACAAAATCCAAGGTGAACAACAATCCTACAGAGAAATCTTTATTCGCAATTTCCCTAAAAAAAGGAAAGAGTACTACCACCAAAAGCAGCGAAATTGCATAAGCGATCAAGACAGTTAGAAGCGTTTCGAAGAAAAGCTGAACAAGTAAGTGTTTATTATTAGCACCATTGATCTTTCTCATACTTGCTTCCAGTGTTCGCTTAAGCGCCTGTACTGAGGATAAGTTGATGTAATTGAGAGCAGCAATTAATATGACCAGTATTCCCATGATCATTATCATGCTCACAAATTCCTGGTCACTATATGGAATAGCGATTTGAGGCGTCATCCCTCCACGCTCAATGTCATTGGATTCAAGGTGAATGCCCTGAATGTTTTGTAATTGAAGCCCCTTAATTTCATGACCATTTGTCAAATATTTTGTTAAAAAGTTTTCTTGAAAATCTGTGATCTCATTTGGTGTAGCGCCCTCTTTCAGCAGTACCCAGGTCATCGCCAATCGGCCATCCCAGGAATTAACAAATCTCTGCCAACCCTCGCTCCATTGAGCATAATTAGCGATGTAAATATTGCTAAACTGGTAGGTTGAGTTTTTAGGCATTTCTTTTATTACAGCAAGTACTTCGGTTGGACCAAAATTGGTATCATCAATGACTTCTCCAACTACATCAGTTTTCCCGAAAAGTCTCATGGCCAAACCCTCAGTAATCACCATAGCCGCCGTGCCATTGAAGGCCTTCATCGGGTTGCCATTCACAATGTCAAAATCCAAAATTTTAAATAGACTGCTGGTTGCTATTGCCCAGTCACGTTCAGCAATACGCTTATCTCCCTTCACTAGCACCTGCGAGCCCATGTATGTTAAGTGTGCAGTCTCTTCAACCGAAGGAAATTCATTTTTTAATGCTTCAGCTAAAGGACCAGGAGTTGATAGGTAATTATGCATTCCATCATCTTCCTGTACCTCGCTTATGACCCTGTAAATCCGATCCTTTTTGCTGTGAAAGCTGTCAATGTTTTGCTCATCGTAAACGAACATCAGGATAAAAAACAAGATGGATAAGCCAAGTGATAACCCCAGAATATTTACAGCATAATGTACTGTTTCCTTCCTGAATCGGCGGAAATAGATTTTAGTATAGTTCTTAAACATGTTCATAGTCCAATTATTTGAGAGTTGAGTTTTTTTAAGATTGATCCATCGAAATGTTCTGATCACATTCCATATAAATAAGACGCTCGCCTTCCGTGTTGAGGATGATGCTCTCATATAATAGAGCTCAAAGAGATCTCCTTCGATCTCATCGAGGTATTCTTCTCTGCAGTACCAGCGCAGAAAACCAACGGCCCATTTTGGAGGTTGCATCCCTGCCATATCAGATTCTTACAAATTGCAGTTGTGGTATTTTCTGATAGATGCTTGTTCGCAGGTCATGCGACGCATCCAATACTTTTTTACCAAGGGCAGTTACGATGTAGAATTTCTTCCGTCTGCCCCCACGTTCTTCGGTAATGCCCCCGAAACGAGAGTCGACAAAGCCTTTCTTTTCCAATCGCTTCAATGCGACATGAATCGCGCTGATGTTGATTTTCTTTTTGGTTTCCTCGGTTAGAAATTCATGAATGGAGACGCCATACGCCTGATCATGCTGAGCAGCAACCGTGAGCAATACCAGCTCTTCAAATTCACCTAATTGATATTCCATGGATTGAAATTTTGCCTTCCGCGTTGAGATTCCGGTATTGTCGTTCCTCCAAACCGGAATGACGGAAGGTTGATTGAAATATTTACTTAACAAACGTGAATGTAATATATAAGTTTCACATTTGTTAAGTAAATAATGAGTTGATAATGTTTAATCCTCAAAAACATATTTTCTACATATACGTATTTAATCCTCTTATGAAAGGAACACATCTTGGAGAGTTTGAAGAACTGGTGCTTTTGGCCGTTTGCACGACCCATCCGGACACTTACGGTAATACTGTAAAAGATGAAATCAATCAAACAGCGAAGCGGAACATCAACTTGAGCACAGCCCATGGAGCTTTGACCAGACTGGAAGACAAAGGACTGGTGAAAAGCTACATGGGTGAGGCTACCTCAGTGAGAGGTGGTAAGCGAAAACGAATTTTCGAAATCACAGCATTGGGATTGAAAAAGCTGGAAGAAGCAAAAAATCTTCGAGCAAAATTCTGGGATAAAATCCCTGAAAAAGTGCTGCAAACGCAATTCATCACCACATGAATGAGCTACCAAGTAGTGTGAAATTTTTGTGTCGTGCACTCTTTAATGAAAGGGTGAGGGAAGAAATAATTGGTGACCTGACTGAGGAGATGGAAAGCTTCTCAACTAAACACGGAAAGTTCAGAACCAAGCTTCATCTCATCATAACCACGCTTCTTTTCACTCGCTATAAATACACCTGGAAAAACATTAATCAACTCAATACCTCTACTATGTTTATCAAACACACACTAAGACCGGCCTGGAGAAATCTCAAAAAAGATAAGATGAGTGCCGTTTTGAATGGCGTTGGTCTCACCATCGGATTCACACTTAGTTTGATCATTGCACTCATGGTCATCAGAGAGTTGAGTTACGATCAGTGGCATCAAAAGTCTGATCTTATATTCAAGGTAACTCATGATGAACGTAGTACAGGTAGAAGTGATCGCCATTTAGCAACAGTAGGACCCCCGGTTGGCCCTGCATTGGTGGAAGCGTATGACGAAATTGAAAACTACATGCGTGTGAGAGACACGCCCACACAACCGGTAAAAGTTGGTAACAAAAATTTCTATGAAGACGGGATCTTCTACATTGACAGCACCTTGTTCAATATGTTCGATTACTCACTTGCCGAAGGTGACGAAAGAACCGCTCTAAAGAACACCAATTCCGTGGTTTTATCAGCTGATATGGCTGAAAAATACTTTGGCTCTTCGTCGGCGGTTGGTCAGCGTATTGAGATTTCAGAAACTCCTTACATCGTAACTGGAGTAATGAACCCAAGCCCATCCACCAGTCATTTCACATTTGATTTTATCATTCCATTTCATGCTTTTAAGGTTCCTTTTGGCTATCCGGTCACCCTGAATTCCTGGGGTTGGATCTCTTTTCATACCTACATTGAATTAAAAGATCCATCAGAAAAAGAAGCGTTGGAAGAACAGTTGGTCGACTTTATCAAAGTGCATTGGCCTGAAGAGCAGCACAATTTATTTCGTTTTGTGTTACAACCACTGGAGGACATCTATTTAGGAGAGATCAAAAATGATATCGTGGCATCAGGTAGTTGGAACAATATTTACGCACTCAGCATCACAGGAGCACTCCTTCTCTTCCTGATCATTTTCAATTACACCAACCTATCTGTGGCGCAATCACTCACCCGGACGAAAGAGGTGGGCGTTCGTAAAGCACTTGGAGCGAGTAAACGAATGGTGGTTTTTCAATTCGCCATTGAGTCGATTATTCTTTCTCTCCTTTCCTTCATCATTTCCATTGCTCTTATTCTTCCAGCTATCAATTTTCTGGAATCGTACCTGGGCATCAATATCTATGCATTGGAAGTTTGGCAGTCGAACCAGTGGCTCGCTATTGCCGCGACCATTTTAGTTGTCATTGTTGGCGCAATGGGTGGAGCTTATCCGGCATTTATTATGTCTAAAACTAAAGCCATCGCTGCGCTGGCAAGAACGATCTCAGGAGGTCAATTGGGCATCAACTTGCGAAAGGTGCTTGTGACCATGCAGTTTATCATCACCATAGGCCTGCTGGCCGGAAGCATTATTATCTATCAGCAAATCTCCTACATTCAGGAGAAGGATCTGGGGTATGATAAATCTGCCTTAGCGGTACTTCGGGTACCCGGTCAGTCGCTTCTACAGAAAGCCGACGTGTTGAAAAATCAGTTGAACTCCATACAGAGAGTGTCTGGAGTCGCCATCGGTGGGGGAAGAATGGATGGTGACAATGGGAATGTGCCGGTGAAAACACCTGACATGGAGGAATCAAAACCCATATTTATCGATGGGGTTGACTATGGCTATTTTGAAATGTTGGGGATTCCAATGGTTGCAGGTAGAGAATTTGACAAATCGTATCCTACCGATAGTGCAGGAGCGGTCATCATAAACGAGAAAGCGGTTGGGTATATGGGCTACTCGTCACCGGAAGAAGCGATTGGACGACCGATTCAGGTTGGGCAGATTCGTACGGGTAATATCGTTGGTGTAGTTGCCGATTATCATTTCTCCTCATTACACAACGATATTGGTCCTTTGGCCATCATGTATCCTAGAACCTTGCAAGAAGATGTGTATATAAGAGTGGAACCTGGGAATATGCTCGAACTGGTTAAAGACATTGAAGCTAAATGGAGCAGCATTTTTCCTGATCTCCCATTTGATTTGATCTTCTTAGAAAACCATCTCAATTCATTGTATCAGGAAGATGTGGCATTCGCCAAGATGTTTCAAGCCTTGACCATTGTTACCTTAATAATTGCTTGTTTGGGCCTTTATGGATTGATATCACTGATAGCCACACAGAAAACCAAAGAGATCAGCGTGAGAAAAGTGTTGGGAGCCAACCTGAAAGACCTGATGGGGAATCTGTTCAGACCATTCGCACTGCGAATTGTAATTGCCATGTTGATCGTTTCTCCGATTGCCTATGTGCTGCTCTCCGGGTGGCTGGATAACTATGCCTATAAAATCGACATTAGCTGGTGGCTGTTTTTAGCAGCAGGCTTGGTGGTCTTAATCACAGCTTTAGTAGCTACCGTCTTGCACTCTTTGAAAGTGTATCGGATCAATCCAGCCAGGACGTTGAAGGATGAGTGACATAATCCCCTCCTTGGAGCGGTCAGACGCCTCTGGGTTTGGGGTGAGTGAAGCTCTTTAAATGAATAATTGGAACCTAGTCCGGAGTTTAATAAAGCTTCATTAGTCACTCCCGGGGAGTCTATGAATATTGAAAAATTGCTTTTAATGGACGATAGATTCCCTGCGGGAATGACCTTTAGAAGTTGGGTTGCATTCTTGTTGGTGACAACACTGTGACAACACCAACAAGTGCGAAAATCCCCCTCCTAGTGAGGGGTTTGGGGTGGGTTTCAATTTTTAATTTTGATCTTGGAGCAATCACTAATTATGTAAAACCCCATACTCAATGGATGGGTTTGGGATTGTGGGTTAGTTAGTTACAAACCTCTTTAAACTTGTTCTCAGCTTCTTCATGACCAATATCAATAGCTCGCTTAAAATCCTTGCATGCATCAAATTGATTATGTTGAAGTTCATGTAATAAGCCTCTTTGGTAAAAAATTTCAGAGTCATCCGGGTAAATCTCTATACTCCTAGTAAAATCTTCTATCGCCTCTGAATATTTGTCAACTCCAATTTTAGCGTAGGCTCTATTATCAAAATAAACTGCATCACGATTGAGTAAAATGGCTTTGTTGTAGTAATAGATTGCACCATCAAAATCATCCATGTAATAATAGCACAAACCTAAAAAATTGAATACAGAATGGTCTTGGTCATTTTCTTTCACAACTCCTTCTAAGATTTCAGCAGCGTCTTCAAAATCTCCTAGATTGTAAAGGGTTTGACCCATGTTCTTCCGATATAAAAGATTTTCTGGGTCTATTTCCAAAACTTTATCCATGTAGACCTTTGCCGAGTCATAATTTCCCAACCCATAGAATCCTACAGCTATACGATTATAAGTAGATGCTGTATCCGCTCCCATAGATACAGCTTGCTTTAGACTTTTTCTTGCTAGCTCAAATTCTCCAACCTCATTACCAATTATTCCATGATTTAAGAAAATATAGCTTTTGGACTTATCGAATTCTGCTGCCAAACTCATGTAAACGAATGAACTATCCTTTAGACCTGACTTATAAAAAGAAAGCCCTTTGTGATAGTAAGCTAAACCAAAAGTGGAATCTCTTTCGATGGCAGTAGAAAAATCTTTTAATGAATTCTTGTAATCTTCCAGGTAGTATTTTGCCAAACCAAGCGTATTGTAGTATTTGGCATTATTAGGATTTAATTCAATCGCTTTTTGAGCATCTGATACAGCAGTATAGTAATCATTCAATGCTAAGTGCGTTCTAGCTCTCTCGTGGAAATAGCTTGACCTGCTCGAGTTTAAAGATATTGCCTCATCATATTGCTCCTTAGCTAGTTGAAATTGGTTGTCATTGTAAAGTTTAATGCCCTCTTCATAATAATCTTTAGCACTTTTCTTAGTCCTGATCTTGTGTCTTAATTCATTTGGGATGTTGTAAATGTTCTCATCAACATCACTATCTAAAATAACTTTATCAATATCAAAACGACCATCTTGTTTACCATCAAGTTTGAAATAAATGGAAGGGAAATACAATCGATCAAACCATTTGTAATTGAAAAATAATTCTACCATACCATCAATTTCTTGTCTTATTAAATCCTCAGAATCTTTTGATATATAAAATGCTCTCACCTCTTCAGCATTGGAAAGCAAAAAACGATAAGCATCTATACTATCAAGTTTTGCCTCTCTCACCTCTTTGATCGTAAATCCATCCTCCAATGTTTGACCCAGCGATCCTGTGAACTTGCTTAAAGAATTTCTATCAGAATTATTTTCTTCTACAGAATCGATCTCTAGAACATCCTCGAAAGGGTTATATTCCCATTTTATGATACCATTATTTCCCATTTTAAAAAACTGGGATTGGACTTCAAACTCAGTATATAATTGACTGGAATTTGAAGCAATCATCTTTAAAGGAAAAGTTAATTTAGCCATAGTCACGCTCCCTGTAAAGTGCATGTTTTGAAAATCGACTATATCCGATTCTTTCAGACGAGAAGCAACTCTTTCTAATAATTCTTTACTATCAATTTTAGATGTATTACCAATCAACATACTTCCATACTTAGCAGCATATTCAGCGATTGCATTTTCAGTATCTGATTTTTCAGTATTGGAAAAATCTGATGATCTACGTAAACCTAAAGTGGCATTAAAGTTCCCATTGATTTGTGTATCACCAACTAATTCTCCGCTAACCATTTTTAATAGAAAATCTCCTTTGGATTGATTTATGATTCCCTGAATAATCTCTCCTTCTGATAAGAATAAGCTATCACCATTAATGGTACCACTAAGGTTGTATTTGGAATTATAATAGCTTGGGTAGTGGATAGCACCTGAGACTTTACAATTCTTAACATCAGATATTTCTAACACTGTAAGCATTGTAGAACCATCAGAAAAAGTTAAATCACCATACCACTTTCCAGTCCACTCACTTGCCTCACATTCATTTTTATTGTTTGGCATCTTATGTGTTGGAATTATGCCATCAAAAAATGAATCTGATAAATCCATCTCTTCAACTGAAACAGCCGTTCCAGTTATAGTAAGCTCATGTAGTTCTATGACGTACTTCAATGGGAAAGCACCTGCCAAGTCAGTATAAACATCCCAATTACCGAACTTATGCTCTTTAAATAGCCTACTCTTAATCTTTAGCTCATCAGCATAATAGTAGGTCTGATTTGCACTGGTTGTATTTATCACTATTGACTTGCAACCCCATGAAAGTATATCTAGCTCTTCCTCTGTCAACCTTGCCTCTTTGACTTCACTATCAGCAGTTCTAACATCAACCGATACCACCGAATCTCCATTAGGATAATAGGTTATCAGCTTATGGTCAAATGGAAAATAAACCATTTTAGATGACATCATTCCATTAGTTAGAGACGCATATCTACTTTGACTCACATAATACTCATGAGTGTCACCCATATATTGAGTCAGAGCATCTGAAGGTACTTGTTCACTATTGCTTTGATACGTTTGCTTATAGACGATTTTACCTTCAAACTGACCTTGTACTGAACCAATAAAAGAAACTAGAATTATTAACTGAAAGACGTATTTGATCATGAATTAAAATTTGTCGCTAAAATAACTGGATATGAAATCCCCCACCCCCTAAAAAACCAAAAATCCCATACACAATGGATGGGTTTAATAGATTTCTATCATAAAGCACAAGCGGACTTGCTTGCGCTAGTTAGGGAAGTAATTTCCGGGCTATTGGGGGGTTAAAAGATGTTTTGCATTGACTAGAGATTTCCTATAGAATGACGAAAGATACCTCTATGAATCTTTTTCTTTTTCCTTGATGAAAAACAAAAAATCAAGGCTGTAAATCCTTCGCTGAAAAATTGAATTGTTCTCGTAAGCAAAATCAAACTCTCCGCCATCTGGCGGATCAAACAGTGATTTTGCATATAGTTCTTCCTGAATTCAATTTTTCTACGTTCATGATTTAAGGCCCTTTGATCGCTGCAGCAGCGAAATGCTAAAATCATTTGTGGGATTTGTAGGGGGTGCTGGATTGATTTTAACGAGATACTTTTGCTCGCGTTTTGAAGCGGTCCGACGATTCGGTTGAATGGAAAAATGAAAATTTAGCCATTCCTCTGCCTTCTAAATTCCTCTAGCATTAAATCCATTTCTGATGGATTTAAATAATAGTAAAGTTCAATTAAGTAATAGGTGGTAGTTGAGGTAATAATTAAGCCGACGATCAAATTCCTCCAAAATCTAAAATCATATTCGAAATGAGTTCACTCTTCCTTTAAACTTCTTTCCCTCAAGAAAAGCCAAACGGTAAATGATCCTGTTATAAGAAAAATAAGTAAAAGTGGTTTCCCTCTTCCCATCATTCCACCCTCTCCAAAATATCCGTCCCTAAATACTCCATCTCTGGTAGTCGATACCAGCTCCTTTTTTGAGGAATTTTGATTCCTTTTACCATGATTTCATCTTCGAGCGTGATGAGTTCTCCTTTTCCGGCTGCTTCGTCTTTGTAAAACTTGTACTGTAGCATCCGCCCGGAGAAATTATCGATGTAGAAATACCAGGTATCTTCCTCATATGCTACACGAAGCACCTTACACAAGGTATCGCCTACTTTTTCATCTTCTGAGAGTGTAATCTCCGGTGTAGATTTATCGTACAGCTTCATCGGCAATCCCCATAGGTATAGGTAATAATTCCGAAGAACGAGTGCTCGCGCTTTGTCTTTATCACCCTTGAGTACTTCGGCTACTTCCCCATTCACTTCATACACCTCCTCATCATTCCGGTTAATTTTTATATAACTCTGAGCATTATCCAGTTCAATGATCGTGGATCGATTCGGACCGGAAGGACGAGTTTCCTTAAACTGCAAAGTTGCTTTTATCGAAGACCAATTGTCCTGAGGATCGTGGTATGAAACAGCCTTGGCCAGTACTTGTTCTGCAGAAGTTTGTGCACTGAGAAGTAGCGGACATACAAAAATGAAGGTGAGTAGTTTTCGCATAGTTTCAGTAGATTGAAAATGAGATTTAAAACAAATGGGAATTTATTCAAATTACCGCAAACAGTCTTTTCCTGTCATTTCGAGCGAAGTGAGAAATCCATCCTTGTTCAGACATATATTTTGATACAGATTTCTCCTTTCAGTCGAAATAACAACCTTTGAAATTATTTAAAATATTATGAATAAACCTGCGAAAACTGTTTGGTTTTTTGGGATCTACTTGATTGTGGAAGGCCTCTTCCTCATGTTGGCTCCTGCTTCAATCTTATCCGCCATTGGTATCCCTGATCCTGAAAGTGTTTGGAGAATCGTACTTGGATTTGTGGTGGCAGTGTTAGGCTATTACTACATCCGAAATGCTAAAGAGAACCTCACTCCATTCTTCGGGTTCACTGTTCAGGTGAGAATCATTCAGTTTGTCTTCTTCATCTGGCTCTATGTCTTTGAGCGCGGCACACTTGCCTTAGTCGGCTTTTCATTTATCGAGTTTGTAGCCGGTATGTGGACTTGGAGGGTGTTGAAAGTGGCTGGCCAATAAGATGAATAGATTCTGAAGCAAGTGCGGACGGCTAGTCTCAGAATGACCAAGAAAAGAAAATCTATTTAAATACAGAGCGTCACCCTGAACTTGTTTCAGGGTCTTTTCCACCCCCTACCCCCGCCAGCGGGGGATAATTTATTTTTTAAACAAAAATTAATTTAATTCGTATCCATATTTTAAACAAAAATTAATTTAATGAGTCTGCAACTTGGAACGCTTGAAGAAATGATCCTGATCATCCTCCTGATGAAGGATGAAACATACGGAGTAGAAATTGCCAAAGAATACAAGAATCAAATTGGGCAGTCCATTTCTCTTCCGGCAATACATGTCGTTCTTAAGCGTCTGGAAAAGAAAGGATTTGTGAGTTCACGAATGGGAGAATCTACTCCGGAGCGCGGTGGCAAAGGCAAACGTATGTACCAGGCAACAAATAAGGGCTATGAGGTTGCTCAGGAGATACAGCATGCTCGCACCAAAATATGGAGTACCATTCCTAAACTATATTTTAGCGTCGCATGAGTGATGAAAAAAATCCACCAAAATGGGCTTTGCGACTTCTCGAATTCTTTCTGCGACCGGACTATGCTGATGAAATTCAAGGGGATATCACAGAGGCCTATTATTGGAGAATGGAAGAAGAAAGCCCCTTCAAAGCTCGCTTCAAATTCATCCTGGAAGTTTTCAAGTCGCTCAAGCCAACCAATCTCAAATCATTTTACCATTTATCTCTCAATACTATGATTTTCAGAAACTACCTCAAAGTCGCTTTTAGATCTCTTCTCAAAAGAAAGTCTACTTCGTTCATCAACATCTTCGGACTTTCGGTTGGTGTGGCAACATTTATTTTCATTTTTCTCTACACCAATCAGATCCTCACATTTGACGATCACCATGAAAACAAAGACCAGATATTCATGGTGTATAAGGAGCGAATAACCCCAGATGGCACACAAGAAACTTATGACACATGGGTACCAATGAAAGATCGACTAACAGAGAGTTATGAGCAAATCGAGGCGTCAGCCAGAATCTATAATTCAGAAGCCCGGATAAAAAAGAGCAATCAATACATCGAGGAAGACATTATTTACACTGACGCTTCTCTTTTTGAAGTATTTACATTTCCACTCCTTCATGGCAACCCGAAGGATATTTTCCCAAACAAAAACTCTATTGTGTTAAGTGTGGAAATGGCTAAAAAATACTTTGATAAGGAAAATGCAATTGATGAAGAGTTGGAGATTTTTCTTCCTGACGAGGATACCACTTTTCGCTTCAGGGTTTCTGCGGTTATAGACAATCTTCCCACAAACCTCACACACCAGCCGGATTTGATGATTGAAATGGAAGCACTTCCATTTTATGGAGACTTTGCCAATGAATGGGGAAATTCCTTCCTGGATACATACATAATGTTGAAAAATGGCGGAGATGACGCTCAACTTGAATCAGCATTCCCGGAACTCGTAGAATCCATTTTCGGAAAGGAAACAAGGGAAAACACCAACTTCAAATTGCTACCGATGGCAGATTTTTATGATACGTTCATTGGGAATAAAGCCAACGCACGCACCCTCCTTTGGATCGGAATTGGCATCCTTTTCATTGCCATCGTCAACTTCATGAACCTATCTACCGCGCAGGCTTCCAAGCGAGCAAAGGAAATTGGTTTGAGAAAAGTATTGGGGGCATTTCAGGGACAGCTTAGGACACAGTTCATAACTGAAGCATTCGTCATGTCGCTCTTCGCAACAATTATTGGGGTGGGACTGGTTCTTTTACTCATCCCAAGTTTTAATGCATTTTTTGATGTCTCCATCACACTTCAAATTTTCAGCTTATCTGAAATTTTCATGATGGTGCTCACGCTGGCGATTGCACTCGGCCTGTTGAGTGGAAGCTACCCGGCGTTTTACCTTTCATCCATCGGTGCTATCGAAGTTTTACGTCAGCGGCTCGGATTTGGCGGAACGAAATTCAGAAATGCCCTCGTGATTGTACAGTTTTCAATCGCACTTTTTCTGATTGCATCTACGCTGATTGTTCGCAATCAAATCAACTACATGACCCAAAAGGAAATGGGGTTTGATAGTGAGGGTGTGCTTGCTATTGGGGCTTCTCCAAGTGACTTTACCGATAGCGAGGTAGGAACGAATAAGATCAATACATTCAAAACTGAATTGGCCAGCAAATCATACGTGAAAGAAATCACAAAGAGCAGGCACGTACCTACATTTTGGAGCGGCAGTTTCACTTTCGTTCGACCAGATGAATGGACAGGCGATCCGCTAAGAATGCGATGGACTTTAATGGATGCCAATTTTTTCAATGTGTATGGTATTGCAATAAAACATGGCAGCAATTTTCTGCCTGACACAGAAGGTGACCAGCGTTCATCGGTGATCCTTAATGAAGCTGCCATGAAAGCATTCCAGTTTGACCCAAACGAACAAAATGTCGTTAGAGTTGGAGAAACACGTTTAAATGTGGTAGGTGTCGTTGAAGACTTTCATTTTGAAACCTTGCAAAATGAAGTAGCTCCAACGCTCATGTTACACCGGACAGCTGAAAGTGGTGCACATAGAAACATCAGCATAAAAATGGACATGTCCAATTTAGTAGAACGTATTGAAGAAATTGAAGCAATGTGGAATGAACTTGGATCCACACGTGAGTTCACCTATGCATTTATGGATGACCGAATGGAAGTTCTCTACGAAGATGAAGAGCGATACCTGGGCATGGTCACCATGTTTTCGGTGATTTCTATTGTAGTGGCTTGTCTCGGATTATATGGACTTACGCTGTTCATCATTGAGAAAAAGCGTAAAGAAATAAGTATTCGAAAAGTACTTGGCGCTGAAGTGAATACCGTTCTGAGATTGATCTTTGGTGAGTTTACTAAATGGGTGGCCATCGCATTTATCATCAGTGTACCAATAGCTATCTATTTCGCAGATGATTGGCTCCAATCCTATTATTATCGAATTGAAATATCCTGGTTTACATTTGGTCTTGCGCTATTGATTGTGTTGGCCTTAGTAATATTAACTGTCGGCTATCAATCGCTGAAAGCAGCCTCAGCCAATCCGGTTAAGTACCTGAAAGACGAGTAGCCCGAAAAATTCGAGAGTTATTTAATGATCTGCTGAGCAGCTAGCGTTTTTTGCCTCAGCTTCACAAGTGAAGTTCTCGCTATGAAAATACTAAGGATGGCAATGAAAGTACCAACAATAAAAGGAGCACCCGGAAAATAGATTTCATTTTCCTGATTGGTGTAATATCTGAAAATGCCTGTCATCAGCAATGGTCCAACGATTGAAGTGAGTGTCATGACACTGGTAATTCCTCCTTGAAGTTCGCCTTGCGCGTTTTTTGGCACTTCGCTTGTCATGATTGACTGAAGGGATGGTCCTGCCAGCCCTCCAAAAGCGTACGGAATGATTACCAGATAAACCATCCATCCATACGGTACCAGACCCATCATTAGTAGCCCGAGCGCATTGAATACGAATCCAGTATATACAGCATTTACTTCACCAATTTTCTTGACTATAGGACCCACCAGACCTCCCTGGACAATGGAAACCATGATTCCCACAAACCCTAAAGACAACCCTATATCCAATGGAGTCCATCCAAACTTCTCATCCGTAAAATACGCCCAGTTGGTATGAGTGGCATGAGCTGCAACATAGATGAAGAAGAGGCTGATCATCAATCCAACAATTTTCTTATAGCTAAAAATTTGCTTGAGCGTGCCGAAGGGGTTTGCACGCCTCCAGGTAAATGCCCGTCGATCTTCATGAGGCAATGATTCCGGAATCGCCACCAAACCATAGAACATATTCAGGAACGCCAGACCTGCTGCGATCATAAATGGAATACGCGTTCCAATTTCTCCTAGAAACCCGCCAAGTGTTGGGCCAATGACAAAGCCCAGACCAAAGGCAGCTCCTATCATTCCGAAGTTCTTGGCCTTGTTTTCCGGTGTACTGATATCCGCGATATAGGCATTCGCCACCGTGATGCTGCTCCCGCAAATACCGGAGATCATGCGGGCGATGTATAGCCAAATCAAATTAGGAGCAAAAACGATTATCAGATAATCAAGTCCTAGCCCAAATAATGCCATTAACAAAAGAGGTCTTCTGCCAAACTGATCGCTAAGCCCACCCAGAACCGGGGCAAAGAAGAATTGCATAATGGCATATGTGGCGATTAATGTCCCTCCAATGAATGAGCTTTCACTGGTATTTAATCCAGACACCTCCATGAGGAGTTGTGGCAAGACCGGAATGATCAAGCCAATCCCGATGATGTCAATCAGAACGGTTGCAAAAATGAAAATGAGGGCGGCTTGCTTTTTTCTCACTTGTGGGTCTTTAATTGGTGATCAAATATCGAAGAATAATTAGCACGATTTCTGTCTATACAAATTTGATTTTCTTGGAAAGTCTATTAAATCGCCACATGTTAAACATCCCAGCAATGGTCAACCCCAATGACAGGGCATACCACACTCCATTTACACCCCAATCTAAAATAAAAGCAAAAACATACCCGGTCGGTATCGCAATCAGCCAATAGGAAACAAATGTGATGATGGTAGGGATTTTCACGTCCTGTAGTCCCCTTAAAACTCCAAGTCCGACTGCTTGAACTCCGTCTGAAATTTGGAAAGCAGCGGCAATAATTAGCAGCACGGAGGCCATTTGCTGAACAGCTTCGTTTTCAATGTACAATGCAGGAAGTTGATTTCTGAAGAGAATAAAAATCATCGCACAGGTACCCATAAAAATGGTAACCAGACCAAAGGAAGAGAACCCGGCAATCCGCAAATTACGTCTGTCTTTTAACCCCATTTGATTCCCTATTCGGATTGTGGAAGCAGCTGCCAAACCAGTTGCAGCCATGTAGCTTATGGCAGCCAAATTCAAGGCAATGTTATGGGCGGCTAAAGCTTCCGCACTAATCCAGCCCACCATGATCGCGGCAGTAGCAAAAGCCCCGACTTCAAATACATACTGCATCCCGGACGGCACACCAATCCGGAGCAATTCCTTGATCCCTTCCCATTTAAATTTCCACTCGAAACCTGTGCATTTTTTCCGAATCCACCATATCATTAAAGCAAACATGAGTACCCTCGCCATCAAGGTAGCAATACCAGCTCCGTTCAGGCCTAAAGCAGGAGCACCAAGCTTTCCATAAATCAGCATATAGTTGAAAAAGACGTTCAGCAGATTGGCAAATACCGAAACAATCATCGGGCTAAATGTGTCAGACAAACCTTCAGCATATTGTCGAAAGGTTTGGAAGATCATCAAAGGAATAAGTGACCCACACATGATCACCAGGTACGGACCAGCAGCCTTAGCTACCGGAACTTCTTGTCCGAAATATTGCAGGAAATGACTTGCGAAATAGCCAAGGGCAAAGAGGATAAGACCTAAGCCAAGATTCATAAAAAATCCATCTTGCAAATACCTCAACAACTTGCTGCTGTTTTTAACATCAGCGGCAGCTACTTTGGGTGTTATGGCATAGCTTACTCCGATTCCAAATAGCATCAGAATATGATAAATGGTACCAGCAAACGTTGCAGCAGCCAATGGAATCACTCCCAGTCTACCCACCATGATACTATCAGCTACACCCACCATGATATGACCCAGTTGGCCAATAATTACCGGCAGAGAAAGGACAATATTTTTTCGCAGATGTTCCTTAAGTGTCATGACATTATTGAATCAGGCCGCAAGGTAGTATCTTCAGTAATCAACCAACAACAATGGCGAGCTTCGATGACCAATTGTCTATTCAAAATATGAAAAACTTTCATTTTGAAGCGATACTAATTACCAATGTCCATTGCTCAGTAGGTTGGAGTGGTAAAGATGGTCTCAACAGGTCGGAAAAAGTCCAATGACGATTTAAGTATCTGTAAATCAATGGTCATTCTATCGTAAAAATCAATGAGTTCATCTAATGATTGGCGGAAAACATTATCATTTGATAAATGTTGTAATAATTTGTATATCCTAAATTTCAACCACCTAACATGAAATCACTTAGACTAAAACCCCTTGTACTCATATTTTCTCTTTCATTCATTGCTTGCCAGGAGGATACATTTAATCAAAGTAACGAATCAATTGATGAAGATATGATCGATGCAACTTTACTTGCTGAAGAATATCTGGAATCTGAAAAAGGCAGATTTAATGATTCTGACAAAGCCATCACCGTTTTAAGATATAGGAATGGTAAGTTGTATTTTGATACAAATACCGATGATCATAAAGGATACCAGGAAGTTGAAGAAACGTCAGTTACTGCTAATGTTGAACCTGGAGATTACATTTTCTGGTTTGCCGGAGGGGGACTCTCTGAGGTTGATGACATAGATTTTGACGAACAGGCTGAAGAAGTTTTAGGTGACTTGCCTGTTGATTTTATTCCACAGAAGATGTGGGTAGTAAGGGTTCCTACTGAGCTCGATTCCCCACAAATGTTGAAGTATGATATCGTTTACGTTCCTCGTGAATCCGGTATTCAAGTAAGATTAGATCCTAAAATAGCTGTGGGTGGTCAGTCCAACGATGATTCTGGAGATTAATATGGTTGCTAACCAATTATGAACAGTCATAATCACTTCCTATCCCTGTCCTTTATTCTAGTACTTGTCTTATCAAGTTTTTCTCAGAATCAGATAAAAGCAGACAGCATTCAAAAAGAAATTGAAAAAGGAATATTAACTCCAAGGGAGGAGATGGAGGCATATTACCGCTTATCAACTCACACTATTGCCCCGGATGAAAGACTAGCGCATGCTGAATATTTGCTAACGTTAGCAGAAAAAGCAAATAGTCATGAATACCGCATAAAAGCTTTCATGCACATAGGGATTGCTCATAGATTTATGAGTAATTTAGAAAGAGCACTTGAGTATCTTTTTAAAGGTGCGGACGAAGCAGCAGGCAAGCAGCAATTCAAAAATATTTTAGCTGAAATTTATGCTGAAATATCCACCTGCTATACGCAAAATGGAGATTCAGAAAATGCCCTTTTCTATGGATCCAAAACAATAAAGATGCTAAGGGAATTGGGGAAAAAACAGCCCCTTGCTTTGAGCTTGTTGAATTTCGGATACGATTATTATTTAATTGGTAATTACGACTCTGCCATGGCCTACTACAATGAGTCTGAGCCCATATTAGAAAATCTGGGTTTTGAGCTGGGTGTTGCATACATCATTGGGAATCGAGCTTTGGTTTATTGGAAGCAGGGAGATCGTGAAAAAGCAAAAGAGGATTTATTTAAGGCCATTGAGATGCTAAAACCAATGGGCGATAAATACGGAATGGCCGATTACTATAATCAACTTGGTAATATTTACCTGGAAGAAAACGATGAAGAAGAAGCAATCAAACACACGTTGATTGGTTTGGACATGGCAAAGAGTGTTGGTTTAAAAGAACAAGTAAGAGATGCCTCAGGGCTTTTATTCCAATTACAACACAAAAGAGGTAACCTGGAAGATGCCATTCAATATCAGACTCAATACCACGCATACAAAGACAGCATTCAAAACTTAGAAACCACCCAGAGATTGGGTGATTTAAAAACAGAGTATGAAGTAGGCAGGAAGCAAACGGAGGTTGACTTATTACTCGAACAAAAAAGGAATAATCGAATCATAATGATCACAGGTGGTATTTTGCTTGTCGCATTTATTTGCCTTGCTATCATTGTCTATTCTTATTTCAAAGCAAAAAACAGACTCAGCATTCAACTTGAAAAACAGAAAGACGATCTTGAAGTATTAAATCAAACAAAAGATAAATTCTTTTCCATCATTTCCCATGACTTAAGAGGCCCGGTCAACACGTTGAATGGATTAGTGACTGTCTCTCAATTGTACCTTCAGGAGGGGAAGGGAGATAAAGTAGCCGGAATGGTTGACAAGATGAGCGAGTCTGTTGATCGCTTAACCAAACTCCTGGATACACTCCTAAATTGGGCACTACAGCAAAGAGGCCATTTTCCATATGTCCCGGAACGATTGAACCTCAATGATCTTATGGATGATGTCATGGATATGTTTAGGGATACGGCTATCTCAAAAAACATCAAACTAAAATTTGATTCAGACGAAACACACCAACTTTTGGTTGATCGGAATACTGCTTCAACAATCCTAAGAAACCTGGTTAATAATGCGATCAAGTTTACCAGATTTGGAGGCTTTGTTAATGTCAAAGCTGAGAAAGACGCTCAGAAAAAGTTCTGTAAAATTGCAGTCGTTGACAATGGTGTTGGTATCCCTGAAGACAAGCTCGAAAGTCTCTTTAATCTTGATGAAACAAAATCAACAAAAGGTACCTCAGGCGAAACAGGATTAGGGCTGGGTCTGCAACTGGTTTATGAATTTGTTCAACTGAACAACGGAAAGCTTGAAGTTAAAAGTAAGCCGGATGAAGGAACAACATTTACCATTTACCTTCCGCTTGCAACTGACCTCACTTCAGGGAATTAAAGATTAAGAAGTCTGGCCAATCGGTAAATAGCTGCTACACTCAGGCTATCCGTAATTTCACCCCGATCACACATCGCTATTGCTTCTTTGAATGGTAGTTTCCAGATTTTCAAGTCTTCGGATTCCTCAAACTTCGTTTCACCCTCAGTCAAATCTTCCGCCACGTAAGCAAAACCAACCTCATCAGTAACAGAGTTTGATGTGTGAATTTTACAAATCTCAGTCCATTTAGAGGCAGTTAGACCAGTTTCCTCCTTTAACTCACGTTTGGCTGAAACAAGTTTTGGAATATCCAGTGGGCCTCCTCCCATCGGAATTTCCCAGGAATATTCGTCCAATGTATATCGATACTGCCCTACTAACCAGGTATTATGATTTTCATCTAAAGGAATGATGCCAAGTGCCCAGTTTTTATAATGCACTTTTCCGTAGATGCTTTGACCACCTCCCGGATTCGTCACATCATATTCGGTTAAAGTGATCCAGGGGTTCGAGTAGATTTCTTTAGAAGAATGGGTGATCCAGGGATTTTTGTTTTTACTCATATTCTAGATCTTAATGATTCAACCAATTCTTCCTTCTTAGCAGCCTTAAGATCGACTGAGTTTAGTTTAACAACCTTGCCATTTTTTAATTGAATTCTTATTTTAAATGAATAACCTTCAGGTTCGGAAACAGAAGCTACTTTATCCAACTCAAATTTTTTATGACCAAAAATGGAATTGTAAATTGTCACTTTACCCTTATCAATCTGAATCCAGATTGGATTTATAACCAACCTAACAAGAAAAATTACCAACAGAACTACCAGTAAAAAATTAATAAAATCAATGCTCCTTATATTCTCTAAATCAATGCTCATTAATGCATTAATTAGTGGGATTGATAGGATAATTGGCACCAAAAATTCTAATTTATTCCGCTTGATGATTAAATCCATTTTTCAAAAATACACAGACCCTGAAACAAGTTCAGGGTGACTTTTCTATTGATTAAGTCATGTTGAATTTTATCCTATTTTTTCCAATTTGTCTGCCAGCCACATTTTAATCAATGATTGACGAGTAACCCCAATCCTTTTTGATTCTCGATCCAACGAATTAATCATCCATTGTGGGAAATCCACATTAACACGTTTTTGTTTCTGATTGAATCGTTCTCCTTTGGAAAGGTCGAAATATTGAAGAATATCTTCCTCACCATCATCAAATTTCTTGTCTAATTCACTCGCTTTCATAAACCAATATCTCCTTTCTTCGGGATTTCCTAACCGATATTATTCTAATAATTCCTTCTCGCCAAGTCATAACTGCTGTCCAATACTTATTTTTAATCTTACCTATAACTAAAAACCGTTCTTCATCACTTCTATCAGAAGGGAACCTGATTGCTTTCTCATCCATCCACAATTCCTGAGCCTCTTCAAAGTCAATACCATGCTTTTCCTTGTTCAAGGCACTTTTTTCAGCATCAAACTCAAAAACCATACCATAAAGGTATATTAATTATACCTAAATAACCATTAATTGGTTGAGAGACCCAACTCCTTCCTCAGCTCCCGATCCTTATTGCTGTTCTTTCCCCAATACGCAGACTTTATCGAATTAATCCGTTTGGCTTTTGTTGTTAGTAACTCCTGCTCACCAAATCCACTCATGTAGGTTTCCTCCCAGCCTAATATGGTAAAAGGAAAATCCGGCTCATAGTAGATGGATAGCTCTCTGTTTTCGTATTCCAGCGTGTAGATATGATGCGGTTCATCAGAAAATTCTGAGGTATGAACTTCCAATTTTGATGCCTTTGCATATGGATACCATGGATCAACATGCCTTAGTCTCATATAAAACGTGCCTGGTAAAACATCAATTTCTCCTGTTGGAAGAGAAGATGGATTTAATCGAATTCTTGTCCATATTTCATCCTCAAGGAGACCATCATTAGGAATAGATACATCTAAATCGCCTTCTGATTCAAAATAGGAGAATCCACGCAAGCGGTAATCATTCTCTTGAAGGTTAAGCTGCATGAAGGTATGCCCACACCATTCCTGAGATGAAGTGGTCACCTTGATAGGGTCAGGATATTGATCATACGAAACCGGCGTGAATGTGCTCATCATCATAGAGTACGGATAGATACCGGTCAAAAATTTCTTTGTCATATTAAGCTTCATTACACTTACATTATCAGCACTCTCATCTCGCCAATCATCCAGCTTTACTTGCTTGCTCTTTGAGAAAGGTTCAGTCACAAAAACCATCACAGCTTCGCCTTTATGGATTTCTCCATACCTGGCTTGTTCTAATTTATAGCTTGTGATCTCAGCTTCACCTGCATACCAGTAGCCACTAAAGTTGCCGGGCTTTTCAGCTATTTTCTTTTCTGCTTTCCTGTCTTGCGAATTTGACGGAGCGCATGCGATAAGTGATAGGATCAATACGGAAAATATTAATTGCTTCATAACCTATATAAAACCAAAGACCGGTGATTTGTTCCAATGTAGGAGTAGCTACTTTTGCTGAATGAACTATCTATCGGTTGAGGAGCTAAGTAAGAGCTATGATGAAAAGAAGCTTTTCGAAAACATCACGTTTGGTTTAGATCAGGGACAAAAAGCAGCCCTGGTAGGCGTGAATGGTACAGGTAAATCCACGCTTATGAAGGTGATTGCCGGTTTTGAAGCGCCGGACAAAGGCATTGTTTCTTTTCGTAAAGGGCTCACTGTTTCGATGCTCCTTCAGCATCCGGAGTTTAATGAAGAAGATACGATTCTTGAGTCTGTTTTTTCAGAAGACAAGGAAGAACTCAATGTCATTCGTGATTACGAACTGGCGATGTATAAAACCGAAACAGACCCTGCAAATGCCCCTGACTTAAGTCCCATCCTTGAAAAGATGGATACGCTCAATGCCTGGGAATATGAGCATCAGATTAAAGGACTGCTTGGTAAACTGGGTATTCACAACCTCGATCAAAAAATGAAAGACCTGTCCGGTGGACAGAAAAAGCGAGTTGCCATTGCTCAGGCACTGGTCGTAGATCCAGACGTGCTGATTCTGGATGAGCCTACCAACCACCTGGATTTGGAACTAATAGAGTGGCTGGAAAACTATTTGGCTACTGCCAACCTTACCCTTCTGATGGTTACTCACGACCGCTATTTCCTCGATCGGGTGACGAATGAAATCCTGGAAATCGAGCATGGTAAAATCTATCGATACAAGGGGAACTACAGCCAATTTCTGGAAAAGAAATCCGAGCGAATGGAGATGGAAGCTTCTTCCATCGATAAGGCTAAAAATCTTTTTAAGACCGAACTGGAATGGATGCGTCGACAGCCAAAAGCAAGGGGCACCAAAGCAAAGTATCGGGTCGAGGCTTTTCAGGATGTGAAAGCCAAAGCACATAGCGCCGTTCAAACCTCGAAGATGGAAGTGAATCTGAAAGGGGAGCGCCAGGGGAAAAAGATTCTGGAGCTTCATCACATTTCCAAATCTTTTGAAGGTCTAACCCTGATTAAGGACTTTAGTTATGTCTTTAAGCGCCGAGAAAAGATTGGCGTCATTGGGCCAAACGGAGTGGGTAAATCCACTTTTCTGAATATCCTTTCTCAAAAGCTAAAGCAAGATTCAGGTGAAATAGAGATTGGTCAAACTACTAAGTTTGGATATTACACGCAGGATGAGACCATCTTCGATCCAAATAAGAAAGTGCTGGACATTGTCAAGGAAGTTGCTGAATACATCGAGTTAGACAATGGAAGCCAGGTATCTGCTTCACAACTTTTGAATCAGTTTATGTTTCCACCCAAGATGCAGCACAACTTCGTCGGTAAACTCAGTGGTGGAGAGAAACGAAGACTTCAACTATTACGCGTACTGATGGCTAATCCAAATTTCCTGATCTTGGATGAGCCTACGAATGACCTGGACATCACCACACTGAATGTACTGGAAGATTACCTGCAAAATTTTGCCGGTTGTCTCATGATCGTCTCTCACGATCGTTACTTCATGGATCGGTTAGTCGATCACTTGTTTGTCTTTGAAGGCAATGGAAAAATTCGGGACTTCCCAGGCAACTACACCGACTATCGGGAGAAGGAAGGAGTGCCTGTTGCGGAAATAAAAGGTTCAAATCAAGGAAGTCAAAAGGATCGGTCTGACGGTTCTAAACCGTCTGACCAAACTGAAAAACCAAAGGGCAGAAAGCTTAGCTACAACGAACAGCGAGAGCTTGATCAGTTGGACAAAGACATCCCAAAGCTGGAGGCTAAAAAAGCAGAACTTCAGGAATCACTGCTGAATGAAACCGAATATGACAAGCTGCAAACCCTCAGCAATGAAATCAAGGTTATTGAAGGGGAGTTGGAGGAGAAAGAAATGCGGTGGTTGGAGTTGAGTGAAGTCTAAGATTTCTGATTTTAGATTCATGATTTAAGCATTTACACCTACCTTTGCGCCCACAAACAAGGGGTGCCGATCCCGTTTGCAAAAACGAGACAAGGCTGAGATCATACCCATAACCTGATCCGGATAATGCCGGCGTAGGGAAAGGCTTAACAGCCAGTATGATAACCAATGGTGGGAAGTCCCCGCTTCCCGGATGGTTAAATGTTTTAATTTTTTATCAACATGAGAGCTTTATTATTGTCGGCAGCACTGCTGCTGGCGGGTTTTGCGTACTCGCAAGACAGTTTGAAAAAACAGGAGTTGGATGATGTGATTGTATATGCTACCCGAGCAAATGAAAACACGCCAACTACTTATTCGGAGATTTCTAAAGACGAAATCAAAAATGTAAACCTGGGACAGGATCTGCCCATTCTTTTGAATCTATCACCGTCTCTGGTCACTACATCTGATGCTGGGGCAGGTGTTGGCTATACTGGCTTGCGAATTCGGGGTAGTGATGCTACTCGTATCAATGTAACGATCAATGGCATCCCGGTAAATGACTCAGAGTCGCATGGGGTGTTTTGGGTGAATATGCCTGATTTTGCATCATCGGTAGACAACATCCAGATACAAAGAGGTGTAGGGACATCCACCAATGGTGCTGCAGCCTTCGGTGCTTCGGTAAACCTCCAAACAAACGTACCATCGCAGGATGCTTATGCTGAAGTGAACAACAGTTTTGGTTCATTCAATACTCGAAAGCATACCCTGATGTACAATACCGGATTGTTAAACAACAAGTGGTCCTTCGAATCTCGATTGTCCAAAATTGCCTCAGATGGATACATCGATCGTGCAGAATCTGATCTGCAATCATATTTCTTATCGGGAGGTTATTATGGTGACAAAACGATCATCAAAGCATTGGTTTTTGGTGGTCATGAAATTACCTATCAAAGTTGGTGGGGGACACCACAGGCTGTTTTGGATAATGATCGGGAAGGCATTGAAGAAGTTATTTCCAACAATGGTTACACTTTAGAGCAAGCTGAAAACATTCGAACAGCAGGGCGAACGTTTAACTACTATCTGTATGAGAATGAAGTAGATAATTATAAGCAAGATCATTACCAGCTTCATTTCTCGCATCAACTAAATAATGCTTTAACATTCAATGTCGCCGGTCACTATACCTATGGTCGCGGATACTTTGAGCAATTCAGAAATGACGATGATTTCTCTGACTATGGATTGGAAAATGTGGAATTGGGTGATACAACAATTACCTCCACAGATTTGATCAGAAGAAGATGGCTGGATAACGATTTCTATGGAACTACTTTTTCATTAAACTATCTGAAGGATGATTTCGACATTACTTTAGGAGGAGCATGGAATAAATACGATGGGGATCACTTCGGTGAGATCATCTGGGCGCAGTATGCCAGCAACAGCGACATTCGCCAGCGATATTATGATAATGTTGGTCTGAAAACGGATTTCAACGCTTACTTAAAATTCAATTACCAGCTAAATGATCTCAACCTGTTTGCAGATATGCAAGTGAGAAAGATCGACTATGAAACGATTGGTATTGATAGTGATTTAAGAACAATTAGTGTTGGGAATGACTATACTTTTTTCAATCCTAAAGTGGGAGCCACATATACTTTGAATGAAACCTCGAATGTATATGCATCCTTTGCAGTTTCGAATCGTGAGCCGGTACGAAATGATTTTGTAGATGCTCCTAATGGTGTGACACCAAAGCATGAGACACTAAACAACCTTGAGGTTGGTTATCGCAAATTTGGTCAGGATTTTAGCTTCCAGGCCAACTACTATCTGATGGACTATGAAAACCAGCTGGTCCTTACCGGAGAGCTAAATGACGTTGGGTCAAGCGTTCGCCAGAATGTGCCGAATAGCTACCGTACAGGTGTTGAATTGGTAGGCTCATTCAAGCTTACTGATCAATTGCAGTGGGAAGCTAATGTGACTTTGAGCAAAAACAAGATCAAAAATTTCACAGAAATCCTTTACAATTACGGACCTGCCTGGGATGAATTCAACGTAGAAGAAACACAATTTAAGGATACTGATATTTCATTTTCTCCGAATGTAATTGGAGGCAGTCGATTAACCTTCTCCCCAATTGATGGGTTTGAGGCTTCACTCATGAGTAAATATGTGGGCAAGCAATACCTTGACAATACCAGCAATGACGCTCGAAGTATCGATGCTTATTTCGTAAACGATTTTCGCATGAGTTATAATTTTAGGGTGTCCTCTGTGAAAAATGTGAATATCAGCCTACTGGTGAATAACATTCTGAGCGAAGAATACTCATCAAACGGCTACACATTTGGATATGCTGCAGGGTCGTATGTAGTGAGAGAAAACTACTACTATCCTCAGGCAGGAAGGAATTTTCTACTCGCATTGAATTTGAGATTCTAGAATCGAATATTCCCATCTTACAAATGGGGTTTTCAGAGAAAGCATTTAACCACCTCTTTAAGGTGGTTTTTTTAAACCTCATGATCAATCACCACTTTCTCCATCTCCGTATTGATGGTTTTGATTTCTTCCCTTGTCAAGGTGAAACTTAGTGATTTTGCATTCTCATCCGCTTGCTTCGCATTTCTAGCGCCAACCAAAGCCGCTGTTATTCCTTCTCGTTGGACTGTCCAATTAATCACCAGTTGTGCTAGAGTAACCCTTCGCTCCATGGCTATCGGTTTGATCTGATCCAGAAAAGCATTGGTTCTGGATCGGTTTGGCTCTTTAAAAAATTTGTTGTTAGCCCGATGATCATCCCCCTTAAATTCATGATCCAAAGATATCTTCCCGGTAAGTAACCCACGTTGTAGAGGGCTATAAGCCAGTATACCGACATTCTCTTCTATGCAATAAGGAAGGATGTCTTTTTCAATCTTGCGATATACCATACTATAAGGGGATTGTGATGAAACAAGATTAATTACAGAATTGGCTCGTTTCATCAGCTCAACCGTGTGATTGGAAACACCAATCGCTCGGATTTTACCCTGTTGCTGAAGCTCTTTTAGTACTTCCATAGTTTCCTCAATTGGCGTTGTAGCATCCGGCCGATGAATTTGATAAAGGTCGATATAATCCGTTCCCAGTCTTTGCAAACTATCCTCAACTTCTTGAATTACTCCATCCCTTCCGGCATATGAGTATGTCTTACCTCCATTACTTGTTGGAAACTGGTACTCTCCTTTTTCTGTCTTCCAGTTAAAACCAAACTTTGTTAAAATCTCAAGATTATCTCTTCCAATTTCCTTGATCGCCTTTCCTACAAGCAACTCACTATGACCAAATCCATATACAGGTGCGGTATCTATGGAAGATATACCTAGATCATAGCTTTTCTTCATAGCTTCCAAGGCATCTTTATCTTCATTACCACCCCAGGCCTGGCCACCAATTGCCCAGGCTCCAAAAACGATGGGAGATATTTTTAAATCGGATTTTCCAAGTTGCACTTTATCCATAGGACAAAAAAACAAAAAAAGCAGAGAATGATTCCCTGCCTTCATGTCTTACTTAAGGAATGACAAAAGAAAAACTAAAGAAACGTCACCTCGACTTTATGGAGAGGTCTCCAACACTATTTAGATAAATAAATCAGGAGACTTCTCACTATGTTCGAAGTGACGTAACTTTTCTTTTGTCTCATATTGACAATTTACTGCCTTGCATTCATTCGACTGGCCAGATCAACCAACTCTATGAACTCCGCCCGATAACCAAAACCATCTTGGCCCTTAGACTTTTTAGCCATGCTCAACACATCCTCAAAGGCCAGGTCTCCTTTATATTCAGAATCTCTTAGCAACATCCCAAATCCTGCTACCGCCATTGACCAGTCGAGGTTATCACTTGACTTTCTGATTTCATTTTTTACCACTTGAGTGATCAATTTACTTTTACTTCCATCCGGTTCCTTGTATCGGAATTTCACAGTAAGCAGCTCATCCGTAGAACTGATCACTTTTTGATCATTGGATTGATATTTCAATGGATCAATGTCTTTCACAAATTCACTATCCACTCCCACCGGAATGATTTCATAAAGAGCCGTCACCGTATGACCACTCCCTAGTTCACCTGCATCTTTTTTATCGTCATTAAAATCTTCATCATTCAATAATCGGTTCTCGTAACCAATTAATCGATAGGCCTGAACAACGGCTGGATTAAATTCTACCTGGATTTTTACGTCTTTTGCAATCGTAAACATGGTGCCTCCAAATTCATTGACCAATACCTTCTTCGCTTCTTTCATGTTATCGATGTAGGCATAATTTCCATTTCCTTTGTCCGCCAGTATTTCCATCTTGGAATCCTTGTAATTGCCCATTCCAAAACCAAGGACAGTGAGGAAGACCCCTTCATCTCTTTTCTCTTCTATCAATCGTTCCATGGATGCATTGCTGCTTGCTCCCACATTAAAATCTCCATCAGTCGCCAACACCACCCGGTTGTTTCCGCCTTCTACGAATTGCTCTTTGGCTAGTTTATAGGCAAGATTGATTCCAGCACCTCCGGCAGTAGATCCTCCGGCCTGTAGACGATCCAATGCTTCCATGATCTTCTTTTTGTCATTTCCATCGGTTGGTTCCAAAACCACTCCGGCAGCTCCGGCATACACCACAATTGATACTTTGTCCTGAGGACGAAGTTCATTCACCAACAACTTGAAAGCTGACTTCAACAGTGGAAGTTTATTCGGCGCACTCATCGAACCGGACACATCCAGTAAAAACACAATGTTGGAAGCCGGCAGATTTTCCAGCTCTATCTTCTTCCCTTGCAATCCAATTTGAGCAATCAAATGTTTCTCGTTCCAAGGCGCACGTGCCACCTCCGTGTTGATTGAAAATGGGTCTTTTCCAGTCGGATTTTCGTACTCATAATTGAAATAGTTTATCATCTCTTCAATGCGTACCGCATCTTTAGGCGGAAGCTGACCATTGTTAATAAACCTCCTCATGTTACTATAAGAAGCCGCATCTACGTCAATGGAGAAGGTAGATAAGGCATTGTCCAGTACTTTTTTAAATCCATTTTCATGAATACTGGAATACTCTTCGGTGTTGTGATAATTATCCTGCTCATAAGCAATCATCACTCCGGCTGCTCTGCCTTGCATTTGATCAGCAACTGAATAATTAAGCGATCGCTTTTCTGCTTTTTTAGCATAACCGGAAACTACGACCTCCTCTAGTTCAGTAGCACCTTTCATGACTACATCAATTATCTTTCGATTACCTACTTTAATTTCCTGTGTTTCGTACCCTACATAGGAAAAAACTAAAATGATTTTTTCGCCCGTTACTTCAATTGAGTAGAATCCATTGATATCGGTTGTGGTACCGCTACTTGTTCCTTTGATGACCACATTTACTCCTGGAAGCCCTTGTCCACTATCATCATAGACAGTACCATTCACATACTTGGCATCAACATTGAGTGCCAATAAAGTTGTAAAAAGAATTATTAACTGTTTCATGTCATTTTTCATTTGATTTGACATTGAGATGCGTGGATGATTTAGATTCCATAAAAAACTTTTTATTTTTTTCTGAGCAAGGGAAAAAACATATCGCCCACAGACGAGCTTCAGCTTCAGCTTTATCGCAATACCGGTAATCAGGAGGTGATCGGAGAGCTATTCAATAAGTATATGCACCTGGTGTACGGACTTTGCCTGAAATATTTGAAAAACCGGGATGATGCGCAGGATGCAGTCATGTCCATATATGAGCAGCTAAGTGAGAAGCTTCTAAGTACCAAAGTTCAACATTTCAAAAGCTGGCTCTACATGGTCAGTAAAAATCATTGCCTCATGGAACTGCGTAAAAAGAATCCTGAGGTTCACACAGAAATTTTTATGGAATCCGCAGAGCCTGTGCATCTTAATGATGAGAAAATAGAACTGGAGAAAGATCTAAATGCTTTAGAGGCTTGCATTGAGGAGTTGAAAGCAGAACAAAAAGAATGTGTGAAGCTCTTTTTTCTGGATAGGAAAAGCTATCAGGAGGTCAATGAACAAACCGGTCTGGAAATAAAGAAGGTGAAGAGTTACATTCAAAATGGAAAACGTAATTTGAAAATGTGTTTGGAAAGCAAGAATGTCAATAGATAAGAACCATAGCGAACAATTTGAGCGATACCTGAAAGGACAGATGAGTCCGCAGGAAGCTCATGCATTCGAGCGTGAGGTTTTGGATGATCCTTTCTCACAAGAAGCACTTGAGGGTTTTGAAGAGCAGGGTCGCGGCACTTTGGACGATCTAGAGCGATTAAAAACTAAAGTTTCAACCAGTAGAAAGAAAGTTTTTCCATTCATGAAGATAGCTGCAGCTATTGCATTGTTGCTTGTTGCGACATTCACAGTTTACATCTTCACAAATCAGGTGAATGAAGACCTGCTTGCTATGGAAGAAGAACCAATGGAAGAAATTGGGCAATCAAGTTCTTCACCTGATACTGTATCCATACCAACAGTGGAGAAAACAGAAGATCCTACTTCTGCTAAACCAACTCAACCCGGAGTTTCCAAAAAAGATGAATTGAAAGAAAAAGAAGCGGATGACGCAGCAACTGGAAATCAACTTGCCGTAACTGATAAGGAAGAAGAAAGTGCTGATGAGATGATTAGCGAGATGACGCTCGCAGAGGTTTCAGACGTGGAATCAACTGAAAATGTTGTTGATAATGATGCGGCTGATTTATTGCAAGGACGTGCAGCCGGAGTGCAAATTGCTGAAATCAAATCAGTACCAAACCCTGTTTTGGTAGATACTGCAGTGCTAGATGAAGTAGTTATTACGGCTCAGCCTTTTGTTGCTAAAAAAGAGGCCATTAGCTATTCAATAACTGAAATTGAAGAATCCGAAAAGCAAAAAGCAAAAAGAGCTGCCGTTGCAAGAAGTAGATCAATTGCCGGTGATGTTGTTTCCGGCACTGTTTCCGATGATACAGGGGAGCCACTTCCCGGAGTAAATGTGGTCATCAAAGGAACAACTACTGGAGTGACCACTGACATTGATGGAACTTATCAACTCCCAAAGACAGATGAAATGACATTAGCCTACTCCTTTGTTGGTTTTGAATCACAAGAGATTGAGGTTGGTGATCGTTCTACAATAAATGTGACCATGGGTGGTGCTATGGAACTTCAAGAAGTTGTTGTTACGGGATATGATATAGAGGAACGTGGCTCACCTAAGTTGTTTATTCATGCTTCTCCGGAAGATGGTTTCAGGAACTATAAAAAATATCTGGAGGAAAATCTTCGATATCCAGAGGCTGCTGAACAGAATGAAATTGAAGGTACGGTAGTCTTGGAATTAACCATTAACGCCAGAGGAGAAATCGATCAGGTTGATATTAAAAAAAGCTTGGGGTATGGATGTGATGAAGAGGCGATTAGACTAACTAAAAATGGACCCAAATGGAGATCAGCTAAAGCCGATGGCAATAAAGTAGAAGATAAAGTGAGGGTACGTGTGAAGTTTAAATTGGATTGAAGATGAAAAAGTTAGAATTACTTATTGACAGTCCATGCTCAGAAAAGTGGGAGTCATTTGAAAAACGAGGTTTAAATAGTTTTTGTGCCTCTTGCGAAAAAGAGGTCATTGATTTCACCAAGATGAGCGATCGTCAAATCAAAGATTACTTTTTGAATTCAACCGGTGATGTCTGTGGACGAATGAGGCAAAATCAGCAGAAAGAATATATTCTTGAATATAATAATCCGCTATCAAAGCTCACTACAGGGTTGCTAACATTAGGATCACTCTTATTTTCTTCAGTTTCTATTCAAGCTCAAGATAAAGACAAGATTGAATTCTTAGAATCAAAAAAAGTAAGTCTCACAAACAATTATTCTGGAGTAGTTGGTGGAATTGTTGTTGATGAAACAGGTGAAGCTCTACCCGGTGTTAATGTGGTTATAAAAGGAACTACAAAAGGCACAACAACAAATCTGGATGGATATTATTCGATAGAGGTAAAACCCACTGACATTCTTTCCTTTTCATATGTTGGGTTTGAGACAATAGAGAAAAAAGTTGATTCAAAATCAAATATTGATGTAGCTCTAAACGGGGCAATGCTTGGTGGACTAATGGGTGAGGTTGTGATTGCTAACCCTTATGGCCCTCGTGGGTTATGGTGGAAAATAAAAGGACTATTTGGAAGGATTTTTTAGCCATTTAGTGCACTCACCATCCGATGCTTTCCTTGCATATCCTGATGAATATTCACCTCCGAATATCCAGCATTCTCAAGGAAGGTTTTAACCTCATTTCCAAAGTTCTCATGGATCTCAAAATAGAGTTTCCCGCCGCTTTTCAGTGCATTCAACCCTGCATCTGCAATTCGCTTATAAAACAGAATAGGATCACGATTTGGAACAAACAAGGCCATCTCAGGTTCAAACCAAGTCACATTTTGCGCAATCAGATCAAACTCCTTTTGTGGAATATAAGGTGGGTTACTCACTAGAATATCCAGATTACTCTCAGGTAAGTCTTCTTTTAGTATGTCTGAGTGATAAAGTTGAGTCTTAGCTCCCAATTGTTGAGCATTCTTCCTGGCGATGGCGATGGCCTCCTCGGAAACATCCGTTCCGTAGACCTGTGTGTCAAGTTCCAATGCCAACGTCAATGCTATACATCCTGAACCAACTCCCACATCCAAAATTCTCGGATTTTGAACCTGATTTTCTTTGAGAATCAACCCAACCAACTCTTCCGTTTCCGGCCTTGGAATCAAGGCACCTGGTTCAATATGAAATCTTCTCCCATAGAAATCTGCAATTCCTGTTACGTATTGAATTGGTTCATGCTGAAGTAGTTTTTGAATGTAAACGTTTAACTGATCTGATGCTATTTCAACGACTGCCTCAAAAAGTATGTCGGTTTTTGAGACCGAAAAAGCATCCTCCAGTAAAAGGTAGGTGATATTCTCAGCCTCTCGCCGATCATAAACTTTTTCAAGCTGTTTCACTGTTTCTTGCCAGATTTGCTTCACATTCTTCATTCGATAGCGAAATTACACACTCAGTGGATGATAGCCGATACATGAGAAGAGCACTGGACCTTGCCGAACTTGGCAGAGGGCGTGTTTCCCCAAACCCAATGGTAGGTTGTGTGATTGTCCATAAAGACAAAATCATTGGTGAAGGTTATCATCAGAAATACGGTGAGGCTCATGCTGAAGTTAATGCAATTGATTCCGTAAAAGGCCATTCATTGCTCCCCGAAAGTACTGCTTATGTAACGCTGGAACCATGCGCTCACCAAGGGAAAACTCCTCCCTGTGCTGATCTTTTGATTGAGAAGAAGCTCAAACGAGTGGTTGTAGCATGTCGGGATCCTTTTGATAAAGTAGATGGGAAAGGTATTGAGAAGCTAAAGCAAACAGGCATACAAGTAGAAGTAGGTGTTCTTGAAAAAGAAGCGAGAAAGTTAAATAAGCGATTCTTTACTTCGATTCAAAAAGAACGACCCTATGTGATTCTTAAATGGGCCCAAACGAAGGATGGGTTTATAGCGAGAGAAAACTATGACTCTAAATGGATCAGTAATCCATATTCACGACAGCTGGTACACAAATGGCGAACAGAGGAAGATGCCATCCTCGTAGGAAAAAACACAGCGATTTATGACGATCCACTGCTAACTGCACGAGAGTGGAATGGAAAAAATCCTATTCGGATCTTACTCGACCGAAATCTTGAAGTAAGCAAAGAATACAATCTTTTTAATTCAGATGCCCCCACCCTGGTTCTTAATACTATCAAAGAAGAAAAATCAGGGAACATCGAGTGGGTAAAAACTGATATGAACAACCCCTGGAGTGTGATTCGTCAGCTCCACGAACGAAATATTCGGTCTGTAATTATTGAGGGAGGTTCTCAAGTATTGAACTCTTTTATTAATGAGAACTGTTGGGATGAAGCAAGGGTGTTTACTTCTTCATCTATTTTTGAAAAAGGGATTGCAGCTCCAGAAATTGAAGGGAAGATCGAAAATGAAGAGGCTATTTTTGCAGATCAATTAACCACTTACAAAAACAACCATGGCTGAAGATTTAACACTGATTAAAGAGGGGACAAAAGAGGAAAAATACCAATCGTTAATCCCTCAAATAACAGGCCTACTTTATGGTGAGAAAAATCTCATTGCCAACCTGGCCAACATTTCAGCAGCATTAAAAGAAGGAATGGGATTTTTCTGGGTAGGTTTTTATTTGGTTGACTCTGAGGATGAATTGGTTTTGGGACCATTTCAGGGGCCGGTTGCTTGCACACGGATCAAAAAAGGAAGAGGAGTTTGTGGTTCGAGTTGGCAAAAGGAACAAACGCTCATCGTGCCTAATGTGGATGAGTTTCCCGGACATATCGCTTGTGCTTCTGCGTCCAAATCAGAGATAGTAATCCCAGTCAGGAAAGATGGAAAAACGATTGGTGTATTAGACGTTGACAGTGATCTATTGAACGATTTTGATGACATTGATCGAACCTATCTTCAACAAATTCTTGAGCTTCTTCCTTAACATACTTTAACTACTACCACACTTCCTGTAGCCACTATGTAGCCCAAGGTCTTTATTTTTGTCACCGTGTCAGACAAGGTGAAAATAAGGCTTAGTTTTCTGGGAGCAATCATCTGTTGGTTACTGTTCACCGGTTCCAGCATTTATCTGCTTTTCGTCCAGAGTTACGACATGAAGGTGGATTTTTCCAACTTCTTCCCACAACTCTGTTTTACAGGCTTTGTCCTTTCCACATTCGCTTACTATCGATATATCATTACCAAAGCTGATAGCCTCAACTTCACTGACCTGTTATGGAAGGTTTTCATAACTGGTTTAATAACTACTCTTATTTCATTGGCTATCCAGCTATTCTTCAATTTATTCGCAAGTACTACACTAGTAGAAAGTCCGCTTACTATCAATTTCTTTTATAACATCCTGGTTGGATTGGTAGTGATTTTTATGGTTTCAACGTTGGTGGTTTGGAAGCGATTGATATTATATCAAAAGTCTAAAAACCTGCTTCAACTTTGGGGATTTTTTGAGGTTGCTCTAGTAGCGTCACTGCTTTTTGATTTCCTTGGAACCGGCATAGAAGCTGCGAATTTTAGAGTTGCCCTGGTCATTCTTGGGTGTTTTTCGTTGATTCTTGTTTTCAACCTCAAATGGGTCGCTTACCTGAATTTCAAGCAAAAATGGAAAGGCATTCTTTTCATACTTTTATCCGGAATCTACCTCTATCACTTCTTGCTAAACCTACTGAAATTCTCCTATACAGAAGTATTGGTAATTGACTTACTGGATCGGACTTTCACTTACGGCATTTTCGGATTTTTATTTCTCTATGCAGTCATTTCTATTTTGGTGACGCTTTTCAATCTACCTACCTCTTCCGTTTTCGAACAAAAACTTAAGGAGGCGCTTGATTTTCAAAAACTGAGTCAGTCCATACCTAGAGGAGAAACAAAGGATCAAACCTATGAAATCTTACTGGAAAGCTCCATGAGTGCCGTATTTGCAGATGCTGCCTGGCTGGAAGTCAAAGATGATCATGGCACCACGCAAGTTATAAGGGGGTTAAAAGATGAGGGTGTAGACGGAATCAAGTCTGCGATAAAAAGCGATACTATAAATTCAATTTTAAAATTCGAGCTCAAAAATGAGGTGAGTTCAGGAAAGCTAACAGATGACTTAAAGCATGCACAGTTTAAGTCAATTATCGCTTTACCAATTATGGTGCAAAATAAGCAGGTGGGCTTTATTGTATTATTGAATGAGGTATCTGAAGCTTTTAACCGTGAGATGGTCAATATCATCACAACGTTCGTTAATCAGGCCAGTATTTCATTGGAAAACCTAACGTTAATAAAAGAATCCATTGAAAATGAGCGATACAAGGAGCAGCTTAAAATCGCAAAAAATGTTCAAAAGAGTTTATTGCCAACGGAACTAATCAATAACAACCATTTGACAATGGCAGCCTTTTCAATGGCAGCAGATGAAGTGGGGGGTGATTACTATGATATTCTGGAATACAAGGCTAATAGGTTCGGTCTGATTATTGGAGACGTCTCCGGTAAAGGAACAAGTGCTGCCTTCCAGATGGCACAGATGAAAGGTATATTTCACAGCCTTGCTAGTCAAGGTGTTACACCAGAAGAGTTTAACAAAAAAGCAAATATTGCGTTAAGCCATTGTCTTGAAAAGACTTCATTTATTACGGCTACTTATTTTGACATTGATACTGAAAATAACAGGCTACATTTTTCACGAGCAGGACATTGTCCGAGCTTATTTTATTGCAAAAACGAAAATACAATTGACTTTTTGAAGTGTGATGGAATGGGATTGGGGATGGTAAGAAACTCAAGTTATGAGGATTACGTTCATAGCAATACTGTAAACTATCATGCCGGAGACACCCTGCTCCTATATACTGATGGTATCACAGAAGCAAAGAACCCTGACGGAGAGCAGTTTGGAAGTGAACGTTTAAAAAAGTCATTCACCACCCATGCCTCTAAAGCACCCGACCAAGTAAAAGAAGGAATTAAAAATGATCTCTCTGAATTTATTGGAGGGATGATAATTGATGATGATTACACATTAGTGGTGATCCAATTTAAAGACAAGAAAAAATGACAGATATAACCACAGATAGTAAAGAAGGTGTTCACTTCATAGCAGTGAATGGAGAAATAGATGCAGGATCCAGTATTTACCTTGATGATGCATTGAAGGCTGCAATGGACAATGGAGAGAAAAAAATTGTGGTGGATTTGTCAGGGCTTGACTATATCTCTTCAGCGGGGTTAGGCGTATTTATTTCTCATATTGATGAATTCAAATTGAAGAATATTGAGCTCGCACTATTTGGTATAAATGAAACGGTAAAACAAGTATTTGATATACTTGGATTAGAAAAATTATTAACAATTGTTGATAACAAAGAAGCAGCGATAAACTCCTTTAATGAATAAAAAACTCATCATAGGGTGTAATAAGGAAGAGCTGGTTAAAATACGCCAGTTTACTTCAGATATTTTGGAGGATCATCATGTTCCGGATCTACAAGCACACAAACTTGTCTTAGCAGTAGATGAGGTTTGCGCCAATTTAATTATTCACGCGAATGATTGTAATCCGAATAGTCAGATAGAATTTAACATTGATTTTAAGCCTAAACAAATTGTATTCACTTTTAGAGATAAAGGAATTGGTTTTGATATTAATGAATACCAATCTCCTCCCATGGAAGAATTAGTTTCTTCACGGAGGCAAGGAGGTTTAGGTCTCATGCTTGTCAAAAGAATAATGGACAAAATTGAGTTCTCTACTGAAAAGAATAACAATATTTGCAGGCTCATAAAAATGTATCCATAAGTGAGAAATATCCTCATTTTCAACATATTGCTTTTAACAGGCTGCCAGTACTTTCAACCTAAAGAAGTGACTGAAGAAAAGGTCATTGCCAAGGTTGGAGAAAAGCAATTGGTACAGTCGAATCTTGCCGAACTTATTCCTGCGAATCTATCTCCTGCAGATAGTGCTGTATTTGTTGAGAAGTTCGTTTTAGATTGGGTGAAAAAACAGCTGATGATCAGCCGGGCTGAGGAAGCGATTGATTTCAATGAAGCTCGAATTCAAAATAAGGTGCTGGACTATCAGTATGCGCTGATGGTCCATGAGCTTGAAAAAAAATATATTGATGCAAATATCAATGAAGAAGTGAGTACCAGCGAGTTACAAGCCTACTACGATGAAAAGGCTGAGAATTTTGTATTAAGGCAAAACCTTGCGAAATGCATTTATTTCAAGTTTCCTTCAAAAGCACCAAATATCTGGCGTTTCAGAAGAAGCCTAAGAAACTATCCACAGGATACTACGCAAATTTGGGAATACGCCAATGAGCATGCCGTGAAAGCGTTTGTTGAGGACTCGGTTTGGATAAAATTTGATGAGGTACTAATTGAAACCCCCTTGAAGAATGTTAATGATAAAGCAGCTTTTCTGAAGACGAATAGCTCAGTTGAGGTGTCTGATGAAGATTACATCTATTTCATAAGAATCTTTGAGCACAAAGTGATAGGTGAAATTGCGCCTTTAGAATTCATCAGGGAAAGCATTGAGGATATCATCATAAACAAGCGGAAAATTGCTCTGAAGAAGGAGCTGGAAAAGAAAATCTATGAAGAAGCAGAACAGTCAAATGCGTTTGAAATTTATACTAATTAGTGCGGCTTTTTTAACCGTGCTTTCATCGTTTGCTCAGGACAAAGAAGTAGTCATTGATAAGATTATAGCCAAAGTAGACGATTACATCATTTTAAAATCTGAGCTTGAACGGTCCTACCTTGATTTTCTCTCTCGTGGTGAAATGCGAGGCAGCAATGCTAAGTGCCAAATACTTCAGCAATTGGTTGTGAATAAAATGCTGATGGCCCAATCAGAAATTGACTCCATTTTTGTCAATGATTCCGAAGTAAATAACAATCTTGACCGAAGGATGTCAGTAATGGCTCAACAGTTTGGAGGTGAAGAAGCCATTGAAAAAGCATACAATAAGAGCATTGATCAAATACGCTCAGAGATTTTTGATAACATCAAAGAGCAATTGACCATTCAACGAATGCAATCCGAATTGACGTCAGAGTTAAAAGTGACTCCTTCCGAAGTGAGGAAGTTTTTCAAAAATATACCGCAGGATTCTTTACCATACTTTTCCACTGAGGTTTCAATTGCTCAAATTGTGAAAGAACCACAACCAGGAAAAAGTCAAAAAGAAAAAGTCAGGAACCTGATGCTTGATATCAGAAGCAGGATTGAATCAGGTGAATCTTTTGCTGCGCTTGCCAAACAGTACTCTCAAGATCCGGGATCTGCAGCAAATGGAGGTCAATTAGGATTTTATAGCAGAGGAGAGTTGGCACCTGAATACGAAGCAGCGGCCCTTTCCATGAAACCGGGTGAAACCTCTATGCCTGTAGAGTCACAATTTGGTTTCCACTTGATCCAGCTTCAGGAAAAAAGAGGGAATACATTTAAAACACGGCACATTCTAATCACTCCACAGCCGAATCAGGCAGACTACAATAAAGCTGAGAACTATCTTGATAGCCTTAGAAACTTGATTCAATTGGATAGTATGACTTTTCAGGCAGCTGCTAAGGAGTATTCAGATGATCAGCTTACATCCTCTGCCGGAGGTTTTTTTCAGGATGAGACAGGTGCATTGAGGGTCCCGGCTGAGACATTAGATCCTAATATTTTCTTCACGATAGATACCATGAAAATAGGCAACATTACAAAGCCCATCAGATTTCAAAAAGAAGACGGAAGTTATGCTTTTAGGATCATCTACTACAAGGGCAAAGTGGCTCCTCATCAGGCAAACCTGGATATCGACTATCAAAAAATAGCTGCAGCAGCTCTTGCTAATAAGAAGAATGCTAGAATATCACAATGGTTTGACAAGGCCAGAGGCAATGTTTTCATAGAAATAGACCCGGAGTATAATTATTGTAACCTCACGAACTAGATTACGATTAAGAGGGGGCATTCAACTTAAGACAAAAAAATCAAATCGGAATGGCAGAAACGAAAGATGTAAAACTTGCAGACGAGTTAGCTGAAGATTTTCAAAAGCTAGAGAAAGAAATATCTAAAAAAGTCATTGGCCAATCCGATGTTGTTCGACTACTCATTACGTCTCTATTCTGCAACGGTCATTCCTTGCTAGTCGGAGTTCCGGGTCTAGCTAAAACACTTTTGGTTCAAACCGTTTCAAAATGCCTGGGTCTCGACTTCAATAGAATTCAGTTTACCCCTGACCTCATGCCTTCCGATATTCTGGGGGCAGAAACCCTGGATAAAGAACGAAATCTCCGTTTTATTAAAGGTCCTGTTTTTTCAAATGTTATTCTGGCAGACGAGATCAACCGGACACCTCCGAAGACCCAGTCTGCATTGCTTGAAGCCATGGCAGAAGGAGCTGTGACCATCGCTGGACAAAATTACCAGCTGGATAAGCCTTTCTTCGTATTAGCTACACAAAACCCGATAGAGCAGGAAGGCACATACCCGCTACCCGAGGCACAACTTGATAGGTTTATGTTCATGATTAAGCTCGACTATCCGAAATATCATGATGAGGTCGAGGTGATTAAAACTACTACTTCGCATCAGACAGGTGAGGTGAATGAAGTTATCTCAAAAGAAAAAATTCTTAATTTTCAAGAGCTTGTTAGAAAAGTTCCGGTTGCTGACAATGTATATGAATATGCTGTTAATCTTGTTTCCAAAACGCGACCAGGTGGTGAGAAGGTAGACAAAATAGCTCAGGAGTATCTTGAATGGGGAGCAGGCCCTCGAGCTGGTCAGTTTCTTATCTTGGCTGCAAAATGTAACGCCTTGATTAATGGTAAATACTCGCCGGACATTGAAGATGTAAGGCTGGAGGCCGCTCCGGTTCTTAGACATAGAATAGTACGAAACTTTAAGGCAGAGGCTGAAGGAATTACGGAAGAGAAAATTATTTCGGACCTTCTCTAAAACTGCTTTAAAAAGCGGATATCGTTCTCTGAAAACAACCTTAAATCATCCAGCTGATACTTCAGCATAGTCACTCGTTCTATACCCATCCCAAAGGCAAATCCGCTGTATTTGGTTGAGTCAATACCGCAATTTTCAAGCACATTAGGGTCAACCATCCCCGATCCTGCTATTTCTACCCATCCGGTTTGCTTACAAATCTTACAGCCACTTCCACCACAAATAAAACAGCTTATATCAATTTCTGCACTCGGCTCTGTGAAAGGAAAATAAGACGGTCTTAACCTAATTTTCGTTTTCTTACCGAACATCTCTTTTGAAAAATGATATAGCGTATTCTTCAGATCCTTGAAGCTAATATTTTCTCCAACAACCAATCCCTCTACTTGATGGAAAAAACAATGAGCTCTCGCAGATATCGCCTCATTTCTGTAAACCCTACCTGGCATAATCGACCGGATGGGGGGCTTTTTATTATTCATTAGTCTAATCTGAACATTAGATGTATGCGTCCGTAGCAAAATATCCGGGTTCTTCTCCACAAAATAGGTGTCCTGCATCTCTCGTGCTGGATGGTTTTCCGGAAAATTCAAAGCCGTAAAATTGTTCCAGTCGTTATCAATTTCAGGTCCATCTTCAACATTGAAACCTTGCCTTTCAAAGATTTCAATAATCCTATTTTTAGTTTGAGAGATGGGGTGGATAGATCCCTCAATTCCATATATTCCAGGAAGTGTAACATCAATGTCTACAGAAGATGTGTTGCTTGAACTTAGTGATGAGGAAAGTTCTTTAAGCTTAGTTTGAGCCAAACTTTTAAGCTCATTAAGTGCTGGCCCTAACTCACGTTTTTGTTCAGAAGGAACACCTTTGAATTCCTCAAATAAATCATTGATGACATTATTTCGTCCAATAAATTTTAAACGAAATTCTTCAATTTCCTCCTCAGACTTTGCTGTGGTATTTTCAACTTCTGAAATAAATGATTTTACCTTCTCGAGCATTGTTTCTGCAGTTTCTACAATTAACCGCAAAAATAGCAATTATACTGAGGTATGCGTTTTACTTAACTTGATTTCCGGAGGAATGATTTTGGCAAGTCGCGAAGCTTCCCTTCTAATGAGTTTTCTGTCTAAAACTGCACCAATAGTGACAGTAGCAACAGTCATTGTCAACATGATCCAAAGCTCTCCGATGCTTTGAAATACTACTGCGAACAAAATCATCACAACATTATAGCTTACCAGTATGATGGTTGATTGAGCATGATTCAAGCCTAACTTTAAAAGCACATGATGTATGTGGTTTCTATCTGGGGCCAAGGGTGGTTTACCTGTAAAAACACGGATAAAAATCACCCGGAGTGTATCATAAACGGGCAAAGCAAAAAGTGCTAAGCTGGTCGCAACTGGAGAAAGAATAACTGAAGGAGGAATAGGAGTTGCTAAAAATTTGACCATTAAGGTCGTTAGCATAAAGCCAAAAACCATAGATCCAGTATCGCCCATAAATACTTTTGATGGATACCAATTATACAATAGGAAACCCAAAGTAGCACCTGAAATAGCTAGCGCAAAGGCTGAATCTATATAATAACCACTTTGGAAAGCTGTCCAACCTAGGAAGGTTGAAATTACTAGAGCAATTGAGCCAGCAAGACCATCAATTCCATCAATCAGATTAAAGGCATTGGTCATTACAACAATCACGAAAACTGTAAATACTTCGTCAAATACCCATGGAAAGGTTTGAATACCAAACAAACCATTGAAACCTTCGATTTTTATTCCACCTAGAAATACAACTAAAAATGCGGAAAATACCTGTACAATAAGTTTATGCTGTGCTAGTAAACTTGATAGATCATCTCTAACTCCAAGTAAAAAAATAAGGATCGTGCCCCCAATGAAATACTTCTGGGTTGCTAAATCCACAAACGAAACCGAAATTAATAGTGCGAATAGGATTCCAGCGAATATCCCAATTCCCCCCAGACTGGGTGTGCTAATACTATGAATCTTTCTTTTGTCAGGTCTATCCAGCAAATCGATAGATCTAAAAATCCTGATGATCACTGGCATCAGGGTAAGCGTTACTAAAAACGCAGTTGCTATGGCGAGCGGCAGACTCATTTTTTTAGTTTATGAACTTTAGGCTAAAACCTAAGTCAACATCAAAAATGTCAATTTTTTAAGGGATTTTTTAACTATTTCGGTAAATAGAGCGATTTTTTAGTTGAAATGCATGATTAGTACCTTATTAATGATTTTTGCCATTTCCAGGCGGAGGACATCATGTCATCTAAATCAAGTTCAGCTTTCCAGCCTAATATGTTATTTACTTTTTTAGTATCAGCATATATCTTTTCAATATCTCCAGGCCTTCGATCAACTATTTCATAATTGAGTTTCATTCCTGAGACTTTTTCAAAGGAGTGAATAACCTCTAGAACAGAGAATCCTATACCGGTCCCAACATTGAAAAAATCATAATTAGATTTCATCTTTTCTGAATATTCGAGTGCCACAATATGGGCTTTTGCTAAATCTACCACATGAATATAGTCCCGAATACACGTGCCATCAGTTGTATTGTAATCGCCACCAAAGACACTTAATTTATCTCTAATTCCGGCTGCAGTCTGAGTGATGAAAGGCACCAGATTGTTTGGGACACCAATCGGAAGTTCTCCGATAAGCGCAGAATCATGTGCGCCAATTGGATTAAAATATCGCAACGAAACGGCTTTAAAAGCCGGCTTAGAGGTACAGAAGTCCTCAATAATCTCCTCCCCAATCTGTTTCGTATTACCATACGGAGATTCAGCAGGTAGCTTTGGGAATGACTCATCTACCGGAAGTTTATCCGGTTGTCCATAAACAGTACATGAGGATGAGAATATGAAATTGTGAACATTAAATTCGGCTGACAGCTTCAAGAGGTTGATAAGTGAAACCAGGTTGTTTTCATAATATGCTATCGGCTTTTCTACTGACTCTCCTACAGCCTTGAAAGCTGCAAAATGGATAACCCCATCGAAATTATATTTCTGAAATACAGCTTTCGCAGAAGGATAATCCACAAGATCCACTTGCTCAAATGGAATTGAAGAGCCTATAATCTTTTCTATTCCATCAACTACTCCTTTTTGAGAATTAGAGAGATTATCTATAACAATTGGCTTATATCCCTTATTATAAAGCTCTACTACAGTATGTGAACCAATAAATCCAACTCCTCCTGTTACTAGAATGTTTTTCATTAAGCAAAAGTACAAATTGGATATGTCTAGAACTTTAAGGTTTGGGGGTTTGATCTAAATAAAATGATTTCAATTTGATTTACCCCAGCCCTAAAGGGTGTTCAAATTGAATTTGTTCATTCGCATTGAACAAATGAGATTCAATACAACTTATAGGTAATTAAGTAGCCAATAGCTAACTGCCAAAGTAACGGCTAATATGCGTTTTGATCTCCCTTAATAATTGACATGGCGGTCAAGAGAATGATTTTAAAGTCAAGAATTAGGGACCAGTTTTTCACATAAAACCGGTCTAGCTTTACCCTTCCACTCATATCACTCAGTTCGGCTGTTTCACCTCTAAACCCTTTCGCTTGAGCCAAGCCAGTAATGCCTGGCTTAACAGCGTGCCTTTGCCAGAAACGATCAATTTTTGGCTGAAATTCTTCATTGAGTTTAATAGGGTGTGGCCTTGGACCAACCACTGACATATCTCCTAGAAAAACATTGATAAATTGTGGCAACTCATCAATAGAAGTCTTCCTCAGGATTGCCCCGATCTTGGTGATCCGGTTGTCATCTTTAGTAGCCTGTTTAAATTCAGCATTTTTCTGATATGTCATCGTTCTAAATTTCCAGCATAGAAAAAAGTTGTTGTCTTTCCCGTGCCTTTTTTGCTTAAAAAAAACAGGGCCTCTTGATTCCATCTTTATTAAGAATCCAATAATTGGGACAAGCCAAGAAAAAATCAGTAGAATAAAAATTGAAGAAAATACAATATCAAAAGTTCTTTTAATAAATCGATTAACGATGCTGTCTAGTGGAATCGCATTTACATTTATAATTGGAATGCTGCCAAATTGCTCAATCGATAAATTGTAGTTAGAAAGTCGACTGAATTGAGAAATCAGATTAACTTTTATCAGGTTATTCTCAGCAAAATCTATTACATCTTTCACCTGTTCATCATTCAAATTTGGTAAACAGCAGAATACAATATCGGCTTCTTGAGATAAGGTGAAGTCTTCAAAATTATCGAGTCGTTCATCAGCTTGCTCATGATTGTCAACTATTCCCACCAAATGATATCCAAGTTCTGGAGCCTCTTTAAAATATTGAGCAAGAGAATCAGACAAATCTCCTTTCCCTATAATAATTACACGGCGAATGTTAAATCCTTTAACTCTATAATATCTAATTAAATAGTGCCAAATACTCCTCCATACCAGAATTAAAATGGTAAAAACCAAATAAGTCACAAATAGATGTTTTCGTGAATAGTCTACCGGTTCCAGAGCAAACCAAAGAGCAAAAACGATTGAGAGGTTGATAACCAACCCTGTTAAGACTTTATTTAGATGATCCAGTAATCGAGAATTTCGATTGATCTCCTGAAGTCTTGAGCTAAAGAAAACACCAATCCAAACTACATTGAGTATCAACTGGAGAAGTTGATACTCTTTAGAGGGTATTAGATATCCAAAACGATACTCGTTCGCAAAAAAAACACCAATGTTCAGACATACTAAATCTACAAGGAGAAATAGGATGGGGAAATAAGGGGAGTATCGATGATGTGATGGCATAAAAGTATCTTAGTAACCCACTAAAAAAGATCTAAATATTAATATCTAAATGAAACACCTATGTCTTATTTGTTATTTCAAAAATGTATCTTCCTTAAAGAAAAATTAGCGAGCCGAAATGAAATCCCTGAAAATGAAAACTTTTGCTGAGCAAAAATATCCAGCCTGTCGCAGAAAAAAACAAGCTATCTCTTTTTTTATTGCTTTATTCCTTTATAGTTGCTCAGATAAAGACTCAACTATCTCAAAAAACCCTTACAACAATGTTATATTGATAGTAGCTGATGATTTAGGTAAAGAAATACTCTCTATTTATAACAGCAATTCTTACAATACGGCCAATCTAAATTTTTTAGCAAAATCATGCACCATTTTTGATAATTGTTATGCTAACCCAATATGCGCCCCTTCAAGAGCTGAATTAATGACAGGTCTTTATCCTACAAACAATGGTGTCATCTTCAATATAAAACCCGGTGAACAATTAAACCTACACCCTAATTTAGGAAGTCTTTTTAAAAACAGTGGATATTCAACATGTGTAGTTGGTAAATGGCACTTAGCTGATTTAAATGTGCATCCTGAGCACATAAATAAGTTTAGTTTTGATTCCTATTTTGTACATAAAATGCTTGATGGTAATCATAGTGAAGTTACCAGTAGGTATTTCAATCCAACATATTTTTCAAATTCTGGTACAAAAAAATTTGATAACAATTTATACGGGCCAGATCTTGAACTTGCTTTCGCAAAAGATTTCTTACTTAATAATAGAGAAAATCCTTACTTTCTATATTACGCTTTAAACTTACCCCATGGCCCATATACTAGTCCTCCAGGATATCCAATAAATGCTAATATTAACGACTATGATAATATTCACAACTACAAATTCTTGGTGGAATACATGGACAAAATAGTTGGCAACCTAATCACCTTCCTGAAAGAAATAGGTGATTACGATAACTCTTTAATTGTATTCACATCTGACAATGGATCTCCCTCAGAACATTCTATTTACCACAGTGGAGATTTTATTAGAGGAGGGAAAGGGACTTTGAAAGAGACTGGTATTAATGTCCCATTGTTGATTAAATATCCTTACCAAACTAACTCTTATCGTGCTGACCGTCTTGTTGATTTCACTGATTTTATACCTACGCTTAAAAATTACCTTCAAAATGAACAATTTCCTATTACCGATGGCAAATCATTTATTGATATAATAGACAATGCCTCTAGGACAGCAAATGAGCGAAGCTGGATATTTTCTATGGTCTTAAACCAATGGGCAATTAGAAATAAGGAATCGAAAGTTTATTGGGATGGTAGGGTTTTTAGGTTAGAGAATTATCCAAATGAAACGAAAATTTTAAATCCTTCTGAAATTGAAAGAAAACTTTTAATGATTGGGGATTCTATCGCAAACGGCTTGTAATTTTAACAGCTTATCACTTAATTAAATCTTTGAAGAAGTTGTAATATTCTTGCGTAATCTTTTCCCATGTATAATTTTCTTCTATTCTATTCCTTGATATATTTCTCAATTTTTCAAGCTTTTCATTTTTAGAATCCACATTGTTGATTAATTCAGCGAAATTATCAGGTTGCTTTGTGAAAAATAGACCATGTTTTCCATCTAAAAGCATTTCCCTTGTGAACGGTGTGTCTAATGCTAAAATGGAACATCCATAAGCTAAAGCTTTTAACATTGTTGGATTAGTACCTCCAAACTCATGCCCATGTAAATAGGCATAGCAGTTGTGATATAACTCAGCCAGCTCATCTTGATCAGTTATATATCCCGTAAAAACTACCCTGGGGTCATCTGTCTTCTTAATATTTTCAGCATATGAATCCTTATATGGTACATCTCCAACGATTACAAGTTTTTTGGTTGATTTTGATTTGATGAATTCCCTAACAAGGAGATCGGCATTGTTGTCAGGAATAAGCCTACCCACAATGAGATAGTAACCTGTTGGCTCCAAATCCCATTTCTTAATTAACTTTATATTTTTAGAAAATCTGATATTAGCACCATACGCAATTACTGTTGACTCAGCTTTGAATTCCTTTAAATAGAAATCACGCATAGCATCTGAATCATTGATAATCTTATTAAAGGTCTTTGTGCAGAGCTTAGATGACCAATAAAAATACTTAGCTCCAAGCCCTTTCCATTTCGGTCTCATCCATTCTAACCCATCCACGTTTACAGAAGTTTTCTTACCAAAGACCCGAGGTATCCAACCGAATGGTCCATTAGCAGAATTAACAGCAAAAACAACATCATAACTTGAAAAGCAAGCGTGAATGAATGACTGAAATGAGTGAATCAATTGGCTAAGAGATTTCGACTTAACCGTTGAAATATAAATCAACTTTATACCATTTAATTCTTGGGGTCTTTCTTTGAATAAATGCTTATGGCAATAAACTGTCAACTCAACCCCTTCGTATTTAATGAGTCTTTCGCACAATTCCTTAACAAAGGTTTCATACCCACTATAAACATAGGGATACCCTCTTGATCCTAAGATTGCAATCTTCATAAATTAGTAATAAAATATTTTGAACTTGACCTATGGCCACCACCGATAGCTTTCACAAAAAATACCGATCCTTTTATTTCCTTGAGATTAATGTTATAACCTGTTTGGCCTCCTCCGGAAAAAATCACTCGACCCATTATATCATGAACCAAAACATTAAAGCTACGATCACACTCACCAATAACAGGTAAAGAAATCTTCAAAACATCATTGAAAATCTCTATTTGCAGGTCACTTGAATTGCTTCCAAACCCAGTTATTTTCTTTGGAAACCTAATCTCGACACAAGTGCCGTTTATGAGTTTTTTAACCAAACTTACATTGGTAGTATCAGATGGATTATATATGTTTTTAGTTTCGGCTTTGTCAGTTCTATGATCATAAAGCTCTATACTAGAGGGCGTTTCGGCATTGGTAAAATCGTTCCACACAATTAACCTGTAATCATTTCGAAACAGGCTGTAACCCATATATTTACTTTTAGGAAATTGACTAATCGCATAATCTTTGGATAGGCCTTTGTCTTCGAAGGCGGGTACTAAAGATTGGCCTTCAAAATTTGAATCTTGAAAATCATCAAAATATAAATCAACAAGAGTTGGAAATATATCAATCCCTTCAACTACATCGGGAACTTTCATAGCAGGTATTGAGGGGCCTGTAAACATTAATGGAATTCTAGTATCAATTCCATAATTGGTGTGTTTCGCCCAAGAACCGTACTCTCCCAGTTTATAACCATGATCTCCAACCAGCACTATTGTTACATCATTTGCTAAACCCAGATTTCTCAATTCATTAAATAACCTTCTTAATTGGTCATCCACAAATGATATGCAGGCATAGTATCCCTGCCTAAGGTTAAGAATAGTTTTCTCATCAGTTATCCTTCCAGTAGCAGGAATTCCAAAGTAGTTTCTTAGCTCCTCAAATTCTGAGGTTACAAAATCGAAGGAATTTTCAGGCCAATTATTAGGTACATCAAACGAAAAATTTATGGAGTCATATATATCCCAATATTTGGATGGGCACGAAAATGGAAGGTGAGGTTTATAATATCCCAATGCTAAAAAAAAGGAGTCAGACTGATGGTTTCTGATATAATCAATCACTTTTGAGGTGATTAATCCATCTCGGTAATCATCATTATCTTCAGACTCTCCTCTTTCATAAGGATATGAATAAGGCAATTTTGAACCTAAGGCTATTAAGCTATCTCGAATTTTCAAGTTCGACTCATTCACCCATAACAATCTAGGTGGATAATACGACTCATTACTCCAAGATAATGAATCGTCAAGACTCTTACCATGAAAAATTTTGCCAAAACCGGCAGAGAGGTAGCCTTTATCCTTAAAAAATTGAGGTATAGTCTTTATTTCAGGGACTGAACTCCTAAAATGAGTTGACAAATCATTTACTTTTATAGAATCAGGACGTACTCCAGTTAAAATAGAAGACCTTGAAGGCGAGCATAGAGCCTGCTGACAATATGCGTTTTCGAAAACTGTTCCTGCCTTTCCAAGAGAATCAAGAGTTGGGGTGTAAATTTTGTCATTCCCATAGATTCCTATATCTGGCCTTAAATCATCAATGAAAATAAATATTATTTTCTTTGGATCTCCTGCTAGTACAGAATATGCCTTGAATAGTAATAAAATAGTAAATATTGATATTTTGCTAAATACTTGCATAACCTATCTAAAATTTCTAATTCAATTTTGCTTCAATCTCTACTGAGATTCTATCGATAATTTTTCGCAATAATGGAGACAGTGTGGTTAATTCATATTTTTTCTCATTAGAATTTATTTGAAGTTTCGCGTATTCAACAGATTTTAAATCATCATTTAATTCGCAAAAAGAATAAATATTTTTCATCACATATTCAGGAGTCTTGATGAGGCTTTCATAGGTGACAAGTAGAATTTCTTTGTTCTTCTCCAACAATTGAAGTGCCTCATTCATGGTTACTATCCATTCAACTGCCCCTCTATTTACATCATCCTTCATATTTGATATTTCATTATGGATAGGTTTGAGATCACGATCATGCTTGACGATCTGATCAACTAGATACTCCCATTTTCGATGATTCTTCCCCCACCAGTTTTCGGTTAAATTCACTTTTGAAATTTGATTCCGTTTAGACCATGAGGCAATTGATCCTGCTGTATCAATTCCATTTCGAGAAATAACTACAAACTTTGCATTTGGAAATATTTTCTTGACAAAATCGTATCTGAAGATTAGTTCAGGATATTTATCAACTACCCTGCTATTTCTTGTCACTGCTAAAATAGCTGAATAAATACCATTTAATCTTCGTCGTTGAATAGGTGTAATGCTATTTGGGTCTAGTCTATATTTGCCTGCCTTTGATGTGAAATTTCCAATTAAATCCTCGTTCTTAAACACTTCGTGCCAAATCGCCTTTGGTTCATTGAGATAAGCCACATCTTTATGAATACTCAGAATCTTTCCCAATAATGTTGTCCCACTTCTACCGGTTCCCAAAATAAAAATTGGGCTCAACTCCTTTTTTCTAATACCAAAAGCTGTTGCATATACTTTTAAAAAAAGAAATGTTATTGGGTTTATGAATCTACCAGGTGCAGTTACTGGTCTTCCTTCCACAAGGAAATAGCTAAAGAGCCTGGTGAAAATCTTTGTTGGTCTAGTTTTGAAATAATTGGAATCAAGTTGTGCTATCATATCTATTCTATCAGGTGTTCTGACACGCAAATTTCACCTTTGTTAAGCTCAAATACCGCTTCTTTATCAAGAATTTGATAAAGGGATTTTGTAGAATCATCGTATCTAAAAAGACTTAATTTCTCATTCGCGACCACTTCAAAGTTCGATTCAGAGTGATTGAAATAGTAAGAATAAACTTTCAATTCGGAAAAAAAATCAACTTTCCCAGCATTCTTAGCTACATCAAAGTAGGTGACTCTTGTAGAATCAATACTTTCAATTTTTTCCAAGTTTACAAAAAAATCGAACGGAGCATTTTTGTGAATTTCCCCACTGAAGTTTGAGATAAGATCACCTGTTCCTTTAACTGATAAACTATGATAAAAAGAATTAGTAATTCTGTTCGACACTTGCTTATTAATATCAAATAGCTTAGCAAGATATAGGTGAATGTAAGTTAGATGTCTTGATTCTGTTAAAAAATTCTTATGAAAGCCCATCAAATTCCATTCGGTTATCCAAATATCTTTTTTATAAAAAATCTCCCCGTACTTTCTAAATGTCTGTTCCATATATACGTCTATGTAATCAGTCAGATTATTCCATCTACAATCAACTTTATTTGGTGCCCAACAATTTGAATTTACATGGGCATAGTCATGCAAAATGATTGCATCATAAAAACTCTCCCTGGAAATAGCTTCAATCCATGCATCAAAATTGTCATTAACATCTCCTAAAAATTTGAAATCACCATCAATAAACTGGGCATGTGGCAAAACAATTCCAATATCTATAGTATCAAATTCTAGTTTCAATCTTTTAGCATATACTTTTCCTTTTTCCAAATATTCTTCAAGTGATATAATTTTATCATAAAAATGAAAATACAGCTCATTTCCAAGCTCAATTCCAACTAGTTTAATCTCATTTGCAAGCAGAGTTTCAATTTCTTTTACAATGTCATCTAAAGAGCCCGTTGTAATGTTGGCTACATAAATAACCTCAAAATCAATCTGTGATTTTAAATTAATTAATTCTTCAAGGGCGTTCCTACCAGAATAGGAAATAGAATCCTTAATCAAATATTCGCCAAATCGATTTTTCAAGTTCGAATCGCGCAGCATATCTATTTCGGCTTTCAAAAAACCATATTTACTTGTTTTGGAAAACGGATGATAAAAATTTGCAATTGCTCCCCCAGGAAATCTTAAATAGGTCGGACTAAGCTTCTTTAATTCGAAAAGATATTGCTTGTCTCTTAAATCATTGAAAATGAATATGTTAGGTGCGTTATATCCCAGTTTTATAGACTTCTGAGATATCCCAAAAAAATTGCTAAATAATAAGGCCCATACTAAAAATGCTTTAATCATCAAGTCTGGAGTGTATCCATTCATTAGTTTTTCTAATTCCCTCTTCTAATGAAACCTTAGGTGACCAATTAAATGTTTTGGCTACTTTATCAATATCAAGCACTATCTTCCTTACGTCATATCCTCTGGGTGATAGATATTTTCTATTCAGCATATGGGGCAATGTCAAATCCACAATATCTAAAACTTCATTGATAGTATTTCCGATCCCAGAGCCAACGTTGTAAGTGCCTGGGATAAATCGGTCAATTATTTTATCCACCAAGGCTACCAGGTCATCAATATAAATAAAATCACGAATAGTGGTACCGTCTCCCCAAATTTCTACAGGCCTTTCCATCAATGCTAAAAAAATAGAATGAGGGATTATCCCAAGGGGTCTCTCAAAATTTTGATAGCGACCATAAGGATTTGACGGCCTCAGGATAACGGCTTCCAAATGATCCTGTATGCCATACATTCGAAGATAACTTTCTATTGAAACCTTTACTATTCCATATGATGATATTGGATTTAATTCAGATTCCTCTTTTGCAGGAAGTTGTGAGGGGTTTCCGTAAACCGTTCCGCCAGATGAAAAGTAGATGATCTTGCGTACATTTTCATACTTCATTGCCTCAATGAGGTTTATGGTTCCAATTAGATTATTCTCAATATCCTTAGCAGGACTTACATTGGAAGAGGCAGGAATGCTGCTGGATACAAGGTGAATTACAAGGTCAACGCCATTTAATGCTTCCGTGAGTTTTGCTATATCACAGAAGTCACCATAATAATATTCAACCCTCTTGAGTGGCTCACAATATCTCGGCTTATATTTATCATAAACTTTTACATTCACTCCTTTTTCAACCAATGAATTAACCAGATTGGCACCAATAAACCCATTTCCACCCAAAACCAGCGCTTTTATCATCGCAATACTTTCTCGTAAATCTTTATTAAATTGTCATAAAAGGTGATAAAATTAAAGTTTTTGTCAGACCATTGCTTTGCCCTTCTACCAAATCCAATGTATTTAGATTCGTCTGAATAAAGTTCATTGATGACATTTGAAAGATTCTCGATACTTTCCGCAGGATATATATACCCAAATTCCCCGTCCCGGATCATCTCTGGGATACCTCCCTTATCTGATCCAATAACAGCTTTTCCATATGCAAAACTTTGATTGATCACATACGGATAGTTTTCATGCCAAAGAGATGGTACTACCACAAACCTGCATGCTTTGAGTATTGGTTCAAGTTCCTCGTTGTATTTTGGTCCCAGAAATTCTACATTCTCTAGGTTCAAATTTTGCTTTATCTCGAGAAGCTTTTCTTCATCGGGACCATTTCCGACCACTTTAAGCTTTATTTGTGGAAGATGGCTCATGGCTTTCAATAAAACATCAACACCTTTTTCCTCAACCAAGCGGCCGAAATATAAGATATAATCCTCATGGATAGTTGAATACTCATACTTTGGACTCTCAAATGGATTTCGGAGAATTGAGTATTTAAACTGATTATCACCTAAAAATTCTGCAGTAATTGAGGCCATGAATTCACTTGAAAACATGAACCTATCTACATTTCCAAACACAACATTCTTATACATATGCGCATAAGATTCTAAAGAACTAACCAAGCTAAAGGATACAGAGTCCTTGCAACACTTATTCTTTATGGCATTGTAAAATTTTCCTCCCTTACATTCTAAGCAAATTCGACCATGATGATAAAGTTTGTAATTGGGGCAGATATGCTTATAGTCATTGCATGACATAACCACCTTGACCCCCATCTCAGAACAAGCATCAAGAATTGATGGAGTTACGGTGGTGAATATGGAAAAAACATGAACGATATCAGGTTGAAAGTCAGAAATCATCCGTTTGAATCTCTCCTTGTTGGTCTTTGAGTAAATGATAGAAGGAACTCTTAATCCCTTTTCCAGGATTGACCCATTTTTATAGTCCACGAAGTGAGCTTCTCTATCTAATTCAGACCAATCAACTTCAACTCCTTCATTATTAGATGCAAACTTTGCAACAACGTGACCATTTTCTGTAAGAGCATCACCTACCTTATGAAAAAAGACTTCAGCTCCTCCGGTTATATTGAAGAATTTATGCGCAAGCAATACTCTCATTATAATTTTACTTATTTAGCTTTCGCTTTATCGTATCGAGGATGTTCTTATTCTTTGTCAAATTCAATACTAGAGAAAATCCTATTTGAAAGGGTAACAAGATCATATAAACAAATAGCGCTATTGGATTTGGTCTTACATCCGATTTTCTATAATCGAACTTGCCAAGTTGGTATTTACAAATCAATTCGCAAAGGTATATTTCAGTGTTACTTAAACCACCTTTCTTCCATTTATTTAAATTATCTTTCCTTAGCCCCTTAGCAAGATTCAAGTCTCTTTGAGCGGAGCTTCCAACAACTGGAACCTCCTTCATTTTTGGCTCATACTTTATCTTTAAATAATCACAGACCTCTTGCAACACCAAATCAGGCTTTTCAATCAACGATTCATACTTTACATGCAAAACCTTAATATCATTGGGCTTCAGTGAAGTTTCAATACTAGCTTTCCATATCTTACTAATGGTGATTGGGTGATAGTTGGCCCAAGATCGAATGCTTTCTGATAATGGGATCGAATCCTTCCCGCCAAGAAATCTCCTTTTCCACTTGTACTTTTGTGAGAGTAGAACATCTCTTGGATCTCGAACCATATTAATAAACTTTGCATCTGGATAGTAAGATTGTAATTCATCTAGATAAAACAAATTACGAGGTGTCTGATCACAATATTTATCTTTTCCATTTGCTTTAGCTTCAACTCTCAAAAATTCATAATACAACAGAGCTGGATCAGAAATGTCGAGCGGAGAACTAGCTATCAACTCTTTAGCCCGCTTTTCATAGGATGATAATGTTTTTTTTGAGAAATATCCATCTCTCTGAGTTCTTAACAATTTTTGAATGTAGCTTAATTGTTGATCTTCTGTAAGCCTTTGTTCCTTTGGGCTATGAATCTGTCCCCAAAAATGAATTTCATGCTTGCAAGTCCAAACTCTTGGAGATTGATTGAGTATTCTGCCCATCATGGTTGTTCCTGAGCGGCTGTTTCCAAAGACGAATATCAAATCTGAAAATGGCATAAATTATAGTTTTTCTGATTTAGAAATGTACGAACCAGGTGATGTGTACGAGAAAACTATAGCTACTAAAAACCAATAGTAAAACGATATTTGTCTAATTTCCAAGGCTTGATTAAAAAGATTTAGTGGTATCATAATTAGTCCTAAGTAAATAGCTACAAGGGCTGTGCCATTCAAAATACTTTTTGACACTTTATATCTTTTCAGTAATCCAACTAGTATTTCAAAATAGAATGCAATGAAAAACAAAAATCCAATTACCCCATAGAATATGATCAAAGAAAACCAATAGACATCTTTTATTGAATACAAGTAAAAGTCTGGAAAGAAAAAAGGAATATCGAAATTAGAATTTGCATACCCAACCAAATAATCCTTATCAGGGCCAAGGCCAAATAATAGATGCCTATCTGATAAGAACGGGACAAAAACAAATAGCAGTAACCCCAACCTTTGTAACTCTAGCTTTCCAACGAATCCCTCAGAAAAAATAAACCAAAAACTAACATTTGAGCTCCCTGGATCTGCTACATAAAAACCATATAGCAATGTGAAGATTGATCCAAATCCAATTAAAAAAATTGATTTCTTCTTATCCCATTTATATAGCTGATGAAAAATTGGGATAATGGCTCCTAACAAGGCTACCCTGCTTCCACAGTAGTAAATACAAATAAGAAAGCTCGTATATATTAAATAACGAATACTTCTTGATTTGATAAGCTTCTCTTTCAAAACCAATAAGAGCGATAGACCTACAATCAGAAAAAAGCCGTACCCGATGGTAGTAGATATAGTCCCGAAAATATCTACTTCAAGTTTGTCAAGTGTTGAAAACCCTGTGATTAAATCTGTATCTGTCTTTTCCAATTCCTTTGGTGCAAAGAATTTTTTTACAGGAGTGCCCCCCAATATTTGTAAGAATCCAATAAAGACTTGAAACAGGGAGGAATAAAAGATGCATTTTATCGCCAGAATTGGAAATTTTGAATAATTAATTGTTGCAACAATGAGGTATATCAATAAAATATATCTCACCATGGCTTTTAGATTTTTTATCCCAGCCATGAAAGATGATTCACTAAAGAACGCAATAAGTATTGCATAAACACAAAATACCAATAGAAATAAATTGTGGCGACCTTTAATGAAGGTAATCTTCTCCTTGAATAATAGAGAATAATATATCACTAAGGCCGTAAGAAAATATATAATGACTTCAGAGCCTTGCCTTAGGATAATATAGACAGCACCAGGTACAGGAAGAATTTTTAGTAAGAAATCTTCAAGTGGGATATAAACTATCAAAAACAAGAGAGCCCATATAATGAATCTATTTCCCATGCTCTCTCCAAATATCAAAATTTATCCCAGTCAAATCTTCAAGTTTTGAGATATCAGCTTTATAGGTATTGTAAAGCTCTTTCCTAAGTGTAGCATCAAGAGGAGGATAAGCTGTTTTTGAAACGTTTCGATCTTTGATAAATCGAATGGCTTGTAATCTGAATTTGACTGGGATAAATTTTTTTGCCCACCTAGGCAGAGAAAAGCGAACTACCAATCTTTGAAGAGATTTAATCTTTGGAATCCCACTATCATTGACTCGATTAAAATTCACTGATCGCCTTTCTAATTCAAGAAAATCCAGAATTGTATTAAAGAACACTTCTTGATCTATCTTTAAATCTTCAAACCTGAGAACAAGTAAATTTTCCTTTTTAAATGTTTTATAGTACTGTTTTAGCTGACTATAATAGAAACCATGGTCTATATAGGTATTCTCTGAAAGAAATTTATAGTGACCTTCATCAACTAAATCAGTTTTTAGTTTCTTTTTTTCTAACGTAATAGCTTCTTCAAATCTATCAAGCGTTTCATAACCCATTTTCACTGCTTGCCAATATGCCGAATAAGCTCGAGTGACCGGATCCCGAAGTATACAGATAATTTTTACATTGGGTAGATGCAACTTAATTCTTTCCGCAGAAGCTTTGCTGAAGTACAAATAGTTAACATGACCGTGTAAAACAATTTTCTTATTTTCCTCAAAGAATTTTGAGAACCAATTAGTTCCATTGATATATTTCGAGTCCTCACAAAAGAAAGGGAAGTCCTTCATATGTTCAGGCCCACATACATCAGGATGCTGACTTAGCCAATTAAACACTGCAGAAGTTCCAGCCTTCTGAGCACCAATGATTAATGTATTTGGTAAAGTCAACTAGCGAGGAATTAAAAATGTGGGATAAAAGTTAAACTCCTTTTTAACGTAAAATGAAGAAGTAACATTTAAAAATATCATTCCAATAGCGTTTGAAATACACGCACCCATCACATTGTAAATTGGTATCAAAATTATTGAGCTCATGATTATAATAATGACTGTGGCTAGAATGATGTTTCTATATAAGATATGCTTATCACACAATTGAAGAACATAGCCAACAGAACCAGCGGAAACATTTATTAGCTGACCTATGGAGATTACAATTAATGCAAGACCAAGTTCTGAATATTCTTGTCCAAAAAATGTAAGAGGGATTTTAGGAAATGTAAACACTAGCAAGAAAAAAGGTAAAGTTGAAACCAGTGCGAACAAAGACATTCTTTTTACACTTCTTTTCAACTTATTAAATTCACCGTTTTTAAAATGTCTTGAAATAAGCGGCGTTATGACCGCATTAATTGCAAAAAGGGGAAGTGTCATAACCATACTAATCCTTTGAATTACAGAAAAATATCCTACCTGAAGTTCATCTGACATTGCACCTAAAATAATGATATTAATCTGTTGCGCAGAAACTTGGATTAAAGATACCAAAAGCAGCGGGACGGCAAATTTTTTAACAATCTTACCTTGGTCTAGGGTGGGAAACTTAACAATCGGCCAATTACTCTGAAAATGGCGGAATGTCATTATAAAAGTAAATACAATCGCAATTGAATAGACAATGACGACATTAACTCCTTTAAAAAACCATGAGTAGAAAAAAATTATAATTATCGCTATTAGATATCTGCTTACGCTGTTGAAGAATATTGATGCCGAAATTTTGCGCTTAGATTTTAGAGACTCACCAACCAGATATGTTAGAGCAAGAGGTGGGATTGACAATGATATATAGATAGCCAGCGACTTTAATTCAGTATTATTAAAAAATGAAGCAAAAAAATCCTTAAGAAGATAGAAAGAAAAGGCCACTATAATTGATCCAATCGCTACATTCTTAGAACAGTACCAATAAAATCTACGAGCAAGAACTTTATCGCCAACCGCATAGGATTCGCTTTGGAATTTCATTACAGCGTTATCCATTCCCATCTTACCTAAAATGACGCCAAACTGAATTAACGTACTCACTAATGCGAATAAACCAACTTCATAAACTCCATAATAATTAGAGATCAGGTAGATTAAAATAAAATGACTCAAAACACCTCCAACTTTCATGAAAAGTGCTCCAGCACTTTGCTTAATTTCGGAAATATTAAGAGATGAGAAAGTACCAACCATATTACTTGTTTCTTTTTCTCTCCTTAACCAATATCAAGATCAACCAAATGGAAACAGAAAGGAAAATATACACGAACATTATTGTCAGGAGTTGCGGGCTCGCTTTCTTGATTGGAATGTTTGCTGGTTGTATTGTGTGATAAATTGGTGTCTCACTATTCAATTGAAGTTCAATTTCTTCTTTTTTTTCATATAACGAATTAAGAATCGAAAATGAAAGATTATAATCCGTCTGCATGCTTTGAAGTCTGAACTTAACATCTTCAGATATAACATTTTTATTACTCTCCAAAAAAGTGATTAGACTGGATTTCTTATTATTTATTATCCTTTCTGATTTATCTATTTTCTCTTGAACCTTTTCTAATTCAATGGCTAATTTTTCAATCTTATAATCAGTCAGTTGTGATTGTAATAACTTTGAAATACGAGTTGCCAACAAGCCTGATAATTTAGGGTTTTGAGTGATAACGGATATTTCAATTACCGAAGTTTCTTCATTAAAACTAACAGCAATCATTTCGTCTAATTTTTTGACTAGTTTTAGAAACGACCGATTGTAATAAATTACATCATCAACTTGATTGTAAGTCTCTACCGTATCCTCTGGGATCAGACCAATTGCATCCAGTGCTGTTTCTAATATATTGACGATATGACCTTGTGGAGGTAACTTGGACTGTTCTATGTGTTTATATAGCTCTTGATTTTGATTGTCTACATTGAATTCACTTAATAATAATAACAATTGAAATGGTCTTGATCTAGCAATGATTGGAGCAAAACTAGGACTTAAATATGATTGCTGATTTGACCCGCCTAGAAAATCTAGAGATCCTAAACCACCGATATTTCCTAACAAATCAGAAGAAATGTCATCCGATGGACCAGAGTCTTGAATTATTTCTATTGAAGAATGGAATTGTTTTGGAAGTATCCAATAAGTTAAAATACCCAATGTAATAAATACTGGAAACATTCTTAAGTAAAGTGGCTTATACTTCCAAAGCACACTAAAAACCTTGCCAAGATCAATTTCTAGAAATTCTTCTTTCATAGTTGCATTGCTAAGCTTAATTTGTCAATCTGTCTATGATAAGTGCAATTGTTGCTAATGAAGATGTAATTCCAAGAACTTCCTGAACTGACATGCTTTGTTTCGCTTCCTGCTGTGGAACAAAAATATCAGAGCCTGGCTCAATGGGCGGGTATAATTTAAGCCAAAGAAAAGTTCTAGTCTTCTTTGCTCTCCCATTTGGATAAACTACATACGACTTTACTTTTTTTGCCTGATCACTGAATCCGCCGGATAATGAAATATACTCCTTAAATGTCGAATTTTTATCGTATTTAACACTCGTTGGGTAAAGGACTTCCCCACGCACTCTTACAGTCTGCAATTGCTTTGGGATACTTATTACATCTCCATCCTGTAGAATAATGTTATGTTTCGAACTTGGATCAGTAATAGCTTTTTCCAATTCAATTCCAATTCCCTCTTTGTCGACAAAAGTTGAACTTATTTCATCAAGGGAATCTCTTTTTATTAAACCCGCTAGCTGCTGCCTTCTATAGATGCTACCTTCACTGGTTTCTGTTGTAACATCTTTATCTACTGACAAATCCCGAATTAAAGAAGCTCCTTTCGGATAAGCATAAGATGTCATGCCTCCTGCCCTTTTAATCAAATCCGTAATCTTATCTTCTTCAGTCTCAAGTGAATAAATTCCTGGTCTCATTACTTCACCCTCAATTTTGATTGTCTTCTGGGTACGAAATAAAGCTGTTGCTTTAATGGTAACTACGTCAAATGGTTGTAGTTCAAATGTTGAAGCAGAAGTATCGGTTTTCAGATTCTCTGAGATTGAAAAATCAAAGAGAAAAGCTGTTCGAAACTTTTTTGAATCTTTAGAAACCCTCCTCGCTACCTCAACTGAGGTGGTATTTGCTGAAGATCTGAGACCACCAGATATAGTAATCAAATCCTCAACTGTCATCCCTTTTATAAAAGGATAGCTCCCTGTACTTTTAACTTCTCCAAGAATGGTGACCTTTTTTTGCTCTTCAATGTCAAAAATTGATGCGATTCTGACAACATCTTCCTCCTGAAGCTCATAGTCAACTTTTCCATTCAATACTTCATTAAGATTAAACGTAATATTTGAAAATGTTAAGTCATCGTTAATCCGTATAATGTTTCCTCGCTCCCTGAAGGCATCCCGACCAACAACTGCATTCATTAATATCTTCTTAAGAGTCAACCTATCGGTCAATTCATAATACCCAGGATAATGCACAGCTCCCTCTACTTTCACCCTATCAGAATAGCTGGAAGGAATAGTCGAAACATAAATTGAATCTCCTGCATTCAATGATGCGGTCTCGAAGTTCTCATAGTTTATGGTCTTAACCCACTTTCTACCATCTTCAAGTCTAAATATATTAATACGATCCTTCTGACCTTCGGGTCTAAACCCTCCTGATACATTTAGTAGCTCAGCAATGGATTCACTATCAAGGAATTCATAGATGGCTGGTTGTTTTACACTTCCTGCAAATTTTACCCTATTCTGGTATGATCTCACCACCACTATGTCTTCATCCCTTAGCTGAGGGTTTCCATCCGACTCACCAAAATAAAAATATTTATAAATATCCAGCGTGGCGATTTTTTCATTATCCCTGATAATATCAATCAAACGCATAGAACCATTCTCATTTGGACCACCGGCAGCATAAAGGGCATTGAAGGCTGATGAAAAAGATGAAAGAGCATAGGTTCCCGGCCTTTTCACATTTCCAACTACATTGACTTTGATGGTACGGATATTTCCAACAGAAAATTGTAAGTATGTGTTTGGGTTGCTTCCTTTGAGACCTGAATAAATAGTGGAAAGCCTATTAAAAATTCTGGTTTTCGCCTCTTCTACAGATAATCCAGATAAACTGATAGGTCCTACGCCACTTATAAGAATAGTTCCATCCGGTGAAATGATTTGCTGATAGGTAATTTCTGAAGCCCCGTATACATCAATAATAATTTCGTCACCTGCACCTAAAACATAATTTTTTGGAGTAGCTACATTTGGTGAAGGTTCGAATGTAAAAGCAGATTCAAAAATTTCTGAACCAAAAATTGGTAAGACGTTATTTTGAAGCGAATCAGGAACAATTAAGTCTTCAAAAAATGTAAGTGGCTCCTGATTGGAATAATCTTCTCTTAATCTCGAATCACTTCCGATTACGCCACTTTCACTTGACAAACCAGATTGTATTTTAGCTATGCGACTCCTTAGTTTTGAAATCTCAAGTGATGACATCCCTCTTTGCTTTGCCAGGAGTTCCAGCTGTTCCATTGTCAGCCCTGAGCTTTCGGCCCTATTAACAAATGCTTGCACCTGCTTGTCAGAAAGTGCATCAACATCCACAGATCTCAAGTCATTGATATTTTGTGAATTAGCTACAAAAGCAGTTATCAATGCAGACGTGTAGATTACCCTTTTTATAAAGATATTCATAGTAAATGACTATTGAGTTGGCAAAACTATAAAGTATGGGTTTAACAAATTCTCTTTGTTGTAGGAGAGTTTTGTAGTTCCGTCTTCTAAAGTGACTATTCCACCGGCTTCTGACACAACAACATGAGCAGCGGCAGTATCCCATTCCATGGTTGGACCAAAGCGAGGATAAACATCGGCCTGACCCGCTGCAACTAAAAGAAACTTTAGCGAACTCCCTTTGGAAACAATCTCAGGCTTCTGAAGCTGAGAAACAAAAGTCTCTGTTTCAGGACTCATGTGTGATCGCGATGCAACCACTTTCAAGCCTGATTCTGTCATTTTCTTTTTAGAGGTACTTAGACTTTCTACTACACCATTAACTTCTTTAAAAGCGCCCTGACCTTTGAGGGCCCAATACAATTCGCCAAGCACTGGCGGAAATACAACTCCAAGTATCGATTCCCCTTTATGGATCAATGCAATGTTGACAGTAAATTCTCCATTCTTTTTGATGAATTCTTTGGTTCCATCCAATGGATCAACCATCCAAAAATATTCCCATTTGGATCTTTCCTCATACGGAATATCTCTGCCTTCCTCACTTAGGATTGGGATACCGGTACCCTCTAAAAAAGAAACTATTTTATGGTGAGCGGCTTTATCTGCAATAGTCAGAGGTGACTCATCTGATTTTGCCTCAACTGAAAAATCGCCCGTTTCGTAAATTTTTAAAATTTCACTCCCTGCCGCTAAGCTTGCCTTCTTGGCTACTTCTAAAAGTTCAATCAAATTAATCCTCATATAATCATCCCCGCAGCTACAGTCTCATTTGTCCCTTCGTCAATTAGTATAATACTCCCAGTGTTCCTATTTCTTCTATATGAATCTACCAACAAGGGTCTTGTGGTGCGAATTTCCGCCCTGCAAATATCATTGGCAGTAATGCTTTTATCTTCTTCATTCCGGTGAAGCGTATTAATGTCTAGTTTGTATCTGATATCTTTAATCATAGCTTTCGCGTCTGCTGAGGTATGTCTTATCCCATACTTCGTTCGAGGCTGTGGCCCTTTATTATTAAGCCAGCAAAGCATCACTTCTATATCTTGCTTTGGTTCCGGTTGATTATTTGTTCTTACGATCATGTCTCCTCGACTGATATCGATATCGTCTTCCAAAGTAATTGTTACTGACATTGGAGCAAAGGCCTCAGCAACTGAACCCTCAAATGTGTCAATAGATTTTATCTTTGATGTGAATCCTGATGGTAATACCGTAATCTCATCACCCGGCTTAAATACTCCTCCGGCAATTCTACCTGCATAACCTCTATAATCATGGAATTCATCTGTCTGAGGTCGAATTACTGTTTGAACTGGGAACCTACAATCTATGTGGTTATGATCACTTCCAATATGAAGATTCTCAAGTGTATATAAAAGCGTTGACCCTTCATACCAACTCATCTTTTCACTCCTGTTTACAACATTGTCACCTTTGAGAGCGCTTATAGGAATGAACCTTACGTCTTTTACATCCAGCTTTGATGCAAAATCTTCAAATTCCTCTTTGATTTCAATATATCTTTTTTCACTATAATCTACCAGATCCATTTTATTGACACATACAATTACATGCGGGATCTGTAGTAATGATGCTATAATTGAATGCCGGCAAGTTTGCTCTATCACACCATTTCTAGCATCTATTAAAATTAGTGCTGCATTTGCAGTTGATGCTCCTGTAACCATGTTACGGGTATACTGAATATGACCCGGTGTGTCCGCAATGATGAACTTTCTTTTTGGTGTTGCGAAATACCGATATGCCACATCAATTGTGATACCTTGTTCGCGCTCATCTTTTAAACCATCTGTTAATAAAGCTAAATCTACCTCTGTAGCTCCTCGCCGCTCACTTGTTTGCCTAACCTGGTCAAGCTGATCTTCAAAAATTGACTTTGAGTCAAATAACAATCGACCAATCAGTGTACTTTTTCCATCATCAACGCTTCCAGCAGTAGTGAAGCGTAACAATTCCATATCTAAATATCCTTCCATTTCAATTAATGATCTATTGTTAAAAATACCCTTCTTTCTTCCTGTCTTCCATGGCAGTCTCTGACCGCTTATCGTCCGCTCTATTTCCGCGTTCTGTATGTCTGGCGGCTGCTACTTCTTCAATGATTTTCTCATAAGTATCTGCATCAGATTCAACTCCCCCAGTTATCGTAATATCGCCAAGTGTTCTAAACCTAAGTCTCTTTGTTACTACTTTTTCTGAATCCTCAATTTCAAGAAAATCAGAGATTGGCAACCATGTATTATTTCTCCAAATCACCTCCCTATCATGAGAGAAATATAGCGATGGTATTGCTATGTCCTCCGCCATTATATACTGCCAGACATCCATTTCTGTCCAATTACTTAATGGGAAAACCCTAAAGTGCTCTCCGAAATTTTGTTTGCCATTGAATATGTTCCACAGTTCGGGCCGTTGGTTTTTGGGATCCCACTGACCGAACTCATCTCGGTGAGAGAAAAAACGCTCTTTGGCTCGTGCTTTTTCCTCATCACGACGAGCACCACCAATGCATGCATCAAACTTGTACTCTTCAATTGTATCTAATAAGGTAACTGTCTGAATTGCATTTCTGGTTGCATTCTTCCCTTTTTCTTCTGCAGCTCTTCCGTCATCTATGGATTTCTGAACAGAGCCCACTATGAGCTTTGCTCCAAGTTTTTTTACCAGGTTATCCCTAAATTCCATCGTTTCTGGGAAGTTGTGTCCAGTATCAATATGAACTAAAGGGAACGGAATTTTTGCCGGATGAAATGCCTTCCTTGCCAAATGTGTAACACAAATAGAATCCTTCCCTCCAGAAAACAAGATGGAAGGATTTTGAAACTGAGCAGCTACTTCTCTTAAAATATAGATAGCTTCAGCTTCCAACTCTTTCAAATGAGTTAGATTATAATTCTTCATAATCTTATTATAGGTTCTGTTATTTCAATTAATTTTTTTAAACAATCATCCAATGACTCGTTTGCACTGTCAACTTTAATGTCTGGATTTTCAGGTTCTTCAAAAGGAGAATCGATTCCGGTAAAATGTTTGATTTCACCTGCTCGGGCTTTTTTGTAAAGGCCTTTTACATCTCGTTGCTCACAAACTTCTAATGGGCAATCTACATGAACCTCTATAAAGTTTTCGTCACCAATCAAATCGCGTGCTGTTTTCCGATCACTTTTAAACGGCGATATGAATGCGGTTAGAACAATAACTCCTGCGTCCACAAAAAGCTTAGCTACTTCCGAAATCCGTCTTATATTCTCTGTTCTACTCTCATCTGAAAAATCTAAATCGCTATTAAGCCCACTTCTAATGTTATCACCATCCAAAATGTAGGTGTTAAATCCTAAATTATGAAAATGAGTTTCTAAAGCACTTGCCAATGTTGATTTTCCCGATCCAGAGAGGCCAGTAAACCAAAGCACTTTTGGCAAGTGACCGTTTTTAGAAATCCTATCCTTTCTGGTTATCTCGTGTGAATGAGGAATGATATTTTCTTTATAGTCTCCCATCAACTAGTTCTTTTGGTAAAATGCTTTTGACATCATATATAATTGAAGTGGTCTTTCTTAAATCTTTCCAATTCAGATTTAAGAACTCCCGATGCGCCACGCAAAGTATAATTGAATCATAATTTGTTATGATTGAGTCAATTAATGTTAAATTATATTCTTCTCTTACCTGAGAAATGTCCGCATTTGGATCGTACACATCTACTTGTATTCCAAAGGAAATGAGCTCATTGTAGATATCAATAACCCGAGTATTTCGCGTATCCGGACAGTTTTCTTTGAACGTGAAGCCTAGAATTAGAGCTTTTGTTGAGGCTTCAAGCTTTTTCTTTTGTCCGAGCATTTTAATGACTCTCTGTGCTATGTACTGTCCCATTTGGTCATTGATTTTCCTTCCAGATAATATCACCTGTGGATGGTAGCCTACTGATTCTGCTTTTTGAGTCAAGTAAAATGGATCAACGCCAATACAATGTCCACCTACAAGACCTGGTCTGAAAGGCAGAAAATTCCACTTTGTTCCTGCTGCTTCTAAAACTTCGGTAGTATCAATTTGAAGCTTATCAAAGATTAATGCTAACTCGTTAACAAAAGCAATATTAATATCACGTTGTGAGTTCTCGATCACTTTGGCTGCCTCTGCAACTTTTATCGATGACGTTAAATAGGTTCCCGCAGTTATAAATGACCTATAAAAACTGTTTACTTTTTCAGCCGTTTCAGGAGTGCTTCCACTTGTTACTTTAAGGATATTAGTAATTCTGTGTTCCATATCTCCGGGATTTATCCTCTCTGGGGAATATCCGCAATAAAAATCTGAGTTGAATTTAAGTCCGCTTGTTTCCTCCAATATTGGAACGCAGACTTCTTCCGTACATCCGGGGAATACTGTTGACTCATAAACAACAATATCTCCCCTTTTTAACTTTGAAGCAACTGTCTTGGTAGCACTAACTATTGGCTTTAAATCAGGATTGTTATTTGCATCGATGGGTGTTGGGACAGTAACAATATAAAAATTACAATGCTCTAAATCGTTTCTATCACTTGAGTAAGTAAGCAATTCAGCTTTTTTAAGCTCCTCCCTGGAAACCTCAAGGGTTCTATCATATCCTGCCTTTAGCTCCTTTATTCTGATTTCATCAATATCAAAGCCTACTGTTCGATATAGCGTACCACTCTCCACAGCAAGGGGGAGTCCGACATAACCTAAACCTATAATACCAACTTTGTAATCCACTCAGAATCAGATTCAGGGCGCAAAAATAGAACAAAAATTTAGCCCAAGACCTTTTTTTGGAAATATTCAAGTGTTGGCTGTAATCCTTCAGCTCTAGTAAACCTTGGTTCCCAACCGAGTACCTTTTTTGCAAGGGTGATATCCGGCTTGCGTTGCTTAGGATCATCCTTAGGTAAATCTTTATAAATAATCCTCGACTTGCTGTTTGTTAAGCGAATGATCTCTTCCCCGAATTCCTTTACGGTAATCTCCTCGGTGTTTCCAATATTAACCGGTTGCGCATAATCGCTTTTTAACAATCGATATATACCTTCAACAAGATCATCTACGTATGTGAAGGATCGGGTTTGAGAGCCATCTCCGAAAGCAGTTAAATCTTTACCTTGTAATGCTTGAGATATAAATGTTGGTAAAACCCGACCGTCATCCAGCCTCATTCTCGGACCAAAAGTGTTAAATATCCGAACGATTCGAGTTTCAAGGCCATGAAAAGTGTGATAAGCCATGGTCAATGCTTCTTGAAACCGCTTAGCTTCATCGTAAACACCTCTTGGTCCTACTGGATTTACATTCCCCCAGTATTCTTCCTTTTGTGGATGAACTAAAGGGTCACCATAAACTTCTGAGGTAGAAGCAATTAACATTCTAGCTCCTTTATCTTTCGCTAAACCAAGGCAATTCAGCGTTCCAAGTGAGCCCACTTTCATAGTCTGGATCGGCATTTTTAGGTAATCAATCGGGCTTGCTGGTGATGCAAAGTGAAGGATGTATTCCAAGCCTCCGGATACATGGACATATTTTGATACATCGTGGTGCTGAAATTCAAAATCAGGATGGCCCATTAGATGGGTAATATTTTCAATGTCACCTGTTAAAAGGTTGTCCATAGCTATTACATAATAACCTTCTTTGATAAACCTATCACACAAGTGGGATCCTAAAAATCCTGCTCCGCCTGTAATTAATACTTTTTTCTTTGACATTAAAAATTGAGTTTAGCTTCTTTAAGTGCAGGAAGGTTTTGATCTTTCTTCGAGAGTATAATTTCATTTTCGGAAACTCCCCAACTAATATTTAAGTCGGGATCATTAAAAATGATCCCTGAATCATGTTCTTTTGAATACAGTTCATCAACTTGATACATCAGTTTAGCATGATCAGTTAGAACCAAAAACCCATGGGCCATTCCTTTAGGAACATAAAAGTGTCTTTTGTTGTGTGCTGATAATCTTACCAATGCATATTGACCGTACGTTTGTGAGGTCTTCCTTAAATCCACTGCTACATCTAAAACTTCACCCTCAATGCATGAAACCAATTTTGCCTGTGCTTTTCCACCAGTTTGAAAATGGAGTCCTCTTAAAACACCCTTTGAAGATCTTGATTGATTGATTTGCTTAACATCAAAATCATGACCAGTTGCATTTTTGAATTTTCTAGCATTAAACCCTTCGTAAAAATACCCTCGTTCATCCTCAAATACATCAGGCTCTAGAATCCAACAATCTTTTAAATTAGTTTCCTCTGCTTTCATTTATTTAAAACATTTAATAGGTAAGTTCCATAGCCACTTTTTTCTAAAGGTCTAGCTAGTTTTTCTAATTGATCCGATGAAATGAACTTCATTTTATATGCAACTTCCTCAATGCATCCAACCTTCAAACCTTGTCTTTCTTCAATAACATGAACAAAATTCCCTGCTTGCATTAGTGACGGAAATGTACCAGTATCAAGCCAGGCTGTTCCTCTATCAAAAACCTGAACATTCAATTTGCCTGCTTTTAAATAGTGGTTATTTATGTCTGTGATTTCTAGCTCACCTCTTGGACTTGGCTTTACATTCTTCGCAATTTCAACAACATTATTATCGTAATAGTAAAGCCCCGGAACAGCATAACTAGATTTAGGGTTTTCTGGTTTTTCTTCAATCGAAATTGCTTTCTGTGAACGGTCAAACTCAACCACGCCATATCGTTCTGGGTCATGAACATGATACGCAAAAACAACACCACCATCAGGGTCAACACATGCTTGGAGTTTCTTTGAAAGGCCTGATGCATAAAAAATATTATCTCCCAGAATCAAAGCAGCGCTATCTCGACCAATAAACTCGGCACCAATGATAAATGCTTCGGCTAAGCCACGAGGTTCATCTTGTATGGCATAAGAAAAAGAACATCCTAAAGATGAACCATCTCCCAGCAAGTCTTTAAAAACCGGCAAATCACGTGGAGTGCTTATAATCAAGATTTCGTTTATCCCTGACAACATTAAGGTTGATAAAGGATAGTAGATCATTGGTTTATCATACACAGGCAAAATCTGCTTGCTTACCGAATAGGTAAGTGGATGTAATCTTGTCCCCGATCCTCCGGCTAATACTATTCCCTTCATAAACTATCTATTTGAATAATTTTCGTCATAATACTTTAAATAATCCCCTGATGTCACATCATCAAGCCATTGCTCATTCTCAAAATACCAATCCACTGTTTTCTCCAGTCCTTCTTCAAACTGTAAGGACGGTTTCCATCCTAATTCCTTATTGAGTTTTGAGGCATCTATTGCATATCGCAGGTCATGCCCTGCTCTATCTTTCACATAAGTGATCAGCTCTCGCGAAGTTCCTTTGGCATTCCCCAGTTTGCTATCCATAATATCGCATAACAAATTCACCAAATCAATATTCTTCCACTCGTTAAAACCTCCAATATTATAAGTTTCACCATCATTGCCTTTTTCAAAAATAAGCTCAATTGCGCGAGCATGATCTTCAACGTATAGCCAATCACGCACATTCTCTCCTTTACCATAAACCGGAAGTGGTTTCCTGTTCTTGATGTTATGGATCATTAAGGGAATCAGCTTTTCAGGGAAGTGATTTGGTCCATAATTGTTTGAGCAATTGGAAATAACAAATGGAAAACCGTAAGTATTTCCGTAGGCACGTACAAAGTGGTCTGAAGATGCCTTTGAAGCCGAGTATGGTGATTTAGGATCATAAGGTGTTGTTTCTGTAAATAATCCATCATCACCTAATGACCCATATACCTCGTCCGTTGAAACGTGATAGAACCTCCTATTCTTTTTATCCTGCCAGGCTTCCTTGGCAGCATTAAGTAAACTAACTGTGCCAACTACATTGGTTTGAATAAACTCCATTGGATTAGTAATTGATCGATCAACATGAGATTCTGCTGCGAGATGAACGACACCATGGAAATCATATTTTTTAAAAAGGCTCTTTATGAATTCAAAATCACAAATATCTCCCTTTACAAACTCATAGTTAGGGTTTTTCTCAATATCCCTTAAGTTTTCAAGATTTCCTGCATAGGTAAGCTTATCAAGGTTTATAACTTGGTACTTTCCTGTTTTGATAAATCTACGAACCACATGCGATCCTATAAATCCGGCACCTCCGGTTATCAATATCTTCGAATCTGTAATACTCATATAATTTTACTATTATTTTTATACCAATCAATTGTCAACTTTAATCCTTCTTCTATTGAATAGAGCGGATTGTAATTTAGATTTTTAATTGCCTTTGAAATATCCGCTAAACTATGTTTTATGTCTCCTTCTCGTTCATCAACAAGCAAAGGTTCAATCTTTGTCCCTTCAATGGTATTGATGTAAGAAACCAAATCGTTTAATGTTGTTTTTTGTCCAAAAGCAATGTTGTAAACAGTATTATAGTTTACCATCGATGCTTCTAGTGACTTAATGTTAGCCTGAACCGCATTTTCCACAAAGGTAAAGTCTCTACTGTGACTTCCATCACCGTTGATAACCGGACTCTTTTTTGATAGAATGGCATTAATAAATAGAGGAATAACTGCAGCATACGGCCCATCAGGATTTTGTTTTGGTCCGAAAACATTGAAATACCTTAAACCAATTGTATTGAGTCCATAAACTCTATGAAAAACATCTGCATATAACTCATTGACAAATTTGGTCACTGCATAAGGAGATAGCGGCTTGCCTATTCTTTCTTCTTTTTTCGGCAATCCTTCTAAGTCTCCGTATGTAGAAGAAGATGCAGCATAAACCACTCGCTTCACTTGATTGTCAACACAAGCTTTAAAAACATTTAATGTCCCTTCAATATTGACACGATTTGAAGTGATGGGGTCTTGAATAGATCTGGGAACAGATCCAAGAGCAGCTTGATGGGAAACTGCGAATGCATCTTTAGAAAGTTTCAGTAAAAGTTGATAATCGAGAATGTCTCCTTCTACAAACTCAAAATTTTTATCTCCAATAAATTCCTCGATATTCTTTTTTGATCCAGTAGATAAATTATCCAGACAAACCACCTGATAGTTTCTATCTAGAAGGGATGCTATCAAGTTAGAACCAATAAACCCTGCTCCTCCGGTTACAAGAACTTTTTTCATTGGTTAAACAATTCAATGTGAGAATGAATCTTTTTCACGGTCGGTCGGAGAATATCCTAAGGCTGAAATTTTATGCAATGCTAAGGGGAATAGAAAGTATTTGCAAGGTATCACGTTGTTTGAATTTACCTTTGGCCTGTGCAGCGAATAGCCCAACTGATAAAAAAGGACTTGATTGTAGATTGGAGACAGCAAAATCCGATCTCTGGCATTCTTTTGTATTTAGCGTCTACAATTTTCGCTACTTACATGGCTTTTAAGGGATTTGTATCAATTGAAGTCTGGAATGCACTTTTTTGGATCATTTTGCTTTTCACTTCAATCAATGCAATTTCCAAAAGCTTTATTCAGGAAGAACGAAGGTCACATTATTACTTTTTTCTATGCAAGCCAGGTGAGATAATTCTTGCTAAGCTCATTTACTCGTTTCTATACTTGTTGGCAATTGCTGCAATCTCCTTATTTGTATATGCAGTACTACTAGGCAACCCGATTAACAATTATTCGCTTTTCACCCTAAACTTATTTCTTGGCTGTCTTGGCTTAAGCTCAGCATTCACTATGGTTTCTTCTATTGCTTTCAGGGCTAGCAATCGCTCCATCATGATGGCAGTACTCGGGTTTCCTGTTATTATTCCCGTCTTGATATTATCCATCAGCAACAGCTACAAAATACTTGATAGCTACGTATTTTCACAGATTCAAGGCAACCTCACGGCTCTATTTTCAGTTGATGTGATTATCATTGCGCTCACGTTCGTATTGTTCCCTTTTACCTGGAAATCGTGATGGGTTATTTACTAAAAACAGATTGGTGGAAATGGTTGTGTGTGGCGCTTTTAGTCTATACCGTAATTGCAGGATTGCTTCTCCCTGTACCTGAGCTACCCATCTTAAATGAAACTATTCGTGCGCTTCACTTTCATGTGCCTATGTGGTTTGGGATGATCCTTCTTTTCTTGGGGTCAGTTATTCACGCCATAAAACATCTTCGTACGGGAGATAACAAATTTGATACTTACAGCTATCAACTCGCTAATATGGGAATCGTGTTTGGTGCTTTGGGGATAATTACTGGAATGATCTGGGCAAACTTTACCTGGGGAGAGCCCTGGAGCAACGATCCTAAGCAAAATGCTTCGGCCATTTCATTACTGATTTATCTGGCATATTTTGTGCTTCGAGGATCTATTCAGGATGAACAACAGCGAAATAGAATTTCTGCAGTGTTCAACATATTCGCATTTTTTATGATGATTCCACTTTTGTTCATTCTTCCAAGAATGTCCGACAGCCTACATCCTGGAAATGGCGGTAACCCCGGATTCAATGCCTATGATCTGGATAGAAACCTGAGGAAGGTGTTTTATCTGGCTGTAATCGGATGGACATTATTAGGGTATTGGGTAGCGACAATCGCAATTCGACTTTCTATTACGAAACAAAAACTGGAAGATGCTTAAATATATTTTTGGAATATTAATGTTCCTGGGAACTCAATTTGCCAATGCGCAGGTTGAGATGGCAGATGACTTTAGAGGAGAAGGAAAAATCTATGTGGTGATCGCCATAATCCTGGTAATCCTAGCGGGATTTTTCTTCTTGTTATTCAAACTGGACAAAAAATCTAAGGGTTTGGAAAAAGAAATAGGGGAAAAATGAAAAAAAAATACATAGCAGCAATAGTCATTATTGCCATAGCAATCACCATGATCATTTCGATGACTGGAGATGCAAGCACGTACGTTTCATTTGATGAAGCTAAAGAGCTTTCTGAAAAAGGCTTCAAAAAGAGTATTCATGTAGTAGGAGAGTTACCTAAAACCGCCGCTGGTGAGGTGACCGGAATTGAAGAAAGTCCAGACAAACTTTCCTTTAAGTTTGAAATGATTGACGAAAAGGGGTTGAGACAACAAGTCCTTTTTGCAGAACCAATTCCTACAGATTTCACCAGATCGGAACAGGTTGTGATTGTTGGAGCCTATCAGGGAGAAAAGTTTGTTGCTGAAAAAATATTACTCAAGTGCCCTTCTAAATATCAGGAGGATCCGGAATTTACTAGTTGAATTTATAACTAATGGACAAGAAGTTTAAAGAATTTAAAACACGGATAGATCGAAAAATCAATGTAATGGAGGCCAAAATCTCCTACATGCATGACGGACTTAAGGGACTCCATGAAGCTCTTGGAGACTTTAAAGAAGAATTTGATCTCTTTATTGATTTTGCGTCAGACAATTATTCTGATCACGAAAAAAGAATCAAGGCTCTCGAGAAAAAAATATCGTAGCTGAATGATACATTACTTCGAGGGACAATTAGGTCACGTATTCGTAATCATTGCTTTTGTCACCAGCATTCTTTCTGCTTATGCTTTTTTTAAGGGTCGCAATCAGGATACCCAGTGGACATCCTTTGGATCAAAGGTTTTTTATGTTCATTCGTTTGCTATTTTAGGGATTGTAGGAACACTCTTCTACCTAATTACGAATCACTATTTCGAGTATCATTACGTTTACAGCCACAGCTCTAAGATACTTCCGGTCTATTATCAAATCTCATGCTTCTGGGAAGGGCAAGAAGGTTCCTTTTTACTATGGATGTTTTGGAATGCCGTTTTGGGTATTATTCTGATGAATACCAACAAGTTTTGGAAAGCTCCTGTGATGCTAATTATGTCGCTGACTCAGGTATTTCTTGCATCCATGATTTTGGGAGTTGTCATTTTCGAGGTAAAACTTGGGAGCTCACCATTCATGTTACTGCGAGACGTCATAGACGCACCAATTTTTAAAACTAATCCAAACTTTATCCCTGAAGACGGGAATGGATTAAATCCACTTCTTCAGAACTATTGGATGGTGATTCATCCTCCAACTTTGTTTCTGGGTTTTGCAACAACAGTGATCCCATTTGCTTACTGTATTGGTGGATTGATTATTGGAAAAAACAAAGAATGGATAAGGCCTGCACTTCCATGGGCTCAATTTTCAGCTATGATTTTGGGAGTTGGAATTTTGATGGGGGCTTACTGGGCTTATGAAACACTAAACTTCGGCGGATATTGGAACTGGGATCCCGTGGAAAATGCAATCTATGTGCCTTGGCTTGTTCTTATTGGAGCTATTCATGTAATGATCGCTTATAAAAAAAGCGGATCAGCTTTGAAATTATCTATGATATTGGTTGTCGCTAGCTTCTTACTTGTACTATACGCCACCTTCCTTACTCGTAGTGGAATTCTCGGTAATTCATCTGTCCACTCTTTTACTGATTTAGGGCTATCCGGTCAGTTGCTTATATATTTATTGGCATTCGTGACTTTGTCTGTCTTTTTCATTGTGAAGAGATGGAAAGAGGTTCCGTCATCAAAAGAAGAAACCTCCACTTACTCCAGAGAATTCTGGATCTTCATGGGAGCTGCCGTGCTTTGCTTAATGGCTTTTCAGGTATTGATTTACACGTCCATGCCGGTGTATAATCAGATTGCGGCTTTTCTGGGATTTGATTTGAATCTTGCTCCACCAACAGACATCTATGATGCCTATTCCTTACCTCAAATGATTCTGGCCATTTTCCTTGCCATTCTTTCAGGAACAGGGCAATTTTTCTGGTGGAAAAAAATGGATGGTAAAAAGCTAAAAGCTGAATTGACTACTCCTTTTATAATTTCTTTAGTCATATCAGGATTGGTCATCGCGATAGCAAAAATTACCAATCCATACTACCTCATTCTGCTGATTGCAAGTGTATATTCAATTGTGGCCAACACGAAGGTTTTTCTTGGTGTAGCCAAATCAAATATCAAATTATCTGGTGGGTCAATCGCCCATATTGGAATTGCGCTGATGCTTGTTGGGATTCTATTCTCAAGTGGATACTCTACAATCCTTTCCACCAATTATACTTCAATGGTTTGGAGTACGGAATTTCCCGAAGAAGTAAATAGAGATAACCTGCTCCTGTTTATCAACGAACCTCGTCAAATGAAAGAGTATTCGATGATTTATCGAGGTATAAGAAAGGAAACACGTGAAGAAGGATATGTAGACCAGAACGAATTATCATTGACATCCAACCCATTAAAGGTGGTTAAAAATGGAGAAGATACACTTACATTAATAAGCCCTGAGAACAGCTTCTTTGAAGTAGAATACCATACTGAAGAAGGTAAGCAATTCACGCTTTTTCCAAGGGTTCAGATAAATGAGTCTATGGATATGATTGTGTATTCTCCTGACATCAAGCGAAAATTAAATGCTGATATGTACACCCATGTCAGAACTTTTCCTGATCCGGATCAGGAACCGGATTGGAGTGAACCGCAAGAAATCAAAGTGAAGATTGGAGATCAGTTTTTTATTAACGACTATGTAGCTACCCTTCAGCGAATGGAGCCCATTTCTGAGATTGACGGTACTCCTTTATCAAGTGGGGATGTGGCAGTAAAGGCAGTAATAGAAGTTCAGGGAGAATTTGAAAACTATGCTGCTGAGCCAATTTTTGTAATCCGTGAGAGGGAATATGTAGGGAGGATTGATGATCAGGTGCATGACCTTGCTTTTCGAATTTCTGTTCAAAACATCCTGCCACAGGAAAATGCCGTTGTTCTGGCTTACCAAACCACACAAAAGGACTGGATAATCATGGAGGCAGTTAAAAAACCGTGGATTAACCTGTTGTGGATTGGTACTTTTATGCTCGTTATTGGGTTTGTTGTTGCGATTAGAAGAAGGTATGTGGAGTTCGTAAAAATGCGAAATAAGGGAGTAGAAGTATAGCTTCCTTTTTTGACAAGGAATCGGCTAATTTTACTCCATGAGCAAGGTAGCAATCATCGGTTACGGAAATGTTGGCTATCATCTGGCCAGTCGGATTTCATCTAAAAGACATGAAGTCACCATTTTTTCCAGAAGTCAATCAGAAGATTACATATTATCATTAGATCAATTGAATCCAGATTCGTTTGATTTTATAATTCTAACGGTTCCTGACGACAAGGTGAAGCTTGTTTCTGACTCACTCGAAACCTCCGATGCGGTCGTACTTCACACTTCGGGCGCGAATCCAATTTCGGATTTATCTAAGCACGAGAAGCACGGGGTAATGTATCCCCTGCAAACTTTTAGTCGAACCAAACAAATAGACTTCACTTCATTTCCAATTTTTGTTGAAGGCTCAGATGAAGGAGAAAAAGACATTTTTACATTCGTCAGAAGCTTCAGCAACGATGTACGACTGCTGACCTCTACCAGTAGGTCCAAGCTTCATTTAGCAGCAGTTTTTGCCTGCAACTTTAGTAATCATATGTTTCATCTATCTGAAAATCTGCTGGCTGATTTGGACATGAAATTTCAGGATATACAACCATTGGTTGAGGAGACCTTCCGAAAAGCCATTGAGCTTAGTCCATCTAAATCGCAGACAGGGCCTGCTGTGCGAGAAGATGATGACACGATAAATGTGCATCTGAATATGCTCAAAGACGAACAATTAAGAAATATGTATCGTATCATCACGGAAAGTATTCAGAATATCAAGTGAGAATCACCACAAATGATGCCATCGGTTTCCTTTTCGCTAGTCGAATTCCAAATTTGGTGGTCATCGGGCTCACCCAGTTTATAACCGCCTACTTTCTTCTCGATACGCCAATGTGGATGTTGCTTAAAGCAAGATTCCTTCTTTTCATTTTAAGTACAAGTTTTATTGGCGCAGCTGGATACATTATCAACGACTATTTCGATCAGAAAATCGATATGGTCAATCGACCCGGCAAAGTAATTATTGGAACTACTTTCCGTAGAAGACTGGCTTTAATTGCACACTTTGTATTAACGGTTAGTGGAATCGCTATTGGTTTCTTGATCGACCCTTTTGTTGGTGTTGTTCATGTTTTTTCTGCCGGGGCTCTTTGGACATATAGTGCCGTTTTAAAGCGATGGATACTTTTAGGTACACTCACAATTTCATTTCTTACAATCCTAACGCTCCTTCTTGTACTAATTTATTTTCGTGAATTTAGACTTCTGGTTGTGGCTTATGCAATGTTTGGTTGTGTTACTATTTTTATCAGGGAAAGCATTAAGGACATTATTAGTGCCAAAGGTGAAATTCAATTTGGCATACAATCCATTCCAATTGTTTGGGGAATAAGGGGTGCTAAAGTAATGATCTACCTGGCTGGTGTTGTCGGGGTAGGAATGCTGACATTCTACCTTTGGTCAATCCCGAATTGGAATGTGAGGTACTTCTTTTTTGCTGTTCTAGGTTTTGTTTTCTGGATCGCCTACAAACTTGCAAAAGCAGACAAAATCAAGGATTTCAAATCAATAAAAATCGATATTGACATCATTATTGTTGCTGGCCTGGTGAGTATGTTGTTGATTTAAAACATTCCAGCTATGGCATTCCAGGTGAAACCACCAACCTTCCAGGCGATAACACCACCCAATATGATTGAATAGGTTAGTTTCAATCCGGTAGCCAATAAGAAACCGATAAAAGATCCAAATCCTGATTTAAAAGCTGATCTAATTCGATTTCCTCCATACAAATCTCCAATGATTGCTCCAAGCAATGGCCCCAGAATAATACCGAAAGGAATCGGTAAAAGAACACCTGCAATCATTCCTATCATTCCGCCTATTACTCCTGCCTTGGTTCCTCCAAATCGTTTGGTGGCAGCAACCGGTAGAGCATAATCAGCGACAATAATTATAGTCCCTATTATACCCCATATTACAAATGAAGTAGTACTAAACTCTGTGTCGTTTGATACTGCATGGATACAGAACATCCCAGCATAGGATAACAACGGTCCGGGTAATGGAGGAAGGATTGAGAAGATAATCCCACCTGCAATAAGTAAGATCGTCAAGATGATAAGAAGCACTTCCATTTAGAATTCTTTGAAAATAGAAGATTTTATTCCTTCCCATTCTGATTTTATAATGCTGTAGACCACCGTATTTCTCCTTTTGCCACCTTGCGTGAATCGATGGTTTCTTAGTGTCCCATCGTACTTTGCTCCGATCTTTTCCATCGCCTTTCTGGATCTTACATTCACCTCGTCTGTGCGTAGTTCCAATCGTTCTATGCCCATGGTTTCAAACGCATGGTTTAACATCAAAAACTTCATGTGTTTATTGATTCCGGACCCGATATACTTTTTACCTAACCATGTCCATCCTATCTCAATACCTCCTTCCGTCCAATCAATGTGGCCATAGCTAGAAGATCCAATGATTTCACCCGTCTCATTTAATTGGACTGTGTAGGTCATTTTCTCTCCTTTTTCTGTCTCTTCCAACCTTTTGGTCATCCATGCTTCCAAAGCATCCGGAAGTGTTAAGTCTTCAGTGTACCACGTCCACACATCGGAATCCGAACTGAGCTTTCTCATTTCCTGAATATGCTCTTTTGTTATAGGGAGCAAAGTGATCGTCCGATCAGCTAGGGGAACGTAAAAATTTTTCATCAATTAATATTCAAAAACACCATGTTCTGATTGAATAATCAACTCCTTTTTATCCGACGCTTCTACACGCCCAATGACCTGCGCATCGACATTGAATGACCGAGCAATCTCCACAATCTCATCAGCAGACTCTTCCGCGACATAGACCTCCATTCGGTGACCCATATTGAAAACCTTATACATTTCCCTCCAGTCAGTACCACTCTCTTGCTGAATCATTTGAAACAGTGGTGGAGTAGGCAGCAAATTGTCTTTGATCACTCTCACATTATCCACAAAATGCAAAATCTTTGTTTGTGCTCCTCCGCTGCAATGCACCATCCCGTGTATCTCTGACCGCAATTCTCTTAAGATCGATTTAATAATTGGGCCATAAGTTCTAGTAGGAGACAAGACCAGCTTACCGGCATCTAATGAAGCTCCTTCAACCGGGTCAGTTAACTTCTTTGTGCCGCTATAAACTAAGTCTCTCGGGACTCCCTGATCAAAAGACTCGGGATACTTTTCAGCATATATCTTATCAAAGACATCATGTCGAGCAGAAGTAAGTCCATTGCTTCCCATTCCTCCATTATAAGCCTTTTCGTAACTAGACTGACCGTAAGATGCCATTCCAACAATCAAATCTCCCGGCCGAATGTTTTCATTATTGATAACATCGGCTCTTTTCATTCGGGCTGTAACCGTGCTATCCACGATAATCGTTTTCACCAAATCCCCAACATCAGCTGTCTCTCCACCCGTTGATTTAATATTGATGTCATTGTCCCGCAACATCTGCAACACCTCCTCAGTACCGTTAATTATCTCAGAAATGACTTCTCCGGGAATCAGGTTTTTATTTCTACCTATCGTAGAGGAAAGTAAGATGTTATCCGTGCTACCAACACATAACAGATCATCCACATTCATAATGATGGCATCCTGCGCAATCCCCTTCCATACACTGATATCACCTGTTTCTTTCCAGTATAAATATGCGAGGGAAGATTTTGTGCCAGCACCATCAGCATGCATAATCGTGCAGTACTCCGGATCCCCTGAAATGTCTTCTACTATTTTACAAAAAGCTTTGGGATAAAGTCCTTTATCGATGTTTTTGATGGCTGAATGTACATCTTCCTTATCTGCAGAAACCCCGCGCTGTGCATACCGATCCGTCATTTTGTTTTTGTTTGCAAAGAAAAGATTTTATCGGTTTCCATTGCCAGAATCCTGGAAGAATCGGTCATATTCATCCACAGATTCATCAGGAGGCAAGTCATCATTACGATCTCGTGGGTTATACCGAAGCACCTTGAACTCGGTTCTCCTGTTTCGCTGATGCTCTTCTTCTGTTTGCGCATTCTTCACAATCAGCTGTGATTCACCATACCCTTTCGCTACAATCCTCTCAGCAGACACACCCTCATTGATAATGTATCGAACTGCAGATTGTGCTCTTCTTCGTGAAAGATTTAGGTTGTAGTCATCAGTCTGCCTGGCATCAGTATGTGATCCTAATTCAATGTAGATGTCTGGATTGTCATTCATGATTTGCACCAGACTATCCAAAACTAAAGCAGCATCAGGACGAATATCCGCTTTGTCTAAGTCATAATAAATATTTTCAAGGACGATCGCTCGCTCTAATACAATAGGATCCATCATGATCTTAGTTTCAAAGTTTACATTCGTAATAAACTCTGTTAAAGTGGTCTTATCTATCGTTTTCCCTATAGTGGTAAAATCTTTTCTCACTGTGAAGTAGTCCGTTTTCTCGGAAATGAGATCATAGTGTTCTTCAGGATAAACCCGGAAGTTAAACTTTCCATCAGCCGTTGTAAATGCCTCATCAAGCACCTCTCCATTATCTGTTGTTAAGGAAACTTTGGTATTAGGTAAGATAATTTCCTGACCGGCATCATCTTTTGTGACTGTTGTTCCCGTAAGGAAGTAATTCACGATTTTGAGGTCTGGGTCGTCATTGACGTATGTATAAATATCATCGTCACCTTTTCCTCCTCGGCGATTGGAGGTGAAGAAACCTTTTTGCAAATCGAACTGGTAGAATCCGAAATCATCCGCTGAGGAGTTCATTGGCTTACCTAAATTTTCAATTTGTACATGACCACCTTCACGAACAGCTCTAAACATGTCCAACTTTCCAAATCCGGGATGACCATCAGAAGCAAAGTACAAACTTCCATCCTCACTCACATATGGGAATACATCATCTCCTGTCGTATTTATCTCAGGACCTAAATTGCGTACATCTACCCATCTTCCCCTTCTGTTTACTTTAGCCTGATAGAGGTCTGCTCCTCCATATCCGCCCGGGCGAGTAGACGAGAAGTAAAGGGTGGTACCGTCCGGGCTAAATGCTGGAGTGCTGTCCCAGGCATCTGCGACATTAATGGAAAGCGGTACAGGCTCTGACCATTTGCCGTTTCTATATCGGGTGAAAAAGAGATTTACTTCGCTATAGCCTTTTGCTTTGCCGTCATTTCCTTTTGCAAAAATCATGGACGTGCCATCCGGTGAAATTGCCACAGACCCTTCATTCGTATCTACATGGTTAATAATCGGATCTAATGCAGTCAACGAATTAAGATTAACATTCGCCCCTCTGGATATAACCCGATAAATATCTGTAAATGGGGTACCAGTAGCTCTGTAAATTTTTGATACGCCTCTGTTGGAAGTGAAATACAGATAATTATTATTGAAGACCGGGGAATATTCTGCTCTTTCCGTGTTTATTTCTTCCAGATTTTTTACGCGATAATAACTTTCATTTTCCTTCAGCTCGTCGATCTTTCTTAGATTCTGAAGTTCTTTCTCTGCTAGCTTTTTCGTTTTTTCATCCCTTGCTCGTGGTAGGTAATTATCAAGCACTTTTTCTGCCTCATCATATCTTTGCTCTACTTTCAAACCCTGGGCCAGATGTAAATTGGCTGCCTCCTCGGTCGTTCCAACTTTGATTGCTGCTTCATAATATGGAATAGACTCAATAAGTCTATTGGATTTGCGAAAGGCATCTGCCACCATTATGTTTTCCTCAGGAGTGTTTTTTTCAGGAGAGCCTCCAAGTTTAGATATTACAGCATCAAACTCAGCATTGTTCATGCTCTTTTCCAATGAGCAACTGCCTATAAAAACAACTATTATTAGATATTGAAGGATTCGCATATAAGGAATAACGAAAATCTTGTCCAGATGATTTTACTGAAATTTAGCTAAACATGAAACAAGAAGTGAACCAAAAAGCCCTATTGAAAATATCTATTTACCCAGGTATGCTTGCTTTCTTTCAACCACCGTGACTTAAACTCTGCTACATTTTGTACAGTATTATCAAAAACCAGCGTTTCAGGACTTATTACAGACTCCTTAGCCTGAACTTTAAGCTGATTGAAAGGATAAAGATTTATTTCATCTTCCTGCATAAAAGCGACCTGGCTGGTTGTCATAAATGACACCCCCAATGCTGACTCCAATCCTTTGATTAAATGAACTGAGGCATCAATGCTGCAGCCACTCGCCTGGCTAAAAGATTCATCCACTGAAATGATCAGAAACTGATCATACTCAACTCTGTAAGAAGCTTTCAAATCCTGACCATGCGCTTGCCATTGATTGAGAAACGCATTAGCATTTTCATCAACAAGTTTTACTTCAGTTGGGGCTAGTTTTCTTTCTGCCTGATAAATCCACAATCGGGCATTATCCGGCATTTCTTCAAATGGAATTAACATATCAATTCAAACCTTCTGATTCTGCAATGAGTTCCGCCAAATCTTTCACTTTCACGGAATCCTCCTTCTCTTTATTTTTCACCCCATCTGACATCATGGTCATACAGAATGGGCATGCCACAGCGATCGTATCTGCTTTTGTCTCGAGGGCTTCTTCTGTTCGCTCAATATTAATTTCCTTTTTGCCGGGTTCAGCATCTTTAAACATTTGTGCACCTCCAGCTCCACAGCACAACCCTTTAGTTTTACATCGCTTCATCTCAACCAGCTCTGCATCCAAAGCTTCAAGCACAGCTCTTGGTGCCGAGTAAACATTGTTAGCTCTGCCTAAGAAGCAAGAATCATGATAAGTGATTTTTCGACCTTTGAATTCTCCACCACCTTTAAGTTCTACTTTCCCTTCGTTGATTAATTCCTGAAGGAATTGCGAGTGATGAATTACATCATAATTTCCTCCTAGTTCAGGGTATTCATTTTTCAAGGTATTGAAACAATGCGGACATGCAGTTACTATTTTTTGAATTTCATATCCATTCAAAACCTGAATATTGGCCATGGCCTGCATCTGAAAAAGGAATTCGTTTCCTGCCCTCCTTGCTGGGTCTCCGGTACAGGTTTCTTCCGGACCAAGTACTGCGAATTTCACACCTACTTTGTTCAGGATTTTAACAAATGCTTTGGTCACACTCTTGTATCGATCATCGTATGATCCTGCGCATCCTACCCAGAAAAGCACTTCCGGTTTTTCTCCTTTTGCTACTAGATCCGCTACAGTTGGTATTTGTATTTCACTCATTTTCCTTCTTTTAATTCATTTGACCAATTAAATCTATCCTGCACCCCAAATTTCCAAGGCGCAAAATTTGTCTCTACATTTTGGAACATCGCATTCCACGAATCAGGCGATCCTGATTCTTCCATGGCTACATAGCGTCTTGTTTGCAGGATAATGTCTAATGGGTTGATGTTTACCGGGCAAGCTTCTACACAAGCATTGCAGTTGGTACATGCATTGATTTCTTCTTTCGTGATATAATCACCTAATAGCGACTTCCCATCATCCAGTCCATTCTTACCAACATCCTCCAATCGATCCCGTGTATCCATCATGATTTTACGAGGGGATAGTTTCTTGCCTGTCAGGTTTGCGGGACACTCGGAAGTACATCTACCACATTCCGTACAGGAATAGGCGTCCATTAAGTTCTTCCACGTTAAGTCATTGACATCTTTCGCTCCAAAACGCATTCCCTCGGGGGGTGGAGTATTGTCTCCTTCCACAGGCATGCCTAACATCATCTTCACCTCACTGGTAATCTCATTCATGTTGGTCATCTTCCCTTTCGGTTCCAATCGGCTATAGTACGTGTTCGGAAAGGCAAGGAAAATATGGAGGTGCTTAGAGTAGGTCACATAGAGCGCGAACGCAAAAATCCCTACGATATGGAACCACCAGGCTGCCCTTTCAACGAAGATCAATGTGCCGGTCTCAAATTGAAATAACCAACCAAACATTGAAGAGCTGAAAAAGAAAGAACCTACTTGAGTATAATGATCTGCCCCTCTTTCTTGCAAAATCTGGTCTGCTCCATTCATTCCCAGAATGGCAACCATCAATAAAATTTCAATGATCAAGATCAGGTTTGCATCCAATGACGGCCACCCAACCATTTCAATTTTCTTAAAGCGGTTAATTCTTAAAATGTTCCTTCTAATAAGAAAAACCACACATGAAAATAAAACACCGACAGCAAGTAGTTCGAAGAAATTGATCATCCCAACATACAATCCACCTAAAACAGGTGCTGCCACCCGATGGGTACCAAATACTCCATCGATGACAATCTCCAACACCTCAATGTTAATGAGGATGAAGCCTACATAAATCAACAGGTGCAGAAATGCCGGTATTGGACGCTTAAACATTTTCTTTTGTCCAAAGGCAACCAAAAGCATGGTTCTCAATCTTTCTGCCTTGTTGCCAGAAAGGTCAACATCCTTACCAAGCTTAATATTTTTCGAAATCTGCGAAATTCGACGATAAATCAAGAAACCGAAGAATCCTGCAATCAGTACGAACACGATTTGGGGTATATATTCCATAATACTTAAAAATTCCTGCTACGAACTTCAATTTAAATTTTGCCTTTTCAAAGAAATACCTACTTTTGCCAACCGAAAATTTGGTGCTGTAGCTCAGTTGGTAGAGCATCGGACTGAAAATCCGTGAGTCGGTGGTTCGAATCCACTCAGCACCACTTTTTACCAAGCCATCCTTCTTTAAGGGTGGCTTTTTTGTTTTTCAGTCACCGCCTTTCTCCACAAATAAAGCTACCCAATTTCGTCATTCTTATAAGACACCCCGAAGATAAAATCAAATCATGAATTTAGTATGCATGCATACTACTTTAGAAACTTTATAAATTAGCTTTCGTATTTATATACCGATTGGTATATTTGCATTATGGCGAGGAACCCGGAACAGACGAGACAACTAATTATAGAAAAGGCATTGCCCATTTTTAATACAAAGGGGTACAACGCCGCGTCTATTTCGGATATCACCTCGGCTACAGGCATCACCAAGGGTGCAATCTATGGCAACTTCAAAAACAAGGATGAAGTAGCTACAGCAGCTTTTGAATTGGGTGTTGAAATTGTGGCTACAGCAATCGCAAAGAGAGTTAGGGCGCAGCAAACTGCTCCTGATAAGCTCCGGGCAATAATGGACTTTTATGAAGAATATCTCAAAGAACCACCCATACCTGGCGGTTGCCCTGTTTTAAATTCTTCCATTGAAGCAGATGATAACCTGCCTTTTTTACGCTCAAGAGTTATTAGATCGATTGCTTTGTTAAAAGATTCTGTCATGAAAATTATTAACAGAGGGATACTTGAAGGTCAGGTGAAGCGTGATGTAGATGTGGAAGAATTTACAAATTTTTTCTATTCCACAATCGAGGGGGCCATATCTGTTTCAAGAATTGAAGGAGATACCAGGTCCTATGATTTTGTAAAACGATTTGTGCAAAAACAGATAAACGAAATAAGTATTTAAAAAAATTTATTCAATAAAATACCGATTGGTATATTACGTTATGGTTACTCACATTGAAATAAAAGGGGAAGATATCAGCCGACCTGCCGAGCGTCCTCCAAAAACAAACTGGAAAATTGAGCTTATAAAAAAAGCATTGGGGCTTTTGCAACATGCCTCTCCAAGGAAATCAGCTTCAATTATTTGGCATTATTTCACAATGCCAGGAAGAGTAGGATACACTGACGCACAACGACAGATCATTAATGAAGCTGAAGTTATGCAAACCAGCTATCAGAGAGACTTGATCAAATACTATCGATGGGGTAGTTCAGGACCCAAGGTTTTACTTTGTCATGGATGGAGATCCAAAGCAGCTGATTTTAGACGGATGATCAACAAATTTACCGAAGAAGGATATCAGGTAGAAGCGATAGACATGCGGGCACATGGAAATTCTCAGGGAAAACACACGGCAATGCCTGAATTTAGAGACATCATAAAAAATCACATTGCGAAAAATGGTCCTTATCAAACTGTAATAGGCCATTCGATTGGTGCTTTGGCTTCTGGTATTGCTCTGAGTGAGCTTGGATCGGCATTTCAACCAAAACACTTTTATGTAATTGCGGCTCCTCCTTACATCAGATACTTTTTTAAAGACATTGTAAATGATGTCGGTTGCAATGAATCAGTTTATCAAGCCATGTGCGGACTTGTAAAAGAGAGATATCATCATTCAATTGATTATTTCGATCTGCGAATCAAAGCGAATGACTTAAAGAATATAGATACACACCTTTTTTACTGTGAAGATGATCAGATAATCCCCTTTGGCAAAGGAGAAGAGCTTGAAAGTGCATGGTCACATGCCTCGTTTGTGCATGTGAAAGGCCTTGGTCACTATAAAATAATGGCGAATGATTCTATCATCACCTACATATCAAATTCAATGAAAGGCTAAAAATTCCTATTTGACGCCCTTTAAGCCCATGACTTCTTTCGGGCTTAAGTGACGGAATTTACCCCGAGGCAGGTTTTTCTTGGTAAGTGATGCAAACATCACCCGGTCAAGTTTTTTTACGTTGTAGCCCATGTGCTCGAAAATTCTGCGAACGATTCTATTTCGACCTATGTGGATTTCTACTCCAAGGACTTTGCTATCCTCACCAAGTAGTGCCATTTCGTTTACTGTTGCGGGTCCATCATCAAGGGTTACCCCTTTTAGAATGGTGTCGAAATCATCTTTGGTAATGGGCTTATCTAACTCAACCTGATAAATTTTCTTAACCTTATGAGAAGGGTGAGTCAGCTTCTTTGCGGTTTCACCATCATTGGTAAACAAAAGAAGACCGGTGGTCTCTTTATCCAGTCGTCCAACCGGATAGATTCTTTCACTGCATGCCTTCTCAACCAATTCCATCACCGTTCGCTTGGCGTGAGGGTCTTTGGTAGTCGTTACGAAACCCCTTGGTTTGTTTAATAAAACGTACTGATGTGTTTCAGACTTTAATTTTTTCCCCTTGTATTCAACTTCATCAGTCTTCATGACCTTATAACCCATTTCCGTGACCGGCTTTCCGTTCACTTTTACTTTTCCAAGGGCAATCAGATTATCTGCCTCTCTTCTGGAGCAAACGCCAGCATTGGCTATAAATCGATTTAGCCGAATCTCGGTTGGTTTAGATATTTCCTTCTTGTTCGGTCGTTTCATCTGGATGTCAGCTAATACTGACGTTATTCTTTCTCTTCCCCAATGGTATTTTCCTCAGAGGTGAAGTCTTTAGGGGTGGGAAGTTCTTTCAGGTCATTGATTCCAAAGTAATCCATAAATTTTTGGCTTGTGCCGTATAATAATGGCCGACCAACACCGTCCGACTTTCCTTTGATTTCAACGAGCTCCTTTTCTAGCAGCTTTTGTATCGAATAGTCACAACTCACTCCCCTTATCTGCTCTGCCTCACTCTTCGTGATGGGTTGCTTATATGCTATTATAGACAGTGTCTCAAGCGCAGAATTCGAGAGTCTTTTTTTGGACTGTTGCTTTAGTAGAATCCCGATACTTGCCTGATATGCTGGTTTAGTTAAAAATTGGTAGCCTCCACCGGACTTTACCAATTCCATTGCAAAATCTTCAGATTTGAACTTCTCCTCGATGGTATTAAGTCCATTTGAAATGTCTTCAACAGGAACGTCTGCGTCAAACATCTCTTTCAAACAATCCTGAATTTCATCTTCAGTAATTGGCTTGGGAGAACAGAATACAAGCGCCTGAATATGATTAGCCAGATAGTCCATCAAGCCTGTCTATTCAACTTTGCATCTATACTTTGAGTCGTATGAGGTACTGCCTTAAGTCGTTCTTTAGAGATTAATTTGCCTGTATCAACACAGATTCCATATGTTCCATTCTTAATCCTGACAAGCGCATTTTCGAGGTTATTGATAAACTTCTGCTGACGTCCCGCAAGTTGACTAAGGTGTTCCTTCTCCGCTGTATCTGCGCCATCTTCCAGCGTTTTCACTGAAGAAAAATTATCACCACTATCATCGGATTCACGAGTCAATGAGCTCTTCAATGTGTTCAGTTCTTCTTTGGCTTTCGCTAATTTTTGAAGAATGAGCTCTTCGAATTCCTTTAATTCTTCGTCAGAATATTTTGTTTTTTCGCTCATGGTAGATGCGTTTACAAATCTTACAACATAAAAATCAAGCGAAAATACTCAGCTTACCGCACAAAAAATAATACGATAAATTCAAATCGTTGTTTTGAAGTCAAAAATCCCTCCCAACAACAACCGTTTCTTTTATGATTTCGGAATTTCCGCTGCTATCATATATTTCAAATATGATCAAATAGTAACCCATTCTTGCCATTTGACCCGAATTTGTGTCTCCATCCCACCTTATAAAACCAGAGGTGGAAAGTAACACTCCTTGTGCTAAATTCTTCACAAGCCTGCCGTTTTGATCATAAATATTCACATTAGCGAACTGCCCGGGGCTATCTAGTTGATAATTTATGGTTGTGAAATCCCTGCCTGTTCCAGCGTTTCCAGGTATAAAAACCTCCGGACTTGCGGTTACTTTACCGGATGGTATGCCTGTAGTAAATGACTGAGAGTTCGCATAACCAGGTGTGGCAAAACCTTGCTCACTCGATGCTGATCTCCAATTATCGGGATTATTTGTTGGTTCAGCCAAGGACACTCGTTCCAGAGAAACGCCATCCACACTTTCAAGAAGATTATAGTGGTAGTCCTCATCATAGGTGAAAGTTTCAACAACCTCACCGTGGCTATCAACCAAAACTACAGTTCCCTCATCATTTGGATAAGATGGTAGGGATCCCACCTCCATGAAATTCTCAAATTGTCCTTTTGGATAATTCGTTAAAAGAAGTTCTTTATCCGTAGTAAAAACCAGGTATCGACCCGGATCAATTACGATCTCATCAGAAGTAATGATTTTGAGGTTATCCACATCTCCCTGATCATCTTCAGAGGCTAACTGCCAGTTTTTTAAACTAATGTAGTTCTCAGAGGTGTTAACGATTTCGACAAAATCCACTCCGTTTGATCGAGGGTTAAAAAGAATCTCGTTTAACTTAATTTCTTGCTCTTTTGCTTCAATCGGCAGGGCAAATTGAATGGATTCTTCATTGGATGAGTTTCCAGAGCAATCCAACACACCAGATGCTGTAAGTATATACAAAGTGTTTTCTTCAAGTTCTTGATTCAAGCTGATTATAAGCCCTTTAGGATTTATGGAATTAAAGTGGATATCACCTATTCCGATGTTCGGTATTTCGAAAAGTGCCATATTCTGAGATTCAGGACTAATTTTTTCGTTAAATGCTATACTAATTGAATCGGAGCTTAGCGCAACAGCCTCAACTATTTCAGGAGGAAAATTATCCGGAAAGCTTTCTGAAATAGAGTTTGCTAAACCTGGAGTACCACCTCTTGCATTTTGTGAACTTCCCCAGTTGTTTGCTTCCATGCATGGGTTTTCCAAGTCTTTCATTTCCAAGGTAAACCCACCTTCTACCTTATCCTCATCATGCCAATCCGGATTATAATCTACTGAGAAAATAAGATTTTGATCCATAGTTAAAATCAGCTGTTCCCCTGAATTATTCAAGGATGGGAAGCCGGGTATACCTATGACATTCCCTCCAAACTCAGACGCTCCAGAAGTTGATGTCAACACATAAAATTCACCCGGATTGAGCATACGAGTAGGAATCTCTACCGTTTCAGTAGCATCAGTTAACATCAATCCGGTGGTGCTTAGAATTTGATTTGTTCTATTATAAACTTCTATGAACTCTCTAACCGGTAACTCTATCTGTGGGTCAGGATTAAACATAATCTCAGTAATGATGAGATCATTAAAAGAGGGGGAACGACCTACACCGAATAATATGGTTGTTTCTTCAATGGTATTTCCAGGACAATCTGAAACATTCGAAACGGTCAATTCATAAATAATTCCAGGATCAGGTTGTTCCAAAAATGAAATAATGACGGCTTGCGGAAATTGGCCGTTTACTGTGACCTCATCTATAGTTAAACCATCGCTCACAGCATAAGAGCCGTTTATAAGACTTAGTGAATCCATCACTTCTGAAAAGGTGATTGTCAAAGCATCATCAAAACTATATGATAGAATCTGTGGAGATTGCGTATCAGGTGTATCATCAAATACTGAGTTTTGGGCTCCTGGCGTACCTCCCATAGGATTAATGGATTCAACATAACTGGCAGCTGAAAGACAAGGATCATTCGGGTTGATTAACTCTTTTGAGATTCCTGATGCACTCTCCTCATACAAAATTGTGTGAATTTCCTGACCGGTGCTGTCAGTTAGCACAATCTTATCTTCATCGTTTGACAGGCTTAAACTTGCTATTCCAATGATTCTTTCGAAAGCACTAAATTCAGCTAGATCAGAGTCATCAACCAATAAAACATATTGATTGGGTTTGATAATAAAGCTTTGAAGTTGAGAGCCGTCCAATTTCCATCCTAAAAGATTAATGTTTTTATCAGATCGATTAAAAAGCTCTACAAATTCAGCCTCTGGCAACCCAAACGAAGGAATTGGATCGGCCAAAAACTCATTGACTACCACATCATTCACCCCTGCTTCCTCTGTCTCGATGTACTCAAATTGGATGGTTTCATTGTTCGTTGCATTGCCGGATAAATCTTCAACTCCATTAACAGTCAATGTCCGGATGTCACCGGAGACTAGCGTGCTAACTGTA
>NZ_JAVJTR010000023.1:0-187146 GCF_040220215.1 Ekhidna sp.
ACATCTCTTGAAATAATTATAGAAGACTAAACTAAAGGCCGTGGTGGCCCTTCATTTTTGGTTTGACCCAAAAACGAAGCAAAAAGGTCAAGCTAAAACCAAATCCCGGCCACCGCACAAGTCAACCCCGTGGTTTTAGCGAATTCGCCGTTCCGGCTATTAAGTCTGGTGCATTTCATGGCCGAAGGCTGTAGTTATCTTAAATGAGGAAGGCGCGATGGGAAGGAAACCTCGGAGATGGTCCGGCATTCCGGCCAGCGTCGTGCCTTGTGGGGTGATAGCTTTTGGGTTTCTAGACTTTTGCCGAATCGTTGGACCGCTACTTTTGTCGATGTAAAAGTAGGTGCCTCCGGCATTAGGGAAAAGAAAAATACGGTCTCATCAAACCTCATATACAACCCCAAAACTCCACTCATCACAAATTCATTACACCTTCTATGCGGATGAGTATATTTATCATCTCGAAACCTAACCCTTATACCATGAAAAGATTACTACTTATCCCAGCATTACTATTCGCGTTGGTTACCCTTGCTCAGGAGACTATTGATACCGAAGCGATAGAAAAGATCAAGAAAGAAGGCCTGGAAAACTCACAAGTTGAACAGATTGCGTTTGAACTTATAGATAAAGCAGGCCCTCGTTTATCTAATTCGGCCGGGTATGAAAGAGCAGCTCAGTATGCCATTAGCCAGCTGACGGAGTGGGGACTGGAAAATGCACAAAAAGAAGCCTGGGGTGAGTTTGGCAAGGGCTGGGAAGTCAACAAGAGCTATGTGGCGATGACCAAACCTTATTACATGCCATTCATTGCAGTGCCCAAAGCATGGACAGGAAGCACAGATGGCCCTGTGTCCGGAAAAGTGCAGTTTGTAGAGATCAACAGCGAAGAGGATTTTGAACAATACAAAGGCAAACTGAAAGGTGCTATTGTTGCCTTCAAACCTCGTGGAGATCAGTCGCCGACGTTTAAAGCAGATGCGCTGCGATACACCGAAGAAGAGCTCAACGAAATGACCGAGCCTCGCGTGGAGAGCAGCGGATGGACACCCGAGCAGATCGCAGCATGGCGAAAGCGTAGGGAGTTTAGCGAGACACTGAATACTTTCCTAACGGAAGAGGGAGTGGCACTGATTATCAAAGGGGTGAATGGTCGTCATGGGACGCTGTTTACCAGCAGTCCGCAGGGATATAAAATGGATGCGGCAATCGGAGCTGCTGAGCTAGAGACGGCTCCAGAGCACGTGAACCTGATGGCCCGACTGGTGGAGAATGGTGTAGAAGTGGTGTTGGAAGGAGAGGTGAAGACCACCTTTAATGAAGACGACATACAAGGGTACAATGTGATTGCTGAGATACCAGGCACAGATAAAAAACTGAAAGATGAAGTAGTGATGTTGGGAGGGCATTTAGACTCTTGGCACGGTGGTACCGGAGCTACAGATAATGGCGCGGGATGTATCGTAATGATGGAGGCAGTAAGAATACTACAAGCTGCAGGATTGCAACCGAAACGAACCATCCGTATCGCCCTTTGGGGTGGGGAAGAGCAGGGGATCTACGGCTCACGCAACTATGTGAAAAATCATTTCGGCGATTCGGAAACGATGACCCTGAAGCCTGAGCATGAAAAAATCTCTGCTTACTACAACATAGACAATGGTACCGGAAGGATACGCGGCATCTACCTGCAAGGCAATGAAGCCGTAGGCCCTATCTTTTCTGAATGGTTTAAGCCATACGAAGACATCATGGAAAACACCACCATCACGGTACGCAATACCGGTGGCACAGACCACCTGGGCTTTGATGCAGTGGGCATACCCGGATTTCAGTTTATCCAGGATCCGGTAGAATACTGGTCTCGTACGCACCACACCAACATGGACACCTACGAGCGCCTCGTAATCGATGACCTACAGCAGATCGCTACGATCGTTGCAGGATTTGTGTATAACACAGCCATGCAAGATGAGATGCTGCCAAGGGAGGAAATGGATGTGTCTGAGTCGGATTGATGTAATAACTCACCCCAAGCTTCTTGGTGTTAGGTCGCTATTCCAAAAACAGATGAGGGGCGCAGGTTATTCTTCGCAATGTGTATGTCACCTTTATTTTAAGAATATAGGCCTTTTGTAACGATCTTAGTGGGTAGAAATTTATCGTGGAACTTAAATGGCCGTTGATGATAGAATAACTTCTCGATCGATTCTATTGTAAATATTCGTAGTTTACTGTTTTAATCAATCCATTGGGATAATTTTAGATAAATGACGAAGCGAATAGTACTTATTGATGATGACAATCAAACCAATTACCTCAACAAGTTCATCATTGAAGGATCAAAGCTTGTAAATGAGATACTAACTTATTCTTCCCCTCTGGAAGCATTGAGTTATCTTAAAAACAGGACAGATGAGGAAAAAGGCTCCTTGCTGTTGCTCGATATCAATATGCCTATCATGGATGGTTGGGAATTTTTAAGGCATTATGCTACTCAAAATGGGAATGTGATGGTTGATAAAGTAGTTATGCTAACCTCATCAATAGAACAGACAGATCATGCGTTAGCTAAACAGAATGAATTTGTTTCCGATATTAAAGTTAAACCATTATCCCTTCGAATGATCAATGAGTTGGTAAAAACACACCTTTGATTGTAGTAAACTTAAAGTTCAATCCATTTATTAATCGAGCAGACATTTTAGTTTTGATTAAAATACCATTACATTTCTATCTCGTTTGAAACGATTTTAATATTACATTATGAAAAATCTAACCAAAACCTTAAAGTCACTGTTTGCGATGGCTTTAGTTGTTATTTTCACAGCCACCACAATTGCTTCTTGTACTGGTGGAAGCCAATCAGAGGACAGTAGTGAACAAACGGAAGAAGCATCTGAATCTGCAGAGGAAGCTGCATCAGACGAACACCCATCCGATGATAGTGAGCACCCTAGCGGTGAGCATCCCAGTGGTGATGAAGCTGAGGCAGACAGCACCTCAACAGAGACAAATCCAGCCTCAGAAGAGGATAGTGAATAGCTATTTAGCTTGAAGCATCTTTGCTCTTTCGCTCAAATGAAAAATTCGTTTTCACATGGGCAGACTCCCCATTTATTTCAAAAATAGGGTAGGCCATAAAGGGGACAGAACCGGATGCAGGTCCGGGACTAAACTCAAGATTTCGTCCCCTGCTAAATTCAATTCGATTGGCAGGGTGATGCCCAAAGTAATAGGTGGCTAAAGGCGTGTACTTATTTGCTTCACTAATATCTACTGGCCACCATTTGCCTTCTGCATAAAACTCTGCCCAACAATGGTAACCGTTCACACCTCCTTCATCTCTTTCTGATGGAATAGACGCCCCCACTGCAAACCGGGCAGGGATGCCTACAGACATAGCCAGGGCAATAAAAAAGGAATGAAACTCAGTGCAATTTCCTGATTTGCTGTCACAGGCATAATTAGCATCACCTGTTCCATAAGTACCTTGTTTGGCATAGCGCATATTGTCTATGACATAATCATACAGGGCTCTTGCTTCGGATAATGGGGTACTGGCATTTCGTTTTATAAGAGCCTCTTGAGCGATGGTTGCAAAACGTTCCGTAACCGGGATGAGAGGTGTGCCGGTGAGGTACATGTCCCGGTTTATATCATCTTCCCTGTAGGGGCTCTTTTCTTCACGGACTACATTATAGGTTACAGTGACTACTTGATTACTATGTACAGGTGCAAGTTCCATGAACAGAATTTCATTGCCATGAGTCACTTCCCGGATTATTCGGTAGTCCCCAGGGGCATTGATTTGCTGTCTTTCTATTTGCTGAAAGCGGTCACTTTGAGCTAGCGGTAGCCACATTCTTGCTTCGGTGTTGAGCTCGGGTAAGATCACTTGGTAAGTAAATGTGAAACGATCCTGACCTTCAATGACTCCCAGTAAATCATTCGAAGCGTTCTTAACCGGAACAGTTGTCCATGTTTTGTCTTTTGCTTGCTTCCATGTGTAGTAAGGCTTGCCATTAAGCTTATGTAGATTCGTGCTTGTTACCTCCATGCTATCAGCGGTTCCTTTCAGAAAGAAGTCCACATCATAGACATCACCATCAACAGTCGCAAGATCGACACAGGCAAAAAACTCATTTGAGCCAAGTACAGATAGATATTCCGTATGCACACGAACCAACTTCAATTCGAGTGCAAGGGTGTCACCATCATAATGAAAGTAACCGTCATTGGCAGCCACTTCTTTGCTTATGTGCATACGTATGCCACGATCCACATCTTCAATTTTGACACGATTGCTTTTTTGCTCTTCCTGATATTGCTTATCATTTTTGACTGTACATCCTATCTGGACAATGATTAAGCTGCAAAAGCAAATAGCTTTTAAAAACACTGCACTTTTCGTAAAATGGGTATGCTTCATTTAGAAAAAATACGGAATCATTCAAAAGATAACAAGGGCTGATTGAGGGTTTTACAAACTCATGCAATCAAACATGGCCTTTTAATATTGAATTCACCTTGATGTCATTAGTTTACCCTTCCTGTAGGCCATCGATAATCCTGCAGGAATTTCTGCTTGCGCCTGGATGACTTTCGCCCGGGCCTCTTGTACTTTGGCGAGCATTTCCTGACTAAGCGCAACTGCCTGTGCACGACGCTCTTCTGCTTTAGCCTTTGCTATTTCCAGGTCAGCCATGGCCTGATCAATCTGGAGTTTCGCTCCAATATTTCTTCCAATATTTATATCAGCAATGTCAATGGAAAGAATTTCAAATGCTGTTCCGGCATCCAGTCCGTGAGACAAGACTAACTTGGATATTTCTTCCGGCCTTTCCAGTACTTCTAAAAAGTTAGTTGAAGCTCCAATGCGAGAAATAATGCCCTGACCGACACGTGCTTTGATGGTTTCTTCGCCAGCTCCACCTACCAGTTGTTTAATATTTGTTCGAACTGTGACACGTGCTTCTGCTATTAATTGAATGCCATCGAGGGAAACTCCCGTGATTGATGGCACAATGATCATATAGGGGGTGACAGATATTTGAACGGCATCCAATACATCCCTGCCGGCCAGATCAATAGCGGTGGCCTGAGCAAAAGTCATTTCCAGTTTAGCCTTGTCTGCAACAATCAAAGCTTTAATGACATTGATAAGGTTGCCACCCGCCAGGTAGTGTGTTTCCATCAAGTTTGAGTTGATGTCTTTGATCCCCGCTTTAACAGCAAGTATCAGGGATGTAACAATTAAGTGGGGAGGAACTTTCCTGAACCGCATGAACACCAAATCCAGCAGATTTACTCTGACTCCCGAAAAGATTGCAGTAAGCCACAAATTGAGCGGAAAGAGGTAAAAAAAGAGCCACAAGCCAGCCAGGATCGACCCTGCGATGATAAATAATTGAATTTCCATAAGACGTCAGGATCGAAAAAATGATATGATGGCCGAATGTACGTCTATTTTAGATGGTTTGGTGAGATTTTGTTTGAATTAAAATTGATTTAATTCCATGTATTAGACGTACATAAATCACAATAGCTATACTTGACATCTATTATTTAGGATTATGCAGAAAATTGAAGAGATCATACTTAATTGCACTGGTGCTTCATTAATTCTAAACACGCATTCCGTTCAATCGCTATGGAGCGGGTATGGTGAAATAAAGAGGTATTTTTTAAAAGGGGGAAAGGTTAGCAGTGTCATCGTTAAGCACATTCAATTGCCAAACAATGTCAATCATCCCAGGGGATGGAATACGGCTTTATCGCATCATCGTAAGCTAAAGTCATATCAGGTAGAAAAGACCTGGTATCAGAAGTATGCCACTCAGACTGGTCAACAATGTCGAGTTCCTGATGTTTTCTACGCTATCGAAATAGACAATGAGCTTTTGCTGATCATGGAGGATTTGGATGCCAGCGGATATCACATACGTTTAGATCCAGGCTCAGTGCAATTATCGGATGCTAAGACTTGTTTAAGCTGGTTAGCACATTTTCATGCGACCTTCATGGGAAGGGAACCTGAAGAACTGTGGGGTACCGGTACTTATTGGCATCTGGACACCCGTCCCGATGAATTATCACGGATGAATAACCTTACACTTAAACATGCCGCGAAGCAGATTGATACAAAGCTGAAAAGTGCAACGTTTCAAACGCTTGTTCATGGTGATGCCAAACTTGCAAATTTTTGCTTTAGTGAGGAAAAATCTGTAGTAGCCGTCGATTTTCAGTATGTTGGCAAAGGGTGTGGGATGAAAGATGTAGCCTATTTTATCAGCAGCTGCTTTGATGAAGAGCAGTGCCAAATCCATGAAGAAGCGTTACTAAGTCATTATTTCAATCAACTTGAAATATCATTAGGTAAATACTCTGATTTCCAACTGGTTAAAGAAGAGTGGAATGACCTATACAAATATGCTTGGGCAGACTTTTATCGCTTTCTTGATGGCTGGAACCCCGGTCACTGGAAGATGCATGAGTACAGTGAGCGGTTGACTATGAAAGTAATTGATCAGATTTCTTGCGAATGATTTTGTTATAGTGATTAAATCGTCAATTACATTTAGTTACCTTTAATTAAAAGTTATTCAAATCAATGAGTGAATATTCCAACAAAAGTGGCAAGACCACAGGCATAATTGTAATCGTGGTGGTTGTAATAGCCGCATTGGTAGGTGCATGGTATTTTGGCTCTTATAAACCCGAACAAGAGGCAAAAGAACAAGCACGATTAGAGCAAATTGCACAGGCAGAAGCGGAGAAAAAAAGACAGGAAGAAGCCGTCCAAAGAAAAGCACGTTACGATCAGCTCATAATAGATGCTGATGCTGCATTTGAACTGGAGGATTGGGTAACCGCACAATCACAATATACCGAAGCATCGTCGCTCTTACCGAATGAGCAGTACCCAAAAGATCAACTGGTTCTGGTCAACGCAAAACTGGATGAAATAGCTGATAGAGAGGCCAGGAAAGCTGCCGGCGTAGTTGAAACTGTTTCTTCACCTACCGGGCGTTTCTACGTGATAATTTCCAGTAGTATTGATGATGACCTTGCAATGGATTATGCTAAAAAATTAGCTCAGGAAGGAACGAGTGTCAAGCTTGTACAGCATAATTACAATGAATTACCTTTTCATGGCGTGTCTGTTGGCGATTATGGTTCCTGGGCACAAGCAGAGGCTGCTTTATCCTCATTCAGCAACTTTGGGAATCCTTGGGTATTGAAGTATTGAATTTTCTAAAAAAGTAATGATCTGATTAAAGAGGTTCATAGGATCATCAAGCAAGTAAACAAGTAAAGTGGTTTGCTCATGACGTTTATACCCTAACCCCCGTATTCTTTGACACATGCGAGCTGACAATCAAATTTTTGTGCCCAATTGGATGGGCATGATCCTTTTGCTCTCAGGCCTGGGACTGGCAGCATTCGCGTGCCATGTGGTCTATAAAAACCTTTATCCCATGGTGGAGTGGACCGAAACGACCGGGACGGTCTTTGACACGGTTTTTGAATACGATGATACCGAGCATGAATTTTACGAATATGAAAAAGCATACTTTTATGATCAGGATGGAGCGCGCCGGGAGGTAGTTTCCTTCACTTCCTCCGGAAAGTCCGATCAAGGAATTGCAGTGGAAGGGGAGGTCATCGTATTTTATAATCCTGAGGATCCATCCCAAGCCATGTTGTTCAAGTGGAGCAATTTTTTAGGGGTGCTTATGCTTCCATTCGGGCTGTTTCTGGTTTATTTCGGATGGATCATGCAGCATGAAAAACCCGATTATCGTAAGTAATCGGTACACTCACCCAGCCCCGCGCGTGCTTCAAAAGTGTGGAAAGTGATTCTATGATTTAATCGCCAGGAGTGATGAGAGTCTCTAATGACACTTAATTATTTGATAAACTTATGCGGATAAATATTCCAACTTAATTGAAAGATGGCTTAATATTGACAATAAGTTTACGCTTTTTATTCCTTGATCTCAATGTTCCCGCCTATAATTTGCCCGAATTGCTCCAGTGATTTTGAGTATTCGAATTGTTTTAACGATACTGATTTGTTGTTAAAATGTAATCATTGTTCGACTCATGTGCCTGTAGTAAATGGAATCACTTATTTTGTTGAAAAAGATATCTCATACCAAGAGAATGAAAAAGATTTTTTTGATTCGTTTTATCATAAAATAGATGAGAAAAGAAGAGATTATTTAAAATTTATAGACAATAAAATTTCACGAAATCTCATTGATGCTTATTCTGCTTTTCAACCCTTTAATGAATCTTCAAGATCATTCTATCCATTTATTCATGATATAAAAAATAAATTATTAGAGCCCGGAGACTTGATTCTAGATACCTGGTGCAGGACTGGGTGGACCGGATATTTTCTTGCTTCGATATTTCCAGAACAGTCGGTTGTTTCAGTATGGGAAGGCAATAAAGATGTGCTAGGATATGCTGGATTTGATTACTGGCTGGGTAATAAGAATCGTCCTAAGAATTTATCATTTACTCACCTTGATCTCAATAAGCAATTGCCTTTTGCAAGTAATACATTCAAATTAATCCATGGGCTTGATACACTTCATCGTTACGATCAAACGGTTCTTGTGTCTGAATTACTTAGAGTAGCAAGAGAAGACGGGGCACTAATTTTTCCTCATATTCATCTTTCCAATTCTGAGCCGGAACCATTTTTTGAAAGAGGTGAGAAGCAGATTCATGGTACAGAGTGGGAGCGTTTTTTCTCGAATAGATTGAATCATACTTCCTGGAAATCATACGTTTTTTCAGAACCCAAATTATTTGATTTAAAGGAAACAAAACCGGTAAAAAATAATCCAAAGACCTCTGATTATAATGGACTGATAGCTCTATTACCTAAAGAAGTCTCATGGAACTTAACGCTATACTGGCCAAAATTTAATGATGGGGATCGAGTCATTGTCAACCCTTACTTAAGGATCGATCTAAATAAAGCGAAAGTAAATGTTGATTTAAACTACTTGAATGGTGCTATTGGCAAAATGCTAGAGAGACACCCAATCTATCATAAACGTATTGAACATCTACAGGATTTTAGTTTATCGGCTCAGGAAGCACAACTTTTGTATTTGGCTTCTCATAACGCTACAATCTCGGAAATTGCTGACAAGTTTAGTATTCCTATAGAGTCACTCATTCCAATGCTGGAACGATTACAAAGAAGTGAAATAATACATGTACTACCCTTATCCAGAGAAGCTGTTAATCTTCAGTTGTTTCATTCTGCGTTACCTTTTCTTCCACCTAAAGAGGAGCAAACTTTTTATCATCAAAGATTGAACTTAAATAGTCGTTATTCCGGCAAGTCAATTATTGAAGACCTTTCAGAAAGCGCTAAGTTAAATGGGGAAGAGGTTGCCTACCTTACAGCAGCTATTAAGTCATGCCTGATTGAACAAGAAGTAAGAAAAGGGGATTGTATCATTATTTCTTCCTCACCTCATTTTGAATCGTTATTAATTCTTTGGTCAGCTTTAGAGCTTGGAGTTGAGGTGAGTGTGATAAGTACCGAAATGCCTTTGGAGACAAGGCTAGCACTATTTAAAGAAAGAGAAGCCAATATTCTTTTCCTGGATTCGACCACCTATCTCCAGGCTATTGGAGAAGTTGATGATGATACTGTCATTGTTTTGGATGATGAAAATGATCAGATTCCTGATCATAAATACTTCAGTCAATGGCTCGAATCAGCTTCTGAAGATCATGTTGATCAAACAATAGTTCCTCATCCTAATGATATCGCAGTAACACTTTATTCTTCAGGTAGTACCGGAAGGCCAAAAGGGATTCAATTAAGTCAGCAAACTTTGTTCAAAAGCGGAAAAGTTTTCGCTGAAACTTACGGTTGGACTGATAAAGACAAAATCGTGATGGTTACAGAGTTGGATTCAATGAGTGGCCTTAGAAACATTGCGATATCTACTGCTTTTTCCGGAACTGTCATCGTGATTCCACCATTTAATGATTCTAACAAAATTCTTTCGATTATTCAGGCCATTGAGGATGCGAATGCCACTATTTTAACATGCACACCGGCTTTAATTAAGCAACTGATTGAACTGGGCAGTCGAATACAATCATCTTTGAGATCTCTTAAGCAAGTTCTTTGTACCGGAGTTAATTTATCACCCGCTTTAGTATCTCGATTTGAAGATTTGTTCAATATTAGAATTCTTAACTATTATGGATTAACTGAAACTAGTGGCTTGTGTATAGGGGAAACTCCCGGTAATGCCAATGGCTACAGCGAGGGTTCAATAGGTGTAGCAATAGATTCCATTGCTCAAATAGTAGATGAGAAAGAAAAAATAGTAGATACAGGTAATGTTGGACGTTTAAGAATTTATAATGACCGCTTAATGACTAGATATCTTGATACAGATAATAAAAGTGATTTGTCTCTTAAAAATGGTTGGCTTTATACAGGTGACCTAGCCAGCCAGGATGATGCTGGCAATTTTTATTTAAAAGGAAGAGAGCGAAATATTATTAAAGATGTTGCCGGACAGGTAGTTTATATATCAGAAGTTGAAAACACACTATTGTCGCACGAATCCGTAAAGGATGTAGAGATTTCAAAAATAGTAGTTGAAGAAATTGAATCCCTATATGCTTGTATCTTATTGAAACCGGAGATCCTGGCTAGTCCAGAAGTTGAAAATGATATTAAATCTTTCGTAAGGCAAAAAATTGGTAACACTAAAGTACCCACCATTGAATTTGTGAGAGCGTTAAAGAGAAATGGCCGAGGGAATCTAGAACAAAGCAAATATAAGTTAACCACATGAGCATATTGATTGGTCGGAGTATAGAATATTTATCCGATATATTTCGCAAACTGGATCATAACGATTATCAAAATCGTATTTTTTTAATCACCGGAAAAGATAAACATACCTATAAGCAACTCTTGGATAGGGTAAAGGCAATTGGTTTTTTTTCCAATACCCAAGGACTTAATAAAAAAACAATTTTAGTTTCATTGTCAAATGATTTTGACTTGATATCAACCATCCTGGGGCTTATATCTGTGGGAGCGAAGGTTCTACTTGTAGATCCCAAGACCAAAAAGAGAAGATTGGATAATATTCTATCTGTTATCAGCATAGACGGATGGATTGCAAATAGCGCAATGGTTTCCGAATGGGGGTTGAAGCCTTTAGCTATTAATATTGAAATGCACCCGGATAGCACTTCAGGTAAGGGAGTAGTCAACAAGCTGTTAAAAAAGAAAAATAGAGATCAAAAGCAAACATTTAGTTCTTGGATAGATACGCTTGATCGGTTAGATAGTTTTCCTGATATCAATACTGATGCAACTGGTATTATTTCTTTTACATCAGGGACTACTGCAGATCCTAAAGGAGTGCCATTATCTCACTGCAACATTCTTAATCACCTGAATACGCTTTCAAGCCATTATAAATTGAATGAAAATTCGGTGATTTCCAACGTGCTACCAATTTTTCATGGTGATGGACTTTTTCAGGGACCATTTTTAGCCTTGTTTAATGGAATCACATGGTCAAAGCCAGTGGAGTTTGAGATTCAAAAAATAGAAGAATTAATGTTATCAATATACAAGCATAAAGTCTCTCACTTTGTGGTTGTCCCTACTATCTTAAAGCTTATAGACGAATTTGACAATGGACTAGAAGACAGTTTCGATACCAATGGGTTCAAGTTTGTAATCTCAACCGCCGCTTACCTCGATAAAGAGCTATGGTCACGCTTTATGGATCGTTTCAATGTTCTTGTGATAAATGTTTATGGATTATCAGAAACCGTCGCTGGCAGTTTCTTTTCTGGCCCTGACGATGACAGCTTCAAAATTGGTTCTATTGGTAAACCTGTGGATACAGAAGTCAAAATTGTAAACGATGGTGGACAAGTAGTGGGAGCCAACGAACTGGGTGAACTCGTGATCAGAGGCAAACATGTTATCAAGTCTTATTTGACTCCAAGCGGAAACCCTGATGAGGATGGTTGGTTTTTTACTGGTGATTTGGGGTTGTTTGATAATGATGGTATTTATCATATTAAAGGAAGAAAGAAAAGTGTAATAATTAGAGGGGGAATTAATACATATCCTGAAGAGCTAATGGAAGTGTTGAATCAGCACCCAGAAATCCAGGACTCTTTTGTTTTTGGTGAAAAAGATGACACCTGGGGAGAAAGAATAGTTGTTGCGATTGTTGCGAATGACGGATCAATCCTCGATAGCAATGGTGTTATCCAATATTTATCCAAACATGTTGCTGAAGAGCATATCCCAAATCAGATTCACTTTGTCAGTTCATTGAAGAGAGGGGCTTCTGGAAAAATTATTGAAGAAGAGGTTCGAAAACTAATAGAAGTAGAAGGTAGTAAGGGCGAAGAAGCCAAGTCAAGTGATCTAAAGACAGCTTTAATGAAGCTGGCAGAAGAATCTTTTAATAGTAGCATTAAACCTGATCAATATTATATGGAATCAGGAAGAGTAGAGGGGTGGAATTCTCTGGCTCATTTACACCTTGCAACACGCATAGAAGAAACATTTGCGGTTAAGCTATCTACCAAAGAAATTATGAGTATAACAAGCCTTTCTGCTGCTGAGACAATTTTGCAAGAAAAAATTGGTGAGAAATGAAATATCCTCATCCAAAAGTCTGGTTAGTGGTAATGCTTATTTTTTCTGGATTGTTCTTTTTAAACCTTCAGTTAAAGGAAGAAATTAGAAGCTACTTCAATGGTGTTAGGTTTAATTATTTATTCAATAAACAAGCTAAAGGTAAAGGAGATGTAAAGGTGGTACTACTTTGTTCATCTTTGGGAAAACAAGCTATTAGCGATCCATCCACTCTTAATAATCGAATGCAAGAAATAGATTCTAATAGTTTTGAGTTTGTAAAATTACCAATAGCGGCAGCCACTTTGGAAGACTTCACAGGCAATCAATTGTTGTTGGATAGACTTAAGACTTACAATCCAGATTATTTATTAATTCAGGAATCTTTCCTCTTAGTAGATCGAATTAAGGATGTGAATTCTTTTTCACTCAGAAACACAATAAGCTTTCAAAATATTAAGGAAATGACTCTGAGGTCACCTGATGTGATGGAGAGGGGGATTAAAAATAAAAACACCCTTAACGTTTATTCTGACTCCTTAACGAGAAGCTCTCATTTTCTTACACGAAGAAGTAATATTCGCTCATTTTCCTCATTGGAAGCATTCTCAAATTTAAATAGTGAACTACTTGTTTTTGAAATACCGCTTCCATCTTTTTTGGAAACCGTCATGGATTCTATAAGACAAAGTGACCAATACAGAGAAGTTTACACCACAACCAAGAAGCTTTCTAATTTTAGATACATTAAATATCCTTATAGTCATCCATTTTCTCATTACTACGATGAAAGTCACATGAATGATATTGGAGAGCAGATTTTTACGACTTGGTTCCTGAAAAAAATAAGTGAAATTCACAAAGAATCTTAATCAGTAAATGCTAGTTCTTCTAACTTATCTCTTAATTGGAGCAATATCCGTAGGCGTTTACTGGGCAGTAAAGGAAGAGGTTCAACCTTACGTTTTAATAGTCGCCAGCCTGGTTTTCTTTTCGTTGCACGATTTAATTTCTCTACTTATTCTCTCTATAGCTAGTTTAATTACTTTTTACTTGCTGAGACTTGGATCGAAAAGAAGTTTCTATTTCAGTTTATGTTTCATTATTCTGAGTTTTCTATTTGTGATTTTTAAGGTAGATGCGACGATTGAAGAGGGCTCTTTTAATGCATCATTACCGCTAGGTATGTCATTTTACCTGTTCCGCTTGCTCCATTACGCTATAGAGTCGTACAAGGGTCATTTAAGGAAGACGGAACTTAAGACATTTATTACATATATGTTCTATCTACCTGTTTTGATCATCGGTCCATTAATAAGATTAGGGGACTGGTCCAAAGAAATAAAACGAAGAAGATGGAATCCTGAGCTCTTCTCAAATGGAATGGAAAGGATCATGTTTGGATTCATTAAAATAACTTTTTTGGGCAATTTTTTGGTGAATGCAAAACTTTCCACTTTCATTCGATCTTTTGAAGATGAGCAATCCTGGATTGTAAACTATTTAGAGTGCTTTCAATACACAGCAAATTCATATCTGCAGTTTGCAGGTTATTCAGATATTGCAGTTGGTCTATCAATGCTTTTTGGTATCCGTATTATGGAAAACTTCCGTTTCCCTTTTCTGGCTACTGATATCAATGATTTTTGGAAAAGGTGGCATATATCCCTTTCTAATTGGTGTAGAGATTATATTTTTATGCCCGTCGCTTCGTTTTCAAGACTTACATGGCTTGCCATTATTGCATCTATGCTCGTTCTTGGACTTTGGCATGAATTATCATTGCGATACATTCTTTGGGGTTCGTTTCATGGGGTAGGAATTGTAATTTGGAACTTGCAGGATAAGTATTTTGGTAGAAAACTATCTAGCAAGGCAATGTCGATTTATTCGGTTATTGGGAGAATTATTACTATTCACTTTGTCATTTTTAGCTTTGCCTTTGTGAAGGAAGAATCAGTCAGCGAATCTTTTAGAATTTTATTGATACTTGTTGGACTTGACTAAATGACTATTTACACGTTTTTCACACGCTTCTTTAACAAAAAGATTGCCGGTTTTCTGACGGCAATCACATACCTGATTATGTTGCTTATCATCTGGTATTTTATAGGTGTTGAAGAAGGTGATTTCAGGTATTTGAATTATTAATAGGCAATATTCCAAAAACCAGTTGCAGTATTTCTACTTTGCCTATAATCACCTTCATGATTAATTATTTTTGTTGTATGAAACTGTCTTATCATCATAATTCCAAACAAGGTGATCAGCGTAATTTTAAAGTATTGGAAAAGGTTAAAACTTCCGTTGCATTAAATATTCTATTTGGATTTTGAAAGCCTGCAGAAGGTTCCTTGATTTCAATTTCTTCACTTTTCTAAATGAAAAGGTAATGAATAACAATCAGGTTAAATACCTTTTCGAATAAGGAAACACGGGAACACCATGCGGTAGTAAGAAATGTAACCAGGCGGGAAGGAGGGCAGCAAATAGTCCCTCCGATTTTTAGAAACAATTGATCGCAGTTTTGTGTTGATCCTGAAAGGCTGAAACAAAAACTGTGTGAGTACGTTTGCCCCCAACTTCTAAGGTAATTGCCAATACGTATCTTCTAACTAATTTAGCATTGTGAGTCACGACATTTCCCATTCTACCAAAAACGCCAAACTATACGCCAAACGCTATGGAAACACAGATATGTGGGAAGAGGCGCTAGAAGAAAGCATTCCCTATTATCACGTTTCCGGAATGGATGAACCAGATCTCCCGGTCATACTGAACGAAGATCCTGAAAATGTCAATTTCGTGCATTGGCCATTTATGCCATTTGAATTTGCTCCAAAGATTAATGGCAAGCCCATGAAAACCCTTCATGCAAGGGACGATAGGATTTTTACAGAGAAAAGTATTTATCGGGGTGCTGCAGAATCCAGAAGATGCCTGGTGATGCTGGATGGTTTTTTTGATGAGTATAAGAAGGGTGATAAGACATTCCCTTACTATATCCAACTGAAAACCAAAGAACCCTTTATGGTTGGCGGCTTATGGCAAACATTTACAGATCCTGTCGATGAAGTGGAAACTAACACGGTAACATTGGTCACAGGACCGGCTAATAAGGAAGTAGCCTGGGTTCGCAACGAGGTGCCTTACACTCCTGAGTCTCGAATGATGTTCATCGTTGATAAAAAGGACGATGAAACCTGGTTACATGGAAGTCCAGAGGAAGCTAAAGCCTTGATCAAACCATTTCCCGACGGAAAGCTCGACTATTACCCATGTCAGCCACTCAAGACAGTCAAGAGAATGCACCGGTTTTATTTAGGAAATGTGCCCTCATTGCTTGAGAAAAGGCACTACAAGGAATTGGACTAATTCGATGTGTAAGCAGCAAGCTACCTTGCAGCGCAGATAGCACGACCATGCTAGTAAGTAGTTAAAAAATCATAGTGTAATAGTATCTATTTTGGTTATACTACTTCTGATACTCTATTTTAAGAATTTTCCAAACAAAATCACCCATTTTGGTTTTAACTACAACCTCATCTCCAACCGTTTTATTAAGCAGCGCTTTAGCCATGGGGGAGTCCATGGATATATAATCTTTATTACCGATGAGCTCCTCGTAACCTACAATTCGAAATCGATTTTGAAAACCTTTCGCATCGTTTTTAATTTCTACCCATGCACCAAACATCACTTTTCCTTCTTGATTTGGGTGGTAGTCCACAACTTTTAAATTGTCAATACAGCTACACAGATAGCGAATGCGACTATCAATTTCTCGAAGACGTTTTTTGTTGTAATGGTAGTCGGCATTTTCTGAACGATCTCCCAAACTTGCGGCCCATGAAACCTTAGCAGTAATGTCCGGACGTTCAACACGCCACAAGTGATCATGTTCTTCCCTTAATTTTTGCATGCCTTCGGGAGTAATCAATTGCGAACGGATTATTTTGGGAAGTGTTGATTCTGGAATTTTTCGCCTCATAACCAATGATCTTGTTTCGAAAACATTCGCAAGTTATATAATGATGGATCGTTTGTCTGTGCAGAACAATCAATAGATGTTATAATGTCCTGCGCCTGGCAGGCAGGTTCGACAATGGCCTGTGCCTGCCTTCGTAGGCAGGTTAAGTTAAATCAGCTTTGGCATTAGTGCGGGATTAATGCTCTATGGTATAGTCATTTCCCAAAATATTAAGAACACATCTCTCAGTTAGGAGACTAATTCCAATATAGCTTTATATTGTGAATGAGAAATAAGCTTTCTAGGAGGAATTTCAATATTGGCCTCTTTGATGATCACTCCAAGTGTTTTAGTGCATATCCCAAGTTCTTGTGCGATTTGGGCCCTTGTTCTAAAGGTAACTGAGTTTTGCATCTATTTTTCTTTTTTAGCTTGACGAAAATATTTAGCCTCCGCATTATATCCAAGCTAACTACTTATAAAAAGAAATTAATAATTTCATTACTTTTTTTATGAGAAGATTGACTTTTGCTCACGACTATTTGATGAGAAATTTTAAGCAAAAATAAGAATTTATAAGAAATTATTTGAATCTACCGGTATGGCTATTGTGCAAATAAGAAGTAGGATTTTTCTTCGTTCAAGTAAGCTTACAAAAAAATAGTTTTTTACTTTAAATAAATCGAAATGAAAAATCTAAAAATTTTATCTGTATTTTTTATTGCTGCTTTGATAAGTATTAATTCAACAAGTGCTAAATCTCTTGAATCTGAGCTAAAAGAATCAGCTACTGAAGTCGCTAATTTTGATTCACCTGGAGAACTAAATGGAACCTCAATTTTTGAGAAATTTTCCGAGGTAAGTTTAGAAGAAGATGCTTCATGCACTGTGGAGGTTAAAGTTGGTTTTTTAGGTCTTGGCGGCAGGGTAAGTGCTACAGCTGATACTTGTGAAGAAGCTTGGGCTATGGTTAAAGCACTAATTAAAAAGAAATAGACGCTTCTATTTCATATCATTTGCACTGGAGACTTGATCTAATCATTTCTCCAGTGTTCACCTAAATTATAAACGGATGTACACTACATTTCTACGACTTATTTTACTTTTCCTCAGCTTTTCTGGATTTTATAGTGTTGCATATACCCAAAACGGACTGATTAAGTATTCTCAGGAACTCGGTTTAGGAGTTGATAAAAGTGCTTATTTAGTATTTGATGCTTCAAAATCAATTTATTATTTCCAACGAGGAAAGCTGGATTCAGGAGTAGAAATGGAGGAAGTAAACCCCAACGAATTTGCCTATCAGGTCAGGGACAAAGAAGGAATTTCTTTTTATTTTGATCAAGAAGAAGCAGTTCTTATATCCAGACAATACGTATTCTTTAATGACTCATTTGTCTTACTTGAAGAAGACATTCCGAACTTTCGTTGGGAAATATCCGAAGAGACCAGATTGATAAGTGGTTTTCTCGTACAGAAAGCACTTGGAACATTTAGAGGCAGAAATTATATTGCCTGGTTTACAAGGGAAATACCTTTTGATGTCGGACCGTGGAAATTTAACGGTCTTCCTGGGGCAATTCTGGAGGTAGTCGATAGTGAAGATAAATTCAGTTTTAAGGCTTTATCAATTACTTATCCATCTAAGCAAAAGTTGGATATTACGCCTCCAAAAAAGGGTAAAAAACTGAAAGGATTTGAGGAATTTAAGCAATATGTAAAAGAGAAAGCCACTGAATGGACGAAGTATATTCAATCAAAAGGCCCGGGTTATTCCGGAGCTCCTGACTTTGATAGTTTTATTGAAAAATTTGATACAGACAATAATGAAGAATAACTATTTAATTTTCATAATGATTCTATTTTCATCTCTTTCATGTGCATCTAGTAAGCAGCTTGTTGACACTGAATTGCAGATAGTAAATGAAAAGTTTAAAGAAGCTGAAAATGGGTGCACATATCTAGTAACATTACAAAAAGTAGACGAAGGTGTTCCTTACGAGTTCACTATTTCTTCTACTCAACCGACTTGTGAAGAGGCAAAATTAGATGCTGCCAAGACTATTGAAAAGATGAAACAAGATGTCGATACACCTTAATCTATCTACTAATGCTTTAAATTCATTCGCTTGAGGTTATTTTTTTTCTGTCTCCTCCTGGTCACATCTGCTTTATCTGTAGCACAGAATGATACAAAATCCATCAGGGGGAAGGTTGTAGATGACAATAATGACCCATTGCCTGGTGCTCTGGTGTATTTGAAGAAGACTGCATCGGAAACGGTCATTGCCCATGGTGTGGCTGATGGCGATGGTAATTTTGTATTGAAGTGGGAACGCAGTGGTGATCAGTTAATTACACTGGAAATACGCATGCTTGGATTCGAGAAGTTATCAATCACCCTTGATTCTCTGGATGCGATAGGATCTAATATTTTTATCCTACAAGACGATCCACAATTATTGCAAGAAGTTGTTATATCTGAGTCGCGTCCGGTATCATATAAAAATAATGATACCATCATTTACAATTTGGATAAAGTAAAAGAGGGGAGCGAAAGAAATCTAGAAGATATTTTAAAAAAGCTACCAAATTTCAATATTGGGGAAAATGGCAGAATATCTTATAAGGGTACAGAAATAAGAAAAATATTTGTTGATGGAGAAGATCTCTCCTCCGATGATTACAAAAGAATTTCAAAAAGCTTTAAGGCACAGGTGGTAAAGGATGTAGAAGCTATCGAAAGGTTTGTTGAAAATAGACTGCTTTCAAATTCGGTGCAATCGTCTGATGTCGCACTAAACATCAACATAGAAACACAGGATCAGATAGTTACTGGAGCTGCCACCTTTAAATACGGTTTATCAAATCGCAGAGATATAGATCTAAATATTTTCAAACTCAATAAAGGCCTAAAAGCCTTTGGCGTATTTCAGACTAATAATGTTGGACTCCAGACCGAACCGTATTCTGATCAATTTTCCATGGATCTCATTGCTCAGTTTACAGAAAATGAAGAGATATCATCTTTTGATCCTTTTCTTGATTTATCGGTAAATCCCGATCTTCCATTGTCAACGCAGATCAATCTTAATAATGAAACGACAGGTGCCATTACGGCAGTGATGCCATTATCCTCTAATTCGAAATGGCTATCTCAAGTCAGATATTATAGCAATGATTTGAGAGAAGTTCTAACTTCAGAAGTTAGAAATTTTCTGGATTTTGAGGAAGATCAATCATTTGTTTCTTCAGAATCTAGTAGTAGGATGGAGGATGTAGACGGATATTACCTCACAAACAGATTGAACTTCGGAATCGGGGAAAAAACGGAGGTGGTTCTTGATAATCGATTAAGTCATACAAGTCGGCTTTATGATAACCAATTACTTTTTGGTATCAATAGCGAATCGCTTTCCGATGTTAACGAATTTTTTGATACGGAAAGCAATTCTTTGATACAAAATTTATCCATTACTAAAAAGATTCATGATTTATCCGCACTTCAAATGAATGCGTCCTACGGCTGGTCAGATTATTCACAAAGACTAGATGTGATTCCTGCAGATTTTATTTCTGTAAGTAGCTCATCCCTAGATTTCGCAAGCCAAAAAATTGAAAGTAACAATTCTGAAAGTATTGCAGAAATGCTATGGTTTACGAAAAGAAAAAGTACTTACTATAAGCTTTTCTCTGGCATTCGCTTAGGGAAAACAGCTCATTTCACAGAGTTGGTTGGCGATGCATCAGATTCAGTTTTGAGTAGAAATGATTTGAACAATGACCGGTTTTTGCTTTATGGAGGTGTGAATATTCTCAAGAACTGGAGGCTATGGGAGTTCGATTTTACAGGTCGAATAAATCAATTTAGTGGAGATGTCGCTCAGGTTAGTTCAAGTAGTAGCATATTAGTTCTTTATCCAAGTCTTGAATCAAAGCTCTCCTACAGCATTAGTAGAAATTCACGCTTGAGAATGACCCACACCTTTAATCGATCATTTTATAATGATCGGGAAGTTATCCAGTCGCTGATATTGACTGACTTTAGAAGCGTTGAAAGAGGAGCAAATCAGTTGATTGATAATACTTATCACAAAGCGTCATTGTCATACTTTCTGGAAAGCAGGGCAAGCTATATTGAAGTATTGGCAAATATTGATTATAGATACAACCAAACTGACTATATCTTCAGTCAAACCATTGAAAATGGAGGAATTGAAAACTCGCTTGAGGTTGGCCCATCTACTGGAACATTTGGAGGTTATGCATCATTGGCAAAATTTTTCCCAGGAATCTCCACAAGATTTGAGTTGCTGACACAAATTGAGAGGCAAGCGGCCTTTATCAGAATAAATGATTTTGGTCCCTCTCAGTTATTACTAGATAACCGGCAAAATCAATTAAAATTTGGAACCAGTTTTGATTTTCCAGTGAATGTTTTCGGAGGAGTGTCATTTGTAAATCAACGTGTAATTATTGCATCAGAAAACGTAGAATTATCTTCCAGGGAGATCAAGAAAGTTGATTTAGACATTATTTTCAAGAAAAATCAGTTTCGCGTTAGTCAAAAGAATGAACTTTTTTTTGTTGAGAATGAAAGTTTGCTAATCAGTAAAATCAATGCAAGCTATTCGCCTAACAAAAAAGCTGTAACAATTTACATGAATATTGACAACCTCTTAGACGTGACAACTTTCAATATCCCTGTTGCGACTCAATTCATGGAGGGATCTACCAATCATTTACTATTAGGAAGAGTGATACTCGTAGGCCTTTCTTTCAATTTTTGACATACGGAAATAACCTCACTTTTCATTCCCTAAAACTCCTTAAGGCCAGTAATTCGAAAACTGAATTAATTGTCAAGAACCCCTAGCCGGACACCCCAAAATTTTCAGAGAAGCTGATTTCCAGAGACACGTGTCATATCAATTGGACATTTCAGTCTTTACTATAAGTACCCAATACTTCAGTCATGTTATGAATAAAAATCTGAAAAAAAATAGATGAAATTCAATAAGTCTTTTGGTAAAAGTCGATCACAAATTCTCTGTGTTATTTTTGCTTGACTTTAAAGCACTGTTATATATAACTGTGACCGATTCAAGCTAATAATACAGAATAGGATGCGTTATCTTTGAAGACTAACCTAAAACCTTTAAATAAATTATCTAATGAAATACTCACTACGCTTTATTGCTCATACCAAGAGCATCATATTTCTTTTTTTTTCTTTTGGACTTCTTATCTCTGGGTGTGAAGAATCTGATAATTCGGAGATCTCTCCAGATCAACAGCTTCATGAGATCGGATGTTTATCATATCAGCATGCATTAAATGCTGCTACCGCACGGATTGAATCCGAAACGTCGGGATGTTTTATGGTGAAGATCTATGTCTACCGCGTAATCCAGGATGGCCGCAAGCAGACACAAAGTAAAATCAATGCAGCACTGCAGACCATGTATGATGACTATGCTCCTCTAAACATAGCCTTTGAACACTTGGGTCAAAGCGACATGCAGGATGACCCCAACGGCGAATGGTGGGTTATTGCTGGTGGGTTTCAAGGGCCGAAATACCTGCTTTTTTCACCCAGTACTCCGTATATTGAAGATGCAGTGAACATATATTTCTTACCCGAAGATTACCGAGCGCCAGACGGTAATGCTTTCATTGTCAACGGTGAAGGTCGCATTCTCGATAGTAGCTTCGATGATATTGAAATTGATAAGATTGGTATGTACTTTGGTGGTCAAACCAATATTCCCGGTGTAGGAAAAGAGCAGGGCAGCAACATGGACAACCACATAATCTCCCATGAAATGGGTCATTGCCTAGGCCTAGGACATCAAACTGCAGAAAGTATCCATGATGTCATGCATGTAGGTTCCCGAACTGCGTCAACAAAGCACACGGGACCTTTTGCCCTCGGAGGAATCGTTGAGATCACCTCCAATCAAGAGAGCATCATCAACACCACGGTTCAGACCAATCTCATCGTGGAACCCGCGACAGTTGCACAAGAGCAAGATGCTACTTTCCTCAACTGGCTGACAGCACCCAATCAAGGTCCGAATAATAACTCATGGCCATTTACTACCGGAAGTGTGGTAGATATTAAATGGAATAAATCAATGATCGTATCAAGCCATGTTAAGATTGAGCTGTTAAAAAACGATATCGTTGAAAAGGTATTAACAGGATTTACACCTAATGATGGCTTATGGAAGTGGTCTGTCCCAAGCGCTTCAGGACTGCCAGGTGGGGGTGGGATGAAGAAGTTCAGGATCAAGGTAACTGATCCTGAAAACACATGTACCTACTATGACGTCAGCAACAAGGCGTTTAGCTTAATGATTTCTAACTAAAATTTTAAAATAGGCAGCTATTAGAACATGTTATATTCGAAAAATCACTGATTATCTTATTAATTCAACTATGGAGTACTCACCACTCTTTATCCTGGCGGTGATAGTCATCGCCAGTTGGCAATAGATAGGCTTGATTTTACGAAAAATTAAGAAGTTACTTTCTTAATTTTTTTTAATGATTGAGCAGATCTCTTTTGACGTAGCTTCTCCTTTTGAGTGAGAGATCTTTCCAATCTATCCTTTTTCAACTCATCATATGAACTATATAATTGTAAAGAAGCCATGAAGCAAATGTAATTATGAATAATGGGTAATCAAACGTACTTCGTTTGTGGAAGTTCTTTGTAAGAGAAATAACAGCTTAAATAGCAATATGATACGATACTCAATCGTTCATAGCTATTTTCTCATACCCACATCCATGCCGCACAGCACCTCGGGAATCTCCTCCGTCGATTTAATATAATGTTTATTATCGCGAACACAGAATGTGTTCGATAATGGCCTGTGTTATGTTAAATCAGCTTTGGGGATGGGGTCGGGATTAATGCTTCAGGAAGGGAAGGAAAATTATACGTAACAGGAGGGAAGGGACGGTTCGCCGCTGCGACTGGAACACTCTTTTACTCATACGCTTTATCATGCCGCACAACCTCTCGTGAATCTCACTATGTTCGATTTGACATCTCTTGATTTGTTTGAGTAAATGTGTGTGGAAGACCAGGGTTGGCCTCCCACAGATTTAGAACGAACTACAATTTCAACCAACAACTAAAAGGTTTGATTATATGGAATCAGATATTCATTTAAGTCAAGAAGGAGGTCACTCTAGTTATAAAATAGGTGTCTTCAACAAGATAATTCTTGGTCAATTATCATAATATCGCTTAGTTGCAGGTATGTCAAGAGCGGAGAAATACCTACCATTTATTATCGCTTTAGTAGTTCCTACTATTGGGTTGATTAACGCTAACCTACCTTATGATGAAATTGAAATTAGCAGGCTCATTTCTAACTATATACAGATTTCGGTCATCCTATTGACCATTTGGTACTTCAATAAATGGTTGATCAATAAAACAAATCAGTCGCAAAGCAACAGCTATCCATATAGATACGTGATCATCATTAGTGCAAATGCAAGTCTAATATTAGCCATAAGCTTTCTTAATTCGCTTGATATGTCCGAATCATTGGAACCCGAATTACCAACTTGGTTAATCATTTTCAGGCTTTCGATCATTATTTTGATCTTCAATGTAATTCTAAGGGTATTTCAAGCCCAAAAAGAAAAAAACAAGCTAGAGGTTCAAAACCTTTCTTTGCAAGCCGAGAACCTAAAGTTCCAGGTAGATACATTAAAGCAGCAAATCAATCCTCATTTTCTCTTTAACAGTCTAAATACGCTACTGGATTTAGTTGAAGAAGATAAGGAAAAGGCCATTCAATATATTCGAAGCTTTTCAAGGATTTATCGATCCGTACTGCAAAGCGCGAAATATGATTTCATTGCATTGGAAGATGAGCTTAAGTTTTTATCTGAATATTGGAGCCTGTTAAAAGTACGCTTCCATGATGCCATTGATTTAAGTATTGATATTAATGCGAATAAAATGTCCTCATTAATTCCACCACTTAGCTTGCAATTTTTGGTTGAAAATGCAGTGAAGCATAATGAAGCTTCCTCAACAAATCCATTGAGAATTGAAATAGGTGAATCAAAAAATAGACTCATCGTTCGAAACAAAATCAATCTTAAAAGCTCTGTAGAAAGTGAAAAACTGGGACTTCAAAATTTACAACAGCGCTTTTCACTCCTTCATAAGCCTCTTGAATACAAAAATGAAAACGGTCATTTCATCGTTAGCATTCCACTTAAAACTGTAGCGTAGTGTCGAGAAAAGTGAAAACAGTAATTATTGAAGATGAGCAATCGGCCATTAATCGTTTGAAGAAAGAACTCAACAAAATTGCTGAGGTCGAATTCGAAATTATGGCTACCATAGAGAGTGTGAGAGACACAGTTTCGTGGTTAAGGGAGAACAGGGAGGTAGAATTGATCTTTTCTGACATTCAACTCACAGATGGATTAAGCCTTGAGATATTCAAACAAATAGAAATAGATGCACCGGTGATCTTTACTACAGCGTATGATGAGTATGCCCTTCAAGCTTTTAAACTAAATAGTATTGACTACCTATTAAAACCCATAGATCCAGCAGAAATCACTGAGGCTATTTCAAAATATCTTGCCAGGAGTTCTGCGGAAAGTGATAATTACGTAAAGCAGCTATCAGATCTTGTTTCATCTTTTAAACCATCCACCTTTCGCTCCAGTTTTTTGGTGTCCTACAGGCACAAGATGATGATGATCGATGTAAGTGAAGTTGCCTACCTGTATGTGAAGGAGCGAGGAGTATTCTTAAAAAAGAAGGACGGTCAGGAATACGTTTTAGACTTCTTTCTCGATGATCTGGATAATATGAATTATATCTAACCAAACAGTTCGAAGATCATTAATCCGCTCAAAAGCTCAATACACTGTTTTGTTATATAATGTCCTGCGTTATGTTGAGTAAGCATTGCTATCCTGGAGCCAAATCATTTTTCTTACTTTTTAGGGAAGGGAGAAAGAGTTTTTCATTAGGGCAGGATGGAACACTCTTTTGGCATCCTTGGATTGAGTGTGGGCTTTAAGCGGATGACAAATGTGTGTGGAATCTGCGCTTGCTATTTCATAAACTTCACATCTTATTTATATCTCACATCATGAGATAAATATCTTTCATTTCGTTATATTCGACTTCTATAAACTTCAGAAGCAGATGAACCGCATAAAAGCAGTTTTAGAAGAGAAAGGGATCAAGCAAACTTGGTTAGCTGAAAAGCTGCAAAAGAGCTATAACATGGTAAATAGTTATGCTCAGAATAGGAGGCAGCCTAGTGTAGAGGATCTCTACAAGATTGCCGAAATACTTGAGGTAGATGTTAAAGAATTATTGAAGTCAAACAGAGAATTTATTTAAGTGAGATCTGGTATCGATATATTAGAGAATGAGATTGTAGAGCAGTACCCAGAGGTTCTGGAAATTTTGATTCGAGATCACACAACGCAACAAAATATATTATGGGCAACAGATGATTATGAGCATTTAGGTGAGATGTACAGCTTCAATTCTCATATAACACCTGATTTAATAACAGGTGACAATGGAAGTCTAATTATGCCTAGAGCCCATAAAAACAAAGATTTACAGAAGAACCGGTCAAAGGAGAGGGCAGAAGTTTTTACACCATCATGGGTCTGTAATGCCCAAAATAATCTAATTGACAATGCTTGGTTTGGAAAAGAAGAAGTTTTCAATAGAGAAATTGCCTTCTCAGATGGATCTAAAGGTTGGGATATTAATTCTGGCAAAATTGAATTTCCAAGTGGTCTAACGTGGAAAGACTATGTTAGAGATACTAGACTGGAAATGGCTTGTGGAGAAGCTCCGTACATTACAAGTAGGTATGATACAACTACAGATGAATTCATACCATTAGAACAGAGAATTGGTATTATAGACCGAAAATTAAGGGTGATCAATGAAAATGTAAATTCAACAAGCGAATGGTTAAAAGCTGCGCAAATCGCTTATAAAAATACATATGCCTTTGAATTACATGGTGATAGTTTGCTGTTGGCGCGTGAAGCTATGCTGATTACTTTCATGGAGAATTACACTCAAAAATTTGGTAAAGAACCTTTATTGAAATCAATCAATTATATCGCCTACATAATATCATGGAATGTTTGGCAAATGGATGGTTTAAAAGGAGTCGTTCCAAATACTTGCGGTGGTTTCACAGTGACTGATGTGGACCTATTCGGAAATATTAAGACTGATAGTGTTTTTTGTGAAGGTTGTCTGCAAAACAAAATTCATAGACACAATGGAACGTACTGTTTGATAAAAGATTGGTCAAATAAGGATTCTAAAACTGGCAAGTCCGGTAGGAAAATCAAGTTCATTGATCTATTAAAAAACCGAAGACAATGAAGTTTACATCATCATTAAAACTAAAATTAATTTATGTTTTTCGTATCAATGATGACGCTCATAAAGGCTGTCTTAAAATAGGAGAGGCCACTTCAGATAATGAAGACATTTGGGGATTAGAGCCAAACAGTAAAGAACTTAACAAAGCGGCTAAGAAAAGAATTGATCAATACACACAAACAGCGGGTATTGCCTATGACCTTCTGCATACTGAGTTAACGATTTACAATAGCAAAAGTGGACTTAGAGCATTTTCGGATCATGAGGTGCATAAGGTACTCTCTCGGTCAGGTGTAAAACAGAAGATTTTTGATCCTAAAAACAAGGCAAACGAATGGTACATCACTGATCTTGAAACGGTAAAGAAAGCAATCATTGCGGTTAAGGAAGGAAGAGATTCATTACATTCTAGTGAAGTAACCGAATCTCAATCACCGATTATTTTCAGACCTGAACAAAAAGAAGCTATTGAAAAAACGGCCAAACAGTTCAAGAAAGGAAATGAGATGCTCTGGTTCGCCAAAATGCGTTTTGGGAAGACACTTTCTGGACTGCAAGTTGTAAAAGACAATGGTTTTACACGAACCCTAATTTTAACTCACCGACCAGTGGTAGATAAGGGATGGTTTGAGGATTTTGGTAAGATATTCTATGACTCACCTCAGTATGCATACGGCTCAAAAAATAAAGGAGATCAGTTTAAAACGCTTGAGAGTGAATGCGAAAAAGGTAAGACTAAATACGTCTATTTCGCTTCAATGCAAGATTTGCGTGGTTCGGAATTAGTTGGAGGCAACTTTGATAAAAATGATGAGATATTCGGAACAGATTGGGATTTTATCATCATTGATGAAGCTCATGAAGGCACACAAACTGATTTAGGAAAGAACGTACTTGCAGAGCTAAGAAAAGAAGAAACAAAAATCCTTTACCTATCAGGCACTCCTTTTAATCTCTTGGATAATTACAAGGAAGATGAAATTTTCACTTGGGATTATGTGATGGAGCAAAAGGCAAAAGCTCAATGGGATGAAATTCACTTTGGCGATCCAAACCCCTATGCATCACTTCCAAAACTTAACATCTTCACTTACGATTTAGGTAAGCTGCTAAACGGGTACATTGATGAAGAAGTGGCTTTCAATTTCCGCGAGTTTTTCCGAGTGGATGATACAGGGGAATTTTTGCACAAAAAAGATGTTCTTGCCTTTTTAAATTTAATCTGTAAGCCAGACAAAGAAAGTAACTATCCATATGCTACCGGCGAATACAGAGACAACTTTCGTCATTCCCTTTGGATGGTTCCTGGAGTAAAAGAAGCAAGAGTTCTAAGTACATTGTTACAGTCACATCCTGTTTTTAGCCAGTTTAAAATTGTCAATGTTGCTGGTGATGGAGATGAAGAAGAGGCCAACGAAGAAGCACTAAGGAAAGTAGAAAAAGCAATTAGTGACAAGCCACATGATACTTATACCATTACTCTATCTTGCGGCCGATTGACTACAGGTGTTTCTGTGAAACCCTGGACGGCTGTTTTCATGCTTTCAGGTTCTCACAATACCTCAGCCTCATCTTACATGCAAACCATTTTCAGAGTTCAAACTCCTGCTACCATAAATGGCAAGGTTAAGGAGGAATGCTTTGTTTTTGATTTCGCTCCAGATCGAACGTTGAAGGTAATTGCCGAAACTGCTAAAGTCTCCGCAAAGACCGGTAAAACAAGTGATTCGGATCGAAAAGTAATGGGAGAGTTCCTGAATTTCTGTCCAATCATTGCTTACGATGGTTCACGAATGCAGGATTATGACGTGAACGGTATGCTTGAACAGCTGAAAAAGGTTTATGTCGAGCGAGTGGTAAATAATGGATTTGAAGATGGCCACTTGTACAATCGTGACCAACTTATGCAGTTGAGTGACTTGGAGGTTGAGGAATTCAATGGTTTAAAAAAGGTGATCGGTAGTACGAAGGCCATGCCTAAAAGCAAAGACATTGAAATCAACAAACAAGGATTTACAGAAGAGGATTATGAAAAAATAGAAGAGGCTCAAAAGAAAAAGAAAAGAGAATTATCACCTGAGGAAAAAGAGCTGCTTGAACGATACAAAGAGCAAAAGAAAACAAGAGATACTGCTATCTCAATATTGAGAGGTATTTCCATTCGTATGCCATTACTAATCTATGGAGCCGATGTATCAAATGAAGAAGAAGAACTAACTTTGGATAATTTCACTGAATTGGTAGATGACCAATCTTGGGAAGAATTCATGCCTAAAGGTGTTGATAAGCCAACATTTCAAAAATTTAAAAAGTATTACGAGAGTGATGTGTTTCGTGCAGCAGGTAAGCGTATCCGAGCTTTAGCTCGAGCAGCTGACGAACAAACCATTGAGCAACGAATCGATCGTATAACACATATTTTCGGAACATTTCGAAACCCCGATAAGGAGACCGTTTTAACCCCTTGGCGAGTTGTGAATTTGCATATGGGCGACTGCCTGGGCGGTTACAGCTTTTTAGATGAAAAGAAAGAAAAAATTGTTTCGATACCGCATTTTGTTAATCAGGGTTTAGTGACAAATAAAGTATTCGCGACCGATACCCGTATTCTTGAAATCAATTCAAAATCGGGTTTATATCCCCTTTATATTACCTACTCGATTTTCCGAAATCGGATAAAAGAAAAATACCCAAACCATGAACCGAATACTCTCGGTATTGAGGAGCAACAAGCATTATGGGACCAAACAGTAACTGAAAATGTATTTGTTGTGTGTAAAACACCCATGGCTAAGAGTATCACCAAGCGAACTTTAGTAGGTTTTCGGGATACTAAAGTTCACACACATTATTTTGAAGACATGGTGTATCAAATTACGCATCGTCCTGAAAAATTTATTCTGAAAATCAGAAAAGGGCAGTCATATTGGAAGGCTAATAATGATAATGATATGAAATTTAATGCAATCGTAGGAAACCCGCCTTATCAAGAAATGGATGGTGGAGCGGGATCAAGTGCTAAACCTGTATATCAACACTTTGTAGATATTTCAAAGGCAATTAACCCTAGCTATATTTCTCTAATAACCCCATCGAGGTGGTTTGCAGGAGGAAAAGGATTGGATCAATTTAGAAATGAAATGCTAACAGATAAACGACTGTGTAGGATGGTTGATTTCGTGAATTCTAAAGATTGTTTTCCTACTTCGAGTATCGGTGGAGGTGTTAACTATTTTCTATGGGATTCAAACTACAATGATATCTGCGAATTCGTAAATATTCATAATGGCACCATTAACAAAATGGATAGAGATCTTAATGAATTTGATACTCTTATAAGGTATAATGAAGCTGTCGCAATTATTCATAAAATTCAATCGACCCATTCAGAGAAACTAACCAAGATCGTATCATCAAGAAATCCGTTTGGATTGCCTACAAGTGTTAGAGGATCCGAAAATGCATTTACTAATTCAGTGAAGTTATTATCCAGTGAAGGATATAGCTATGTCTCAATCTCTGATATCAATGAAGGCATTAAGGCTATAAATACATATAAAGTTCTAGTAAGTAGGATAACAAGTGAACATGCTGGAGAACCATCTAGTGATGGTCGGTTTAAAATTCTTTCTAGAACTGATGTATTGGGTCCTAATGAGGTTTGCACCGATTCCTACTTAAGAATAGGTGGGTTTACCGAGAAGTCTCAGGCGATTGCAGCTTTGAAATATCTCAGATCCAAGTTTACAAGATTCCTAATATTACAGTCTTTGAGTTCAATTAATCTTTCAAAAGAAAAGTTCAGTAATGTTCCTCTGCAAGACTTCACAATAAATTCGGACATTGATTGGAGTAAGCCCATTGCTGATGTAGACCAACAACTTTATAAAAAATACAAATTGACTGAAGAAGAGATTGCTTTTGTAGAAAGTATGATTAAGCCGATGACAGACTAACAGAGGTTAGGTTTATTACATTAGACAACTACTTTGACAAAGCATATCATAATAAGTTTCTGGTAATAATTATTTGAAAATGGATGCAGGAAAACGCAGTATAAACGACATATTCAATGGTAATAGAGTATTGGAGATTCCATTTTTCCAGCGTGCATACGTCTGGGGCGATGAGCAATGGGAGAGACTCCTTCAGGATATGGAATTGGTCTCTCAAACCAACAAGCCATACTTTCTTGGTTCTGTGATTTTGAAACAGCATGGCACCACAACTGGGCAAAGTATTGGCGATGTAAGGACAGTTATTGATGGGCAACAGAGACTGACAACACTGAATTTGTTTTTCAAGGTCCTGTGTCTTAAAACAGGTACAAACAGCTCATTCGAACGAGTATTTAAGCTAATAGACAATGCGATTGCTCTGAAACATAATCACAATGACATTGAAGACTTTAATGCCATTTTAGAGATGAATGAAGATGTAAGGGCAGAAGGAGAGGGGTCGATAATCGAAGCATACAACTATTTCAGAGACAACATAGATACTTCAAAGATCGACTTTCAAAGTATACTTAAGAATATCATGTTTGTTGGGATTGATTTGGATAAAGAAGAAGACGAACAACAGATATTCGACACGATCAATTCTCTTGGTGTCAGGTTAACCACAGCGGAACTTTTAAAGAATTACTTCTTCGGAAGAAACGACATTCAAGAATATGAGAATTACTGGAAATCCGTCTTTGAAAAGGATTCAGATACTAAGGAATTCTGGGATCGTGAAATTGTTGCCGGTCGACTAAGAAGAAACAATATTGATCTGTTTTTTTACTCATTTTTACAAATCAAGATCCAGGACCCGAAGCTCAAAGTCAAAGCAGATGATAAAAAACAATTAGGTAAGGTAGAAGGATTGTTTGATAGCTATAAAAGGCTAATCACAGAATATAGTGTTTCTTCAAAGGAACTCATCAAAGAAATCAAGGAATATGCCTTGCTCTATAAAGAAAATATCGATTACGATGTAATTGACAGAGAATTAACAAATGAGTTTGGAATAGAAAGAATCAATGCGATCATATTCGGGCTTGAGAATACTACAATACTTCCGTATGTGCTGTTTGTGTTGCAAAATGTCCAAGACAAGGATGAACAAAAGCTAATATTTGAGTATTTAGAGTCTTACATTATGAAACGAATGGTTTGCCATGCAAACACAAAGAACTACAATCGAATTTTCTCTGAACAGCTGATTTCTAATGAGGCTAACACTAAGTCATTGCTTCAAGAATTGATTGAAAAGAAATCTGATAAGGTTGATTACATGCCTTCAGAGGATGACTTGAAAAATGGCTTCAATAACTCCAAACTAACAAATAAGCAGTCTGCAGGCATTCTTTATTTCATTGAGTCAAGAATAAGAAATAGGAGTGTACATTCAACCACGTTACTGGGTTTAAATCGATACAGTCTTGAACATCTTATGCCCAAAAAATGGGAAAATCATTGGAATTCGGTACAAGATGAAGAGAAGAGAATCCAAAGAAATAGAAAGCTTCTAACGTTGGGGAATCTGGCAATTATTACAGCTTCCTTAAATACATCAATACGCGACGCGGATTGGGAAACTAAAAAAGCAGGAAAGAAAGATAAAAAGGGGCTTGTCGATTATTCAGCAGGGATTGATACGTTAAAAGATTTCCTAAAACTAGATGAGTGGAATGAATCAACAATAGAGAATAGAGCTGATTTCTTATTTAATAAAGCGAGAGATGTCTGGAAATAGTAATGTCTACATACGGAAATGCAAAGAGTAATTTGTGATACCAATGTTTGGTATTGGATAGCAATGGGAAAGTTTATTCCATCAAAAAACGTTGTACTTGTACCAACTCATTTTTCGCTGTATGAACTTGCAACTACTGAACAGGCAGTTACTTATCCATTACTTGTTCAGAATGCCATAAAGGCTGTTTATGAATATGGGACAGACATAATCCCTGTAGGTCCGTTTGAGTTTGTGCTTTCTAACCAAAGTAGTAGCTTCAGTGACTGGGATATCAGTATGATGAAAAAAATGTTGAAGACATTTGAAGAAATGATGAGTATTGATTTTTCACAAATTGATCAAATTCCAGAAGCTCTCGATGCAAAAGTGAGAGAAGAGAGCAAAAAATGCAGAAAAGGAAGAACTGAATTTGTAGCATATGCAAATTCTTTATTACCCCAAATAAGAAAAAACATAAATAAGACAATTGGTAAAAAACGTCACTAAGAAGAGGATCAAACCAATATTTCAAAGGACTTATTATTTGGTTTTATAAATGCATATTTGACTGAAAAGAATGATAAAATTGAATATGATCACTTCAACTGGAAACTTGTTGAATTGTTTTTAAGCGTTACTGAGAATTTCTTTAAACATTTAGAAACGTCCAAGGGTATGAAAATACATCCAAATGACACAACTGATTGGATGAATATGCTGTACGTAGAACCAGGTGATCTGTATTTAACATTTGAGGATAAGTGGAAGAATTACATCATTAATGATGAACGAATTTCGCATTATTATTATGTTAAGTAGAATCCATTGAGCGCTGGCCAGCCAAAATACCCGGGCGTGGGTCGGCCTGTGCGGCTGATAGGTGATTATTTTGGCTAGATTTTTTGCTTCCTTTTTTATCAATGAAAAAAGGAAGTGCCTGCCCGGCATGAGGGCATCAAGCGAACGCCATACGAAAACAAATCAATCAATTGTGAGCAGCACGATCTACGATACGGTGGGTCGGGAAAACACAAGTGTTCCTGACGTTCTGTAATGTCATATATCAACGTATTCTGTACCAATGTTCAGTGACCCTTCAAATATTCGATTCACAGCAATCAGGAAGTCAGGATCTGTTGTGTGTGCGCTGGGAAAAACTCTTTTCGCGCGTTGGCCAAAAAGAAAAATTATTAGGCGCTCAGGATCAGCGATTGGTGTGCGAAGGATTCGTGCGCTGGCCTGAGCGGCTACTTAATATAACGGCTAATTATATAACAACATTCTTAAAAGCACTGAAACAGTCTACGTCCAGGAGCGTCGGCATGTGGAGATAATTTACCCGAGCGCCGTGGCGAGGGCAAGCGAAGAATGAGCGCAGACATAATATCATTATATAACAATGGTTCGTGTACTGGCTGTGATTTGCTTTTAGATTTAAGAGCTGGATCAGGATTACCGTGATTTGCTTTCAACATAAAATCGTTACCGATATGTAACTGACCAGTCGCACAGGCAGCCACACATTACATATCTGATTTATGTTAATTGTTCGCTAAAGCTCACAAACAGCAAATCACTAGTATTGTTATATAATTTATATTATGTTAAGTTACTATTTTAAGAAAGTGCCCTATTTTTGGGTTTATGGCTAAATCAACAATTAACAAACAGCAACTCTTCCTGGAATTCTTATCTGTAGTGACGGGTGTTCTGATTGCCTTGATGCTAAACAGCTGGCGAGAAAATGTGGCTACCTCCCGTACATTGGATCGCGTTAAGCAAACCATTCGTACAGAAATGAATAATAACACAAACGAAGTTTCTGATGCACTGACCTATCATAAGGCATTGATCAAAGAACTGTATGAAGGTCGTCACCTGATTATGGCAATACCTGCTTCAGCATTTCCCGTCAATGTGAATGATGACACAGCCTTCGAACAATTCCTCAGAGAAACGGTCCCATTCATGCAATCTACAGCTGTGACACGATTGGAGCTCTTACGAAACGGTAACGAACGCATTCTCATCCTTAATGATCAGAATCTGAGACTGGTGGTTGAAAATGATACAATTAAGCTCTTCGGAGTTTCAAACTTGCAGCTTCGTACGGCCGATGTTAGCAATCGTTCATGGGAAATTGCACAGGCCACCGGTATGTTGGTTGAAATGGATCTCGAGCTGGTAGATGTCCTCAATAAATGTTATAACCTCAACAATCAATATTTAGAGACCAGTAACAAAGCCATTGAAATGATCTACAAAGGTGAACCTGGTATCATTTCAGTCATGGAAGACATGGCATATTATGAGCAAGAGATCATAAAAGCTGATTCTCTTGTCTTAAATTTGATTAAATGACAGTACATTAGATAATTAACCCTAACCTCATAAGTCATGAAAACCAACAAGATATTATACTGGACATTTACCATATTGATCAGTTTATGGATGCTCCTGCAAGGCGTACTTTTTGTTTTCATGCAGGATACGATTGTCCCCGTCTTCGAAAGTTTGGGTTTTCCTCTTTGGCTGATTGCACCTTTGGGTATTGCTAAAATACTGGCTGTCATTGCTATATTAAGCAACAAGTCACCGCTGCTCAAACAACTGGCCTATGTGGGTTTAGCTGCGGAGTTTGCGATTGCACTTATTAGCCACCTGATGGTTGGTGACAGTCAATGGCCTGCTGCAGCAATCGCCCTGGTAATACTTAGTGGATCGTACATCTTTGGTAAACGGATCGGTCAATAGTGCTTCATATTTTATGATCACCTGCCAACCGAAACAGTTTTAATTTATAGGTGTTCTATTACGTAACCACAAACTGACGTCTGTGATCTACCGCCTGCTCAAACTAATTCTTAAGTTTTCATTCTTCCTGTTCTATAAGAAGATGATCGTGACGGGTCGTGATAAACTCCCAACTGATGGTCCGCTAATGATTGCAGTGAATCATCCCAACACACTTATTGATCCATTGATCATTGCCGTGCTCACCAAGCAACGTGTTGGATTCCTGGGCAATGCCGGTATTTTCATCAATAAATGGGTTACTTCCATTTTCCGATATTTTCATGTGATCCCAATCTATCGCAAACAAGACCTCAAGCCTGGTCAGAAATCAGACAACCGTGCAGCATTCGCGGCATGCCATCACTATATGGAATCCGGTGGCACGTTGATGGTATTCCCTGAAGGCACCAGTCATTATGAGCTGAAACTGCGTGAGATCAAAACCGGTACGGCTAGAATTGCTTTGAGCTACGAACAGGACAAAAACTATCAGGGAAACTTACGTATTGTACCTATCAGCCTGGATTATGCTGATTCCCTGCAATTCCGCACGATTGTCTCTGTACACATCGGTGATCCTATTTCTGTGGCAGATTTTAAGTCTTTGTATGAAAAAGAAGAAAAAGATGGCATTGATGCACTCACCAACGCCATCCACGATTCGCTTAGTTCAAAGATTCCCACCACTACGGATAAAGATCAGGAACGTTTTCTCATTCAAGCTCATCAATTTTATACCACCTATCTCAAGCCGGAAGCTAATTTGTATGCAAATCCTGCCCTGTCGCTAAAGCTCCGAAGTGTACTTTCCAGGTCACTACAGCACCTACATGAGCAGAAACAAGAATTATATAACGACCTGAAGTTTAAGCTTCAACGTTTCTACACTTCACTCGACCAGTTGAACATTACTGCGGGATTCGTTTCTGAGAAATTTCAGCGAAAAATCATCCCGTTAATCTACCCAGGATACCTCCTGCTTTTCACCCTGCTGCTTCCCTTCTACCTGGTAGGATTATTGACCAATTACCTCCCGTACGTACTCCCTGGCAAGATTTATAAGGCATTAAGCGTAGATATCGAATATCGGTCTTCCGTCCTATTGGTGGGCGGAATTGTCCTATTTCCCCTGTTTTATACGGTTTATCTGCTACTTTTTCAACAGTTCATAAGTGATTACTGGATTTACAGCCTCGCATTCCTGCTTTTGTTGGCTATTTCGGGTTTTGTGACGATCTACTTCTGGAGGAGCATGAAGCGTTTCATCCGGTTGATCCGCTTTACTTTTCATGTCCCTAAGGATGCCCTGCAGCGTATTATCCAGCTACGGGATGCTATTTTGAAAGATCTGGGTGGGATAGAAATCACGCATTGATTCCAATACCTATTTCTTTCTCCTGTTTTGATTCTTGTCGCCACGTGTCAGTGGCTTCTTGTACTTTTTGGCGAGCTTGTAGCGATACGACCCACCCAGGTTGACCTTTTTGTTTTTGTCTTTTTTCTCGTGTGTGGCTTCTCCCTTGGGCTCCTTAGAGCGCAGCTTATGAGACAACTCCTTCTGCTTGTCCTTTGGTCGTTCCTCTGGCAGCAGTTCATTCGATCGTTCTACTTCTTCAGGAAATGGTTCTTCAGCAATCGCTATCTTCATCAGCGCTTCAATGGTTGTCTTCAGTTCGGTTTCCTTTTCGGTGTACAGTAAAATGGATGAGCCTTCTTTCTCTGCACGCCCGGTACGGCCAATCCGATGCATGTAGTTTTCCGGATAAATCGGTACATCCATATTCACCACATGGCTTACGTCTGTGAGATCCAATCCACGGGCAATTACGTCTGTAGCAATCAGAATTCGCTTCTTTCCTTCATTGAATGCTTCCAGCGATCGCTGACGATAATTCTGGCTTTTATTGCTGTGGATGATGCACATATCTTTCTCGTACGTTTCCTCCATCTCCTCATATAGCCGATCGGCGTTTCGTTTGCTGGAAACAAACACCAATACTTTAGGGAATGCTTTAGCGGAAACCAGCAAATGCTTGACCAGCTCTACTTTCGTATAGAAGTTTGGTGCTTTGTATGCCACTTGTGAGATATTCTCCAGCGGTGTACCACTAAGAGCTATCGTGATTTTTTCTGGCTGGCTGAAGTAATCATCGATCAGCTCATCTACTTCTTCGGTCATCGTAGCTGAAAACATGATGTGCTGGCGCCTTGTTGGCAGCATATCAAAGATATTGGTCAGCTGAAACCGAAAACCTAAGTCCAACAGCACATCCACTTCATCGATTACGACCTTTTTTACGCTTTTAAGCGACAGTGATTTGTGCAATACCAGGTCATACAGTCGTCCGGGCGTACCCACCAAAACGTCCATTCCTGCTACGACCGCTGGCTTTTGCGTATTGATGTTTTTACCTCCATGCACGCCAAGCACACGGATGTTCATGTAGGTAGTCAGTGATTCCAACTGTTCTACCACCTGCCCTACGAGTTCCCTCGTTGGGACGATGATCAGCACCCTTGGAGGTATTTCTTTCGAAAATTTCAGGTCTCTGAGCAGCGGTAATAGGTATGCGAAGGTCTTCCCTGTTCCTGTTTGTGAGATGCCTACCAGGTCCTTCCCTGATCGTATGGCATTATAGGCCTGCTCCTGGATGGGCGTAGCTGTGTGAAAGCCCAGGTCTTCCAATGCATGCTGGAGGGAATTGGAAAGGTCGAGTCGCTCAAAGTTGCTCATGGAGTGGGGATTTGCGCAAAAGTACGGAATCCCAGCTTTGCATTCGTTCCCTGGCTACTCAGATTGTTTTTTCCCAAATCCATGTAGGTTCTGCTCTGCAAAACCTTTAGGGAATTCTTCTACGCCAGGAAAGCCAAGCTTTATGTCTTTGCCATCGTGCGGGATGTAGTTTGTTTTAAACAGGTAGTCCCACAGGCTGAGCGTAAGCCCAAAATTCACTCCATACCTCCGCTCCTTTGGTAAATGATACGAATGGTGCCAGATATGCATCTGAGGGTTATTAAAGATATATTTCAGTGGGCCAAGGTTGAGTTTAAAGTTGCTGTGATTGAAATGACCTACAGCCAATGTGAATATGTGAATGATGAAGAAATCCCTCAGACCAATACCTATTAGCGCCAATGGGATGTATTCAATGGTTCTATAGACCACATTCTCCATCCAATGGTAACGTAGATGCGCGGCAAAACCCATTTGTTCCACCGAATGATGCACTTTATGAAACTCCCAAAGGAAATCAACCCGGTGCAGCAGCCTGTGCGTCCACCACTGCACAAAATCACGTACCACAAAGCCTATCAGCAAGTGTGACCACATGGGCCAGGTCATCACCTCAAATGCCAGGAGGTTGGTGATTCCGATGGATTCAAGTAAACCATTGAAGAAGTTTACTACCACATTTGAAGCTGCATTGTAGATAATCAGCGAAAACAGGAAGAAATTGAAAAACATATAGAAAAAGTCCAGCCAAAAATCCTTGCGAAACCGTGGTTGATTTTCCCGCCATGGACGTATCAGTTCCAATCCATAAAAGAACCCTGAAACCCCGATCAGCCAGTAAAAGTAGTTGTGCCAGCTTGGGCTTTTAATTTCACTCCACAGGTAGTTGGCATACCCCTGATAGCTTTCGATGATGATGTTGATATACTCTTCCATGGCTTGTTTTCTAATTAACTAATTCCTGCTGAAAATGATTTGTCCATTCCACCCATGAACCATCATAATTTGTAACATTTTTTCTCCCTAATAATTCTGTCAACACAAAATACGTATGCGTGGATCGTACCCCTGAATGACAATACGTAACGGCTAATAGATCATTATTAAGCATTTTATTGTAAATATTTTGCAATTCTGTTGGTTCTTTGAATCGGTAAGTGGACTGATCCACTGCCTCCATCCAGTCGATGTGAATGCTCCCGGGAATACGGCCTGCCCATTGGGCTCCTTGCTTTAATGTGAGACCTTCATACTCTTCTTTTGACCGTGTATCCAGCACTACCACCTGGTTTTGATCAATCATTTTTGATAGATCCGTCACCAATATGTTGTCTGATGTTGGTGCTTTCGCATACTCCGGGAATTTAAAATTACCCTGTGGTTTGACTGTTGTGACACTAGTCAGTGAATCTACCTGTGACCATGCCTGTGTGCCACCATTCAGGATAGCCATTCGGTCATAACCATAGTGCTTCAGTATCCACCAGAGCCGGGTTGCCTCACACGATCCACGGTTGTCATACAGTACCAGAAAGGCATCCGGTGAAACGCCTTTGTTTTGCAATACTGCTTCCAGCATTTCTCTTTCTGGCATCATTCCATCATATTTAAATGAAGGATTATTAAGTGCTGAACGCCAGAGGTTTATGGCATTTGGTAAATGACCTTTATTGAAATCTTCGGGACGTTGTAGGTCCAGTAAGATAAGGCTGTCCTGATCAATGATCGATCGCAATTCATCCGCCTCTATCAGGTATTTAGATACTACTGGCAACTTTGCCCCCGCATCCTTCACAGGTTTGTTGCACCCGGCACCCAGGCAAAGGACCATCAACATGCTTATGTAGTTATTCCAGTTCATACCATTCTATGTTTTCTAATCGTGCCCTTCTGCCCTTTTTTTGAGGCGCATAGTTGGCGGCCAGGTAGTTAATGATTGGGGCCTCCTGATCCCCCAGATCCCAAAGGTTTTGCGTCTTCTGCATCCACTGGATGGTGCTCTGCCATCCGGTTTTGGTCATCCGGTTCTGTGTTATCAGCTTAGACGAGTGGCAGCTTGTGCAGTTTTGTATTACCAAATCCAGTCCTTCCCCTTCCACAAGTCCGGTTTGCACATGTACGCCGTTCACAATCTCGGGAGCTTCTACCCTTTCAGATGTTACCGTACGGTCGGTATAAAATTCCTTTTTGAGCAGATCATATCCCATATCCATCACAAGTACCAATAGCAGAATCATTGAAAATATAGCTGCATTTAGTATGATAACAACTTGCCTGAGTATTCGATGATATTGCCTGTTATCCATAGGCCATTAACCAACTTTGATTGCAATGCGATGACATGCGTTATTTAAGTATCCTTTGGGGTTCCAGCCCGGAACCAGCATCGGTTGCATATTTCCTTTGGAATCGGTTGCTCTTGCCCATACTTCATAATACCCATCCTTAGGAAAGGAGACATTAGCACTCCAGTGCTGCCATGCCAGTCGATTGGCAGGCGCTTGTACATGGCACTTCTTCCAGGTCGCTCCATAATCGATGGAGTAGTGCACTTCTTTTATACTTAGCTCTCCGGCCCATGCATGTCCACGAATAGCTAATGATTTTTTAGTCCCCAGTATCGCTCCGGACTTTGGATAAGTGATGAGTGACTTGACAGGCATGGACTCAATGATGCACATGTTTTCATCAAGTACTTTCTCTCCGGGCGCTACGGGTTCGCATGGCACCCGATATGAACTGCCTTCCATCTTTTCACCATCATGCACTTTGTTTCTGATACTTAACCGATGCAGCCACTTTCCTGAAGCAGATGCTGGCCACCCACCTGCTACGAGCCGAAGCGGAAAGCCGTGAACCAGGGGAATATCCTCACCATTCATTTCATACGCTATCAGGGTCTCTTCCATCATCGCTTTGCTGATGGGCACTCCTCTGGATATGGGGTTCTTATCCGGACTTCCACTCAGGTGCATGTCTTTCCCATAGTAACCGACATAAATGGCATCCTCCTTCACTCCTACGTCCTTGAGTAGGTCGCTAAGTCTGACTCCACCCCAGTTAGCACAGGAGACCGCACCGATGGTCCACTGATTGCCTTTTGCCGGTGGGTCAAATTCGTTTCTACCATTGCCGCCACATTCAAGTGTCAGTTGGTAGGTGTGCTTTGGAAAGCTTTTGAGATTTGCTAATGTATATGTTTTGGTAGTTAGCGCCGATTCGCCATTAATCGTTAAGGTCCATTGATCCGCCTTGATGTCTTGAGGAATCAACCCATTATTTCTTACGAACATTCGGGAAGCCGGGGTGATCTTGTCATCCAATATGTGGGCTTGTGCTTCCGCATTCCAGGGCCGGTCATTCAGTACGACCATGGCAGGATCTTTTCTGAATTTTTGATGAAAATCTTCCTGATCAAGAATGAGCGGGATGTAATCCTTGGGAAGCCATTTCCCAAAAACAATGGGAGCTCCAATGATCCCGGAGAATGCCGCAAGGGTACTCTTTTTAATGAATTGTCTTCTACTTGAACTCAAAACGCAATTGTTAAATCATAAAGCTAGTCGGAACTTGCTTATATAAATGTAACAATTGTTACCAAGGCTCAGGAATGATGTGGCCCTTCATCTTTGAAGATGTACCGGATAAAAAGGATGATTCCGACCAATGTCAGAAGTAGCATAATTTTAAGTAACATGCCTGTAAGTTACTATTGGAAACTAACCTGTTCCTAATGCGGCAAATGATTCTTGAGTAATCCGTACACGTAGGTTCCAAGGGTTGCAGATGCAATAGCAACCAGCATAACACTTACGCCATTCCCGACTAAGATGAATAATGGTCCGGGACAAGCGCCGGTGAGTGCCCAACCCATTCCAAAAATGATTCCACCAATCAGGTAGCGTGCAATGCTACGCTCCTTTGGTTCGATTATAATTGGAGTGCCATCCAGAGCTTTTAGTTGTCTTCTCTTAATGATTTGGATGATAATAATGCCCAAAACAACCGCTGAACCTATCACACCGAACATATGAAAGGACTGGAATCGAAACATTTCATAGATGCGATACCAGGAGATTATTTCTGCTTTTGTAAGCGTAATACCAAAGAGGATTCCAAAGAATAAAAACTTAATGAATTTCATATGCTTGTGCTTACAGGTTTAATAAAAATGGTGTGACGAAGTAGGTAATGGCCAGTCCTCCAATGAAGAAGCCAATCACCGCAATCAGAGAAGGAAGTTGCAGATCGCTGAGTCCACTGATGGCATGTCCGGATGTGCAACCTCCGGCATATCGTGCACCGAATCCAACCAAAAAACCACCTGAAACAACAACAATTAAACCTTTAATTGTCAGTAGGTTATCCCAGCTGAATAATTCTGAAGGAACGATACTTTGACCCGGATTCGACACCCCCATTTCTTTCAATTCTGCAATGGTCTCCTGAGAAATGTGTACACTATCTACATCCATCCATTGACTAGCGATGAGACCTCCTGCCATTAAGCCTACAACAAAGACCAGGTTCCAGCTTTGCGCTTTCCAGTTGAAATCAAAGAACTCACAGTGCTTTCCTGCGCCCATGATGGCGCACATGCTTCTCAAGTTGCTGCTGAGTCCAAAGCGCTTTCCACTCAATAAGAGGCTCAACATAATAAGGGCAATAAGTGGTCCTGCCACGTACCATGGCCAGGGTTGGCTAATAAATTCCATATTTTTTTGATTTAAATGTGCCCTAACTAAGTGCTATTTCAGCGTTGTTGGGCATACAAAGTTTGTTGTTGGGATATCTGTTTCTTTGATGGCCTTATAGCCACCTGCTATATCCACCAGTTTGTGAAAGCCTCTGGATTTCAGAATAGATGAGGCAATCACCGAGCGGTATCCACCTGCGCAGTGAATGTGATAGGTTTTGTTCTCATCAATTTTGTCCATCTGCTCACTTATAAAGTCCAATGGAATACTCTCCGCATCTTCTACATGTTCAGCTTCAAATTCTCCGGGCTTGCGCACATCCATCACATGAAGACCTCCCGACTTATATTGGCTTGCGAACTCTTCGGCCGAAATGGATTCCATATCTTGAATCTCCTTCCCTGCTGATTTCCATGCTTCCATGCCTCCTTTGAGATAGCCAAGGGTATTATCATATCCTACGCGTGAAAGTCGTGTGACTACTTCTTCTTCCCGGCCTTCGGGTGCCAGAAATATGATTGGCTGCTGTAGATCAGGAATTAAAGCACCTACCCATGGCGCAAAGCTGCCATCAATTCCAATAAAAATGGAATTAGGAATGTGACCTTTAATGAAATCTTTCTGATGACGGGTGTCGAGAACCAGTGCTCCTTCGTGGTTAGCCATTGCCTCGAATGTTTCAACATCCAATGGCACATTTCCTTTTTCGAGTACTTTGTCCAAACCAACTGCTCCGGATTTATTCATGGCCACATTCTGAGCGAAATATTGTGGCGGAGGCAATAATCCATCCGTTACCTCTTTGATAAACTCTTCTTTGGTCATATCCGCTCGCAAGGCATAATTATTCTTCTTTTGGTTGCCCAATAGATCGTGCGTCTCTTTGCTCATATTTTTACCACATGCAGAGCCGGCTCCATGTGCCGGATAGACGATCACATCATCCGGAAGTGTCATGATTTTAGTTCTCAGGCTATCATAAAGCATTCCTGCCAGGTCTTCCTGGGTCATGCTCCCTTTTTGAGCTAAATCAGGTCGACCAACATCTCCAATAAATAAGGTATCACCACTAAAAATCGCATGCTCCTTCCCTGCTTCATCGATCAGCAGGTAAGTCGTGCTTTCCATTGTATGACCGGGTGTATGAAGTGCTTTGATGGTGATTTTTCCAAGTTTAAATTCTTCGCCATCCTGTGCCTGATGTACATCATACTTAGGATTTGCATTAGGCCCGTATACGATTGTTGCTCCGGATTTTTCAGCCAGATCAACATGGCCTGATACAAAGTCAGCGTGAAAGTGTGTTTCAAAGACGTACTTGATTTTAGCACCTTCTTTTTCCACTTTTTTCAAATATGGAGCAGACTCTCTCAGCGGATCAATGATCGCAGCTTCTCCCTCACTTTCAATGTAATATGCGCCTTGAGCGAGGCATCCTGTATATATCTGTTCAATGTTCATATCTCTTATTAATTCTTTTACAAAAGTACGATGCTAAATGGTTCGGGTTTGTAACATTTGTTACGTTTTGATATTTGTCTGTAACGTCACTTTCTTGTACGGGTCTTTAGCATTGGATAAAGCATTTTCTACCGCTTCACTCAAACTTAAAAACAGGTTTTTCTTTCCGATCACCTTCGTGAGTCCTGTTTGCTTCATCGTATCCCGTACCGGCCCGATAATGTCGCATAAAACCAGCCTCACTCCTTTTTGGTTCAGCTCATCCAGGATGTCATGGAGTCCGTCGGCAGCTGTTGCATCCATGTGGCTCACAGGCCCGGCATCTATTATAATCTCTTTGATCTTATCTTCTGTTGCCACCAGGTTTAAAATATATTCTCTTATTTCCTGGATGTTAATAAAACTAAATGGGGCATCAATTCTTAAAATTGCCAGCCCTTCCCAGGTTTCCAGATCAGAAAACCGGGTGATATTTCTAAACTCATGATGCCCTTTGATCTTACCTAACCTGGCGATATGTGGATAGGCGGCCCGGTACAGAAACAGTAAGATCGAGAGAATAATCCCGGTGACAATCCCTATGACCATGCCTATGTTCAGTGTTACCAAAAAGGTGAATAATAGCACCAGAAATTCTTTTTTGCTATCATGCCAAAGCTTTTTAGCGTAGGTCCAATCAAACAAATTGCTTACTGCAACCATGATGATAGCTGCGAGGATGGTGTGAGGTAAATAATAAAAAAGAGGAGTTAAAAAAATCAGCGTCAACGCTACCAGTGCTGCAGAGATTATGGATGACAAAGGAGTGTTCGCTCCTGATTGTTCATTAACAGCCGTTCGGGAAAAGCCTCCGGTAACGGGATACGATTGGAAAAGAGAACCAACCAGGTTGGCAGCCCCTAATCCTATTAATTCCTGGTTAGGGATTACTTTGTGATCGCCTTTCTTCGCTTCGACGGCTTTAGCAACGGAATAAGCTTCCATAAAAGCTACCACCGAGATGGTAAATGCAAGCGGAAGGACCTTACCAAATTGACCCAATGAAAAATCAGGAAGTTGAAAGGCAGGAAGTCCTTCAGGGATTGTTTGAACGATACTCACTCCCTGATTTTCAAGTCCCAGCAAATACACAATGATGGTACCAAACAAAACGGCAATAAGTGCTCCGGGTATATTTCTGTGTACTTTTTTTAATGTTTTAATTAGAACGATCCCTCCCACACCTATCATCAGGGTTACCAGGTGTGTTTCATCCATTTTCTCGAATGAGTTAATGATCACTTCATAAAAACGATTGCTTTTATCGATATCAGCTCCCAACAGGTATTTCAGTTGATTAAACCCTATGATCAAAGCAGCAGCAGATGTAAACCCACTAATGACCGGTTTTGAGAGCAAATTGGTAATGAAGCCTAACCTGAAAATTCCTAATAGGAATTGAAAACCACCCATTATGAAGGCGAGCAAAATCGAAAAAGCAATGTAGGTATCCGTCCCCTCTGTGGCAAGAACTGAAACTCCTGCAGCGACGAGCAACGAATCCATCGCTACAGGTGCGACAGAGAGCTGTCTGGATGTACCCAGAATGGCATAGATCACTTGTGGGACAATGGATGCGTACAGGCCATAGACGGGTGGTAAACCGGCAATCAACGCATACGCCATTCCCTGTGGTATTAGCATAATTCCAACAGTAATACCTGCAAAAAGATCACCGCTGAGGTGCTCCTTTTTATATGAAGGTAGCCATTGGAGTATAGGGAGAAAACGTTTGATGCTCATAGTTGGCTCAAAAGTAGCAGTCGCCAAGATAGCACCTTGTAACTTTTGTTACATGCTATCTTAAAGAATTTCAATGCAATTCCTTCGTTGCAAAATTTTGTTTTCCCGCTCCAACTTTTTTAAGAGCCTTGATACGACCACCCGGGAAGTGTTGAGTTCATTGGCGATCTCCCGGTGGGTTTTCACAACCTCAAATGAAGCTGTAGCCTGCTTGGTATCCAGTAAGTACTTCATCAACCGCTCTTCCATATTCGTAAACACCAGACTGTCAATGGTTTGCATCAATTCATCAAAGCGCGTTTGATAAGCCTGAAACACATATCTTCTAAAAGAAGGATACTTAGAAACCCATCGGTCTAAATTGACACTTGGTATCATCCAGATTTCGACATCAGTTTCAGCTATAACCTTTACTTCGGATGGCTTTTGCTCCAGACAGCAGGTAATGGACATAGCACAGGTCTCTCCTTTCTCCAGGTAGTAGAGTAATACCTCATTCCCGGTGGCTTCCTTTCGGTACACTTTTAGGATGCCACTTAAAACCAGTGGGATATCGCCCTTATTGAGTCCGGGATCAATCACATGATCTCCCTTTTTCACTTTTTTCAGATAACCGGTATCCTTAATTTCCTGCTTTAATAAGGGCTCAAAAGATGATTGTAGAAGGTGTTCTTCGATCATTGCTTTGTAACAAAAAAAGCCGATCAAAAGATCGGCTTTAGTTAAATCTATTTTCAGAACTTAATTTCCGCTAATTGCATCAAGTTCGTCTTGAATCTTGTTGTATTTATCTTTCTTACCAAGACTATTATAAATGTAACCCAGGGTTTCAAGTACCGTCTGATCAGTACTGTTCAAAGAATAAAGTTTTTCCCAAATAGGAAGCGCATTTTCTAATTTCACATTGATTTTCTTAGTCAACTCTTTGCTTTTTGCTTCTTCTTTATAGCTCAAAGCATTTCTTTGCTTAATAAGCTCATTGGCTTCATTGAAAACAGCCACACCCAAGTTGAAGTTAGAGTTATAGTGATCCGGATTTACATCAATTGCATTTCTGTAGCTTGCGAGAGCACCTTCTTTGTCTCCCAACTCTTCTTTCAAAACTCCTAAACTAAAAAGTAAATCGGCATTTTCAGGATCCGCTTCAATCGCCTTTTCCAATTCAGCTTTTGCATCTTCTGTTTTCTCCAACTGAATCAAAAGATTGATTTCGTATTTAGCAAAATCAATATCATCCGGATATGCTTCTTTACCATTTCTGATAACTTTCAATCCATCTTCAAATCTTTCCTCACGAATTGCAAAATTGTATAACTGTAGAAATACCGTTTTATCCCGAACTCCTGCCTCGTAGGACGCATAAAAGTTTTTTTCTGCACGTTCATCATCACCATCAGCAACTGCTGCATAAGCGGCATTCAAAATTGCATTGGTATCACTGGGGTTGATATAATAAGCAGTTTCAAAATTGTCAGCAGCGGAACCAAATTTTTCATCATTATAATCGGATATAGCTTCATTGTAGTAATAAGCATAATACCCTTGTTTTTTGGAGTCTATATTTTCAACTCCAGTACCTGTGAAAGAAGAAACAACTTTCTGCTCCGGATCAAGCTCAAGTGCTTTATCAAAGGCTTTTAAAGATTCATCCAATGCACCAGGCTCATTGTTTGCTGTATCCAAAGCAGCATAAATCTGACCTCTGTAGTACCAGGTTTTTGCATCATCTTTTGTTTTTTCATGTTGGATGGCAGCATCAATAATTGTTTTTGCCTCAGCCAGGTTCCCGTCTTCCATTGCAGAGAGTGCCTGATTGATTTTGGGCTTTTTCTGCGCGTATCCTACTACACAAATAGCCGCTAACATAAGGGTTAAGAATGTTCTCATTATTCGTTTAAGTTTTATTCGTTATCGTTTTGATTCTCATTATTATCTGAAGAAGGTTCTATTCCATCTACTTCCTCATCTTCATTCGTAATGTTGGAAATTTTTTCTACAGCCGATATTTCATCTTCATCATTAAGTTTTATTAAGCGAACACCTTGTGTTGCCCTTCCCATTACCCGAAGATTATCAACTGACATCCTGATTGCAATACCGGATCTGTTAATGATCATTAACTCATCTCCATCAACAACATCTTTTATAGCAACAAGCCCTCCGGTTTTATCCGTCACATTCAGCGTTTTCACTCCTTTACCTCCTCGCTTGGTAATACGGTAATCCTCAAGGTCAGATCGCTTGCCATATCCTTTTTCAGATACAACCAATAGGTTCGGTGGGTTCTTGTAGTCAACACAAACCATACCAACTACCCATTCTTTGTCAGAAATGTTGATTCCCTTAACACCAGCCGCCATTCGACCCATTGAACGTACGTCTGCCTCATGGAAGTTGATGGCCTTTCCGCTATTGCTAGCTATAACTATATGATTATCGCCATCCGTAAGGCGAACATTCAATAGTTTGTCATTTTCCCTAATGGTAATGGCATTGATCCCGTTCCTTCTTGGTCTACTGTAAGCTTCCAAAGAAGTTTTCTTGATCACCCCACGTTGTGTACACATTACCAGGAAATTGTTATTGATATAATCAGGATCCTCCAATGTTTTCACATTAATGACCGATCGTACTTTATCATCTGATTCAATATTGATTAGGTTTTGGATTGGCCTTCCTTTGGATGCCTTGCTTCCTTCAGGTAATTCCCAAACCTTTTTCCAGAACACTTTTCCAAACTCTGTGAATATCAGCAGATAATTATGCGCTGATGCGATGAACAAGTGCTCTGTAAAGTCATCATCCTTAGATGTAGCTGCCCTGCTGCCTACTCCACCTCTCCCTTGTGTTCTGTATTCTGTGAGTGGTGTTCGTTTGATGTATCCCTGGTGAGAAATAGTAATCACCATGTCCTCATCAGGAATCATATCTTCAGCAGTGAATTCGTCAGCGCTATGCTCAATTAAAGATCGTCTTTCATCTCCATAGCGCTCTTTCATCTCAAAAAGCTCATCCTTAATGATTTGCATTCTTCGACCTTCATCACCCAAAATCTCTTTCAATTCCTTGATCAGCGCCTGAATCTCTTCATACTCCTTCTGAATCTTGTCTCTTTCAAGACCTGTCAGTCTTTGCAAACGCATATCCAGAATGGCTTTTGCCTGGACTTCTGATAAACTGAATTTTTCAATTAAACCAATCCTTGCTTCATCTGGATCTTTTGATTTTCTAATCAGGTTGATAACCTCATCCAGGTTATCCAGAGCAATTAAGTATCCTTCCAGGATATGTGCCCTTCGTTCTGCCTCGTCCAGCTCATACTCAGTTCTTCTTACTACAACCTCATGCCGATGGTCAACAAAATGAATGATTAAATCCTTGAGGTTTAAGGTTTTAGGGCGTCCTTTTACAAGTGCAACATTATTTACACTAAAAGAGGATTGAAGTGCTGTTTGCTTATAAAGATTGTTAAGGACAATGTTAGGGATTGCATCTTTTTTCAGGTCATAAACGACTCGCATTCCTGCCTTATCAGATTCATCCCTGATATCTACAATTCCTTCAATTTTTTTGTCATTGATTAAGGCAGCAGTCTTCTCAATCATAGTGGCTTTATTCACCTGATATGGAATCTCTGTAATGATAATCTGCTCTCTGCCCGTACTTGTTGTATCGAATTCAGCTTTTGCTCTCAGGACAACCCGGCCTCTACCTGTTTCATAAGCTGAACGAACTCCTTGATAGCCGTAAATCGTGGCTCCAGTAGGAAAATCCGGTGCGGTAATATGCTCCATCAATCCTTCGATAGTAATTTCTTTATCGTCGATGTAGGCAATAACACCATTGACAATTTCTGTAAGGTTGTGAGGAGCCATGTTGGTAGCCATACCTACTGCAATACCGCTAGCCCCGTTTACCAGTAGATTTGGAAACTTAGCTGGTAATACGCTTGGTTCCTCCGTACTGTCATCGTAGTTCGGAACATAGTCAACCGTGTTTTTTCGAATATCGCCAAGTAATTCCTCAGATATCCTTCTCAATTTGGCCTCTGTATAACGCATCGCTGCTGGTGAATCACCATCAACCGAACCAAAGTTACCCTGCCCATCTACAAGAGGATATCTCATCGACCAGCTCTGAGCCATTCGAACCATGGTGTCATATACGGCAGTATCACCATGCGGGTGGTACTTACCAAGCACGTCCCCGACAATCCTGGCGCACTTTTTATATGATTTATTATAGTTGACACCCAGTTCATCCATCCCGTAAAGGATTCTTCTGTGAACTGGTTTTAAGCCATCCCTAACATCCGGGAGAGCTCTGGAAATGATAACGCTCATCGAGTAATCGATGTAGGCGCCTCGCATTTCTTCTTCTATATTGATTGGGATGATATTCTCTTCGAATGAGGACAAGTTATCGTTATCTCCGTCTGCCATTTATGCTTATTTGGGTTTGCCAAAAATCAACCCGCAATTTAACGAAATTATAGTGGAAATCATTGGTTTTGTTGCAACAGAATTTGCTAAAAACCAAGCTTGATCAAGTTAGTTTTTTGTTGGGTTGAGTTTGCGCTTATTCTGTCTTTTATAGCGCCATAAAGTGCGATGGTTCTCTCCTACTTTAGGGTTCTGTCTTTTCCAAATTGGCTGCCCTCTAACCTCCATTCTTTTGCCAGTAACAGGATCGGTGTAAACATGCTTCAATTGGACATGGTCGCTCTTCATCGGAGATCGTGGGATATCAGGTATATTGATGCTAATTCCCGCCTGGATAAAAAATGTTGGGTATTTATGGTTGACCGTTGAGCCGTCAGGTATGTTGACCATGTACGATTTAAAATCTATACTTGGGCGTATAATAACCCGAAAGTATTCTGACCAGTTATTCTCGATACTCACCCCGAGATTCGTGTAAATACCTCTATTGATTAGGCCATTATTAAATTGCTTTCCTGCGTTGATCTTACCAAACTGTAATTCAGCGACAAAATCATAGCTCCAGAATTGATAAAACTTATAGCCAACCATACCAAATAGTCGACTATATCTTGTCCGGGATATATTGGGTTGATAGTTACGGACTTGATTTGAAAAGGCTGTTGACTCAAGATCTCTCAAATAGTGGATTTCATAGGAATAGCCAAATCCCACCCTGAACTTTTCATATTCATAATGAATGGCTAGCGTAATCGGTATTCCTCTGGAACTCCCCTTAAAGCCAAAGTTTGTAGTGTCGGTATTCACTAAAAAGGTTTGATCGCCTAAAGCAGGATTGTAAACCGGGTTCGGAAGATAATTGAACGGTACATCAAACGGATTTTCTAATGATGTCTCAAATCCTTGTTGTGGATCATTTAACCAGTTAGTGTAGCCGGAAAAAGTACTTCCCAGGTTCTCTATCTCATTAGAAAATATAAACTGATTCTCTGCATCCTGATAAAAATAGACACCAGAAAGCTGATGTGAATAATTGGTAATCGCCAACCCCGTAGTAGCGGTAATGCTGAATTGGTTAAGGAAAACCTTTACAGGGTTTCTATATATATCATACTTCTGGTATATATCCTGGGAGGTAGCTTGTAAGCTAGTAAGGCCCAGTAAGTATAGGAGGCAATATCGTTTGACAGCAGCGAGCAAATCATTCCAAAATTACATGGTATCCATGAGATAGTTAGGATTACTACAATCCGGAAGAATTTTATCAGAGGATTTTTGGTGCAAAACTTCAATAAAAATCATCTGGCTGTATTAATCGATTCGTGTGATTTCAAATAAAAGGGTACTGTATGGCGGGATAAGTGATACATAGTCAGGGACGATTCCATCTTCTATCAGGCCATCAATAATGAAGCCGGGAACGACTAACGCACTTTCTCTGTATCCTTGTGAAGATGGGATCATAATCAGGGCGTCTTCTCCTGTTTGCATTAACGAAACTCCGAATTCAAACCCGGGTAATAATTCCCTGGGTTCGCCCGAGCCAAAGTTCCATTGAAATCCTGATGCACTTCCAAAATTTGAATCATCAATGAAGCGACCGGAATAATCAACAACGATGGTATCGCCATTCAATGGCATGCTTCCTGAACCAGCAGCACGACGCTTATAAACAATGCCGGTGGCAGGAAACAGCTCAGTAGAATCCAATGGATTGATTTGAAGGCTATCCAGGTAGTTATCATCAATATAATCTTGTATAGCCACATTCTCCTGGATAAATAAATCCGTTTCATTATGTACACCTACCAGTTGAACTTGAAAATGTGCAATTAGCCGCGAATCAATATCGCCGGAAGTCAGGTCTGTATATGCCTGTGACGGAGGAAAGATGAAATTATAGATTTCCCCTACTCTCATAAGACTAACACCAAAATCAAGCCCAAGTGGATAAACAGCGGAAGCCCCTATTTTAAAAATCAATGAATCACCATCAGACCTTAAATGCTGGGCAATAATATTCCCGTCCGGATCGCGAAGTGTATAGTAAACGGCTGCTACAGCACCGGAGACGGCCTGATTCCCAGAGGGGTTATCCACCACTTCGTAATAGTAAATTCCAGTATCATCATCACGACTGGCGCTGATGCCCATTGTGTCCAACCAGGCCTGTATTTCAGCATCCGCAGATAGGACGACAATATCATCATTGCTACATGATAACAGAAATACACCAAGGAATAATGTTATGATAAATCTACTCACTACCACTATCAACGCTTTTGGTCGGACTAGATTATTGAAAGGTCTTACAAAACATCTTAAATACAGACATGTGATTCAATTCCAGCTTTTCAGCTATCAAAATCATTCGATCATACTCTGAACGGCCTATTTTATGATTTTTATTGATAATGTCCTCATCATTTTCAAGGAAAAAACTGGAAATAAATCGAATAAGTAGATAAGGTGAATGCAGTACTACTTCCCGGTATTCATTGTAGTCTAGATCATGGTTTTCATCAAAAGGCTTTAAATTCATGCTATCTAGCCCGCAAGTCACTTTTATGGTCAATTTAAGAACCTCTGAAAACTTATCGAGCCAATTATCATAGTTCTTAATAAGGAACTTCATCGCATAAACTACCGGATCTTTCTTCATGAAATAACCACCTTTAGATAGTTTCCTTGCTTTCTTATTGAGTGCCATTTCTTCAATGAGCGATATTTTTCCATCCGCCATGGCAATACCAATGGTTGGCGTCATAATAATAAGGGAGAAAAAGTCTTCGTCGCTTATTTCAAGATATGGAGCTTCGGTTTTAAGAAAATCCTTCTTTAAAGCTTTCGTCGCTTCCTTCACTTCAGGATATTCTATCATGGATTCTATTTCGTACTCGGTGAACATGCTCTTAGGTTGGTTATTTATTTAACCTCAAAATAAAGCCTTTTAACTAAATAGGGAAAAGTCCTCGACTAATAATTCAAAGTTTTATTTTCGCTCAAAACACAGAGTTATATGACGGATAAAAATATTCAGCTTGCAATTCAGGTAGTACCACTGGAAAGAAATGGAAATGTGTATGAACAAATCGATGCAGCTATTGAGGTGATTCAGCAATCCGGAGTGGAATATATGATCACACCAATGGAAACGGTGATGCAAGGACCTTATGAAAAATTGCAAGTAGTGGCAAGAGAAGCCCAGGAGGCATTGGTAGATGCAGGATGCAATGAATTCCTTGTAAATATCAAAATGCACATCAGAACGGATCGTGATGTTACCATGGAAGAAAAAAGACTGGACCGGTAGATTTAAAAAGCGATGTTACTTTCCAATGATTGAAAGGTTTGAAACTGAGTCTCTCCCTTCTCTCCTATGAATGTAAAAGTCTGCTGGTTTTGACCTTTTGATCCGTCGGTATGTAACGTGACCTGATTTTCACCCTTCTCAAGCGGGACTCTTGTGTAATGGATACTATGCGGAATGGTTTGCCAGTTTCGTGTGTCTGCCTGTTCGGACGCAAAGTTCATTACACCTACTAAAAAGCCCAGCGTTTCATTTTCTTTTCTAACTTCTTTTTCTACCGTTTTCTTAAGAGCTACCCGTAACAACCCTTTTCCAAGTTCTTCAAGCATTCGTTCCTTCAGGGTCTTAAAAGCAATCGCATTTATGTCCTCAGCCTTTTCCAAAGGATAATAGTAATTATCTATTTCAAGACTGGCATGCTGGAAGAATGGTTCTCGTTCTACATATTTTGGAAAAGCAACGCGTGTCCCCGTTAAGTCTGTAATACTGGCATTTCCATCTTCATCTGTGTCATAAAAGAATGGAAAATTCAAACCATACTCTTCGTTTTCAAAGATGATCATACCTCCAGATCCTTTTACCGCAACAAAGTTTATAGACCATTCATCCTTGACAGGCACAAGTCCATTATGCCAAAAGAAAACCAATTCCCCTCCTTCCGGACTTGGCTGTGGTACATAGTTCATCCCAAATTCTTCACTATACCTATCAACCTCTTCAGGAAATCCTGCAAGAGAAGCTGTGCGAAGGAGGTCTTTCTTAAGCTGATCCGGAGCAGTTAAACCAAACATTTCCGAAAACTCTTTCTGATAAATCTCCAATGAATTCCTGTAGGCAATAAATGCATTGTTATAATCCCCACTTGCATCATAGATAATGCCCATCAGATTATGAATAAATGCATCTTTCTGGTACTTGTTTTCAGAAAGGTATTTATCTCCTAATTCATATAATCTTTGATTTAGCCTTCTACATTCAATTAAAGCAGACTCATAATTTTTGAGCTTTAAGTAATTGAGTGCCTTATAGTAAAGCAGCATCAGGTGCTCATGATCTTCGCCCGGATAAACGATCAGGTTTGGATTTAGAAAATAGGAGGCTGCAAAATTCAGGTAGTTCTTATGGTAATCTTCACCAAACAAATAGGCCTTTTCCAGCCAGTTATTACTTTCCTCATAATTACCAAGCAGATGCTCAACCACACCCTGATTGGCATAATAAAGAAATCGGGTTTTGCTTTTAGCTGCTCTTTTGTTTTGATCTAATATATCAGCTGCCTGCTCTATGTTTCCTTCTTCAAAATTCTTGTTAAACTCATAATTGAGCTGATAAAAGGAAGCACAGCTGGTGAGCCCGATAAACGCAGCAAATACTAAAATGGTCTTAGATGAAACCATGCGAAGTGGTGATTTTAAAAAAAAAAGGAATTAATAGCCATAAACATTAAGGTTAGAATGACAACCTATCTGGTTATGGCTATTCTGAATTTATCTGATTCTAGTTTTTGATATACTTTTTGATTTCTTTATCGCCAAGCCAAACCTTTTCATTCGTCTCCACATTGACCAACTCAAGATTCACTTTGTAGTTGACTACTTTTTCCTTTTTGTAAGAATCAGTTACCGCCGTGATGACACCAAACATCATGAAATCAGCACCTAATTCTTTACCCCATTTAGCCTGGGTTTCAGGAGATGAAAATTCGTTTTGATCAGCTCTTTCCTCTCTTAGTTTTTCACGGAACTCGGCATTTGAAACTACTCTCACAAAACCGGAATTAATAAACTCTCTTTCAATGTCTTTGATGAACGTTTCCGATTCGATATGTTCAGCGCTTTTGTTTTGAACATACCCTACAATTATAACAGGCTTACGATCATTTTCATTTCGAAAATTATTGTGCCATGGTCTGGCGGTAACATCCTTGATCATTTCTTCTGCTACCAACTTTGAGTCAGTATCATTCCAGCGACCACTGAGGTCAACCTGCTGATCAGGGTTAATTCTTGTCACTTGTCTATTGCAAGATGCCAATACGATTATAGCGAGTACCAGCATGGATAATTGAGTAAATTTTTTCATGTTAAAGCGTTTATGGTGAAACAAAGATAGGTGAATCTTTCACCTAAAAATCTGCCGAAATTCTTAAATTCAAAAACCTTGCCGATAATGAATTAGGGATGGCCAATTGGGCGCCTGTCACATCCTGAATCCAGGAATATGAAAGTGTATTATCAGCGCCTAATACGTTAAGTACTTCTGCTCTTAACCATAAGGTTTTCAGGTACTTATGATTACTTAATTCAAATGATTTGGACAACCCGATATCTACACGATAGTATTCATCACCGGAAAAAATATTTCTCGCATTTATTTCGTTTGGTGGACCTAAAGGGTAACCGGAACCGAATACGGAATTAACATAAACACGCATGCTAGGATCATTAGGCAGGTGATCTTCGAAGTAGAATGCAAGATTGATTCGCTGATCTGTAGGTCTGCGTATGTAGCCTTTGTTATCTTGAGCTATGTCTTCCTGTGTATTTAAAATACCCAGACTAAACCATGACTGAGTGCCGGGAATAAATTCACCATTGATTCTGAAATCGAATCCATACGCAAATGCCTCTGCATCATTGTTAGCAAAATACCTAAGCCTAACATTATCTATATCATACGCTATTACATTCTTCAATGCTTTGTAATAAGCTTCCGTTGAAAACAAGAATGGTCTGCCCCACCAGTTAAACACCCGCTCCATCGCCCCGATCAAATGAATGGATTGCTGTGATTTAATATATTCTTTTATCTCACCATTTTGATCCCTGAGCTCCCGATAAAATGGGTTCTGAACATACTTCCCGGCAGAAATCCTAAATGAGGTTTCTTTTTCCCAGTTAGGTTTGTATCGATAGATAACCCTCGGACTGAAAAGGGTTTCTCCATTGTAGTCCAAATGGTTTACACGTCCACCGAAGTTCACGGCATGCATTGAGTCTTTCGAGAATACAGTAGCCTGTAAATATGCAGTGTAGGTATTCGTTTGCAAATCAAGATCATTAAAGGTGCTTTCGTTCAGGTTAACAAACCCTGCAGAATCGAGGAAGGCATATTCATTCAATTCATCATTGATGATGTTTCTATTAAACCCCACACCTGCTTCGAGAATAGACCAATCAGACAGTAAGTATTCATTTCTCCATTCCGTATTGTAGATCCGGGCTTCCAGCTTATTCCTGCCGTAATCAAAATTTCGTCCGATCCCTCTCACCACCACACATTCATTGAAGCTGTTGGACCCGGGGTTGTTGTCTACATCGCAAATACGATAGGCACCTTCCACATTGTAATTTTCTCTTTCAGAAGTGGAAACTGCAGAGGCTATCCATCTGCTTAGAAACTTGTTTGACCATTTGTGTGAAAGGTTGAATCCACTTTGATAAGTATCATAATCCAGCTCTTCCCTCCCTTCAAATGCTGTTTGAATACGGAGATTTTGCGAAACTGATCCAAACTCTGTGGTCTGGGATTCAGGTAGCGTTAAATACCGATTTCTTCCATACGCCAGTAGCCAATTAAGCTTGGTTCTGTTGATTTGATCACTATTCCTTCCGGTGAGGTCAAATGTAAAAAAGGCCTGCACATCCGTGTAGGTAGGTAAGTATTGGCCATCAGTTTCAAGTGTATTCAGCAGGTAGCGTGAATCTCTATGACGTACACCAAACAGATACTGAATGTCATCTGTAATTTGATTTCCAATGTATGCAGAACCTCCCAATAAACCTGCATTGAACTGACCTTCCAATTCTTCCGGCTCTTTATAATCTATGTTGAGTGAAGAAGAAAGCTTATCACCATACTTAGCTTCCCAACCACCTGCATAAAAGTCAATGTCGCCTACTAAATCAGGATTAATGAAACTAAGTCCTTCCTGACGTCCTGCATTGGCTAAGAATGGACGATAAACAGGGATATCATTGACGTATACAAGATTTTCATCGAAATTGCCACCTCGCACATTGTAGGCAGATGAAAGTTCATTGTTTCCTGCCACACCCGGTAACGTCAGAAGTACTTTATTGAAATCGCCGAAAGCAGATGGAAGGTTTCTGGCAGATTTTGCATCAATATTTGTAGCAGGGTTTATCGCATCTCTTTCCCTTTGGCCCTCTACCTGCACATCATCCAATTGAGTGGCTTCTGCCTTCATGGTCACTACGAAATCACTCACTCCGGTAGGTATGTCTGTGAGTTCGTGTGTTCCGTATTGAATGTGCGAAAAGATCAGATCATAAGTCCCTAATGGAAGCTCCAATAAAAAATATCCATCCGTATTAGATATGGTACCTTTTGAACGGTCTGATTTTAGAATAACATTAACTGCCGGAATAGACTCTCCGTTTTCATCGACAATATGACCTTCGATGACATCCTCTTGCGTAAATGCTAGGCTAAATGATAAGACCAGGATTGAGAAGACAAGCTTTCTCAATGTATCAGGCCTTTTTAAGGTTAGCAATGGTTTGGGCAGGATCATCAGATTTAAAAACGAAACTCCCGGCCACTAACATATCTGCACCTGCTTTAAATAATTCTCCGGCATTTTTGTCATTCACCCCTCCGTCAATTTCGATAATGATCTCAGGATTGACTTGATCCACCATCTTTTTCAGTTTTCTGACTTTATCGAAGGTGGTTTCAATGAATTTCTGACCTCCAAATCCCGGATTTACGGACATCAACAAAACAAGGTCAACATAAGGAAGAATCTCTTCTAATACGCTTACTGGCTTGTGTGGATTTATTACCACGCCTGCCTTGGCACCAAGTCTTCTTATTTCCGTAACTGTCCGGTGTAAATGTCTGCAAGCCTCTTCATGAACGGTTATGATTTCTGCCCCAGCCTTCATGCAATCTTCCAGATAAGGATCAGCATGTTCGATCATCAAATGGTAGTCCATTGGCTTTTTAGCGTGCTGATGGATGGCCTGACAAACCGGAAAGCCAAATGAAATATTGGGAACGAATACACCATCCATGATATCGATGTGAATGTAGTCTGCTTCGCTGTTGTTGAGCATTTCCACTTCTTGTTGCACATTACCAAAATCAGCAGCGAGAAACGATGGAGCGATTAGTTTTTTAGTCATTTGCTTGGTGATCAAGGTGCTTTAGAATCATTGGTTCCGGATCAGTGACTGCTTTATCAATTATAACTCCATTTGGATCAATTAAAAAGTAAAGTGGTATTGCTCGTTTATTAAAATAGCTGGATATCTCGTCATCTTGATCAGAAATTGCAAAATCCAAAACATCATTGAAATTATGCTTTGAAATGAATCTTTTAATCTTGTCCACATCATTTTCCTCTGTAACACATAGAATCTTGAGTTCCGTATTCAATTGGCTTTTGAGAGATGGTAGTTTTTTCATTGATTTGATGCAAGGCCCACACCAGGTTGCCCAAAAGTCAATAAGAAGATAACTGCCTCTGAAAGAGTTTAAATCTATTTTGCTACTATCGGTAGTACTAAAAGTGAAATTCTTGACTTCTTCTCCTATTATCGAGTTAATCTGAAGGTTTTTGAACTCAATTGCATACCTTTTTAAAATTTCAGAATTCGCACTTTCTATAAATTCCGAAAGAGCTTTATCAGCCTTTTTTTGATCGGTCCATTTCCGTTCAAATCCAGTGGTTATCAAATCCAGTTTCAAAGCCTCCTGTATTATTTCATTAGAAGTAACATTTGGAACACTTTGATTAATGAAATCGAAGTAATCTATCTTATTGATCTTATTTCGAAAGAAATCTAACTGGAGGTTGATAGTGTAAAGGATACTTACTGACTTTATACCTGTTAAACATGGCTGAAAGTTCTGAATAAAGGCGTTTATAAGTAATTCTGATGAGCTAGATTTATTTCGTTTTAAGTATGATAAAGCATTTGCAAAATCAATTGAGTTGGAAAGCGAGACAATGTGATCTTGATTTTCATTTTGGAGTTGTTTTACTAAATAATCACTCAGTTCACCACCATATTTTTTAGAAAGTCTACCATTCCGATTTCGATTTCGATTTTTAATTAACTCTAATTCATTTCTAATTGAATAAACCTGGGCTTCAAGATTGTTATCTGATGTAATTCCGATTAAGTTTAATTGACCAGATCTGCCAAGATCATCTGGCTTGTCAAACTTCTTATACTCCAGAGAAATATCGAGAATACTTCCTGGGCTGATAAATAACTCCTGAGATTGATCATTGATCAGTATAAGAATCTTTGCCTCTATCTCTGACTCGAATGAAAATTCAAATTTGCCGTCATTTGTAACAATATCGCTATCCAGTAAATAGATATTATCAGAGTATGGGTTTTCAAATCCCATCAATTGAATTTCGAGCCCTTTCAAATTAATGGAACCACGAACTATTGTTGTTTTGCCATTGGCTGATATAAAGAAAAAACTTAAAACGAGGACTGATAAAAACTTCATTTCAGAAATTGATAAGTTTGACGATCTTCTGATTAGTACCTATCTGCAAGAATAAGAAATAAACTCCTTGTTGACTACCGTCAATGTTTAATTCCATATTTTCCTTGATATCTTTCTTTCCAAAATCCTGGTTAAAAATAAGCGCCCCTTTAGGATCCAGTATGCGGATGCTCATGCCTTCTTTAAATTTGCCATCGGTAACAAGGAATAGCGTATCTCCATAAAATGGATTAGGGAAAATGGTTACTTTGTCTTCCAAAATATCCACAACATTCAACGCTCTCTCTCCATTTACTGCATACGTGTAACTGGGCACTCCCCAACCTCTTAATGAATCCGGAGCAAAATTCCTGTGCCCCGATTTCTTAATTGCGTCAATTACTTCTTTGCTAGTCCAATCTGGATTTGCCTGCCAGATACCTGCGGCTAGTCCGGCAATTAAAGGGGAAGCGAAACTAGTACCGCTACCGCGCTGAATGTTTCCTGAACCACGAATCACAGCTGTTGCACTTCCAAAAGCGGCAACATCCGGTTTAATTCGACCATCAGTTGTATTCCCAACAGAACTAAAGTCTGAATAGGAAAAATCAGGGTTTACACTCCCAACAGTTAGGATTCCTTTTCCATCTGCAGGCGGGCTGATTAAGTTTCGCGGGTAAGGCTCATCACCACTATTTCCGGCGCTGGTAACGACTACCATTCCCTTTTCAGCTGCGATTTTCGCTCCAATAGATATGATAGCGGTCTCTCCATCTAAGTCCTCTACTTTATAATCGTGTTCTTCAATATCAAAAAATTTGTAACCAAGCGAGCAGTTGATCACATCAGCTCCCAGGCTATCTGCAAACTCTGCCCCCAGCACCCAATTATATTCTTCAAGTGTATTCTCCGCTTGATTATCTTCGGTGATACAGAGGATGAAATTTGCTTCATACGCAATACCATAGAGGTTCCCATCTGTCGATTCAAACATGGACCCAATGGTTGAAAAAACAGAGGTACCATGATCACCGAACTGATATACATTGCCTGAATTTTGAACAAAATCCTTTGTTGCAACGATCTGATTATTTTCCCACAGGTGTTGAAATGGGGTGTGTCTATTGACACCATTAAAACCATTATCCAGTACAGCTATCAGCATTCCCTGCCCCTTGATATTATCCGCATGCATATGATCTGCTCCTAGCATCATCAGCTGAATATCCGAATCTCCATTTACTGAACCAGGTTCTGCGAATGTGGAAGGATCATCTGGAATATCTTTTTCGTAACTAAGTCGTGTAGTATCCGCGATCCATGCGATACTATCTACAAAGGACAGCTGAGAGACATCATCCAATAAATTGACGTTTGCGTTAACCAGCGCACCATTGAGCCATTTAGAAGTAAAGAAAACATCGATCCCGGCATTCTTAAGTTGCTGCACATATTCTGGATCTACAGGTAAATCAGTTTCATTTATGGCAATGTTCTGTTTGTTTCTCCGGTCGATAGCACGTTGAGTTAGGAATTGTTCAGGGCTTGATATGGAGTATGGATATGATTCTCCGGCTTTATCCGTAAAATAGATGAAATATCTGTTTACGCTACTCTGTGATATTCCCGTGTGCGCCAGGCTGATTAAGGCAATAAGCCAAACTAGTTTATTCTTCATATCCAATTTCAATTAAGGTCTGCTTCAGCAGGCGACCTGCAATAACCTCACCTAAACCTGCTCCACAACCACTGGAGGTGCATTTCTTTTGGGTTAAATAGTCTTTCTCAACCAAACCAATCCCTCTTGCATAAATCTCGCTTTTCAGATTTACTCCAGTCACATTTTCTTCAATATCTTCAATAATAACCCTTATCTGATCATTATCGGTTAAAGTATCAATGGCAGAGGATTCCAATGGCTTATAGTAATAAGTCGAGGTACTTCTACTATTTAAACTATTTCCATCCCATTCCCTCCCTGCATTTACAGGAAATGTCAATTTGATAAAGGGAATGTTGTTTTCCGTGACAGACAGGTAGTTTGATGTTCTGGCAACAGACCATACCGAATCACTTTTCCAATCTTCCAGGTCGTTTTCACGAATATCCCTACGAAGTAGGTAAGTGACCTGATCATTGGAAGGAATTGAATCAAAAATGGTTTCTCTCAGCTGATAAACAGATGTATCAAAGCCTGTAATGAGATAATTAATCTCAATAACATCATAGATTCTGTAATCGCCAATGTTTATGGGATAGAAATCCTGACCAAGATCTTGTGGGCCAATATCTTTGGTTTCGTTGCAGGAGGAGATTGAAGCTATCAGAAATATCAAAACAAATAACCAAAAAGAGTCATTCTGAGTTGAGAAAAATGACCGAGGGGAATTTGTAGCAACGTGAGAATCCACAAGATCAGGAATCCTCACGGCGTTTTTGTTTCTTTTTTTTGAGTGAAACGCCTCAGGATAGCGGTTTTTTATTTTGCGTATCAATTCTCTCTGTTCTGATGAAAGCTTGAAGTTATCCAACCACCACCAATTACATCATCTCCTTCGTAGAAAACTGCAGCCTGCCCTGGTGCTATGGCACTCACGCCATTTCCGAAATAGACTTTCATGGTATCTCCAACCTGCTCAATAACGGCGGGATTGCCCTTATCATTATATCGCACTTTGGTGACTGTATCTTTTCGTTCGCCTTCGATTGAGGCATACTTCTGCATATTGAGTTGCTTAACGTACATGCCATCTCTGCTCAACTCATCAAAAGTACCAAGCACAACACGATTTGTATCTTTCTGTATTTCAGTAACATATACAGGATAACCTAAAGCGATACCTAATCCTTTCCTTTGACCAACAGTATAGAAAGGATAGCCTTCATGTTTCCCGACTATTTCACCAGAACCTTCCAATATGAACTCGCCACCGGCCACTTCTTTTTCTATCTCAGGCACTCTTCTTTTCAAAAATCCCCGATAATCATTGTCCGGCACAAAACAGATTTCATACGATTCTGATTTGGATACAAGCTCATAGAATTCACGCTCACGAGCCATATCATAAATCTCAGATTTTTTCAAATGGCCAAGTGGATACTTGGTACGGCTCAAGCTCTCCTGGGAAATACCCCATAACGCATAAGATTGATCCTTGTATCCATCCACGCCTCTGGAAACAACATGTCTACCATCCACCTCACGAATGTTCGCATAATGACCAGTGGCAATAAACTCACAATCCAGCTTGTCTGCCCTTCTAAGCAAAGCATCCCATTTGATGTGTGTGTTGCACATGACACATGGATTTGGCGTTCTTCCTGCCATGTACTCATCGGTGAAGTAATCGATTACCGCATCACCAAACTCCTCTCTGATATCAATAATGAAATGTGGAAATCCCAGGTTTACTGCAATATTTCGTGCGTCGTTGATAGAGTCCAGACTGCAACAGCCTGTTTCCTTGCTACTTCCTCCGGAAGTTTGATAGTCCCATGTTTTCATGGTCATTCCTATCACTTCGTATCCTTCTTCGTGAAGCATCACTGCGGCCAGTGAGCTATCAATGCCGCCACTCATGGCGACTAAAATTCGTCCTTTTTTACTCATTGTTTCGTACTTCTGCCGGGTTCACAGCCGCGGTTTATACATAATCGGCACAAAGTTAACTGGTATTTTAGTTAATTAGTTATTAATGGATTAGTTAATTGGTTGAATTCTTCCCTCCGTGATAATGAATTTTGAAGACTTTCGACTTTTGAGCCTATGGCTAAAGCTAAAGATTGAATCACTGTTAAATTTAAAAATTTACCGGCTCATAAAAACCACCATCTATCCATTCTGTAAACTCACTCGTAGTTCCATTTTTAATTAAGATTTTAATTAATAGAAATAGATCAGTAATTATAGTATCCAATCCTTCTCTTCGTGGATAATCACCATTCTAAATTGAACTAATGTGAAATATTTAATTGAGGTTGGTTTGCCTTCAAAGTTGAGATTGTCAAATTTTATCTATTTCTTCAATTTTATCAAGGAATTCAATTTGAACACTATCCAAAACAGTCAGTGTCTGACTGTTAGAATAAAAACTAATCGCCATTTGAATTATTAAACCAAAAAGACATCTCCTAATCATATCAATTAACCAGTCTACTAATTAACTAAACTAGCAACACCCACCGCCATCATAAAAAAAGGTGCTTTCACTTACATAGATATCTTCACTGCCTGTAGCTTTTAGGTTTCCTGCTGTCTTATCGCAAACAGATAGTGGCTGATTGTACATTAGAACATGTCCAGCATGATCATCAAAGTATTCCTTATCTCCCGTATATATGGCTGTTTTTCCGGTAAACACGCAAGGCCCGTCTGCTGGCATAGGATCCTTGATGGCGCAAACTTCTACGCTTTCGATGTATATTGGCTGATTAGTATCGTAATGCTTAGTGTCAAGGATTCTGTAGGGTCTTTTGGCACGAATCTCAACGGTACCGAAACCAACATCGGTAATCATTTTGATGTAGTCTTTAAGCGGCAAAGCACCACTCAGGCATAATCCTCTTAACTCGGGATCATTCTTAAGGTTTTCAGGCATTACGTCTTCACTGATTGGATCTGATAACACCAAGCGTCCATGTGGTTTAAGTACACGATACATTTCCCGAAGTGCCTTTTTCAAGTCATCCTCATGAAAGATGTTAAAAAGGCAGTTCTGAGCTGCTACATCAATTGTTTTATCTTCTACAGGTAAGTTTAGGGCATCCCCTTTTCTCAGACTCACAAAATCAGATTGAAACCAGTCATTAGAAGCTTCAGCTTCTTTGAAGTTTCGCTCACAAGCGTCCAGCATTTCATCCACTACGTCTACTCCTACCACTCCATTGGATTGTCGGCTGAAATAAGAGAATTGCAATAGTTCCATACCTCCACCAACACCGACATACAGAATCTTGGGATTATTGATAAGATCTCTTGGATGCACGGTGCTACCACAACCATAATTCATCTGCTGCATGATTTTGGGGATGTCTAGGCCCGGAAATGCCCAAATAGGTGTTGTTGTACAGCAAAGACCAACGTCCGGTGTTTCTGCAGCTCTTTTGTAAATGTCTTTTGTGGTATCTAAGTATGCTTCCATTATAATGATTAATAGCCTGTGAAATTACTTCAGGTAATCTACGATATTAGTACTGGTGCTGGACTTTGGAGGGTATTTGTCGGCGAGCAATCTTATGAAATAGAATTGCGAACTCTCCCGGTATATTCCCGTAAAGCAGTTTTAAAATCCAATTCATTTTCTTCCATTGACTGGATAATCTGAAGTGCTGCATAAGCATGGGTTAATTGCTCACCCTCATCCTCTCCGGGAATTTCGATTTCAGGCTTTTGCTCATCGGCGATAGCAGCTTCTGCTTTTTCCAGTTCATCTTTGGAGTATTTCTCGACCAGTTGTTTAATAGCAGGTATTTTCATTTGCTAGAGTTTGTTTATCAGTTCTACAACAGATTCTTCTTTACTTGTGGCCTGGCCATCTACCAGTTCTCCATTTTTGAATGCTGCAAAATATGGCAGGTTAGTCACTCCGGCAAGCTTACGAGCTTCTGGGCTCTTCTCTGCATTTACGTCTAAGAATGTTATGTTTTCAAAACGATCATCTTCGGAAAGTCTTCTGAACTTTGGGGCGAATAAACGGCAACTCCCGCACCAATCTGCAAAGTACTTTACAACTACTTTTTCGCTGTTGTTTAGTGTCTGAGTGAAGTCATCATCTGTCTTAAGTTCTACTGCCATGTTTTATGTTTTTGAGCAAAACAGCAAATTAATTCAAAATGTTTCGTTCTGTTGGCTTTCTTTGCGACTTAAAATTTACAAACAGATGGCACTAAAAACGTTCGTGAAAATCAGCAATATCAATAACCTTTCGGATGCGCGTTATTGTGCAGGGATGATGGTTGATGTTCTTGGGTTTAACATTGACCCAACATCAGATTCATTTGTTAGTGAAGGTGATTTTGCGGAGATAACCGACTGGGTGGCGGGTGTCAAATTTGCTGGAGAGTTTAAAGGTGCCAGTCTGGATCAGATCAAGGAGGCCGCAAAACTTTACCGACTTGACTACATTCAAATAAGTGACATTAACATTGTTGAGCAAGTCGGGTTGTTAGGCAAACCATTAATCGTTTGTATAGAGATCAATTCAGAATCCGAATTGACTGAGCTAAAGTCGAATTTAAGCTACCTCGACGAGCTGGCAGAGATGGTTATAATTAAATCCTCGGCAAAAAGACTATTTGATGAAATTGACGCTCAGATAAGCTACTATAATGGTAGTCTTCGGTTGTTAAAAGGATTTGGAATTGAGGAAAACAACGATCTTGGGAAATTTCCGGGATTGGAGTTAGAAGCTACAGAGGAAGATCGACCTGGTTTCAAAGACTATGGTCAGATTATGGACGTTTTAGAATTGATTGAAGAGGACTAATTTTTATCCGAATCAACTTTAACCTTATGAAGCTATTCTTAAACTATTTACTGATCATAACTACCATCATCTTTTTTTCATGTTCAAAAGATGATGGTAACACACCTCCGGATGACATGAGTGAACCTGACGGTGAAACCGATTTCATTGATTCGTTTGACGGGTCTGGAGCGCTTGTAGACTATACCACAAATAATGCATCTGCACTACCAAACGTGCAACAGGTAGATGGAAGATACAGAGCTGAGCTTACAGAAAACTCGGAAAACCAAACACTTCACTTTAATGAGGAACAAGGAAGGCTGGATGCTAAATTGGTCAGTTTTCCATTTGAGTTTATTGCCAGAAATATAGGAATTGGAACCCTGGGTGATTCTCAGATTGCTCCTGCACATTCCGGAGAGCCATATAATTTCGCAGGTGTTCAGGTTCATGTTTTGGATTTGAATGATCCAAACTCAGCGCATGTGGTGGTAGGCCACCGAGGAGCTACAGGCTTTACCATTGAAGGTAAGAACACTTTGAATGGGTCTTCATCAGTTGACGACATAGGAGCAAATACAGTTCCTGATGGTCGAGCAGATATCAGAATTGTTGGAAATGAGAATCAAACGCTAACGGTATATTGGCAAACACCAAATCCAGATCCAGCAAACCAGTCCGATGACTGGCAATTGTATAATGGTACAGGAAATCTGCCGGGTCAAGCCCCGACATTCGCTGAAGATGTTTATGTTGGGCTAATCACATACGCCTTTTATACCGCAGGAGTACCGTTTGTTGGCACTTGCGATCAAATAGAAATTACCGATTAAGTATTAACCTTTTTTCAGTTGAACGTGGAAAGTGGTACCCTTTCCAACTTCGGTATCATAAGTGACTTCTCCCCCCATTCGCTCAGTGAACAGCTTTACTATTGATAAACCAAGACCAATGGATGCTTCTCCTTTTGTAGGGCGTGCACTTAGCTGTTGATATTTTCTGAAAAGCATCTTTTGATCTTCCTCTGTAAGGCCTGGTCCCTGATCCTGAACCGATATTTTAATCATATCATCTATTTCTTCAGCTTTCATCGCAATAGTAGAATTAACTTTACTGTATTTGATTGCATTGGAAAGTAAGTTGTCAACGACCTGGGATGTATAGACCTTATCTGCAAGAACCGATGGATTATTTGACAATTTCAAATTAATTTCAATGGACTTTTCTTTCGCTTTGCTGGCATTTTCAGTAACAACCTGATCCAGTAATGGCTTCAGTTTAAAAGGTTCGATTTTTAAATTATGCCTTCCGGTCTCAATCGCATCTACATCTAAGATTTTGTCAATAAGAGAACTCATCTTTTCTGACGATTGAAGTATAAAACCTAGCAGTTTTTTTCCCTGATCAGATAATTCTTCACTCGACTCTATGATCTGGGAGCCGTTTAGAATATTGGCAAGCGGCGAGCGGAGGTCATGAGCCAAAACCTTAATGAGGTTATTCTTTTCCTCATTTAGAGCCCTCAATTGATCGTTGGCTTGTTCCACCAGCTTTTGCTGCTCTAATAGCCGATCATTGTTGCTTGATTTCACTCTATATAAAGCAAACAATAACGACAATACCACGAGAACAACTAAAATAATCGTTACTAGAATGAGGGTGAGACGTTCAGAGTCCTGATCTCTTTTCGCAGACTCTAATAATCGTTCGTATTGAGCTTCTTTTTCTCTATTAGAAAGCACAATCTCCTCAAGAGGTCCTATTTCAGCAGATTTTGAAATGCGATCGATTATTTCAGAAGCATTATTCCCTAAATATCTTGTGATAATTTCCTGTTTGTCTTTTTCAAATTGCGAACTATTGAAGTAGTCTTCAACCGGTTCGTCCCAGTCGGTATTTTTTGTGTAGATCAATGCTAAACCCTGGAGTTTTATTGGCATAAAAAACTGACGTTTTACATCGGTATTGTTATCCACTGCTACAAGGAAATTTGCAATATCAACATAACCAAAGCTATTGGGCACTTCACTTATTCGATCTATGATGTTTCCACTATTCTTTACATATTCGATCGAAAAATCAATGTCGAGCTGACCTTTTAACCGGTCTAGTGATTCAACGAGGGTAGTATTCGAAATGGAAATGGCGGTATTGCCTTCAAGTATAGTTGCCAATTCCGACAGGCTCAGGGCTATAGGAAGGTTGTTATTTGAAATTAATACAGCCACATCAGCCATATAAGGGGCAGTAAAATTCAGATACTTACTTCTCTTTTCAGTTATTGATATGGATGAAGCTCCAAAGGTACCTCCGGTACCATCCCGGACTGTTTGAATGACCTCATCAAACCCATCAGTCTCTATCCACTTCAGCTCAATGGAAAGTCCGTGTTTTTTATTCAGATAATTGACGAAAGATACCGCCAGGTCATGTTCAATACCATCGATGATATCCAGAGAGTTTTCAATGATGACGTTATTGGGGTACCAATAAAACTCAACTGCTCCCTCTTTATCTTTTAGAATCTTCTTCCATCTATCACCGCTAGCTATTATTTCGCTAAAAGGGATTAGTGATAAAAAGAGAGAAAAAATGTACTTGATCCGCATTAATAGATAGCTGATTTAAACCAAAATTAGAGCTGAATTCGCCTATTCGAGATGAAAACAATGAATAAACTACGAACAATTCAGGCTTTTAGATGAATGAAGTATTTCTGTGGGTTAAAAATCATGGCTAATTGCACAAGAACCTTTTAAAACTCAATTCGGGGTACTTTTTGGTGATTATTCAAAAAATACAAGCATTAGGCCTGATTGACTAGATTTGGATCATGCCATTAGAATCTTTCTCAGCCTTGGATTTTGAAACTGCTACATGGAATCCTTCCAGTGTATGTCAGATTGGGATTGTGAGAATGGAAGATGGAAAGGTAGTTGAGAAAGTAAATAAGCTCATTCAGCCTCCTAAAAACGAATATTTCTATAAAAATATTGAGGTACATGGAATCAAACCGGACGACACAAAAGATGCTCCCTTTTTCGAAGAAGTATGGTTCGATGTTCGACATTTAATTGAGGATCAGGTGGTGGTAGCGCACAATGCTGACTTTGATGTGAATTGTCTTCGAAGCAGCCTGGCCTATTATGATCTTGTACAGCCCGATTTTGAAGTGAGATGTACGCGTGTGATCTACCGACGAGGACTTGCTTATCTAAGTAAAAAGTATAAAATACCACTAAACCATCACGACGCACTAAGTGATGCCAATGCATGCGCACAACTCTATTTAAAACATCTGCATAGACAAGCCTTACCCAAAACAGGAAGTTTGTTTTAACCAAAATCACTTCCATTTTTCCCCAATTCCTGGATCTACTACTTCTCTTCCATTTAGCGTCCGCATTGGCGATGGGACATTGGCTTTTATCTCTTCATTTAATAGTTCAAATAGGTGTTCTTTCCCTGTCATTTTACGAGTAACAAATCCCACCTCTCGAACTTTCTTTTCGAGTGGAATAAGATTTTGTTCCTGATCAGAATCGAGGCTTAAAGTAGTTAGTTCGGGCAATATGGTAGACCCTCCGTGATAGTCTACCATACGAATGAGTGAGTCAATCGAGTTACAGTGATATGAAAGCTGATTATGTGTTTGTTTTTCTTTAAATGAGCAAATGTCATTGACCTGATCTCTGAAGCAATTACCTTCATCCAGCAACCACAATTCATTAAGGTCTATTTTAGCCACCTGTAGCGGAGGTGTTCGATAAGGTTTCGATTTGTCCTGATAAAGAAAAAAGGATTCGTAAAATAGCGGCGTGACAACTACCCCCTGACGGTTAATTGGTGTTGAGATGATGCCTCCATCCAACTCTCCGACTCGAATTTGCTGAAGTATTTCCTCAGTCAGCAGTTCATGAATTTCTAATGAAAGGTCGGAATATTTAGTGAGTAGGGAGTCAGCAAACAAGGGCACCAAATACGGTGAAAGTGTAGGTATAACCCCGATTCGTAAAGTGCCACTAAACTCCGTCCCAAGAGTGATTGCATACTCTTTCAATTGCTTTCCTGCCGTCACAATTTCACTGGCCTTCATTAAAAATTTCAACCCTTGCTCTGTCGGTTCAATCCGAGACTTAGATCTATCGAAAAGTGATATACCAATCTCATTCTCAAGGTTTTTAATCTGCAGACTTAATGCTGGCTGTGTCATTCCTAAAGATTTGGAAGCCTCAGTGAAGGAACCGAGTCGTTCCAGCGTAAGCGCATATTCTAATTGCGTCAAATTCATAAACAATATTTATGAGATATTAGAATTGATAAATTTATCATATTCACTTTTAATTCGGACTGTTAGTGTCATTCGTCACCAGTTTTTTGCGGGTCGTCAACAAAATTTCACGGCCTATTTAGATAATATCACTTTCGATTCCATAAAACTCAAAAATTATGGAACGACGACACGACATTGACTGGCTCAGGGTAATCGCAATTATCCTGGTGCTCTACTTTCACACCGCCATGATCTTCACTGCAGAGTGGGACTGGCACATTAAAAACGATGAACTTAGTTACCTCTGGTTAGAGTTCAATTTTTGGCTTAGTCGGTTCAGGATGCCACTTCTTTTCTTCATTTCAGGTTATGGAACCTACCTGGCATTGAGAAAAAGATCACCTTGGAGGTACTTGAAGGAAAGACATAATAGATTAATGGTTCCACTGATCTTTGCTATGATTGTGATCGTTCCACCTCAGGTTTATTTCGAGCGAATATTCAATGGTGCAACGATGAGTTATGCCACCTTCTGGCCCACGATCTTCGAAATGAAACCCTATCCTGAAGGTAATCTGTCCTGGCACCACATGTGGTTTGTATTGTATTTGTTTATCTACTCTGCCATTTTACTCCCGATTTTTCTGTGGCTAAGAAAAGATAAGGTAAAAAATTACCTGGATCGACTCATCGAGCAGTATTCGTGGATTTCTTATGTTTTATTGATTGTTCCTACGGTTCTTATTTATGTGACCTTCACCGTATACACCAACCGCACGAATGCATTTATTGGAGACTGGGGCTGGATGACTTATTGGGGTAGTTTTTTTCTCGCCGGATACATTGCCGGCATCATTCCTGCCATGTGGAAGCGCATTGAATCAGACACTCGAAAACTGGTGGGATTGGCACTACTTAGTACGATCATATTGAATTATTTCCGATGGAACAGAATTGGGCTGGAGGGTATTGGTGAAACGCTTTACCTGATACTATTAGCCGTTTCCGGATGGCTGTGGTTGCTATCTATGCTTTCACTTGGTAAAAGGTATTTGAATAAGCCTCATCCGATTTTGGCATATGCAAACCGGGCGATATATCCATTTTATATTCTGCACCAGACCATCATTATCATCATTGGATATTACATCGTAACATTAGTTGATGAAGGGATTTTGGCGAAGTATCTTTTTGTAAGCACAGTTAGTTTCATTCTATCCGTTGCAGGATATGAATACTTCATTCGTCCTTTTCGGATAATGCGTTTCCTTTTTGGAGTGAAAGAGTTATCTAAAAAGGAGAAACAAAAAGACTTTAGTAAATTGGAAGAGCGAGCTGAATTTAAAGCTGCCTGATTATTTAACCCAAAAAAACTAAAACCTGTCATATCGAATGTAATGAGATATCTATGTTTAATGTAAGACGGTCTACTAATAAAGGATTTCTTATTTAATTACAAAGATTTCTCCTATCGTCGAAAAGACAGGTTTTAGTTTGTTGAATTCAAGAAATTAATTTCATTATAAACATCAATGAAAAACCTGTGGCCTAAGATATTTCCTGCCCTATACGGATTCATTATTTATGGCACCTTGCGCGTGGTGAATGATACCATGGGCAAGGGCTTTAAGTTTTGGGAACGGCCACTGTATATCAATGTCATTGAGTTTGTTACCGTAATCATTGTAGGCTACATCTTCACATACATTATCAGTGTACAAGAGCGTAAATACTTTAGTGATGATGCCAGTGAGTTGACTTTAAAACGGGCGAGCAAAGAATTATTAGGAGTTATCGGAGTTGCTCTGCTTGTGGTCTATTGTACAATTATTCCAATGGCGGCTGTGACGGATGACGGGCTTTCTCTTAGTGATTTGGTTCAAATCACCATCATTCCTACGCTCTACATCGTGCTGTATTTCGCTATCCGAAGGGGTAATTTTTACATCCAGGCTTTTGTTCAAAGTAAGCTCAAGCTACAGCAGATAGAGAATGACCGGTTAAACTCTGAATTAAATTTTCTGAAAGAGCAGTTCAGCCCACACTTCCTTTTCAATGGATTAAACAATATCTATTTCCAGATGGATCAAAGTGTTCCTGAGGCAAAGAAAAGTGTAGAAAAACTATCAGAGTTGCTGCGATACAGCTTGTACCAGGACCAGCAGAAATTAGTGGATATTTCAAAAGAAATTGAGTTTATTCAGCTCTATGCTGAAGTACACAAAGTACGTAAAGATGATGATCTGGAGTTGAGAGTGGATTTGAAAAAAATATCAGGTAAAATTTATCCCCACTTATTGATTCCATTGGTAGAAAATGCCTTTAAATACGTAGAAGGAAAAAAGCCGTTCATTGAAATGAAACTAAAAAAGGAAAGTGGATATGTGGTGTTTACCGTTTTAAATTCTAAGAGGGCAATGAAAACGGATGATCTCACTCGATCAGGAATTGGGTTGAATAATCTTAGGAGAAGACTTGACTTGCTCTATCATCAGAATTATGACTTAGTGATTCTAGATAGAGAACATACCTTTGAAGTGGTACTTAAACTACCTATCCAATGACCATCAAATGCTGCATCGTAGATGATGAGCCGCTCGCCCGAGCCGGAATCGAAGGGTACATGGAGCAGATACCCTACCTCACCCATCTTGGCTCCTTTAGCTCCGCATTGGACCTACTGAATAAATTAGAAGAACTGAACCCTGATCTATTATTCCTTGATATTCAAATGCCGCACCTGACAGGTTTGGATTTCGTGAAGAGTCTCAACAATCCGCCTAAAGTAATTTTTACTACGGCATATGATCAGTATGCTTTGGAAGGATTTGAATTGGATGTGGTTGATTACCTCATGAAGCCTATCTCCTTTGATCGTTTTTTAAAAGCCACAGAAAAGGCAAAAACGCTTTTTCAGGGTACTCAGGATTTCTTTTTTGTGAAGACAGACAAGCGCATGGAAAAAGTCCGTTATGATGATATATTATTCCTGGAATCCATGCAGAATTATGTGATCCTGCAACTCAAAGAAACCAGACTAATTACTCACACTACACTTTACTCACACTACACTTAAATCCATCGTGGACAGCCTGCCATCGTCATTTATTCAGATTCATAAACAGTATGTGATCAATAGAAATCATGTGAATGCCCTGGAAGGCAATCAGGTAATTATTAAGGATAATAAACTGCCTGTAAGCAGAACCTACCGCGATCAGGCGCTTAACGCTATTTTGAATAATCGGTAAGCTTAAGACTTACACCTACTTTGTCACCTTTTTGATATGTGCCGGGAGAAGACAGTGCCTGAATGGTTTCATGCGCTGTTTTCACTTCAATTAGCTCATGGTTTCCGTGAAAATAAACTGCCTTCACCTCTCCTGCCTTTCCATGATTATTAAGTGTGAATTGTTCCGGTCTGACAATCATTTGTTCGGATGATGAAGACCATTTAGTTCCATCGATGACTTGATAAGCTCCAAAAAGTCCGGCAACATAGTGACTTGATGGACTATGGTAAATCAATTTAGGAAGGCCCTTTTGGACCATCATTCCTTCTTTGAGTACAAGTATTTCATCCGCCCATGGTAGAAGGTCTGTAGGATCGTGTGAAGCCATTAGAATAGTTGCATCAGTTTCCTTACCGATATCGCTAATCACCTCCTTGATGATTCGTTCATGATGTGGGTCTAAGTTGGAATACGGCTCATCTAACAAGAGAACAGTAGGTTCTTTTAAGATCACTTTAGCCAATGCTACTCTTTGTCGCTCCCCTCCCGATAAAGCACGTGTGTCCTTATCCAGAAGTTGTTTTACCCGACATAGTCTTGTAACCTGATCAAACCTTTCTTCCTCGATCGAATTAGTCTTAAGATATTCGATTACCTTAATGAACTTGGGTGATTCGAAGGATTGTGATAAGTATGCCATTTGAGGATGACCCGGAATTAATCGGTCGAGTTTGGGGTAAACGGACGAACCATCCATCAGGACATCACCTTCATCCGGTTTTTTCAAACCCCCGATTATTCGCAACAAAGTAGACTTGCCTGATCCGGTTTCACCGGCTATACCAATTTTCCTGCCTTTGCCAACTTCCAATGATGAGCAGGCAAATGCCGGTCTGTCCGAAACATAGCTCTTCTTTATATTTTGTAATTTTAGAAAGGACACGGTTTTAAAATAACACTGATCTGACCAATCAGTTTATAAATGAAGCGCAAAGATCACATTTTATCTTAATCAAAACATGAGCAAACCTGATTTCTCTTCCCTTTCAGCACTTTTCATCAATTGTACACTTAAAAAATCACCAAGACAAAGTCACACACAAGGCCTGATGCAAGTTTCCATGGATATCATGGAAAAGGAAGATGTGTCAGTGGAGTACATGCGATTTGTAGATCATGATATCCCTTATGGGGTTTATCCGGATATGACCGAGCATGGATATAAGTCAGATGAGTTTCCTGAGCTGTTCAAAAAAGTAATGAAAGCGGATATTTTGATTATTGGTACTCCTATCTGGCTGGGTGAAAAGTCCTCTGTAGCTACAAAGCTTATCGAGCGACTTTATGGAATGAGTGGTAAACAAAACGATAAAGGCCAATACATCTACTACGGCAAAGTTGGTGGATGTGTGATCACCGGTAATGAAGATGGGATCAAGCACTGTGCCATGAGCATGCTATATGCCCTACAGCATTTAGGATACTCCATACCACCTCAGGCTGATTGTGGATGGATTGGCGAGGCAGGTCCTGGCCCAAGTTACATGGATAAAGAAGCAAAAGCCTATGAAAATGCTTTTACGAATCGTAATACCACCTTTATGACTTATAACCTGCTACATCTAGCCAAGATGCTCAAGGAGAATGATGGATACCCAACTTATGGTAATTCGAGGAAAGATTGGGATGATGGAACACGCTGGAATTTTGAGAATCCGGAGTATAGATAATCTATCATATTTTAGAATTTACTTAAATACTGAACCTTTCCTGTACCTTTACGTTTTAGTAATTACTAAAATAGTAAAAGATGAGCAAGACCTGTATTAGAGTATTGGCGGATCCCGTCCAAATTAAGGAATGCAAAGAATCACTGCATCAAATTGATGATCAGCTAGACCAGGCAACACAGATATTCAATCTTTCAGGAAATCCAATGAGATTGAAAATTCTATTTCTCCTACACAAAGAAGGAGAAATGTGTCCTTGTGATCTGAGTGATGTTCTGGATATATCTGTAGGAGGAGTTTCGCAGCATTTGCGTAAGCTAAAGGACGGAAAGCTTGTCAAGGACAAGAAAGTAGGCCAAACGGTCTTCTATTCCCTGGTAGAAACCAATATTCAAATTATCAAACCAGTGTTGGATGGCTTGCTACTGCAGAATCAAAAAGAAGTAATCTCATGAGTACGACAAATCTATCTTCAAAAAGTGCCAGTGCAGGATTGTTTGCAGCAATCGCAGCTTCACTATGCTGCATCACACCTGTGTTTTCATTGCTGGCTGGTATCGGTGGCATTGCAGCCACTTTCTCCTGGATGGAACCATTCAGGCCATATCTCATAGTCTTGACTATTGGTATTTTAGGTTTTGCCTGGTATCAGAAACTTAGACCCAAAACCGCAGAGGAAATAGCTTGCGAATGTGATGACGATGCAAAACCCTCTTTCTGGCAATCAAAAAGATTCTTAGGAATCATTACCGTCTTTGCAGGTTTAATGCTCTCGTTTCCCAGCTACGCACATATTTTATATTCCAATGGAGGAGGTCAGACACCTGTCGCCTACATTGAACAAGACACAACCAAAACAAATAAGATTGTATTAGATGTAAAGGGAATGACTTGTGCAGGATGCGAAGCTTCCATCGAACATAAGGTTGGCTTACTTGAAGGGGTCAAATCAGTTGACGCCTTATATGCTACCAGTTCAACTACGATAGAATACTACCCTTCAAAAGTGAATCAGAGCGACATAATCGATGCAATCAATGAGACAGGGTACAAGGTGATTGATGACCAGAAAACGAGTTCAACAATATCAACAGATAATGGTAACGTTAGCTTTTACAAAGTGCCTCTCGTTTGCAATGCTGCACCTACTATTGGTTGCGGCAGTCGTGCCAAACCGGTTTTGAATGATTTTGAGAATTCAGAATCAGTTGATGAAGCCTGGTTAAATAGAGCAGGTACTGTTATAGCAGTGGTTTGGAATGAACCGGATTTTATGACCAGAAGAAATTTGATCAATCAGGTTTTTACCAAACATAAGGTGAATGCCAGTGAATTATTAATGGATGGATATGCAGAAAACTTGGAATCATTTCAGGCTAAGTCCGATTGGCTAAAAGGCTCAGATGTTGACAAGCTCAGCAAAGAGGAGGCTGGAATTATTGCAGATCAAATCCTTGTATCAATCAAGAAAAAATCAAGTCTCAGCGCCTCAGATGAAGGAAAATTGAAAGATATGATTACAGAATCATTCTATGATTTCTTTCTGAATTTTGAATCGATGAAAGACCTTGGGAATCCGGAATCCTATAAGTCCAGATTGTCAGAAATCAAGAACTTCGGAGATGACCTTATCGGGTCTGATAACATGCCAACTGTCGATGAACTTTGGAGTGCCTGCTCCAGTGCCGCTAAAAGCTGTGACCATCAGGGGTGCAGTGCATCATGCAAAATTCCAAAAGGATAGATAAATGGAAAAAGAAATAACATTAGAATCAACCATCACCTGTCCAAACTGCGGACATCAGAAGGAAGAAACCATGCCTACAGATGCATGCCAGTACTTCTACGAGTGTGAAAATTGCCACCAGGTGTTGAAGCCCAAATCAGGTGATTGCTGTGTGTACTGCAGTTATGGTACTAAGAAGTGTCCACCGATACAAAATGGAACGTGTAATTGCTGATTATGGATGCAGGTCAAAAACCAGTTTACAAGGCGCGCATGATAGGACGAATTTTTAGATTCTGCCTCGGGCTATTCTTTGTTACAGAAGTTTGGCCAGTGTATCGTGATGTTAGTTGGGAAGGAGTCTTCATAAGACTTTCATGGGCTATCGGCCTTCTTGCTTTTTATGCCCTTCTTCATTTCGCTATTGTTCGGTTTACACCAAAAATAGATCGAGTACTTGGAGCTATTTTGGCTTTCGGTCCATTCCTTGCCGTTTTCTTACTTGGGTATGGAGGACCAGCAGCTACTGGAGCTTTAACCTTTCTATCCGCATCCTTAATACTAGCAGGTATCCGAGCAGATCCAGGCTGTGAAGTGATGACAATTCCAGCTATCTTTTCAGGTAAGCATACGCATTTAGCATGCCTCCTTTTCTCTCCCATCGATTGGTGTGAAAGGAAAATGAACTAATCAATCAACATGGAAGCGTCAGAGATAATCCCTGTTCTAAGAATATTTGACTATAACAAAACCATTGAATTCTACGTCGATTGGCTGGGATTTAAAATTGATTGGGAACATCGCTTTCATGATGATTCACCGATCTACTTACAAGTTTCTTATGGTAATATGGTACTGCACTTGACAGAGCATCATGGCGATTGTTCTCCAGGAGCGAAGGTCTTCATAAACTGCAGTGGCTTAAAGGAATTCCATAAAGGCCTCAAAAAGAAGAACTACAAATACAACAATCCTGGTATCAGTAAAGCACCATGGAAAGATCTCTGCATGGAGGTTACAGATCCCTTTCATAATATATTGGTGTTTAACGAGAAGCGATATTAAGGAGGAATCAATCAATTAAAAACCTAAACTTCATGTACTTGATCTTTTCACCTTTTTCAGTCCAGATGCGTTCGTACTTGGTCTTAATCCCGTGATGTTCTTCCAGCAAAGGAGAGTTATAGAGATCAAACGTAAATTCATGATCTTTAATCTTGAAATCTGTCAGCACCTGCAAGGTGTACTCAAATAGTTCAGTATTGTCCGTTTTAAACCTAAACCACCCATCAGGTTTTAAAATGTGTTGATATTTTTCCAGAAATGATTTATTGGAAAGTCGATGTTTCTCATCTCTATCTTTGGGTCTTGGATCTGGGAAAGTCAGCCAGATTTCATCTAATTCACTTTCACCAAATAGGTCAAGAATTTCAATGATATGAATCCGCAGAAAGGCTACATTATCCAGCCTATTCTTTTGTGCATATTGGCTGCCTTTCCAAATGCGATCCCCTTTGATGTCTATCCCAATGAAGTTCTGGTTCGGAAATTTTTCCGCAAGAGAAATGGTGTATTCCCCCCATCCACAAGCTAACTCTACTACGATTTGATTATTATTACCAAAGAAATCTTTCCAGTTACCCTGGATGGTTTCGAAGATTGGTTTTCCGGACTCAATGACATTCTTGCTTGCAATGTTTTCAGAAAACTTTGTTAACTTATTTTTCTTAGCCAATGTATTTCAATTAAAACTCACTATCATGAAATCAACTCTCCTATTTTGTTCATTGCTTGCTTTGTCTCTTGCTACTTATGCTCAGGAAGAAGCTGAAGTAGTAAAGGCCGTCGATGATTTGACCATCAAATGGGACATTGAAGCCGAGAAGCTGCAAACTTATGAAGGGTTAGGCAGTTTTTGCGGGGAATCTGTTTACAGAAAAGAAATTATTGGTATGCTGGATGAAATACATCACTACGATACACTTCTCTATGGTATTGTAACACGAAAATTTGCTGATAATCAAGATCCTGAAGCTAAAGAAACCCTTGATGACATTCAGACATTAGAGAGTGAATACACCACCAAAGCTTTTCGCAGGTTTATTCATAAAGAATGTAATACTTACAATGAAATAGAGAACAACCTGGGTAGAGCGAAAGGCCCTGAATATGAGGAAGAAGTGAAAGCGCTTGAGGATGAATTAAAGAAATATGTAATAGAGGTCACCAAGCAAATAGACTTGATTGATGAGCATATTCATCACCTGCATTTGGGTGAGGATTAGTTGCAGGTGGATTGAAAGGATGGTCAGTAGACGTGGTAATCTCCTAGCTACTGGCTATAGACTTCTTATCTTTTTTTTATCTGTGTCCGTATAGGAAATGGAAGTTAACTCAGACGATAAAACCTTAAAGATTAACGGTAATAAAATATGCTTTGATTATCCCATCAAAGATTTCAAAGTGATTAACAATTATTGTATTGTTATGCTTAGAATTCCACCAAAGTCTTATTTCAATGAAAATGTATTTGGATTAGATAAAGATGGAATTATCTGGCAGGTAGAAAAGCTCCAGTATAATCACGATGATAGTCCATTTGTATCCATTTTTGATGAAGATGACAAAGTTAGATTGCAGAATTGGGATGGAACTCAATTAATTGTAGAACCAAGTACAGGTAAAGTACTAGATCAAAAATGGTTTAAGTAAGCAATGTGACTAACACTTTTTTCCGCCCTTGTTGGAGTTTCCGCCCTTTCTTCGTCAGTTAGATATTTGATGTAACTCTTCTATGATTTCCGCCCTTGTTGGAGTTGTCTCCAACAAGCATTCTTCGTCAGTAGATATTTGATGTAACTCTTCTATGATTAAGTGGTTTGCTGGTCACAAGACCAACAAAGATGAAAAAGATGCTGTCCGACTCAGTAACGCTAGGAAGGGACGCTGTAGCTAAATAAGAAAGCGTAGTTGCAAACTAGGTTTAGGTGAGTTTAGAAAAGCTGCTGATGACTATTGAATGATCAATATTCTTAAATAGTCCGATCTAAAATCATCACAACTTCATCAATGCCTCAAAGAATCCCATGTTTTCCCCTCTGTCTTTTACTACAAGAATGGGAATGTCTGAATCAAGCATTAGCACTTTCTCCACAATGGAGCCAATCAACAATGCAGAACTGGTGGTTCTCCCTCGAGAGCCGATGAGAATTAAATCCATCCCTGCATCATGTGCATGCTGATTGATAAGGTCTGCTTTTGGCTGATCATCTGACAAAATATACGTACACGGATATTCCTCCATGACATTATTCTCCCTTAGAAACTGTTTCATGTCGTTCATTGCATGCCCCTTCATGATACCTGCAAACTCCGCATGTGTTTTTCCTGTCTTGTAAAAACCTATGGGTACATTATACAAGTGCGAAAAATGGATGTTTACATCCGTACGCTCTTTCAGCTTCAAAGCCAGATTAAGCGAAATGATCGAATGCCGAGAGAAGTCAACAGGTACCAATACATTTTTGATTGTGGGGTTAAACTTCTCTGTCACAAACAAAATAGAAGCGGGGCTTTTTCGTACTATATGTCCGGCAAGTAATCCTGATCCTTTGAGGCTTTTCTTACGCCCTAAAATCACCAAATCAGCGTTTTTTATTTTAGACAATCGCAGAAATGTCTCGAGCGGCGGACCTTCCTGAACAATGATATCATGCGCTATGTCATTATCCGCAAAGAGGTGGGATACTTTATCTGCTATGCCATCAGCAATGCTTTCATCCAGGGGTGCTAAAAGATCCGGGTATTTATCCCTGACCTCCTTTGGAAGCTCGAGTTCTTTGGCCACATGCATAAATATGACACGCTTAAGCGGAATGGTTTTTAATAAAATGCCGAGGTACTCAATGATTCGATCATCCATTTCGGTAAGATCTAATCCCACCATCGCCACTTCATAATTTGGTTTATATTCTGCTTTCATTTTATTAACATTTACCCATTACCCAATTTTTCACTGCCAGTGTCTCCCTTTGGTGACTACTGAAGCACCAATACAGGTATTGGGCTGTGAAAGGCCATCTCTTTCGTCAAACTCTCATGAAAGAGCCTTTCCATGAAATTATAGTTTTTTGAAATAATTGTGATCATATTCAGTCCATTCGTTTTAGCATATCTGATCAACCCCCACTGAACATCATTGCTTTTTACAAAATGAGATTTATAGGATATTTTTTCCAGGGTAGCTTCCAATGCATCACGATTGCTTTTTTCCTGATTTGTCATGGTTTTTTCATTCCTATTCAAGGTAATCAGATCTAATTCAAATTTTAATGAATCTGCAAGGCGATTAAGAAGATCTAGTTTTTGGACAGGGACCTCTTCACTGTAATCACATGCCAGCCCTACCTTTGAATTAGGCATCAATGAAGCATCTTTCGGAACGATGATTACCGGGATATCAATACTCTTAATGATTTTCGCTGTTTTCGTTCCAAAAAGCTCACCAATTCCGATAGCACCTTTTGTACCCATCACAATGAGCCCGATTGATTCGTGTATTGCAAAATAGATAACAGCATCTATTATATCACCCAAGACCTGCTTAAAGGAGTGGTTTTGAGCACTCAGTCCAGGAATCTCTTTGCTAAGCTGTATAAAGTGTTTTCTAACACTTTCTTCCATTTGATCTAAGTTTCCTTTCTGGTTAAAGCCCTCCGAATATGGACGACTATAAGCGTGAAGAATGACCAACTCACAATTCAGCTGTTGATTCAATTTGACAGTCTCCTTAAGTGCCTGAATGGACTGTTTGGAAAAATCGGTAGGAAAAAGTATTCTCATTTCTATAATGTTATTAACAATCGTTTGCTACTATACGCCGGACAGATGACTTATTCAACGCGATAAGTTTACTATCCAATAGTTCAAAGCTCCTATAGAAATAAGTTGTCTCAGATGATGAACAGAAGGATTTGACCTGATTTTTCTCAGATACTGAAATCGAGCTCGATCCTACCTGTTATTAAGTAGTCTTTTATTACTCATGGTAACATAACAACCTGAAAGTCTCGTTGCTCTTTTATAGCTTCGATGCATAAAATCTGATGAATCGTGCTGATAACTGATACCATACGCAAGTGGATGCTATTCTTTTACCTGATGGACACCAACAAGGATGGTGTTTTAGAGCCAAGGGATTTTGAGGAACTTCTGAAGCGGCTTTATCAAACCCGGAAGGGCCTCTTCAACCCTGCCGAAAAAAGGTACTTAAGGTATATGACTATCAAAAACTTTGATCGGCTCCTCATGGAATCGGATGGCAAAGGACGAAAAATCACGGTGCACGAGTGGATTCGAATAATTAAGCGATCAAATGAAGGTCATGAAAAATCTCATTTTATCCGATGGTTTTCTGCCTCTGTGGTTCGGTTCCTCTTTGACCTGTGCGATCATAACAAAGACGGATTCATTGATTTTGATGAGTTTGAAACCCTGTATAAAATCCTGGGACTCAACAGAGGATCCATTATCAATGCATTTAAAGAACTGGATATCAACCGGGACGGGAGATTGAGTAAATCAGAGATGTATGAAGCCATCAACGATTATTTCTCTTCCAGCAATGCGACGATCGATAATCACATCTTCGGCCAGATCAAAAACATCAATCCGGATTACTTGAGTAAGTTGGTGATTGGATAAACAGCATCCATGATTGGTAGATCATTCCCGAATCCTGAGCAAGCGGATATCAGAATCTCATAATATCAAAACCAACCCATTTGTTAAGATCCTACATGTATTGCCAGCAGGCAGATTACAAGAACAAAATATATGCGCTGCTCAGGTGACCTTCCATGAAACCCACGTCAAATAAGCATCAAAAAAACTTCTGATTAAAAAGAAAAATTTATGGGAACAACCATTCTTGGACTGTTGGCAATCACCCTATGTATACTGCCTTTCTTAGGTATTCATTTAAGCAGAAAAAAAACAGAGAAGGAATTAATCTCAGGTCTTAGAACCATAGCAGATGCATGTAACAGCAAGCTGGCATCCTGGGATTGTGGCGTTGAGTTTGCAATAGGGATATCATCCCCAAAGAATTATCTTTTTTTCTATAAGAAGAGAAGTGGAACGCTGATCAAACATTGTGTTCCTCTTTTTGATATTCAGAATTGCACCGTGAACTGTATCAAAAGGAACATTCAAAACGGAAATATCAGTGAGACCATCATCGATAAGCTGGAACTGGTACTGATACCTTATAATCCTCAAAAGACTCCTATCGTATTTGTTTTCTTCAATTCAGATGAGCACTTTCGACCGAATGGAGAACCACCACTTATTAAGAAGTGGGAAGCCATAGTTAATGATGCACTGAATGAACGGTCTACTTTTCCAATCGCATCTTAATGGGGCTTAATGGGTAAAGGATCTTTTTCTTTCCCCCTCGGGTTACTCAAGGCTAATGAGAGCTTGTTCGTGCCTTAAACCAAGTTTTTCGTCCTTGTTGGAGTTGTCCCAACAAGGATTCTTGTCCACCTAAGAAGGAGGACCTGCAAAGGCGGAAGATTGTGATTGGTCATAATTTCTACAACGTTAGATTCCCAAATCTCGCTCCTGCATCGCACCAAAAGAAAAAACGGATGAATGGTATTTCGCGATAATGAATAAAAAAAACTTATAATTCATCAACCTCAGCAACCACAAAGGTGCTACCTGTGATCAAAATCAGATCTTCAGGTCGTGCCTTTTCTTTTGCAGCATCAATGGCTTCATTCACATTTTGGTAGCACTCTCCTTCCATTCCATGCATCACTCCCTGAATAGCTAGTTCTTCAACTGATAAAGCTCGAGGGACTGATGATTGCGTCCAATAAAGCTTTGTTTCTTTAGGAAATAAGTCGAAAATGGGCTTGAGTGCTTTTTCTTTAACAGATCCGAAAATGAGGTGAAGCTGGCCTTTTTTTAGCTGGTTAATTTGATCAAAAAGTGATTTCAACCCATCTACATTATGGCTTACATCTGCAATTTGAAGCGGGCTTTCACCTAAGACCTGCAGCCTGCCTTTAAGTCCAGTTAGCTCATTGATCTTTTCTACACCATCTGAAATATGTTTTTCAGTTATATCCCAGCCTTGCCTGATCAGTTCATGAATGACAGACTCAATGCCGCCCATATTCTTCAAAAGGTATGCTGGAACTAGCACTTTTGGCTTCCAGTTAGAAATTCCAGCCTTTATTAAGACAGCTTCATTATTCTCTGCTATTTGTTCAAAAACCGGTGCTGTTTCCGGAAGCGTCTCTCCTATTACTACAGGAACATGCTTCTTGATAATTCCTGCTTTTTCTGCCGCAATTTTCTCCAGCGTATCTCCCAACATGTCCATATGGTCGTATCCGATGTTGGTGATGAGACAAACCTCTGGTGTTATCACGTTAGTGCTATCCAACCGCCCGCCTAACCCTGTCTCGATAATGGCTATGTCTACTTTTTGTGTAGCGAAATACTCAAAAGCCATGGCTACAGTAATTTCAAAAAATGAAGGATTAATCTCTTCAATGACAGGTATGACTTTCTTTACAAACTCAATCACAAACTCAGGAGATACCTCCTTTCCATTTATTCGAATTCGCTCTGTAAAATTCTTTAGATGTGGGGAAGTGTAAAGCCCGGTTTTATATCCTGCCGTTTGCATAATGGCAGCTATCCCATGCGCTGAAGTGCCTTTTCCGTTAGTGCCGGCAACATGGACACTTTTAAACTTCTTATGCGGGTTTTTAAGGTTCTCAAGCAATTTCAGTGTATTGGTCAGGTCCTTTTTAAAGGCTGCCTTTCCTACTCGCTGATACATAGGCAATCGAGTAAATAAGTACTCGAGTGTCTGATCGTATGTCATCTGGATTTAATAATAAATGTAATGGTGCCAGTGGAAACAGGAGCTGTTTTATAATCGGCTGTTTTACTAAAGGTCAGTTTCTCTACTGCCTGTCTATATTTTCTCTCGACTGTGGGAGAAACAGTGGATGTTACTGTTTCAATTTTCACCAAATATCCGTCCTGATCTACTACAATTTTGTAAACGATTTTACCGGATTGATCTGAAGTATCATCAGGCTTTGGTTTGAAATCCCACACCCACCCGGATAAGGCTAAATTAGCTCCTTCAGCATCGCCAGTGTTTGGACCCTGACTTCCATAAATAGCTCGTTGATCTAATTCTCTCTCTTCATCTTTTCCTTCGGATGGGTTGTCACTGGTCTCTTCCGATTTGGTTTCAGAAGGTTTCATGACAGCTCTATTGTCTACTTCTTTTTTCACTTCCTCCTTGACCGTATTTGTTTCCTCAGACTTTGCTTCTTCAATTTTGACAGGGCTTTCTACCTGTGACTTGGGGATCGGTTGTTCAGATACTTCCTCAGCTTCAGTCTCCGTCTGTTCGGTATTGTCGCTTTGGTTCTCTTCAGCCTCTTCTTCAGGTAGTTCTTCAGTCTCGGGTGCCTGTTGTTCAGGGGATGAAGTCCCCGGAGCACCAGCAGAAGTAGTAAAGCCTAGTTCAATGCCATATTCCGGAATCGGTGGAAACGGTTCTCTCCAGGCTACAATGAAATAAAAGAGCACAAGCAAAACAAGCTGTACACCTATGGATGTAAGCCAGCCAATTCGCTTATTTTTTTCCTCCTTTTTTTCTCTTTCGTCCATTACTCTGGTTTCGTTGCGATAGAAACTTTAGCTTTTAACGATGTTGCAATTCCTGCTACTTCTACCAACCGCTCTACAGGAACGGTCGCGTCACAATGCAATACGACAATGCCTTCTTTGCTCGTTAGGTTCGTCCTTAGAACAGATTCCAGTGAAGAACGATTCACTCGTTTATTATTCACGAAGTAGATTAAATCCTTGGTGATCGTAACACTCACTTTTTGCATCACAATCTCTGATGATTTGGATGACGGTAAGTTCACCGGTAATCCTGAGGGCGTGATGAAAGAAGCCGTAAGCATGAAAAAGATCAATAACAGAAATATGATATCCGTCATGGATGACATGCTGAAGCTTGCATTCACCTTATGTTTCGACTTCAAATCCATTATTTCTTTGGTTCTTGCAATAGATCAATAAAGTCTATAACGTTAGACTCCATGGTGTGGATGACTTTTCCAACCTTAGAAACAAGGTAATTGTATCCTAAATAAGCCAGAATCCCGACAAAGAGACCTGCTGCTGTAGTAATCATCGCTTCATAAATCCCGGATGAAAGCAACTTGGGACTAACTGCTCCTTCTTCCTGGGCAATGGCAATAAAAGCCTGTATCATACCTGTTACAGTCCCAAGAAAACCAATCATAGGTGCAGCACCGGAAATGGTTGCCAGTAAGTTGAGATTCTTCTCCAACCTGTAAATCTCCAGTTTTCCAACATTCTCGATACTGACTTCAATATTCTTCAAAGGATTTCCAATACGACGTATCCCCTTTTCAATCATCTTGGAAACAGGCGTTTCTGTTTTACTGCAGAGCATTAAAGCACCGTTAATATCCCCGGAAATTACCAGCGATCTGATCTGATCTTTAAATGATTCGGGCGTTTTTGAAGCGGCACTTAATGTTCTAGACCTTTCTACAAAAATATAGATGGCGACCATCCATAAAAGGAGAATTGGAATCATCATATAGCCACCGTTGGTGACTAATTCCAATAATGAGATGGTTTCCTCTGATTCCAAACTTTCGACCACAGGGTCTTGCATAACACTGATGAGCATATGTACTTTTTATCTTGAGTTAATGAATAGGTTACCTATTCAAACAGACTGAACGTAAAACCAGATGGATTAGTACCTAAGAATCCATGCATCCTGCGTATACTCTGACTTAACCCCTTCGATTACTCGTTGAGCATCAGAAAGCGTGCCATGTCCTGAAATAGCTACCCTATGTGTAATTGCATTTCCAAAAGGTGGAATAATGGATGGGCTTTTCCCAGCGTTGGAAAGCTTGGTTGCATAATCCATGGCCATATCACCATCTAAAAAACTACCAATTATTACATAGAAATTACCTGTACGGCTGGTCAGAGAATTCACTGTACCAGGAGTAGCTGTTACATTATTGGTTCTCGTATTCGCAGGCTGCCTTGTTGGTGCAGGTTTTGCCTGAGCTGGTTGCTTCGCAGCAGCGGTAGACGTACCTTCTTCCTTTTGATCAGTTGTATCGTCAGTCTCACTCTCGGCAGGCTTCTCAGCCACTGGTTTCTGTACAGGTGGCTTTGTGGCTTTTTCTGCAACAGGCTTTTTCTCTTCACCACCTCCCATAGGGGACATCAACCAAAAAATAGTACCTAAAGCTGCGAAAATCACAATACCTATGATTACAACCCTTGCAAATTTGCTCTTACTCTTAGCCTCTGGCTCATCGGATTCGAAAGCAGGCATATCAGACATACTCTCCTCTTCTGTGTCCATCAGCTCCTTTTCAAATTGAGCGAACTCATCCTCATCTAAAACATCACTATCAAAAACCGAGTCTGACATTTCATCATCATCGCCCAGGTCACTCATATCTCCCAAATCGTCACCCAAATCATCTTCAGAAGGATCAAAATCATCAAACGATTCTTCCTCATAAAAATCATCTTTGGCTGTGTCTGACTTACTATCATCTACTGAGTCATCAGCAAAATCATCACTACCCTCTTTCATGGAGGCTTCTAGTTCTTCATCCGAAATTTGATCCGGGATATCTTCATCATCGTCTTCGGTTGTATCAAAGTCATCCGAGGCATCAAAATCATCAGAAGCTTCAAAGTCGTCCATTGACTCATCTTCAAAGACAGAATCATCGGTGGCCTCTACGGATTCTTCCTCTTTAGGCTCTTCCTCAGGAGTTTCTTCAGCTTCCGGCTCCTCAGCAGTTTGTTCCTCTGAATCATCTTCTTCTAAAGCTTCATAGTCTAACTCTGGAAGTCCAAAATCCTCGTCATCCCCGAAGAAATCGTCTTGATCTTTGTCTTTGTTCTTATCGTCTTTAGCCATAGGTATGTTTTATTGACCGAACCAAGATAAAATAAAATTCATTATTAGGAAATATTAGTGTCAGAAACGGTACTGACCACCAATTTTGAAAGCGAGTCCTCGGGTCGGGTACCCCAAATATCGTTCGTATTCATTATTAAGCAAATTATTTACATCAATGAATACAGATGAACGATCATTAATCAGGTATTTAAGGCCGATTCCAACATCCATGAAGGCTTTTAGCTTGAGATATCCGAAATCCACGTTTGCAGGAGCCCGGATACCTCCCATGCTTGTCAAATAGGCTGAAGCAATGAATTTCTCCTGAATATTGTGGCTTGTATATGCTTTAAAAATATATGCGGGCTTGTGCCAGGGCTTGTCAAGGGATTCAACTGAATAACCATTTATTTCCAGACTAGCACCATATGTACTTGAGGAAGTTGGCATAAAGGATACGTTTGACCTAAAAGTGGTCATCGCAACTGTTTCTGCATCATACGTAAGGGTGTATCTGGCTGAATCACCTAAAGATGGGACATAGAACAGTAGGCCATTCAGGCTGGAATGAGTTAGAGAAACATCCAGACGCAAGGTGCTTATAGGATTACCATTTATTCCTCCACCAACACTGAATTCATCTTCGGTAGATAATATGGACAGGGAATCATCCATAAATTCATTTTCATTAAGGATTTCTTCCAGGGAGTTCCAAGAAAGCCCACCGGATATTTTACCATAAACTGACCAATCGGGCGAAATATCATAGGTTATCCTTGCTTTGGGATAGAAGCCCGTTTTGGAGGAGTCATCAAAGCTTGATGATGCGACTACAAAACCAGCTCTGGCATTAAAACTTTCACCTTTATGACCAACCCATGGATTTATATTGATTAGCGACCGATTGTATTTGATCCCTCCATCATAACTGGCCGTATTCCCGGTAATATCAATCCCAAGATTAAATGCTTTATCAATGTCATATTCCAGTCTGCTTTCAAGTCCAACTGCAGATTCATTGTTTCTTGAGTTTTCTGGATTAATATCCTGATTTGTTAAAGTAAAGACAGGCTTTAAGTAAAAATCAATTGACTCGTTACCTGTTTCAAGAGCCGTTGAAAGCATGAAGTGGTTTAGTCTTGAATCATCGGGAATTGCGCTATCAAACTCATCGTAAAACCTGTTGGTATTGCCAAAGAACCTATATTCTTTGCTGTAAAATGACAACATTGGAGTAATTGAAAAGGATTCCTGATCGAGAGCAAATGAAACATCTACCTTGCCAATGGAATTTTCACTGTTTTCCTCGTTAACCGGCCCTGATGCAAAGCTTTCATAGAATAGTTTTACTCCGCTATCCCACAATCCAAAGGTCTGAAAGAGACCGACCTCCATCAATGGCGATTTGTAATTTCCATAACCCAGCTTTATATAATCGTCATAGGCTGACAATGGGTATGGCTCACTCACCTGCTGATGTGAAACATCCGTTTTATAGTCCGGCCATTCGAATTTTGGTTCTTGTACATTAAAAGACTGATTTAATGGATCATTGCCAAAAGATCGGGGTGTACTTCTGATGAAAATTTTGTCAGCCTGAGGTAGTATAATCTTCTTATCTTTTTCAATCACGATTTCACCTGTCAGCACCTCACCCTGATTTTGAGTGGAATCGTTTTGTGCCCATAAAAGTCCTCCGTAAAGGAGAAATATGAAAAGAAATAATTTATTCATTTATTCCCGATTTTGAGTAGAGTCAGATATAGCACCCACGCGCTCGATCTCATTAAGTAAAGCAATGGCATTATCTTTTACTTGTTGATTTTCAGAATGTTGTATAATCGATCTTAAAGTGGCTTTTGCCTGAAAAGCATCTCCTTTTGCATTATAGTTTCGAGCTATTAGAAGATATGATTTATCTACCCATTCCTGATAGCTGCCAAACTTACTATTCAGATCAAATAAAATATCCAGTGATTTGTCGAACTGGCCCCTTTGAAATTGAATTAAAGCAATGGTATAGTTTGCTTCAGCTGCGTAGACATCACTATCTTCTGCAAGCTTGCTAAAATGGATTTCAGCCTGCTCCGGATTATTTAGATGTAGATAGCTTCGGGCTTTTACTATTTGAGCTTCCTTCTCTCCATTAAGAGGCTTCCATTCCAATGCAATGATGTCATCCGCTTTACTGATTGCGTCAGCATACCTTTCATTTAAATAGTACAATTGCATCAGCCCATAGTGAGCATTGTAGGTGTCTTTGGGGGTAAGGTTTAAACTGATCAGTAATTGATAAGCTTTGGATGCTTCATTCACATTATTAAGTCGCTTATTTATATCTCCCAAACGATCAAGAATACGTCCTGTAAGCGTATTTCTGAGATATTTGAGATCATTGAAATGAATTTTTGCCTCTTCCAATTTATTAAGCCTGTAATAGGAATCAGCTAAATAATATTTCGCTTCAGATTTGTTTCCGCTTGCTGGATAATCTTTGATGAATTTTTCCAGGGTCTTAATGGCCTGATCATAGGCAAAATCAAAATACAGTCTTTTCGCTGCTTCAAATTCAATCAATTCAAGACTACCGCTTTCTGGATTCACCTGCTTGTAGTCCGCAATATACTTTTCGAGGCTATTGATTGTGACCCCCAATTGCTGCAGTTCCTGTAGTCCCAAAATGGCATTTAGAGCAATGTCTGATGTTATATGATTTTTGAGAATAACTTCATAATCGGCTTTAGCAGTTTCTAATTCTCCTAAATTCTTACGACATACTCCCCTGTTTAGTAAGCATTCACCTGCCAATGGGTCTGAAGGTTGATTGTTGATCACATTGGAGAAAAGACGCTCAGCCTCTTGAAAATTGGCAGATTCGAAATGAATCATCGCCGACTGGAAGGTGGCTTTAGCGCCATACTTCTCAGAGCTTGAAATTTTCCGAAAAGTACTTAGCGCTTCACTATCCTGATCCAGGTTTTTCAATGTCAACCCTTTCTGAAAAAGCAGATAGTGAGAATTTACCTGAGCTGAAAGTTGATTATAAAGTTGCAAAGCTTCCGCGTAAGCTTTCGTAGCATAGAGACAGTCAGCTAATCGCACTCTGGCATCTAATTTTACTTCAGGATGTGTTGATTTCTCTGCACTCCTGAAGTGTTTAATTGCTGACTGGTAGTTTTGAGAATTATAATGTGCATAACCAATTCCATAGTGCGATAACGGATCCAAAACAGTCTGGCTTTGATACTGCTTAACAGCGTCACTGAAGTTACCATCGCGTAGGGCCAGCTCCCCCAAGTGATAATAGCATTGATTTTTAATATTGTCGTCCAGTGGAAACTTAAGACTTTCATTAAACCACTCCCTGGCAGCAGAAAAACTGGCATCATTGAATGAAAGCAACGCTTTTTGAAAAGTCACTTTTTGGTAAACCTCTCTTTGCGTTTGATTCCTAATTCCTGCATCTCGCAAATGATTGATTGCCAAATCAAAGTTGGATGTTTTGAGATATGACTGAGCAATAAGGTTCTGCATTTCTTCCGCTTCCCTTCCACCTTTAAACGCCTTTAAATAGTCCGATGCATAATTAATCGATTCAGTAAAATTGCCAAGTTGGGCATTGATTTTAGCGGCTTGATATAGAGCCTCTTTTTTGATGGTCACCTTATCTGAGGCGGAGGCCTCAATGTATGCAGTCAATGACCGTTCGAAATTTCTCTTTTTGAGGTACAACCTTGCCAGTTGAAAGGCACTTAATTGAGCATATTCACCACCCTGAATGCCAGCTTCCGTCAAATAATCAATTGCCTTGTCTTCGTTCCCGATCTTGAATTTTGAAACGCCTGCCTGATAGTAGAGTGCGGCTGATGGTTTATCAGGATGCAATTTTATTGCCCTATCAAAATAGGCATCTGCTTTTGCCACATCATTTTTCACAGCATACGCCTCGCCTAGTAGTTGATGAAAGCCCGAGTTGGTAATAGATCGGTCGTCACTCAGTTCGCCCTTTGCCAGGTCTATGACTTTCTCAGTATCACCCTTATCCAATGACATCTTTGCAATGAAAAACTTGGCAGAGTTGCCAAATTCTTCGCTATCCACCACTTGTTCAAAGCCTTTAAATGCATCCTCCTTTTTACCTAAATGATAATCTGTAAATGCCTGATAGTAGGTTAGTTTAACTTCATCTTCGAAACCATTTTTTTCTGCATGCTGAAAGAGACCGGCAGCATCTTTATAGCCCTTGTCTTCCAGTCTCAACACACCATAAATAAAGCCATAGGAAGCTCCATTTCGTAAAGTGAGGTCACTTGAATTTACCTTCTTTAAGTAGAACCTACTTTTAGCATAATCCTGATCGTAGAAGAAATACTCGCCCAAATGAAAATATACCAATGGTTTAATCGGATGCTTATCATTGGTGCTTAACCAGTCCTCAATTTGAACGTGATTCTTTTTGCCGGACTTTAGCTCACTAAGAAGTAATAATATACGTTCATCTTCTGAAATAGAAGAATTGTTTTTATACATGGAAATTACTCCCGCATAATTGGCCTGCTGAAAGTCTTCAAATGAACTAAGCTCTGAATAGCTGCGACCGTAGATGGCATTTTGTGCCAGTCCTGCAAACGTATTTAGCACGAATAAAAGAAAAAGTATCCTTTTCAATGAGAAGTAGTTTTTGACCATCAATTGCAACGAATATTTATCACCAAATTGTGTTAGTTCATCAATTTGTATACCAACTCTGTTAAGACAGGACCTTCTTTTTTGGTGGCATACCCAATTCCTTTTGACTGCATGTCTGCTTCATGCAGATACTTAATATTATCAACCACTTTTCCTACCGGGTAATTTCGAGCCGCCTGAAGGTATTCCTTTACAAAGAATGGGTTTACACCGATAGCTGATGCAATTGTCTTCTCATTTTTATCCTGGGAATGATGAACTAACAAAAGCTTACTGTAGTAGGAGAATAAACTATAGATAGTAAGTACTAAAGGATTGTTACTTGGATTTGAAGCGAAGTAATTAGCGATCTTAAGCGCTTTTAGCTTGTTCATAGCACTCAGTGCTTTTTGGAGCTCAAAAATGTTGTAGTCCTTACTGATTCCAACATACTTCTGAACCATGGCGCTACTTACCTCCTGTCCATCCTTCACATTCAACAGGAGCTTCTCGATTTCGTTTGCTAATCGCTGTAGGTTATTACCAATGTTTTCAGAAAGCATCATGACAGCTCCACTGTCAATCTTTACACCTCTTGATTTGCAATAGCCCTGAATCCAGTCAGGGACTTGATTATCATAGAGTTTCTTAGCATTCAAAAAGACCGAATTCTTTTCGATTGATTTACCAAACTTGGTTCTTTTATCTACGGTCTTATATTTATAACCGAAGACCAGTATTGTGCTGGGAAGCGGGTTCTCGACATAATTGACAACCAGTGTTTGAACTGCCTCTTTGGTCCAGTCACGCATCTCCTGAGCTTCTTTCACAATCACCACTTGTCGTTCTCCCATCATGGGATATCTTCTCGCTGCTCCAATAACATCTGTGAGTGAAGTGTCTTTCCCGTAAAGGATGATTTGATTAAAACTTTTTTGACTTTCATCCAAAGCAGTATTCTCAATATTTTCAATAATATTGTCGATGAAGAATGTCTCCTCTCCTTGCAGAAAATAAACCGGAGCGAAGGAACCGCTGTTAATATCCCTTAGGATTTCAGAATAATCGGATGCCATATCTTCCAAAGGTAAAGGCTACCTTAGATAATTGTAATGAGGAAATTTCTATTTCTTTCTTTAATTGGTTTTTTAAGCTGTCCGGCTCTGTCGCAAACTGATGAAGTTGACAGCCTTCAGTTGGTTCTAAGCAGACTTCAGGCAAAAGATCCTACCTATGTGAATGTAGCTAATGAAATTGCTTTTAAACTAAGCATGGTAGATCAGCAAAAATCAATTTATTACATCAACCTTGCAATCTCAGTAGCAAAGGATATTAACTATCAAAAAGGGCTGATACGAGCAACGACCTTAAAGGGAAATAGCTTTTTAATCATAGGTCTTCCGGATCAGGCACTCTCCTACTACTTAGAGGCCCTGAGGTATGATGTGTCAAAATACCCTCATGAAAATGTTCGCCTATTCAATAATATAGGCGAAGTATATCGAAGGAAAGAAGTTTTTGATTCCAGTCTTAAATATTTCAACCGGGCTCTGGTTTTGGTTACCAATGAATTACCGGAGTTTCAACCGGTCATAATTCTTTCCAACCTTGGTGAAGTAAGTTTAATGAAGGATAATGTCGAGAGTGCCGAAAGGTATTTTGAGCAATGTCTTACTAATTCACTAGCATCGAATGACAATAGAGGGCAAGGATACGGCTACTACGGACTAGCTGAGTGCGAAAGTCGCAGAGGTAATTTAGCAGCTGCAATACGTCTTATGAAAAGTTCCATTGCTTCACGAAAGCAAGCGAATCATCAGCGCGGTTTAATACAATCATATCTCAAGCTTGGCGATTATTATAGCAGCGATCAAATCAGCCTCGAAGACAGTGCTTCGCATTATTGGGAAAGTGCGAGAATACTGGCTGAGAAAAACAATGCCAATGACCTTTTGAATGAAGCTTACAACAAACTGTATTCCTATTACCTGGGAAGCGCTCAAATTCAAAAAGCAGCGTACTATTTAGAAAAGCATAAGAACCTTGGAGACAGTATTAGAAATGCTGAATTTATTTCCAACGTTGAGAAAATGCAAACTGCATTGCAATCTGAATTGATTCTGGCTGAGAATAGACTGCTTAGGCAAGAGCAGATACAGCGCGAGGCTGAAGAAGATGCCAGACTAATTGTTTTAACACTTGCTTTTACCATTGTTTTAGGGCTAGGATTTGCGACATATCAATTTCGAAAAAGAAGAAAGTCATTTGCTGAGAACCAGAAAGACTCATCGTTCACCAAAACACTCCTCGCTCTCTCTAAGGAATTAAATGAGCGTGATTTAAAAATTGATGAATTCATTGATAATCTTCTGAGAATTTCGAGAAATTCATTACAATCTGATCGGGCAACCTACTGGCGATTGGATAAATCGAACGATTCAATCTACCTGGCCGGGGTGAATGAAAGAGGCGGATCAACTAAGATTCCGTCACGCTCATTTGACAGAGATCAATTCCCTAAGTTTTTTGATGATTTTTTAGGTAACAGAACGGTTGCTGTGACCAGGATAAGTAAAGATGAGAGACTTGCTGATATTTATGAACAATACTTCAAGCCATTCGGTATTGAGTCAATTCTAAATGCCCCTATCCTCATAGATGGGAATTTTGTAGGATTCATCTCGTATACTATGACCAATTGTACCATACGTGAATGGGATATTCAAGAGCAAAGATATGTCGGGTCTTTAGCGGACTTAATTGTAGCGGCTATTGCTAAAGATCGTGGTAACAAGCTGGAAGTAGAAAAGGAAGGGCTCATTAAAAAACTTCAAATAACGAATAAAAGCTTAAAAGAATTTAATAGTGTGATTAGTCACAATTTGAGAGAACCCCTGACTCAAATTATTGGGTTTTCCAGCCTTCTCAATGAACAACCTAAAGAAGCTGACTTAAAGGAAATGGTTAATAGAATCTCTTTGGCTTCTAACAAAATCGATAAAGTAATAAAGGAATTAAGCACCGTGCTGAACCAAGATGAGCCTAAGGCTGAAGAATTCAAAATAATTTCATTGGAACGGCTAATTAAAGAGGTGCTTGAACTTCTTCAAAACGAAATTAAAACTCAAAATATAACCATTGAGCAGAAGCTCACGATCACAAAGATCAAGACATATAAACCATTTTTATCGGATGCTCTTTATCATATTATTTCTAATTGTTTGAAGTTTTCAAATCCTGACCAAAGACTTAATATTCAGATTGAGACTTTTGAAGACAATCAGAATGAAATCATTAAGGTTTCAGATAATGGCAGAGGTATAAACATGGATCAGGTTGGAGATAAAATTTTCAAAATGTATCAACGATTTCACTTGGACGTAGAAGGTCGTGGTGTTGGTCTTTTTATAGTTAAGAATAGAATCACCGCCTTAAACGGCCTTGTGAAAGTTGAAAGTGAGGAAGGCGTAGGAACTACTTTTACGTTGGAGTTCCCTAAAAATATTTCACTTCTTAATTCAAGTAAGCCCTAACGAGATCATTCAGCATTTCGATCGAAAGTGGCTTAGATTTATATTCAATTATTCCTGATTTTTTTTCAGCCATTTGTTTATCAGCAGGATTTATAGAAGAGGTTAAAATCACAATTTTGTTCTCCATATTCCCAACCATCACCTCATATTGATCTAAAAATTGCCAGCCATTCATTATCGGCATATTGATATCTAAAAAGACTAGAGAGTCTTCTATTGATGTTACATTTTCATTGAAGTAATTTAATGCTTCCTGTGCTGAGTCGAAGGTAACGACTTCATCCACAAGCTCAGAACGCTCTATAATCATCTTATTGAGATAATTGGTCGTAGCATCATCATCAATCAACACAATTCTTTTCATGTTATTCTCCATTTGCTGGCTTGAAAAATATCCTTACAATATTATTCATTTTCACAACTAATCAAAGACAAGCTTTTAAATGAATCCTTTTAATCTTCTATACTGCCGATTAGCATAATAAGTAATTTAAGTTCGTGCTTCGCCTTAAATTACATTACGAATAAATTAAACATTATGAGAAAATTCCAACTACTTATCACAGCACTAGCTGTTTGCGCTCTTTCGAGTGCTCATGCGCAAGACGTTACCGTTGATGAAATTATCGACGGATATTTTGAAAATACCGGCGGTAAAGATGCCTGGAAAAGCCTTAAAGGAATAAAAATGACTGCAAAGGTTAACCAGGGAGGTATGGAAATACCCTTAGAAATTGTACAGTTAACCGATGGAAAACAGTACACGAAAATTACATTCCAGGGTATGTCATTGATGCAGAATGTTTACGATGGTGAAACACTCTGGGGTACAAACTTCCAATCCATGAAAGCTGAAAAATCTGATGATGAAACTACTCAGAATATGAAGCTTGACACCAATGATTTTCCTGACTCATTTCTTGACTATAAAGACAAAGGATATACGGTTGAGCTGATGGGAACAGAAACCATTGATGGTGCTGAAACTTACAAAGTGAAACTTACAAAAGAGCCTAGAATGCTTGACGGTAAAGAAGTTGAAGACGTTTCTTTTTACTATTTCGAAACTGAATCTTTCGTGCCTTTGGCTGTGGATCAGGAGATCAAAGCAGGACCTCAGGCAGGAGCAATCGGAAGGTCTACCATGAGTGATTACCAGGAAGTGGAAGGCTTGTATTTTCCGTTTTCCATGACTCAAGGTGTTAAAGATGGTCCATCACAACCATTGATGATCGAATCAATAGTGGTTAACCCAGAGGTAGATTCGTCAGTGTTTGCATTCCCTGTGGAAGCTGCCAGCGGCGAATAAACAATACAAAATGAAGAGGATATATCTATCATTAATCATTACCCTTGGACTATTTTTTGGGTATGCTCAGGAAGAAATCGCATTAAAAGGAAAGGAACTTTTCGGAGATTTAAGAGCCAGACATATTGGACCTGCACTCATGAGTGGCAGGGTCATTGACTTAGAGGGACATCCTAGTAACGACCGTATTATATATGTCGGTTCTGCAGGTGGTGGTGTTTGGAAGTCTTCAAACGGGGGTGCTTCTTTTCAACCCATTTTTGATGAAAACGCACAATCAATTGGAAAAGTAAAACTCGACCCAAAAGATCCCGACAATAAAATATGGGTTGGAACCGGAGAAATCTGGACCAGAAACAGCGTATCAATTGGAGACGGATTGTATAAATCCATCGATGGAGGCGTGAACTGGACCAAAGCAGGTTTCGAAAATTCAGAGCGGATCAGTAGCATTGAAATACACCCCGAAAACACAGATATCATGTATGTGGGTGTGCTCGGTGAACTTTGGGGAGATAACGAAGAAAGAGGAGTTTATAAATCTATCGACAGAGGCCAGACCTGGGATAAAGTGCTCTACATCGATCAAACCACAGGATGTGGAGACATTATCATGGATCCTAAAGATCCTAACACACTTTATGCGTCCATGTGGGAGTTTAGACGCACAGGCTGGTCTTTTAATTCCGGCGGTAATAAAAGCGCACTTTATAAGTCCACTGACGCTGGTAAAACCTGGAATAAAATTCACAACGGTTTCCCTTCCGGTAAGCTTGGAAGAATTGCTATTGCGGTAGCTCCATCTGACAGCAAAATACTTTACGCTGTATTAGAGACCGAAGATGAAAATAAGCGAGGACTTTATAAATCGACGGATGCTGGTGCAAACTGGGAGCACCTGAATAGTGATTTTGGACTTGTGGTTCGTCCTTTCTATTTCTCGCGAATAGTCATTGATCCGAAAAATCCGAATGTAGTGGTGAAAGCCGGATTACTTGGATCTATCAGCAGAGATGGAGGTAAAACCTTTAAGAACCTGGGCAACATGCATGCTGATATTCATGACATGCTTTTCGATATCAATAATTCGGATCGAATGTATGTTGGAACTGACGGAGGTGTTTACAGAACATGGGATGGTGGTAATACCATGGAAATTGTAGCCAACCTCCCACTCTCTCAATTTTATCACATTAGTGTGGACAATGAAGAACCGTATAATGTTTACGGTGGTCTTCAGGATAATGGATCATGGTATGGCCCATCTTCATCTCCCGGAGGTGTAGAAGCCAGAGACTGGAATATGGTTGGTTATGGTGATGGGTTCAGGGTGTTGAGACATCCAACCAAGAAAATCCTTTATTCGGAGATGCAGGGAGCAGACAATGTTTGGAGGTATAACATGGAGACTCAGTCTACCAAGACGGTACAACCACTTCAGACAAAGGATGTTGACAAGCTGAGATTTAACTGGAATGCTCCAATGGCTGTCAGCGACAACCAACCTGATCGGTTTTACATGGGTAGCCAATACCTGCATATTTCAGACGATATGGGAAGCACATGGAAGGTTATTTCTCCTGACCTAACTACCAATAATCCTGCTAAACAAAACCAGGAGGATTCCGGAGGACTTTCAAAAGACAATTCCGGCGCTGAAAACCATTGTACTATTTTCACCATTGCTGAGTCTCCAGTGAATGAAAAGGTCATTTGGGTTGGTACAGACGATGGGAATATTCAGGTGACCAGAGATGGCGGTAAATCATGGACGAATACAACGCCGAATTTACCTGGTGGTGTACCAACAAATTTATGGGTTTACCACATTGAGGCCAGTGTTCATGGAGAAGGAACGGCATATGCTGTTCTGGAAGGTCATACCATGGGCAATATGGATCCCTATGTTTTCAAAACAACTGATTACGGTCAAACATGGAAGTCAATCGTAACGGATGAGATTTATGGTTTTGCCAGAAATATTCAGGAGGATTATTTCAATGAAGATCTTCTATTCCTTGGGACTGAATTTGGGCTTTATGTGACGGTAAATGGCGGTAAGAACTGGAATCAGTTTACCAATAATATGCCCCCTGTTGCAGTGCATCACATTGAAATGCAAAAGCAGACGAATGACATTGTGATGGGTACTCACGGTAGAGGAGTGATCATTATCGATGATATCAGCCCACTCCGGGAAATCACTCAGGAAGTTTTGGCCAAGGATGTGCATTTCTTTGAAAGCAAGCCTGCGATTATTGAAGAGAGTAGCCCTTTTGGTGGCACAGCAACCGAAATGGAATTTGTAGGTGCCAATGGAACCAATGATGTGAAAATCACATACTACCTGAAAAAGAAGCACATATTCGGTAAAATGAATATGGAAATTCAGGATCAGAATGGGAGAAAACTCACGGAGGTTTCCCCGGGAAAGTCCAAGGGGATTAACGTGGTAACATGGAATGGACTCATTCGTCCACCAAAGTTGGCGAAGGGTAAATCATTCGCATTTGGAGGGTTTACTTCTCCACGAATGCCTGCCGGAGACTATAATGTGGTAATGACTAAAGGAAAAGACACCTATACTACTTCAGTTACCCTGGTGAATGATCCTAAGTCTACCATCACAGATGCTGAGAGAAAGGCCAATCAGGAAACAGTTATAAAACTGTATGATATGTCTGAGCAATTAGCATATATGGTTTATCAAATTGATGAAATCATTGCGAAAGCTGAAGAAGTCAAAGCCCAGGGTGGCAAGGCTGCTGAGCCAGTGATCAAAGATTTGAATGACCTGAAAAAAACATTGGTGGTAACAACCGGTGACAACTATGTGGATTCTGCAGAACCACAGCTCAGGGGTAAACTTGCAAACTTGTATGCTAAAATTGCTAGTAGTTTCGAAGCTCCATCTGAATCTGAGCTAGAAAACCTTAGATTACTCGAAGAGCGATTTGAAAAAGCTAAAAATGATTTCAGCTACATACAAACCAAGCGTGTTCCTAAAATGGAGAAATTCATGGAAGGAAAAGAGATCACGAAAGTAGCGTTTAAATCCTTTGATGAGTTTATCAAGGAGTAGAATAAGTTGAATCACATTTAAAAAGCCATCTGCAATTTTTGTGGATGGCTTTTTCTTTGGAACTGATTAGATCACTCATTTATGTCAATCAACTTCTTAAACACCGGATCTCTAAAGGTACCATTATCAGTAATCATAGAATACTCCACTTCACACATGAGTTCAGGTTTTAACCAAAGCGTCTTTTTTTCTTCATGCACTTCTCCTTTTACAGGTTTATCTGCAGAAACTAAATCAATGAATTGTTTGGTGAGTGACTTTAAAAGTCCGTCATCAAAACCGGTTCCCACCCTTCCTCTATAGATCAGTTCTCCATCTTTTTCCTCGGCTAGTTGTAGTGAGCCAAACGACCGCTCTCTTTCTCCTTCACCCTGTGTAAACCCAATGATCTGACAATCCATTGTTTCTTTCACTTTCACCTTGATCCAGGCATCACTTCGTTTTCCGGGTGTGTAGCGAGCATCTATCCGTTTGGCCACAATTCCTTCAATACCATGTGCTTTAGCTGCAGCAAACAATGCTCGGCCATCTTCTTCAGATTGACTGATGCGGTAGTTGGTCTCTCCTACCCGGGTTGAATCGATCATCCACCACCTCCGGCGATCCTGTGGGTCGTTCATCAATGAGCGCCCATCCAGATAGAGACAATCAAATAAATAGCAATAGGCAGGTGATCGCTTCGACTCATAGTCAAAGTTCTTCTTGCTCATCAAACGTTTGATCACCTTTTTGAAGTTGGCTTTTCCTTCCTGATCGAGACATACAATTTCACTATCAAAAATGGCATTGTTGATACGAAAGGCCTGTTCCGGGACATTCAACTCCGGAAATTGCTCCGTAATGTCATTTCCATTCCGACTGTAAATCTTCAGTTGTCCTTCATTTAAATAAACCAACGCTCTAATTCCGTCCCATTTTACCTCATAATAATAGTCTCCATTAGGCACACGCTTAGAGGCGTCCGCCAGCATGGGCTTCATGACCTGATCCAACAAATTTTGCTGAGGAACATCCACACGCTCCAGTAGCCACTCTTTATCCTTCATCAGATGCATGCGGTATTCGGCACTTAGTTGCTTGCCGGATAAGCGGAAATAAAAGCCCTGTTTCTTTTCTTTGGTGATCTCGTACCTTCCTGTTGCATACACCCACATCATTCCACCACCATATTCACCTTTCGGTATTTCTCCTTCAAAGGTCAAATACTTCAACGGATGATCTTCGGTTTGAACAGCCAGCCTTTTCACTCCCGGAACCGGAGGCATGCCCCGGGGAATCGCCCAGGATTTAAGGATGCCATCCTGCTCCAGTCTCAAATCATAATGCAAGTGTGAAGCATGATGTCGCTGGATACAGAATCGGCTCCCCGGTGCTTCGTTTTCCGAGAGCAAAGGCTCAGGAGTTTTGTTGAAGTCTCTTTTCTTCTCATAGTCTGAAAGCTGCTCAGGAGTTTTATGGCGTTTATTCGGTGGTAATTCTTTTGCAACAACCGCTCGCTTGTCGGTATGAAGCGGCACGGCCCAACCCCTGATCTGCTCCCAGGCATCTCCATCCTCCATGACTCGTCCAAGTGTGGTTTTGATATTCCACTGATTAAGATCTTTCAATTGCTCAAATTCTTCCCATTCAATGGGCGTTGAAGCAGTTGCACCTGCCTTTCCTCTCAGGCTATACGGGCAAACAATGGTCTGTGAGGGGCGATTCCGATAGATATCCACCAGCACCCGTCCTTTCCGTGCCTCTTTTTTGATGTGAAGTGTGGTTTGATCATGTTTTTGGATGAAGTCAGATGCAACCTTCTTAGCTGCTTGAAAACATTCCTCAAACGAGTATTTAGCTTCTATGGGTGTAACCAGATGCAGCCCCTTACCACCGGTTGTTTTGACAAACACATGATAGTTGTACCGTTCCAGGTGTTCTTTGAGAGCAAATGCGATTTGCTTCAAGTCCTCCAGTGGAAATGAGCCATCTTCAGGTGGATCCAGGTCATACACGATATAGTCTGGCATGTCACTGTGTTCTGAGAAGCTGTGAATCTGGTGAATCTCCAGACAGGCCAGGTTGGCTAACCAAACCAAAGTAGCTTCTTCTTTAGCTACCACATACTCTTTCTTTCGCTCCTGCCCAAGTCGTTTGTAGTCAATCCAATCGGGTGTCCAATCCGGGCGATGTTTTTGGAAGAACTGCTCGCCATAAATCCCATCCGGATACCTTACCAATGACAGTGCCCTTCCTCGAATGTGATTCAGGATGGTAGGTGCCAGCTTCAGGTAATACTCAATGATTTCGGCTTTTACGATCTCATCCTCAGGATAAAGTACCTTATCCAGATTTGAGAGCTCTATCACTCGTTTCCCTACCTCCGCATGTATTTTCTGTTTCGCCATCTTCTATTCAATATGCTCCGGCAGGCAAGCCTACCTCCGCATGTATCTTTTGCTTGGCCATGATTCGGTGATAAATATAAGCAGACTGGAGTGGTCAGAAGACTTAACTAATCAGCTATTCAGTTTGTATTGAAAGACTTGCTAATCCTACTCAAAAAGTCTTCAGACCACTGACTTCAACCGCACGTTTTAGGCTAAAATTGGCATGTAAATAAGGTAGTATTTGTTGATGGTAGCGATTTTTAGTTGGAGTGGCAATGATTACTTGATATTCTTCCTTCTCCATTCTTCGTTTTCATTTCTAAATGAATCAATAGAAAGAATATCTCCTTTTTTGATCACTTTTAAAGACTCATCAGATCTTAATTCTAATTCTGCCTGAGTAATAAGCTCATCCATTCTTTTCAATGCAGATGTATTTTCTATTTTGATCAACCGATCAATATTTTTTCCAAAACACCTCTGATCAATATTGAATAATCATTTCAATCCCGCCTGTTTCAAAATACTGTTTTCAGTTCCCTTGGCTAAATCTTTATTCTGCCCATGATCCGGGACGGTTACCCTACCAGGTTTAGTAGGGTGCTTATACTGTCGATGACTGCCTTTCTGAGCAACCAAAAACCAACCATCTTTTTCAAGCAATTTAATTATCTCTTTTACCTTCATGCAACGTTGGGAATGAGCATAGTCATTGCTTCAGTAGTTGGTTTGGGTATCTCCACACCATCTTCTTTCATCCCTTCCAAATGCAGTAAAATTGCCTCCTGTATGTGTCCTTCTACTTCTTCTTTTGTATCACCTACGGAAATACACCCTGGAAGATCAGGAACATATGCACTATATCCATTGCCTGTGCTTTCAAAAACAATTACATATTTCATACATTAAAATTATTCAAAATATTGAATGAAGTTTAGTCTCCCCTCCTAATATAATGATCAGACTACTATCTTCGCTCCATGAACCAATTCAGTGATGCTGCAGAGCTAGCTGCCAATTACGTAAACAGCACCAATCGTCACATTTTCCTCACAGGAAAAGCCGGTACCGGCAAGACGACCTTCCTCCGAAGCATTGTCAAAAACACGTACAAAAATGCGGTGGTAGCCGCTCCTACCGGCATTGCAGCCATTAATGCTGAAGGTGTAACGCTTCACTCCTTGCTTCAGTTGCCTTTTGGGGCATTTGTACCGGAAGAGATTCCGTTTGCGGAACGAAACATTCAGGTAAATACCCCCGCTTCGCTTTTCCGTGAAGCTAAGTTTGGAGCGCAAAAACGGAAACTCATCAATGAGTTGGAACTCCTGATCATTGATGAGGTGAGTATGCTGCGGGCGGATCTGTTGGATTGCATTGATGCAACTTTGCGCCACCTGAGGAAAAGAAGGTTTGATCCTTTTGGTGGGTTGCAGGTGTTATTCATTGGTGATTTGATGCAGCTTCCCCCGGTGGTCAAACGAGAAGAGCAGGGACTCTTGCAGCAGTTTTATGCGTCTCCTTACTTCTTTGATGCGTGGGTACTGAAAGACAACCCTCCCATTCGGGTTGAGCTGAACAAAGTCTATCGCCAAACCGATGAGACATTCATCAAACTTCTGAATCGCCTGAGACACAATGAGCTACTCGAAGACGATGTGGAACTGCTGAATGAGCATTATGATGCTGAGGTAGCAAGTAAGAACCAGGAAGGATACATTCACCTGACCACCCACAATCAAAAAGCAGATAAAATCAATACGTCCAGACTCGCTGATCTGGACGGAAGGGATGAACTTTTTACAGCAGATATCGACCGGGATTTTCCGGAAAACGCCTATCCCAACGAGGTGAACCTTCGACTGAAGGAAGATGCTCAGGTGATGTTCATCAAAAACGACCCGAGTGGTAAAGGACAGTTCTTCAATGGGAAAATCGGAAAGGTGTCGAGTCTGGAAGATGGCATCAAAGTAAAATTTGAAGATGGAACGGAAGTAGCGGTAGAGCAATATGAATGGGAAAATGTGCGGTATGTGCTCAGCAAAGAAACCAAAGAGGTCGAGCAGAAAGTGCTAGGTACTTTCAAACAATACCCGGTCAAACTGGCATGGGCAGTGACTATTCACAAAAGTCAGGGTCTCACCTTCGAGAAAGCCATCCTCGATCTGGAAAATACATTTGCTGCAGGGCAATTATATGTAGCACTTTCAAGACTCACTTCACTAGATGGATTGATTTTGTCAAGTCCATTACCGATGCGATCACCTTCCATTGATGATCAACTCAAGTACTTCATTGAGAGTTTTGAGGATACACAAAAACTGGAGAAACAATTCGAAAACGATCGGATTGGATTCATTCGGATGTTTGCGGAACGTGCCTTTCTATTTGATTCGTTGCTGAGGGAATTAGTCAATCATAAAAAGACCTTCAACAAAGATGAGAACCGATCTTTGAAGCAAAAACAGCTTCCCTGGACAGATGAGCTGATCAACGATACCTTTCCGTTGAAAGACGTTGGAGAAACCTTCATACGGCAAGTCAATTCACTGTTATCTAAAGGAGAATGGCATCAGCTGGCGGAGCGGATGACGAAAGCATCTGATTACTTCACAGAACAAATCACAGATAAAATTGATCGGATAACTCAACTGCATCGGACATTGAAAACCCAATCACAGGCCAAGACCTATAGGGCAGAGTTGGTGGAGTTGAAAGACCTGTTCAGCAATCAACTAAGGCAAATCGTAAAACTCAATTTGCTTATCCAGCACATTAACGAAGGCAAGCCACTGACAAAGGAAGCCTTGCAAAAACATTCATCGACAAAGCAAGTCAATCAGGCGGCTTCCAAAGACAAAACACCTACAGCCGAGATCACCTATGAGATGTACAAGGAAGGAAAATCGATTAAGGTCATTGCGGAAGAGCGTGGTTTGGTTGAGGGAACCATCGAGTCTCATCTGGCGAAGTATGTTGAGATTGGCGATCTTGATGCTTCTCAGTTTGTAAAACCTACCAAACTCAAGGCCATCCTAAAATGCTACGATGAAGGCTTGACCAAGTCTGGTGAGATCAAAGGGGCATTACCCGATAGCTACACCTGGGGTGAGATTAAGATGGGGATTGCGCATGCTCAGGCAAACTCCAACTAACTATCCCGGATTCATTCCGGGATCTTCGATAAATATTGGAAGATCCCGGGATAATGATCATTAAAAATAATTAACGTGAGTTCGATGTAAGCATTAAAAAAAACCAACAAAAAACCGTCATTCAGAGGCTCTTCGGGCTGATTGTGGGTTGGAAGCCCTGCCTTTGTCGGCAGACAGGCGTGGAATCTCTTCGAATCGGAAAGACCTGTCCGTCCGGAAGGCGGGCTCCACGCCTTTTTCCCTCCCATTTCCCAATTGAAAAAGGCTCTGAGTAACGTTTAGATAGGTTTTTTGTTGGTTTTTATCCCGAACTCACGTTTATTAAAGCAATGTTTGAAGAAGAAGATGACATACCAGACAGTAGAAACCTTCCCATTTTCCAAAAAGGGATGGAAATCGCTGAGCTTGTTCGTGCTTTGGTCGATTTAATTCCTGAGGATAATGAAATATTACAAGAGGTTGGAGTATGGATGATGAATGACGCCCACAACCTGGCAGTGAAAGTCTCAGGAGCTGAGGCCGGTGACCTTTATGATATCAAAATGGAATGCGCTGCGATCATCAGAAGGTCAGCGAGAGAACTTGTCGTGCAAACACATAGTCTGGAAATGCATGGATTTGAAGAAACGCAGTATTTCCAACTCTTACGAGATGCGGTAGAAGAATATCGCTTATTGTTTATCGACTGGATTGAAACGTTTGATCCCTGGAATTATATCATAGATAGATGGGGATTGTTTAACCCTCCCGGAGTTGGTCCCCATGATCAGGATCCGGATGATTTGTATTAATTCCAATGCCGGATTTTACTTGATATTACTCGCAGAACCTTCTGTCAACTTTTTGAAGATCCCGCATCAAGTGCGGGATGACCTCATTGCAAATACCAACCAGAAATAATCTGCTGTTTTTATACCTTGTTAAAACATTTTTCCCTCTTATAGACTTTTAACAAAATGAAAATCCTGCTAAGAATCTCATTACTGCTTGTCTTTTTACAGATTTCTTCATCCATACAAGCTCAAATACTTCACACAGAAAGTTTTACGGTTATTCTGGATTCAACCAGAAGAATGAAGGGTTCAATTGTTCCTGATTTCAATTATAAAAACCTGAGAAAAGACCTTTTCTCTTTTGAGAACACAGCAGATTTATCCGCGAAAGTTGGAAAAAATGCACTTACGGTCGCAAACAAGATCGAACTTTCGAAGTTCGGGGATGAAACGCTGGTTAGTGGTGGATATATCTATGCTGAATACAGAAATGTGATGGAGAAAAAACAATCCATTGAATTTTACAGCCAGGTCCATTGGGCGGAAGCACGAGGCATGGAACGTAAATATGCCTTTGGAGTGAACAGCAGATGGAGGATTGTAAACAGGCCTACATTGGGATTCTTTGTCGGTATTGGTCCATTTTATGAATTTGAACGGTGGAATTTTGACGGTGTAGCAAATACAGAAGCAATTGCAGATACCACGCCAATTGAAACAGAGAATGTTAAACTCGGATCATACGCCAGCTTAAAATATGCACCCTTCGATAAAATATTCCTTGACATTAGCGTGTATTACCAAAGCCGGTTCGATGAGCTGGTTTCCACCCCACGATTTGCTTCCAGCTCTCGATTTACGTATCAGTTTAGCAAGATTGTAGGGTTATCATTGATCTACCAAAACATTTATGATCCTACTCCTACTGTACCTATCGACAAATTGTACAATAATATAATTTCCGGATTCACCATCACTTTCTAAATAGCTTTCCCCAAAGCTGGCCATTCGGAAGTACGATACCCTCCTGAGCTTTTACTTCTATCTAGCGGGAAAAACGACACAACCATTATATTTGAAAGGTAGATAAACGCCATATGGCGATTAAATTGAAGTTAGACGCAATTACTTCCATGAGAATATTATCAATTGCCATTATTTCACTTTTGCTTTTCTCTTGTTCAGACAACCAGCAGAAAAAACAGACAGCAATCGAACAGAAAGAGATACAACAAGAACCTATACAAAAAGAGCAGATAAAGGAAGAGGTAATAGAGCTTCCTGAACCTAATCAAAATAATATTGAATATGCTCAACTAGATTCAACTATCAGTGAGGACATAAAAAATCTTGATAAAACATTCATATCCACCCCATTTTATGTGAATCTAAAAGGTCGAAACTTTTATATCATCTGTACAGGCAAATACAACTATAAAATAGAAAGATTCAACGGAACTCTCAAATACGGACTAGCAAATGATTCATTAACTGTATTGCTAGAACCAGAGTACGATAAAATCTATAACCCTAATCTAACCATTGAAGATTGTTTTGAAATAGAGCGCAATTCCAAAATTGGATTGGTTAACTATCGAACAGGTGATATTCTGCAACCACAATTTGACTGCATTCTTCCAAGCTCAAATGAACCAAATGAAATAGCTTATGGATTAAAAGACGGTCAATGGTTCAAAATCCAAAACAGTGAAATATCTCTTCCAGTAGAAATAGCTTTTGACCCCATTCCGATTTTGAGAACTCTTTCTTTCAATATTAAAAATGTTGGAGAAAATATGATGTTTGACAGTTATTGGGAATACTACGAGGATGATGCTAATGAGGGACGAGGTGTAGTTTTAATTCCGTCGTATGTTTCATACCTAGGTCTATTAGATCGGGATTACACTGATATTATACTACCTGATCAAGAAGGTAGAATAGATTTTGGGACCAAAGAAGTTCGGCTATCGACTAGTTACAAACGAAGTTTGTCTGACAAGCTGGTGGCCTTTTTAGTGTCTGCATATGAGTCGGGGATTGGTGCGAGGGGGTATCATAGAGAGGCAAAACAACTAGTCGTTCATAATGAAGCGACAAATTCACTTTATACAACCCATCTTGCAACACTGAGTGAAAGTGACTACTTCTGTGGGGAGGCTAACTACAGGTTTGTAAATGACTCGATTATTGAAGTAAAAGTAAACTCGCGAGAGTACAGAAACAGAGCACAGAGGTATGAATTTGAAACGAATTTCATCTATCACAAAATAGAAGAGGATGGATCTATAAAAGAATTAAAATCCATTCGATACTATGATTTCACAAAATTTATCTTAATTGATGAAAGTAACTTTAAAGGATGTTTTGCTTGGAGAATTTCAAATGCTTCCTACTCGGATGAACACAATATGTGGGTTGCAGATCATTTATCAATTGAAGATTTAGACATAATGAGAAATGAGATTTTCGCTGAATACGGATACAAGTTCAAATCCGAAAAATGGCAAAAGTATTTCTCGAAGCAACCTTGGTATACCCCAAAATATGACGATGTGAATGACATGCTAACAGAAATAGATAAAGCTAATGTTAAATTTATCTTGAAGATAAAAGAGCAGATGGAAAGAAACGAGGATAGCTTTAGAAATAAGCGACCTACGAAGTATGTTGCTGCTGGTTAAAAGAATATATTTTGTTTTTGCTCTATTCGTTTGCCTCTTAATCATTCAGAAGTCCTTAGAATATTACATCCCAAATTTTGAGGTGGGTTTTCTTATTGGAAAGTCAAGTATATTTCCCATTTATAAGTTATTCCTCTATAGCCACATTATTGGCGCTCCTATTGCCCTTCTGACAGGTCTATTTCAATTCTCATATAGGAAATCTAATCTACATCGAAGAGTCGGTTTAATCTATGTCTCTTCAATTTTGCTTCTTGCAGGACCGGGAGGACTTGGAATGTCTTTTTATGCACTTGGGGGCACGCTAAACATCATCAATTTCTTATTGCTTTCAACTTTATGGTTGATAACTACATTCCTGGCATTTTACTATGCTAAACAAAAGGATTATGAAAAGCATCGTTCAATGATGATTCGGAGTTTTATTCTGACAAATTCTGCCATTCTAATTCGCCTCTTTTCTTACATTAACCACGAACTACTGATTTTTGAAATTGAGATCGGTTACATTATTATTTCATGGATTAGCTGGCTACCAGCATTACTAACCTACGAACTTGTACAAATGAAAAAGCGTCTAACAAGCGATTAGTAAACATGCCTCATGTAGCTACTTGAAAGTGTAGGGCAAATCCGCTAGCTTAAAAGATAAAAAAGTCCAGAGACACGTGCTATATCTGATTGTTCCCCAATGAAGCCCATATAAAGCCCCATTCACCCCAAATGCCCAACCCGATTAAAATCTTTCAGGTAAAACGAACTTCCCCGGTATCCCAGTACGTAATACGAACAATTGGCATGTGGGAAGCCATCCATGAAATTCAGGGGATAATTCAGTGTCCAGCTTAATAATACGCGCATGGCTCTTCCGTGCATGCAAATGAGGATATTTTCACCATCCGTCTCTAACACCTGCTGCATTGCTGTTTGCTGTCGTTCCATCACCTCAAGCGGATTTTCTCCGCCCCCTACATTCAGGTGAAGTTCTCCCCTACGCCAGCCGTTTACGGTATCCGCATAAAGGTTTTTCGCATCGTATGAAGCTTCTTTTCCTTCCTGATTGCCCCAACTAATCTCATCAAATCCGTCCAGGGATGTTACGGGTGTTCCATTGTGAATGAATTGGCCCACCGTTTCTTTTGTGCGAATCAAAGCAGAAGTAAAAACATGATCAAATGGAATGTCAGCTAGCATAGCTCCGGCCTTTCTGGCCTGCTCTTTTCCGGCTTCATTGATCGAGGCATTCACCCCCCGCCCTTGCACCATTCCATTCTTATTGAAATCGGTTTCTCCGTGTCGAAGTATAAAAATCGTCTTGCTTTTCAAGGTTGCTTTACGTTGGTTTGCTGGTACAAATGGCAAATGAACGAATTTTTCCCGATTACATCGAATTAGATGCTGTTAATAGCATGTCAAAGGGATGTATGGTAGAACATTTGGGGATCGAATTCACCGAAATAGGTGCTGACTATCTTGTTGCAACCATGCCTGTAGATCATCGAACCAAGCAACCCATGGGATTGTTACACGGTGGTGCTTCGGTGGCATTGGCTGAAACGATGGGTAGTGTAGGTGCCACGTTGACCATTGACTTAAACAAACAATATCCTGTTGGTCTGGAGATCAATACCAATCACATTAAATCAGCCACTGAAGGCCTGGTGACCGGGACAGCCAAACCGATTCACTTAGGCAGAGGTACGCAAGTGTGGAGTATTGAAATTCACAACGAAGACAAAAAGCTTGTCGCCATCAGCAGGATAACCATCGCTATATTAGATCGAAAGTGAAAGAACTCGCCTCCATTTTAAGCTTAAAGCAGCCGGAAGAGTTGATTGACCAACTGGCTGAGACCGGATATTCATTCGCTGTTTGGCGCATGCCCAACAGTACGGAAAGTAAATTCATTATCTCGCTAACCGAGCCTACCCAAATCCCTGACCTTCAGATTGCTAATACCTCACCCGGATTTGTAATCAATGCCTTTGGGGATAACCATCCGATAAAGCCGTATTTCATTAGCGCAGACATTATTATCACGAATCAAAATGTGGAGTTTAGTCCCAACATTAGCGATGTACAAATTGATGCTTTTAAAGCGCAGATAAATTCAATCTCGAAGAGAAAAAATCCAAGCAATAAGGCTTCACAGCCTACATCCAATGCGTTTGAAGAATTGGTTGAAAGAGCAGTTGCTGAAATTCAAAAGGGCACCTTTGAGAAGGTTGTACTCTCCAGGTTTAAAGATGAAGAGATCCCATCCGGCTTTTCACCGTGGCAGTTTTTTGAGACCATATCGACTCAGTATGCAAATGCGTTTTGCAGTTTGTCCTTCATTCCCGGAAAGGGTATGTGGATAGGTGCATCTCCTGAATTACTGATTTCGGATGATCATAACAGCTTTAAGACGGTCGCTTTAGCGGGCACGAAAAGACTTGAAAACGGACAGAAGCTCAGTGAAATAGCCTGGACACAAAAAGAAATTGAGGAGCAGGCACTCGTGAGCAGATACATCATCAACTGCTTTAAGAAAATCCGTCTCCGGGAATTTCATGAGCACGGTCCAAAAACCATACAGGCCGGGAATCTGGCACACCTCAAAACAGAGTTTGTGGTTGATTATTCGGAGGTTACGTTTGAGGACTTAGCAGATCAGATGCTGGAGCTGCTCCACCCTACCTCGGCAGTCTGTGGCATGCCCATTGAACATGCGAAACCGTGGATTAAAGAAGTAGAAAATTACGATCGCGAGTTTTATTCCGGCTTCCTGGGACCTGTCAATTTTGAGGACTCCACCAGTCTTTTTGTCAACCTCCGGTGCATGAAAGTAATGGATGCGTACATTCGATTTTTTGCGGGTGCAGGACTGACAGAAGATTCTGATCCACAGAGGGAATATGAGGAGACGGAGATAAAAATGAATGTTTTGAAATCTAAACTATACTGAGTTATGGAAATGTTAGAATTTACTAATCGTACAATGATGATTTTAGGCGGGTTTTTCTTTTTAGCTGTTGTGCTTTGGATATGGGCGTTGATTGATATTTTCAGGCTTAGCAGAAACAGTAAGGAAAGCCCAGCTCCCTGGCTACTATTGATCATTTTGTTTCCAATTCTTGGATCGATTATTTTCTTTCAGATTGGACGAAAGCGAATGAAAGACAGTAACCGTACTTTTGATCCCAAGTTTAATTAACATAAGTGCTCCACCCTACGGTTTTTAATACTTCCCAAATCTGTCACCAGCTTGGGGTACGTTATGCGGTGATGTCTCCGGGATCCAGAAATGCACCATTGACTATCTCCTTTGCAAGACATGAAGGCATCAAGAAATATATCATTCCGGATGAGCGCTCTGCTGGGTTTGTTGCCCTTGGTATAGCCCAGGAAACGAAAACACCTGTTGTTCTTTGCTGCACAAGTGGATCAGCATTGCTTAATTATGCCCCGGCGATTGCAGAAGCTTACTACAGAGAAATTCCATTGATCGTTCTGTCAGCAGATCGTCCACCTGAGCTGATTGACCAGCGGGATGGTCAGACGATCCGACAGTTTGAAGCATTGAAAAATCATGTGAAGGGCTCGGTTAATCTTCCATTGGTATCAACAGAAGTTGAAGCAAAGAACTATTCGGAAATGCTGATCCAGGCATTGCAAGATGCAACTACGCTTCCTTTGGGTCCGGTTCATATCAATGTACCTTTTAAAGAACCGTTCTATCCTGAAGCCGGTCAAGCATTAGAATTTGAAAAGGTTGAAATGGATGAAGTAGGTGATTCTCCCATTTCCAGAAAGCTCAATACAGATTTAACTCCTTACAAGAAGGTGCTCATTCTGGTAGGCCAAAAAGATCCTGATCAGGAATTGGAAGCTCAACTGAAATCAATTTCGAAGTTAGTTCCGGTTCTTAGGTCACCTTTGAATAACCTGCAAGTAGGCATTCAACATGTGGATGGCTTCATCAGCAACCAAAAAGAACTGCAGCCCGACCTTTTGATTACCACTGGTTTGTCCGTTCTCTCAAAGAAATTAAAGCAATATTTGAGGTCTCAACCTCCAAAAACTCATTTTCATTTTGACCCAGCCGGAATAGAGGTAGATACCTTCCAGTCGTCTCCTCGCTTAATCAAGGAGGCGTTAAGTTCCTTTTTAAAAACGCATTCGTTTGATCATGCGGACAGCAATTATATAAGGGTATGGAAAGCTGCGGAGGTTAGGGCTCGTCAAGCATTAGATACCTTTAATCTCCTGGAAACATTCAGTGAATCGAAGGCTGCATTTCAGGTTTTAGAGACATTATCAAGCGATTCTATACTTCATTTAAGTAACTCTATGCCAGTTCGTTATGCAGACCTATTTGGAGTTAAAAATTCTATTCAAACGTATTGTAACAGAGGCACCAGCGGCATTGACGGATGTACGTCTACAGCGATCGGAACGTGTATGGTTTCAGACCGAATGAATGTGCTGCTTACCGGCGACTTAGCTTTTCTCTACGATCGGAATGCTTTCTTTCATAATTATGCCTTACCCAATTTACGGGTGATTGTTTTGAATAATCAGGGTGGCGGTATTTTCCGGCTGATAGATGGCCCTGCCAATCTGCCGGAGCTGGAAGAGTATTTTGAGACCAGGCATAATCGAACAGGGGAATATATTTGCACTGAAAGCGGATTGGAATACGAAAAGGTTGACAATGAAAAAGCGTTAGTTTCTTCATTGAAATCATTTTATGAACCTTCTGAACATGGCAAGGTGCTTGAAATCTTTACTGATCCGGAAACGAACCAACGTGTATATAAAGAATTAAAAAAACTCCTTAATGAGCGAATCGAAAATTGACTGGAAAACAGCCGAAGGCTTTGAAGATATTACCTACAAGAAATGCGGCAAAGTAGCCCGCATTGCCTTCAACAGGCCTGAGGTACGAAATGCTTTCAGACCTAAGACGGTTGCAGAATTGTATAAGGCGTTTCTTGATGCGCGAGAAGATGTCAACATTGGTGTAGTGCTGCTAAGTGGTGAAGGTCCCTCTGCTAAAGATGGTGGCTGGGCGTTCTGTAGCGGTGGCGATCAAAATGCAAGAGGACACCAGGGCTATGTGGATGAGGATGGCATGCCTCGCTTAAACATTCTTGAAGTGCAGCGATTGATTCGATTTATGCCTAAAGTTGTCATTGCGGTAGTCCCTGGATGGTCTGTCGGTGGCGGCCACAGCTTGCATACTGTTTGTGATTTAACGCTGGCAAGTAAAGAGCATGCCATATTTAAACAAACCGACGCTGATGTAACCAGCTTCGATGGCGGCTATGGTTCCGCTTATCTGGCTAAAATGGTAGGTCAGAAACGAGCAAGGGAAATCTTCTTTTTAGGCAGAAACTATTCTGCACAGGAAGCATTTGAAATGGGAATGGTCAATGCAGTGATCCCTCACGATCAGTTGGAAGATGAGGCCTATCAATGGGCACAGGAAATCCTGGCAAAATCCCCTACTTCCATCAAGATGCTGAAGTTTGCATTCAATCTTACTGATGATGGTATGGTTGGTCAACAGGTATTTGCCGGAGAGGCCACAAGATTGGCGTATATGACAGATGAAGCCAAGGAAGGAAGGAATGCTTTCTTAGAGAAGCGAAAGCCTGACTTCAGTGATATCAAGTGGATTCCTTGATCAAAAAAAAAGTCCCATCATGTGTTGTGATGGGACTTTTAAAGATTGTAATTATTAGTTCATTAGCACCCTTTTCCTTTGAGTATTGCTTTTCCATTGGTGTATTCAAATTCCACTCCGAATGTTCTTGCGATAATCTCAAGCGCATCTTTCGGCTTTTTCTTATTGAATTTGGCTGTTAGCTTACATTCTTTGAATGAAGGATTTTCGAAGGACACTTCTATTCCATACACATCCTCAATGACAGACTTTACCTCTGACATTCTTGAATTGTTAAAGCTAATAATCTTAGTTTTCCAGGCGAGATAATTAAGATTGTTATTGTTCTTCTTGATTATTCCCTTGTTCACGCTATTGATTAATCCCATTTCACCCTTGCTAAGAGTGACAGCCACTTCCTTTTTTCCATTTTTCATTTTTGACAGTTCCACAAGCCCAGACTCTACGCATACTTCTGTCTTGGCTCCATAAGTATCTATGAGAAAGCTTGTGCCTAACACTTCAATCTTTGCATTATCCGTGTGGATGATGAAAGGTCTGGATTCATCTCTTTCAATATCAAAATAAGCTTTACCAGTAACCCTTACCTCTCTTATATTGTCTGTAAATGCAATAACCTCAAGGCTAGATTCACCATGAAGGGAAATTTTACTTCCATCAGTAAGCTGTTTGTTTGAAAAATTGCTGTCTGTGGAGTTTTGGTTCAATACAAAAAGCAATGAAATGGCCAAGACTAACACTGCCGCACTAGCATATTTCACCCAACTTTTCATCATAAAAGGTACTTGCTTAGCTGAACTTTCTTTCAAAATTTCGCTTAGTACACCTACCGGAGCATGAATTTCAAGCCCGCTGTTTAACCAAACAGTCTTAGCCTCTAAAAATGCTTTTGCATTAGATTCAGACTCTGATCTCCATGATTCGATCAAGGATATTTCGTCCTTATCTGCTTCACCAATAAAATATTTTGCCAGTACTTCTTCCATTTTCTTCTTATCGTCTGGTTATTAACAACTTATAAGCCTATACCCCTTAAGTCTTTTTTACAAATTATCGTATTTCGGATCATAATTAATTGGGACCAGATCTGCTATCCTTTCCCATGACCAATACCCATAAGTTGTTATTCCAAACCTATCCATTATTTCACCAGACAAATCTAATCTAACAGATCCTTTCAATAACTTCAAGATTGAAATTTGATTATCTGGTTGGTGTAACAATACACCTTCTTTTGAGATTTGGTCTGGGTACAAAAGGCCTATATATTCACTTAAGCGAAGAAATTTCTCGCTCTCCTTTTCTTTTCTAAACTCAACTATCAGATAATTCTTGAAATCCAAAACATAGTGGTCCCCTTTAAATACGAGGATATCAGTAACATCTAACTCCTGGTCCTTATCAATCTCGAATTTGTCAATATTTCTTAATTGATAAACTCTAAAACCTTCTTTCTTTATATCTCCACTTAAAAGGGATTTTTTGAAATGATTAAAAGATCCATAATAGCTATCTCTTCTATTCCTTCTCCAAGATCTTTTTTCACTTCCATTTAATGGTTCAAGATTACTAAAACGCATTTTTCCTCGAAATCTTAAGTCATTCTTATTTTTTATGAAAGACTCCAAAAAATAGTTGATTCTATATCCTAACGCATCATTTCTAATTTGAATGGGCTGCTGTGCAAAAGCTATTAGCGATTCATCTGAATTATCGAAACTAAAATTAATCACCTCTGGATTTTCGATAACACATTGTTCAGCATTATTAGATTGACTTAGGATTTCCCTTCTAAAAATTGAATAATGATGCATCCAGCTATTTTCATTTTTATGTATACGATTTGAAATGACCTCAACTTCTTCCAACTGTCCCAAATCCAATTCCATTTGATGGTTTTGTATTCTTGCGCCCCCATTATTTTCCGAAATTTGATAAACAGCGTTTTCAAAACCTACATAAGAAAATACAATGTTATAAAATCCCGGAGGGATTGATTCTAGCTTATAATTACCATCTAAATCGCTGGATACCCCTATAGTAGTACCATCAAGAAAAACATTGGCGTCATTTAAAGGCTGTCCGTTTTCATCGGTCACTTTACCTGAAATGCTGAAGAAGTTCTTCTTTCTTATTACTTGCTCAGGTGGTTCATAATTCAAAATGATCTGATCTTTGAAAAAGGTATATTTTAGCCCCGTGCCAGCCAAAAGCTTGGATAAGAATTGGTCAATTGGCATATTTTCAGCTGAAATAGCATAAAGACTACCCTTTGGAAGTAAATTCGAATTGTAACTAAAGAAATAGTTTGTTTGTGCACTTATACTGTCAAAAATGACGTCAAGCCCAACATTATAGAAATCTCCATTTATTAGATCGTTCTTTCTGTTTTGACTGATGCACTGAAGTGAAATAACAATCAGGCATAGCAAGAAACTAGCTCGCATCACGTAGATTTTTAAGATCTTGCAAGCTTTCCCTTAAAACTTTTAGTGCCTTGCCCATCTGAACTTCTACTGTTTTTACTGAAATCCCCAAATGATCCGCAATTTCCTGATACTTTAATCCTTCGAACCTACTTAACTTGAAAATCTCAGAGCATCTGGGAGGAAGTTTGTCTATTTCAGCATAAATACGCTTTCTGGTTTCGTCCGGGTCTTTGATGTCAAAGTCATTCTGATAAGTAGACTCCATCATTTGAACAACATACTGACGGTAGCCATCTTTTACCTTTTCATGCTTGATTGTGTTTAGGCAGGAATTATGTACAGATCTGTACAGATAACTCTTAATGGACGAGTCCGCGGAAAGGGTGTCACACTTTTCCCAAAACTTAACAAAGACGTCTTGAACGATTTCTTCAGCCTCTTCACGAGTATCCATGAACCTTGAGGCATACAGTACCATTATTCCATAATATTGATTGAAGACGAGTTCAAATGCCCGCTTATCTTTGTTGATTAATCTACTTACTATTACCTCTTCGTTTTCCAAGCGCAGTGATTATAAAATCTAAAAATTTCGTTTTAAAGTTAGAAGAAATTCTAAAAGATAATCTTCCAACAGAAAGATATAACGAGTTAGAAAACTTTGTGTTGAAATTAATTCACAGTTGGCATTCAGGCCAGCAATCTTTTACTCATCAAACTTCCGGTTCAACAGGAAGACCCAAAAAAATAGAAATTAGTAGGGAGAAGATTGAATTAAGTGCCAGGGCTACCCTAGCTTTTATAGATCCTAAAGGCATGATTAAAACATCACTCCTTTGTTTAAATCCGGCACATATAGGGGGAGCGATGGTCATTTACAGAGCGCTGATTTTCAATCAAGACCTAACACTTACTACTCCCTCGTCCAGCCTGCTGAGTGAATTAGAAGACAATCAAATGTTTGATCTTGTCTCTATGGCTCCTCTACAATTCAAGAGCTTAAGTAAACACGAGATCGAAAGATTCAAGATAATCTTAATAGGCGGAGCTCCAATGCCAATTATAAAAAACGAGTATGCAACCTCCATCTACTCAACCTATGGCATGACCGAAACAGTGTCGCATATTGCATTGCGGCCAATTGACAAGGATATTTTTAAGACAACAGGTGATACTACTATAAAACAAGGTAGTGATCAATCACTATCTGTAAAAGGCTCCATAACAGACCACAAATGGCTGGAAACCAATGATATCATTGAGTATGTTGATCGCAATTCCTTTAAATGGATTGGGAGAAAAGATTTTATTATTAATTCAGGAGGAATAAAGGTTAATCCTGAAAAAATTGAAGACCATTTAAGTTCTCAATTCAAAAAGGCCTTTATGGTCGGATACATCCCTGACGCAAACCTTGGAAGAAGGGTTGTCATCCTGTCAAGTGAGAATCCAAAAAAAATCGACTTTTCCGGGCTTAATAAATACCATATTCCAAAAGAGATTTTTTGGAATCAAACCATTTTTCAAACAGAATCAAAAAAAATAGATCGAAGGAAGACACAAGAACATTTTGAAAAATCTTTATGGTGATCACTATATCATATCAGCCCCAACATTTGGCCCCTCCTTTCGCCTATGCGGCAGTTTTCAAATTTGAAATCGGGAGCAAGGAAATCACGGCCGAACTTACTTTAGAATATCTGGGACGTGACACAATTTCTTTAGATGAATTAAAAGCAGAAGGATTTACCAAGAATGATGATTATTCCTGGAGAGGTGTTATTGACCCGAAATGGAAAGCCGATATTCTGTCTTTTTCGACTTTACAAATTCAATCAGAACCTGATAGCGAAATTTACTTACACATCGCTATTGAGGATGAACAAAAAGGCTTTGCGAAAGACATCCAAAGTGCGGACGTCCTATTTCAAGAGTTGCTACAAGCTGTCATCGAGCAAGATCAAATAGAGGCTCCACTAAAAATTCAGCTAAGATTAAATAATAAGCCCTATGAGATAACGTGGGAATTCTCAAAAAGAGTAATTAATAAAAATGAAATAGAAAGCAAAGATTGGGAAACAGGAAGGGAAATCATGAATCATATTTATGCTCTGGATTTTGATAAATTAACAGGAATAAGAAAACCTTCTTCGGATTCTGTTTTACTGGATGAATTGTGGTATCCGATAAATGATAACATCAAGAATAATTTGATATCAAATTTGGAAAATTTGGGCTGATCGATCATGAAGGATTTTTGTGATTCATGGCTAAAAAATGTATCTTCAAGGAGATTAACATTCTATTTTCAACCTTAATTCAACCAAATGAAAAGCTTAGGATTTATAGGAAAACTCATGTATGCTGGGCCACTGGTAATGTTTGGAATAGCGCATCTGACAAGTGCCGATGATATGACGGGAATGGTGCCTGATTTTCTGCCAGCACCATTAATTTTTGTCTACTTGACAGGAATTGCGCTCATTCTGGCTGCTATAGCAATTGTCATAGGGAAAAAAGCCAAATTGGCCACACAACTTTTGGGGTTAATGCTGCTTTTATTTGCCCTACTCATACATCTGAAAAACTTTGGAAGCGATCCTTCTATCTTTTTAAGAGATATAGCATTAGCCGGGGCAGCATGGTTTATGAGTGCCCATTTAAGCGACTAATCAAAACCTTATTCTATAAATAATTATAGGTAAGTATGAAGAGGAAGCCCCTGACGATACTGTCAGGGGTTTTTTATTAGAACAAGCTGTAGCTCCCTCCCTTTCTAAAATGGGAGGTCTCTAACGGTGCAAATGATCGATCTTTGAAGTATTTCCTCTTGCTTACTTCAAATAGCTTTCTGATGACTTCTGATATTTTACCATCTCCTTTTATACGTCGACCAAACTCCACATCATTCACATTACCTCCATGTAGGTCCTGTATTTGATGCCACACTTTCTCCACCCTGTCTGGAAATGTCTTTTTAATCCAGTCATGGAAAATAGTCCCTATCTGACCATTAAGTCTTACCACCGTATAGCTGGCAAAAGAAGCTCCGGCATCTGCTGTGGCTTTTAATATTGCTGGTATTTCATGATGATTCAGTCCGGGAATGATTGGCGCGTTCATTACCCCTACAGGAATATTATTATGGGCTAGTTCCTCCATTGCCTTTAGTTTCTTTATCGCACTAGCGGTCCTGGGCTCAAGCTTTTGCCTGAGTTTTTCGTCAAGGGTTGTGATAGAGAAAATCACATGAACAAGATTAGCTGAGGCTAATTCTTTTAGAATATCGATATCCCGGACAACTAAAGCATTCTTTGTAATAATTCCTACTGGATTTTGATACTTATTGAATACTTCGAGCAGTTTTCGAGTGAGTTTAAACTGCTTTTCTAATGGCTGATAGCAATCAGTGTTACCACTTAGCATGATGGTTTTAGGTTTCCATGTAGGCTTCAGAAATTCCTTCTCCAACATTTGAGGCGCTTCGGGCTTTACAATGATCTTGGTCTCAAAATCAAGCCCTGCACTAAACCCCCAGTACTCATGAGAATTACGGGCATAGCAATATATACAACCATGTTCACAGCCTTGATACGGATTGATGGATGCAGACATACCAATGTCTGGACTCTTGTTTGTAGAAATTATCTTTTTAGGTGTCTCAGTGAATACCTCAGTCTTAGGCTTGTCAGTCAACATCTCTTCATCCAAACCATCAATTTCATCCGTGCTAATGTGATGATTTAAAAACTTGTTTGGTACGTTGATTTGCGCTCCTTTTCCTTTGATATAATCCACAATGTGAAAATACTAAAATTTTTAGTATTTTCTATTGGCACTCATCCAATTTCTTTTGAAGATTTTCAATTTTAAGACTTAGCGATTTATTCTCTAGTTCGAGGTTGTTTATTTGTTTTTTTAATTCGGTAATGTCTAAAGTTTTATTGTAGGCTACATCGGTTGTTTCGGCGCTTTGGAATGTGTCGTCTACCTTGTATTTAGCAAGTTCTTCTTCCAATACTTCATACTTTTTTTGACTAACGCACCCGGTAGCACAAACTGCAATGAACAGCAGCATAATAATCTTTTTCATATTTAATTTGTTTTAATTAAAGAGTAAAACAACATATGGATACAAATGTTTATTTGTTCCTCAGCAACATCGCAGTAACTAACCCAACAACAGCTCCCATCAAGTGAGACTCCCAGCTTACCCTATCATCGAACGAAAGTAAACCATAAGCCATACCTCCATATAGAAATATGACACTGGCGCTAATGATCACAGACTTAAAATTGCGATTGAACAAACCGAAAAAAACCAGGAAAGAAGCCAGAGCATAAATAAGGCCGCTAGCACCAATATGAAAGAAAGGTCTTCCAAAGATCCAAACTAAAAGGTTGGTGAAAAAATATGCTTGCAGAAACACCCGTTGTGCGATTCTTGGGAAGAAAAAGAAAAGGGTGCCTCCCAGGACCAATAATGGAATGGTATTGGATGCCAGGTGGTTGAAATTGCCATGCAGTAATGGAGCCATTACAATACCAATCAAGCCTGAAACCTCACGTGGATAAATCCCTAAATAGCCTAAATCCACCTTCAAATAAAACTCCACAGTAAACACAAGCCACATAAAGAAGCAGAGCCTGAGAGGTGGAACTATTCCTGACTTGTGCATTGGGTTAAATTAATTAAAAAACCCTGATCTCAATGATGAAATCAGGGTTCTAAATGTTTTACTTAGGTGTTCGCTATTCGATCTCTTTGATCATCTTCAACTCCATCAACCTGGACTCTTCATAACTCACAGAGAGATAACCAAGAACTCCACCAGAAGCTTCTGCAATCTTTTTTGCCAGGTCCTTTAGGCTTGCATGAAATTTTATGGCAAAGTTTTTGTTCACCTTAGGCAGGATGAAATTTAATTTTCTCAACTCTGTGGTAATAGCAGAAATACGTGCTTCTGTTCCTGAAGGAAGGTCATCTACCAGCTTATTAAAATTAGTTTCGAATTGCTCACTGACCAATTTGTAGAATTCAGCAAGCTGCTCTCTTGATCGGCTCTGTTTATTACGAGCGATATCAATAGCTTCTCTTCGTTCGGATTTATCAATCTTACCGTCTGCTCCGGCAATTAATATAGCTACATATACAGGGGCCTTGAGCATCACCTGTATTTCATCTTCTCTTAGGGATTCTAATTCTGGGATCATTCCTTTTTGGGATTTCAAATTTTCGGCTCGAAAATACAAAATAATTTCCGCGTAGGTGACGACATCAACCCTAAATTTTGTCTATGATTTTTACCTAGAAGAAATTGATTGATGTTAGATTTATCATCGGATTAAGCGAATTATGGAAAAAATAGATTTTACCTACTTAGAGGTTTTAAGTGAGGACGATGAATCATTCAAAGATGAGTTCATTGAAACGTTTGAAAGTACCTATCTGGAACTTGTGGAAAAGATGCGAAAAGAGCTTGAAAACAAAGACTTGGATGCACTTTCCAAATCCGCTCATCAATTGAAGCCATCTGCCAAGATGATTCAACTTCCCTGTGCTTCAACATTGGAGGAGATTCAGAACCATCCGGAAAAAGCATCTGAAGAAGTTTTGAAAGATATTGATAAGCAATGTGAAGATGCACTAAAACAATTAAAAGACTGGGTTGGAAGATGATTGCTAGATAGGAAGTTGGATTTCCTCCCCCATATATTTTGGCTCTCGCTGCAATACATAAAGATCCAAAACTGCAATTGTACGCGCAAGGATTTCCCGAATGGCAAGTAAATTCCCAACTGGCCCTCCATCATCTGCAGAAACCGCTACGGCCTCCATTCCAAAATATCGGGCGATAAAAAGGGAACGATAGCAGTGAAACTCCTGGGTAACAATTGTTACTCTACTTTGTCCAAAAACCTCCTTACATCTCACGACAGAGTCTAACGTTCTCAGACCAGCAAAATCAAGCGAAATATGTTCTTCGGGTATGTTTAGGTCCCCCAAGGCCTGCAGCATATCCCTGGGCTCGTTATAGTATTTGGTACGATTATCTCCACTTACCAGTATATGCTTGACTTTCTCATCCGCATGTAACAAAGCTGCTGTTTCCATTCGCTCCACAAAGAAACGGTTGGGTTTACCCTCAACAGTTCGTTTGCTTGTACCCAGGACCAATGCCACTTCATTTGAAGGGACTTGCACAGGATCATAGATTAGATTTTTTGTGGACTGCACAACCCAAATATTTGTCCCCAGCATGAAGAGCAATAATGTGATTGTGATCCAAAAACCCAGGCGAATAAGTTTTTTGGCGGTGATTTTTATCATACTTCAACTCCTTTCGATCTTAAAATTATATCAGATTCCCGAACAATCTTTCTGTACCACTCGGATCTAAGAACCAGCATCTCCTGATCTGTAAGTGGTGGCCATCTATTTAGCTTTGATTTTAGAACAGTCAAACAAATGGCAGCACTGACTGACAAATTAAAACTCTCGGTAAATCCACTCATAGGTATATGAACAAACCCGTCAGCCTTTTTCCCTGCCTCCTGTGTTATTCCGTCTGCTTCTGTCCCGAAAACGATGGCAGTTTTTATAGACGGATCAATGTCTTCAATCGATTGTGACTTCTCATGTAATGAAGTAGCATAAATCTGATATCCATTCTCCCTGAGTGATTGATAACATTCTGACACATTATCCTCAGCTCTATTGTGATGATGCAACGTCACCCACTTTGCAGCACCCTGACTGATGATCGGATTGACCTTGTAGTCATTCTTGTTTTTGATGAAATGAAGGTCCTGAATACCCATACATTCTGCTGTTCGCAATACCGCACTTACATTGTGAGGTTTATCAATATCCTCGAACACAAGTGTCACATGTCTTGTTCGTTGGTTAAGCACCCGCTCGATATGCGTCTGCTTATTTTCAGACACAAACTGTTCCAGGATATCGATGACCTGTTGCGGATTCATTTACTCTTTCTTTTCACCAAATAAACCTAGCTGATTTTCTTCTTCTTCTACTTCACTCTTGATTGTATTCTTGATCTCATCTAAATCGATAGTTGACTGCTTTGGTTTCTCCTTTTCCTCTTTGATCAAATCCACCGAGATGACCTGCTGTACCGGAAGTTTATTACCGATCGCTTTCCACCCTTTGATATCGATCAGATTCATTAAGTCAAGTTTCTTCTTCTCATGCTTGCGTCCATCCTTGTAAGTAACCTCTACGTCAGTATTTATTCCCTTTGAAATGAACATTAGCTTTGAACTTCTTGCTTCAGTTACAAACGAAAATTTCTTATCAGGCGTATTTGTTTCAATGATGAATCGCTTAACGAAATAATTCTTTGACTCACCATCATAGTGAATCGCATTGAAGGATGCATCTGGTTCGAGTTTATAAATACCCATCAGGCTGTTAAAATCATAATGATTGGTCAGTTCAAACGAAGTGGTCTCGTAACTTCCATCTCTGTAGAAAGCGACTATTTGATCTTCTGACTTGAAATTACCGAGGAAATCACCTCGATCCTCTCGGTTCAACCTCCCTACTGTAGGATCATACCAGATGTCTACGCCTCCAAGTGTGGATTTTCCCTCTTCCTTCAGGACAATTTTTCTTATAGGATATTTGGTCAGGATGTTTCCACCCGCTCCCCTGCCTTTGATCTCCAACTCAGAAAAGTCAAAATCAAACACTTTCTTTCTGGCCTTGCTTGCCTGTGTTAATGATACAGTAACAATCTCAGCTTCGCCATTCGGATTGGCAGTGAAGTAGTGCACCTTCCCCTTTCCTCCTTTGGTGAGATCATACTCACGATCTCTTGTTACAGAAAGCACCTGAAATCTCTTCACGTAAGAATTTCCTGACTTGGCATCTACATAAGCCATATTGTAGACCATCCTCTCATCGTTTTTCTTAAATACTCCAGCGTACAGAATATCCTTTCCAACAAAAGTTTTGTCTTGGATTCGGGTTACCACGCATTTACCTTCTTTGGTAAAAGCAATGATGTCATCAATATCCGAACATTCGCATACGAACTCATCTTTCTTCAAACCATAACCAACAAACCCATCCTGCCTGTTGACGTATAGTTTGGCGTTATTAGCTGCAACAATATTGACATTGATAGTATCAAAGTTGGTGATTTCCGTCTTACGTTCACGGTTTTTTCCATACTTGTCCAGTAAGTTTTGATAGTATGAAATAGCAAACTCAGTGAGATTATCCAGGTTGTAATCTACCAGTGAAATCTTTTCTTGTAGCTCTTTGATTTGAGCATCTACCTTGCTTGTATCAAAGCGGGTAATACTGCTCAACGGCTTATCTATGAGCCTTTTGTAATCTTCATTGGTGATTTCCCTATAGAACTGCTCAAAGAATGGACTAAACAATTTATTAAGGACTTCATAACACTTTTGGAGGTCCCCCGAATTTTCATAATCAGGATGTTTGTACATTCCCTCATTGATAAAGATTCTAAGCAAGTCACTAAAGAATATTTTTTCTTTTAGCTCTGCTTTTTCAATCTCCAGCTCCTGTCTGAGTAAATCAATGGTTTGATCTACCGACTGCTTCAGAATCTCCGAAACGCCTATGAAATGTGGTTTGTCATTAATGATGACGCATGCATTTGGTGAAATTGAAACTTCACAATCGGTGAATGCATATAAAGCATCCATGGTAATATCCGGAGAAGTGCCTGATGCCAGACTCACCAAAATTTCAATATCCTTAGCGGTATTGTCAATGACCTGTTTGATCTTGATCTTGCCTTTGTCATTGGCTTTTACAATGGACTCAATCAATGAAGTGGTAGTGGTTCCATATGGAATGTCACGAATAGCTAAGGTCGACTTATCTACCTCTTCGATAGTGGCTCGCACGCGTACTTTCCCACCTCGTTTGCCGTCATTGTAATCTGTGACGTCAATTTTACCGCCAGTCAGGAAATCGGGGTATAGTTTCACCTTCTTTCCTTTTAGGGTCGCAATACAACCTTCCAGAATCTCACAGAAATTATGTGGAAGCATTTTAGTAGAGAGCCCTACAGCAATCCCTTCTACTCCTTGAGCTAACAATAAAGGGAACTTCACCGGAAAGGTGACCGGCTCTTTTTTTCTACCATCATAGGAAAGCTGCCATTCGGTGGTTTGTGGATTGAAGATAACCTCCAGAGCAAACTTGGACAGCCTGGCCTCAATATAACGGGCAGCAGCTGCAGAGTCTCCTGTACGAACATCCCCCCAGTTACCCTGCATGTCAATTAACAGATCCTTCTGCCCCAGGTTTACAATCGCATCGCCAATGGAGGCATCTCCATGTGGGTGGTATTGCATAGCACTGCCGATGATGTTAGCGACCTTGTTATAGCGCCCATCATCCATTTCCTTCATGGCATGCAGAATCCGGCGCTGAACAGGTTTCAGGCCGTCATTGATAGCAGGGACTGCTCGCTCCAGGATTACATATGATGCATAATCCAGAAACCAGTTTTCGTACATCCCGGATATCGGGATTACATCGTGTATCTCTTCCTCGTTTTCGTGTTCTTCTCCCATTTACAAATTATTCATTACCGGATCTATGCCCGTTCACATTAAAAACTATAACTCACAAATCTGATGTTGTCAAACATAATTCTATCCATTAACCAAATGATGAATTAAGTCTTTACACAACAAATATTCATCTATCGCCAGGCTCTTCCTTCTTCTCCACAACGTAGATTCATCTTTTTGATGGATTTTGGCCAGTGCTTTATAATCATGCCCTTGTAAAAAGCCCGAAACCGTACTTCTGTCTTTAGGGTGCCAACCGTCAATGAAATGCTGCGTTACCCTCATCATCTTGTTAAGCTCAGTAGACGACTTGGTTGAAATATAGAATCTACAGGTGTCTTTCTTCATTTCATTCAACCTTTTCCTTGCGTTTATCAATCCTGAACCTAAAATTTCCTGAGCAACTTCCGGATTGATTGCTGTTTCAACCAAACCTTCATAAAGCACGTACCTTAGTTTGAAATCAAATTCCTCTTCAAGAATGTATTCCTCCATGGCAAGTATGATGTCTATCCCTGTCAAAGCAGAAGAAACTATCCCCTGAAATTCGTCACCAGGTGCTATGGTTAGTGGCGATTCTATTGACTCACTGTATATCTTGTTCGTATAGCTAACCAACACCTGAAAATCAGCCATTAGCTGATTGCTGTCTTGCTCATTACTGGCAACTAAATCCGCCATCAATATGTGTCGCTTCCTTGCCTCCATGATGCAGAGTTTAATTTATTGCGTTTTTTTTACAAAAAATCATATTTTGCGTAATTTTCACAATCAATTGCTTGGTAACAACCTTTTCAGAGCCGATCTTTTCTTTATACTCTCGATGAGCCTTTCTTACAAACGATCTGATTCGATTTAATTCGGCATCTATCCGTTTGTAGTTGAAAGGGTACCAAAGCGAGGGTTTGCAAAACACTTCATCCCCAAACTGGTCATGATGGTAAAGCTTGAATTTATATAACCCATCCAGGCTCACAATTTCAATATCCTTTACATTGTAATAGGGTATTTGAATTTCATAATCTCCCTCCTTCACATACAGATTATCTTTGTCATATTCAATTTCCCTAATCCGGCCGATTGATTTTCTTATTTCAGGAAACCAGTAGAATACTAAAAAAAGAGGATACCCTATTCCCATGATGATCCCAATGAAATCACCTTTCGTACTAAAGGCAAAAGCATAGAATGAAATAAAAAGGGTCATAAAAGTAACCATCACAATCTTGTATCCTTTCACATATCTGGATGATAATGACTTTGACCGTTCCATCAAGCAACCTCTTCGACAATTTCCTTCACTTCAGAAACCAAGTCTTTCTCCACTCTCAGCTTATCAATGATGAATTGCTGCCGGTCTGGTGTATTCTTACCCATGTAAAAGGTTAACAGATCAGTAATACTGGTGTCTTTTTGCAAGATGACCGGATCCAGACGAATATCATCACCGATGAACGCGGCGAATTCATTGGGTGAAATCTCCCCTAACCCCTTGAATCGGGTGATCTCCGGCTTATTTCCAAGCTTAGCGATAGCATTCCTTCGCTCCTCTTCGGAGTAACAATAGATCGTTTCTTTCTTGTTTCTTACGCGGAACAATGGGGTATCCAGTATGAAAATATGGTTGTTCCGTACCAATTCAGGGAAAAACTGCAGAAAGTAAGTCAGTAGTAGCAATCGAATATGCATACCATCCACATCGGCATCTGTGGCAATGACAATCTTACGATATCGCAACCCTTCCAGCCCATCCTCTATATTTAGTGCATGCTGAAGCAGGTTAAATTCTTCATTTTCATAAACCACCTTCTTCGTATGGCCAAAGCAGTTGAAAGGCTTACCACGAAGCGAAAACACAGCTTGCGTTTGCACATTTCGCGATTTGGTGATGGATCCGCTAGCTGAATCCCCCTCCGTGATAAACACCATCGTTTCGTCTTTGATGGTGTCGTCACCTTTTTTATCGTTGAAATGAATTCTGCAGTCCCTTAGCTTCTTGTTGTGAAGGTTGGCCTTCTTCGCCCGCTCATTCGCAAGCTTCTTGATTCCTGCTATTTCTTTACGCTCGCGCTCCGACTGCTGAATACGTTTCAATAAAGCATCAGCGGTCTCTGAATTCCGATGAAGAAAGTTATCCAACTCGGTCTTTACAAAATCATTGACAAATGTTCGCATAGTTGGACCTTCCGGACCTACATTTTGAGAACCCAGCTTAGTCTTCGTCTGACTTTCAAATACAGGTTCCTGTACCCGTACGGCAATCGCCCCGATGATGGCAGATCGCACATCAGAAGCCTCGAAGTTTTTTCCATAGAACTCACGGATGGTTTTAACAATCGCCTCCCTAAAGGCCGCTAAATGAGTACCACCTTGGGTCGTGTATTGACCGTTTACGAACGAGTAATATTCCTCCCCGTATTGGTTGGCATGAGTCAGAGCCACCTCAATATCATCTCCTTTTAAATGGATAATCGGGTATCGAAGATTTTCAATATCCGCCTTATTGGTCAGCAGGTCTTTCAGTCCATTTTCGGAATGATACTTCTTGCCGTTCAGAACGATGGTGAGGCCAGCGTTAAGGTAAGCATAATTCCACATCAGGTTGTCCAGGTACTCAGGAATGAAGTGGTAATTTTTGAACACGGTATCATCTGGTTCAAAGATGATCTGTGTTCCATTTCTTCCTTCCGCTTTTTGAACCTTTGCATCGTTAGAAACTTCTCCTCTTTCAAACTCCGCAATCTTAGTTTCTCCGTCACGGTAGCTCTGAACTTTAAAGTATTTTGAAAGGGCATTTACCGCTTTAGTACCTACCCCGTTCAGACCCACAGATTTTTGGAAAGCACCTGAATCGTACTTACCCCCTGTGTTAATTTTACTCACACAATCCACCACTTTTCCAAGTGGAATTCCACGACCATAATCCCGTACGGTCACCCGGTGATCCGTCACTTTCACTTCGATGGTCCGACCATGTCCCATCATGTGTTCATCGATACTGTTGTCGATGATCTCTTTTACCAATACATAGATTCCATCGTCCGGCGAGCTGCCGTCTCCCAGTTTTCCAATATACATACCGGGTCTGAGCCTGATGTGCTCTTTCCAGTCAAGGGACTTGATACTATCCTCGGTATAAATCGCTTCAGCCATGCAATAAAATCGTTATAAATGATTTAATATTCTCTAATCCAAAGTAATGATAAAAATCCAATACTTACACGTAACAACCTAATACTCAGAAGTAGTTTTACTTCAAATAAGTCAATTTAATAAACTGAAATAGAGTGAGTTCTACTTCTTTTTGAAATACAAAAAAATCAAACCGATTACCCAAATAATGATGAGAATAGGCCCCATATAATTCAAGTAAGCAAAGCTTTCCGGTTCAATATGAGCAGGGTTATTCCACACCCCAATAAAGCCAACGATCAAGGTGATGTTGAAATTGATTACGAAGATGATAGCGTTCAGCCAGGCCTGTGGTTCTTTGGGTAAGTACTTAGCTCCGAGCGAGGTGACGAGTTTCAAAATGACGTTCACCACCACAAACCCTCCTACTGTGTAATAGAAAAATGTTTGCTTATGAAAGTCCTTCAACTCCTCCACATTCAGGTCAACCATAATCGGTAGATAGGCATACACCAACAACAGAATGGCCATAAAAAAAATGATTGATAATGAGTTAAGGACTTTCGTGGCTTTAATCATGGCCGCAAATCTAATCGGACTTCCAGATTATGTGCGCTCCAATCGCTAATTTTGAATATGGATTTTAATCCCGTTATTCTTTCCATTCCTATTTACTTCCTTTTGATAGGTTTTGAATTGATTTATCAGCTGGTTAAAAAGGCGAAGGTCTATCGAACCAATGATGCAATTTCAAACATCAGTTGTGGTATTTCCTCTCAGGTGACCAATGCTTTGTGGGGGGTTTTATCTGTTGCTTTATACCAATTCGTGTATGAGTATGGTGCTGTTTTCCAAATTCCTGATACCTGGTGGACGTGGGCGATCCTCTTTATCCTCGTGGACTTTTTCTATTACTGGTTTCACCGATCCAGTCATGAAATAAATTTTCTATGGAACACAGCCCATGTGGTGCACCATCAAAGTGAAGATTACAACTTATCGGTGGCTCTCAGACAATCCTCTTTCGGAGGCGTTTTCTCTATGCTGTTTTATTTGCCGCTGGCTTTGATGGGGTTTAGCGCGTATGCATTTTTAACAGTTAAAGGACTTAATCTCATTTATCAATTCTGGATTCATACAGAAGCTATTGAGAAGCTACCCAGGTGGTTTGAGTATGTATTTAACACGCCTTCGCATCATCGGGTACATCATGGAAGGAACCCGAAATACATTGACCGGAACCATGCAGGCACGCTGATGATTTGGGATCGCATGTTTGGGACCTTTCAGGCAGAAGAAGAAAAGCCTACCTATGGAGTTACCAAGCCCACAAACACATGGAATCCTGTCTGGGCCAATGTGCTCCCGATTGTAGACATGACCAATCAGGTGAAGGCAACCCCTGGTTTCTGGAATAAGCTCAAAGTACTTTTCTACAAACCCGGATGGCAACCCGTCGAGTTGGGTGGCTATCAAATGGCGCCTGAGGTTGATAAAAAAACGTATCGCAAGTTTGATGTACACCCACACATGCCGATGATCCGGTATGTATTTGTGCAGTTTATTTTGGTGCTTGGGTTTGCCTCCTTATTTCTATTTACACAATCCAACTATACCCTTGAAATCAAGTTAGCCATGGCCGGATTCATCATGTGGTCCATTGCACAGTTAGGCATTCTTATGGAAAACCGAAGGAGTTGGATACCTGCTGAATATATTCGTCTTTTAGCATCCGGAGCACTTATCGTTTTCTTGCTAGGTGGAACTACCTCCTACATTTTAGCAGGAGGATTTGTCTTCCTGTTCAGTTTTTGGCTCTTTAAATCATCTCAAAAGGTCTAAAAGTACTTTTCACCATATTCCTGCTCGAATCCCATGTGAATACTCCAAAAGCCTTTTGGTTCTCGATTGCTCATGCGATCTACCAGAATGTCTAAGTGCGTATGCCAGCCGGCCAGTGTGCCTACCAATGCATCTTTCGTTTGTTTCAGGTTCTCATGCGTCAATGTCAGCTTTACCTGATCTCTCTGTTCTTCCAATTTGATTGTAACCAACCCTTCCCATTCCAGAACCAGCAAATAAGGAGCTTCGCTCGTTTGTACAATTGCGATTGATTCAAACCCATCACCAAAGTCTTTATATTTCTCAGGTGTAGGTTCCGAAGGTGTGCCTAGCCTAGAGTTGTGAAACACCAATTTCATTTCGCCACCGGGCTGTAAATCAGTTTCACCTCCGGCAAACCATAGGGCACGCTTTTCCCCATCGGTCAGGTATTCCCATACCCGCTCGATTGGTCCGGGCAACATCCGTTCAAATTGTAATGTGTGATCTTCAATAAGTTTTCCGTATTTATCCATGATATAGTTAGTTAATGTTGTCTTCGTCTTTTAGCAAGGCTTCCAGTTTATCCAAATTCGTATTCCAGAATCTTCGGTATTGATGAACCCACAAAGCAATCTCTCCCAGCTTGTCCAGGTTCGCATGGCAGTGACGCTCTCTTCCCTGTTTCACGGTAGATACCAGCCCGCATTCCTTGAGGATTTTCACATGCTTTGATACAGCAGGTCTGCTCATATCAAAGCTGTCTGCCAGCTCATTAACATTTCTTGGTTGATGAGAAAGAATATCCAATATCTCTCTCCTTGTTGGATCAGCCACTGCCTGAAATACATCTCGTCGCATAATATGAAACCTGTTGGTTACAAGTATACTAAAAAAGAAACCAATTAGTTACGTTTTGGAAAGAAAATTAAGGTTCTTTATGTTCAAAACATCCCTATACCCACTAAAGTGGATATTTTGTACGAATTAATAATCTAATATGGCGTGTGTCACCCTGAGCCTGTCGAAGGGTGTGGGTTGTGCGCAAGGAAATAAGAACGATAATGTCGTCTTCGAGGATCTCAGACTGACAATAAAAATCACACAAAGTTTGACAGAGTGCGATTTTAAACCAAAGAGAACCGTCATTCAAAGACTCTCCGGGCTAATCGTTGGCAGCCACAGGAATACTTTCAATTCAAGGAGACTCCTCGCCTTTTCTCCATAGCTCTAACCAACAAGAAAAGGCTCTGAGTGACGTTGAGATAGATTCTTTTGGTTTTTAGTCCACAAGTCGGGGCTCGTCAGAACCATAACCCTTATGCTATCCTCACTCCTGCCTTAAACTCTCAACCGGATTCATTAAGGATGCTCGGATCGTTTGGAAACTTATTGCCAGACCACCAATAACTAATACCGCTCCTGTGGCCAGAATAAAACTCCAGGGATTAATAACGGTACGTTCTGCGAAATTTTGCAGCCAGTAATCAATCGCAAAGTAAGCTATTGGCCAGGATAGAATAGAAGCGATAAGTGCTGTGCGAACCATATTATTAGATAGTAGCCACACCAGCGTTTGTACACTCGCTCCCAGCACTTTGCGAATGCCCACTTCTTTTCTCCGTGATGAAATATTGAAGGAGATAAGGCCGACAAGTCCTAAACAGGCAATCAGGATGGATAAAGAGGCAAGCACTGTAAATATCTTTCCGGTAGCCCTTTCATTTTGATACAGCTTTTCGTACTCATCATCGTAAAAGAAGTACTGAAACGGATGGTCGTTCGTATACTCAGACCACTTTTGTTCCATGAATTCAATTGTCTTACGAATCTCCTGACCACCATTGAGCTTTACGCTGATGTATTTTGAAGATCGATCAGGCATCAACTCAAGCGAAACGGGTACGATCGGTTGATGCAACGATTCAATGTAATAGTCCTTCATCACGCCAATAATTGTAAGGTATTCTCCTCTATGCCATGGAGAGGTCAACTTCTGACCGATGGGGTTTTCATACCCCAGGGCCTCAACTGCAGATTCGTTTATTACCACGGCATTTGAATCTGCTTTATATTCTTTGGAAAAGAATCGACCTGCTACCAATTCCAAATCCATGACCTCATCATAGTGGAAGCTGATCTGATTATTCGGGAAAAGAAACGTCTCATCACGATCTACCGAACGATACGATCGTATGCTGTATCCTTTCCCCGGTAAGGTTAGCGAATGTACCACCTGTCGAACATTGGCATTGGTTTTTAACTCATCTTCAAATACCTCTAAATGATCCTGCAATGCATCCGGTCGTTGGATGACCAGCACCTGCTCTTTATCAAAGCCCAGGTTTTTTGTAAGCATGTAATCAATCTGATTGTAGACCACCAGTGTAACGATGATGATCACGATGGAGGCCGTAAACTGAATAACCACCAACCCATTTCTCAGCCAGCCTGAAGCTCCAACTGGTGACAAAGTTGTTTTCATGGCTGTAATTGGATGGAATCGTGAAAGCACAAATGCAGGATAAGTACCTGCGAGTACACCCACTCCAATAGAGAGCGCTAATAACAAAATTAAAACCCATGAACTGGAGAAAATTCCAAAAGCAAGTTCCTTTTGAAGGATAATCTCAAAAGAAGGTTTGAGCATATAAGCCAGAAATGCCGTTAGAAAGCCTGCGAATAAAGCCAGTAATACAGATTCAAAAATGAATTGTTTGACAAGTAATGACCAACTGGAACCCATCACCTTTCGAATGCCTACTTCACGTGCTCTTGTAGCAGACTGTGCAGTGGCCATATTCACATAGTTGAAAATAGCGATGCAAAGAATGATCAATCCAATAACGCCATAGATGTAGATATAAGAGAGGTTTCCAGGTGGTACCAGCTCCTTCCCAAAATCTGACTTCAGGTGAATGTCTTTGAAAGGAAATAAGTTGTACTTCACCTGGTTTCCGGAAGCTTCCCATTCCCCAATGGATTGCCCGGTGTAATACTCAATCTGTGGAGCCATGTACTTGTAGAAAATATCCTGCATTTTCGTTTCCAGCTCCGTTACACTGGTCTGGTTATGAAGAAGTAAATACGTATGTGCATTGCTACCTATCCAGCTGTTCCCATCATACACATTCGGCAGGCTGCTCAGGGATGCGAGCATGTCAAACTGAATGTGTGAATTGGCCGGTGGGTCTGCAACCACGCCGGTGATTACATAAAAAACAGAGTCTGCTCCCAGGATTAATTTTTTACCTATGGGGTCATCGTTTCCAAAATACTTTTTGGCATAGGAATCGGTAAATACCACCGATCGGGCTTCTTTTAGGGCCTCATTTGAGCTCCCTTCGATCAAGGGAAAGCTGAACACACTAAAAAAGGAAGCATCCACATACAACAGTCCATTTTCAATGAATTTACGACCGGACTGCTCTACTAAAATGGGATCATTTTTAACTACACGGACAGCATTTTTGACCTCCGGATATTCCTCCAACATTACTTTGGCTAAAGGAGCACTGGTTGGAGCTTCCCGATTGATCTTGCCATTGATGTTAGCCACCGTGCTAGCCCGATAAAGCTGCTGATGATTCGTGTGAAAACGATCATAACTGAGCTCATTGATGATATAAAAGGCAATCAGTACAAAACTGGTTAGTCCAATAGTTAGTCCTGTGAGATTGGTCAGGAAATAACGCTTATTCCGTGCGAAGTTCCTGATGGAAGTAAAGTAGAAATTTTTAAACATAGCAATATTTGAGTTTGACCTTGATTGTTTGAATGCAAAAGGACGTACCGCGCTAAGTACATCCAGGAAATAATGAATGGACGCACGGATCTTCCCATGACGCTCCACTCTGAGGAAGTAGAGTTCTTCCAGGTCACCCTGAAGAAACTCCAGCACATGGTCCGCGCAGAACCACTTCAGCAGTTGCCGGGCAAACCCGGGAGGATTTGATCTTGTCTTTTTCAATTGGTTTTCAGGTTTAGTCCGGGAACCTGACGTGAGAAAGCCATCCGAAGCTCGTTGGCTTCTTCCAGCACTTTAATACCGTGAGAGGTAAGTCGATAATACTTTTTTCTTCTCCCCCCTCGTTCATTAGTAGCTCCTCCCTCCGATGCTTCCAGGTACCCCTTTTCCTCCAATCGATAAAGCGCTGAATGTAACGCCCCGATACTTGGGTTCTTTTGGGTTTTCTCCTTCAACATCTCCTTTACAGTGACCCCATAGGCATCATCACCCAGGGCGCCAACGGCCAGCAATACCAATTCTTCAAAAGCTCCAAGTTTCATATAAGTCCTATTTATTTCCTATTTACAAAACAAATATATAATTATTTATTTCCTATTTGCAAATGAAATACAAAAAACTAGCATAATCGTTAGATCGAAGAGTGCGGAATACGCGTAAGGATTAAGAACCAAAGATTCCCATGAATCGGGCAACTTAGGTTACCCTCCCAAGGGAATAAGGACTTAATTGAAAGATTTAATCAAATGAGAATAGTCCTTCATTACAACAAAAATTGACCTGAGTACTGTCATTATGATCCTGCCTGAGGTAGGCAAGTGCAGCGAAGGATCTGCTTAAAACTTGAGGGAGAATTAGTACTAAACCAATAGACCGCAGTAAAATGTATTTTGTTGTTAGCAGCTTTTTCTTTCCCCTCATGCCAGGGAGGCACCTACTTTTTCATTGACAAAAAGTAGCGGTCCGACGATTCGGCAAAAGTCTAGAAACCTCGAAAGCTATCAACCCACAAGGCCCGACGCTAGCCCGCCGAAGTTTCCTTCCTATCGCGCCTTCCTCATTTAAGTAACTTACACAGCCTGCGGCTATGAAATGCACCACACCAAATCGCCGGCACGGTGAAACCCGGCAAAATCACGTGTTGGGATTGCGGGGTTAGCTGGATTGATTTTGCCTTGATTTTTTTGTTACTTTTTTCATCTAAGGAAAAAAGTAAGTATCTGTCCCTTTCTCCTATACTTTTGCACCCATGTCTCACATCAATGACACAATCACAGCCCTGGCGACTCCTCCCGGGCAGGGAGCACTGGGAATTATCCGTGTTTCCGGTACCGAAACGATCCCGATTGTAAACGGGCTATTTCGAGGGAAAGACCTGACGAAGGTAGCCTCCCATACCATCCACCTGGGGACGATACGTGACGATGAAAACAAAATCATTGATGAGGTATTGGTATCGATCTTCAAGGGCCCTCACTCCTACACTAAAGAAGATGTGATTGAGATCTCCAGTCACGGCTCACAGTATATCCTGCAGAAAATCTTGAGTTTGCTGGTAAAGAAAGGAGCACGCTTAGCCAAGCCCGGTGAGTTCACCCAAAAAGCCTTTTTGAATGGCCGGTTTGACCTGGCACAGGCAGAAGCAGTCGCTGACCTGATTGCATCCGAGAGCGCCAGCATGCAGCAGACCGCTATGAAGCAGATGCGTGGTGGGTTTTCTGATGAAATCAAAAACCTGCGGGAGCAACTGGTACACTTCGCTTCCATGATCGAGTTGGAGCTGGACTTTGCGGAGGAAGATGTTGAGTTTGCTGACCGTCAGGGGTTGATTGACCTGATCAATAAGATTCAGACGCTGATCCAATCGCTGATCTCCAGCTTTGAATACGGGAACGCTATCAAAAATGGTATCCCTACTGTGATAGCAGGCAAACCCAATGCAGGCAAGTCTACCCTTCTCAATGCCTTGCTGAACGAAGAAAAGGCGATTGTCTCTGATGTAGCTGGCACCACCCGGGACTTCATTGAGGACTCCATTTATCTGGATGGGATTGCGTTTCGGTTCATAGACACGGCCGGTATCCGGGAGACGGAGGACAAAGTGGAAAGCATCGGTGTACAGCGAACGCTAGCGAAAATGAAAGAAGCCAGTTTGGTCATTTACATGATCGATCTGGCGAATGATACACCCGACAACATCCGGGAACAAATCGAAGGGCTGAAGAAATCCAGCGTCCCGAGCCTGATTGTGGGGAACAAGGTAGACGAGGCGAAACCCGAGTTAAAAGCGCTCCTGGAAGGTGAAAACGCCGTATTTATCTCTGCTAAAGGAAAAGACCACCTGGACGACCTGAAGGTCCGACTACAGGCATTTGTAGCTGATACCAAAAGCTCCAGCGATGTGATCGTCACCAACGCCAGACATCTGCAGAGCCTCCAGCAAACCGACGAGGCGCTCAACCGCGTGATCGAAGGCATCAACATGCAAATGAGCAACGACCTGGTGGCTCAGGACATCCGTTCAGCTCTCTTCCACTTAGGTGAGATTACCGGTGAGGTGACCACTGATGATTTGTTAGAAAACATTTTCTCTAAGTTCTGTATCGGGAAGTAACTTCCCCAATCATCACAAACCACAAACAAAGAAACCTTAAATACAAGCTATAAAGCTATTTATTGATGTTTTCAGGTTCTTTTTAATTCGTGTTTTCTAGCGATTTTTTGACTCCTTTTGTACCGTATTTGTACCTAATTGTTTATCTTTATATAAGGTACAAAAATGGAGAGTATATGAAACATTTTGAAACAAATTGGATCATAGTGAAACTCCAGGATACAATCTGAAATTGAGAGATCACCATGAGTTCAAACATTAGAGTTCAGAGAATTTGTCAGTACTGTGGTAATGAGTTTACTGCCAAAACAACCGTCACTAAGTATTGCGGGGATAATTGTGCAAAAAGAGCATATAAGAAGCGTAAGAAGGAAGAAAAGGTATCTAAATCGAACACTGAGACTGCAGTTATCAAAACGCTTCCTATTCTGGAAATACAGGAGAAAGACTATCTCTCATTGGAAGAAGCTGCACGGCTCTTAGGAGTTAGCCGTACTACTTTGTACCGAATGAGGCGAGATGGCGCCTTACAGTTTGGAAAAATTGGTAAGAAAAAGGTCATCTCTAGAAAATCTATCGATCAACTGGTAAATCCTAACCCATGAAAGTTACACTACGCCAAAAGAAAATCTCCAAAGGAAGAATCAGCCTATACCTCGACTTCTACCCTCCTCTTGTGGATCCGGAAACCAAGAAGTCAACCCGAAGAGAGTTTCTCAAGCTTTATCTCTACGAGAAACCTAAAGGAGTTTTTGAAAAGCAGCACAACAAGGAAACCAAAATCCAGGCACAAAGCATTTGCTCGGCTAGGCAACTTGACATCCAAGCCAGCAGATTTGATTTCATTTTTAAGAAATCCAAACAGATTGATTTCCTCCACTTCTTCAAGAATTTGGCCAACTCCAAATGGGATAGTGACGGTAACCATGCCAACTGGATGAGTGCTTACAAGTATCTGGTGAGGTTCACGCATGGCCAGTGTACAACCGTAGATATCAACCTGCAGTTCTGTGAGGATTTTAAGGAATACCTTAAAACCACCCACTCACTGAAAAGTAAGTCCAGGAAGCTCTCGCAAAACAGCCAATCTTCCTATTTCAGTAAGTTTTCGGTAGCCATCGAAGAGGCATTTAAGAAAGGACATCTGGAGGAAAACTACATGCTTAAGATTGATCGAATCAAACAGAAGGAAACAGTCAGGGAGTTCCTTACCCTGGAAGAGCTCAAAGCTCTTTTCAATACTGAGTGCGAATCTTCAGAGCTCAAGAAGGCGGCCATCTTCTCTGCTCTCACTGGTTTACGCTGGAGTGACCTTATCAACCTAACCTGGAAGGAAATCCAATACTCAGAAATCAATGGCTATTTCATTCGATTCATTCACGAAAAGACCGACCGACCACAAACGCATAATATTCCGGAGCAAGCAGTTACCACACTTGGTTATCCCAAAGCTCCAGACCAGAAGATATTTGAAGGATTGAAGTATTCAGCTTGGACAAATCTCAAACTATCCGAATGGGTAATGCGTGCCGGAATCACAAAGAAGATTACATTCCATTGCTTTCGTCACACTTACGCCACCTTGCAGCTCTCTCTAGGAACCGACATTTACACTGTTTCGAAGATGCTCAATCACAAAACGGTAAAGACTACTCAGATCTATGCAAAGGTTATTGACCAAAGAAGAAAAGAAGCTGCTGAGAGGATTCCAAATTTGAGTGAAGATTCACATAAAATGAAAATAGCCAATTGAGTCTAACAAACAACACAAAAATATCCCTCAGAAAAAATCTAGAACATACAATATATCCTCCCTCCCTCTCCAGAGCTGAACATCCATTTCGTTTTTTTCCTATCTATCCACAGTTGGAGTTATAAAATTAGACCATCCGAATAGCAAAACATAGCTCATAGTCTCTTTAAAATGAATATGTCTTAAATGGATTTGGGGGAAATGATCTTATTATTGGTTGCGACCAATGGCAAAGAACAATACTCAACGCTTGAGTTAAAAAGAGAATTAGAGACTCGGTTTGAGATAAAAAAAGGGTACTTCAAAATTCGTAATGTACTAGGTAAGTTAGAGAAAAATGGTTCTATTAATACTTGTTACAAACCTGGTACAGCGACTAGGGGCTGGAGAAAGTTGAAATGTTATTCAGTAACACCATATGGAATAAAGCTCCTAAAAAGTTTACTCAATGAAGAGTACACTTTGCTCAAACAATTAGAAAAAACGTACACAAAGTTTTAGTAACCATTTAATGAGAAAACAAACCAGTTTTTATATCCATGGAAGTTCAATAGCTGAACAAACAAGGTTATCTCAATTAAATGATCTCTTAAATCAAGAATATTTCGATGAAGTAAGTTTTGGTTTAGAATATGAAAGAGTACTGGATGTTGGCTCAGGGCTAGGACACATTGCTAGATTATTTAAAAGAAACGCCAAAAAAGCAACTGTCATTGGTATCGAAAGAGACGAGGTACAAATCAAGTCTGCTTGCAAGCATCATGATCATGATGTTTTTCCTGTCAATTACCTTCAGGGTGATATTCAGAAATTAAAATTGGTCGATGATCTTACAGAATCCTTTGATGTCGTCCACTCGCGTTTCTTACTCGAACACATCAATAAACCACTAAAAGCAATTCAGACCATGGTTCAATTAACCAGACCTGGTGGTCAAATAATTTTGGCTGATGATGATCATTCCATTTTTAGAGTTTTTCCGGAAATATCTGGATTTGAACTACTTTGGAAAGCATACGAGAAATCCTACATCAACAGGGGAAATGACCCCTATATAGGGAAAAAGCTAGTTCACCTGTTACAGAAGGCAGGTATTAAACCTGTAAGGAATGGATTTACATTTTTTGGAGGGTGCGCTGGATCCCTGAGATTTGAAGGGACCGTTAGAAATTTAGTTGAAGTTTTACGAGGAGCCAGAGAAGCGATACTAGATACAAATATGCTTTCAGATTCTGATCTAATTGATACACTTACAAACATTGAAATTTGGTCTAAAAATAACAATTCATCAATTTGGTATCCCATTAACTATGCAGTAGGTGTGAAACCTATATCCCAATCTGTTTGATTTGACAAATAACTTAAATCTTCTCATCCCCCAGGTCTGCTAGTACAAAAAAGGAGAGGAAAAAATACCTCTCCAAACTCTACTATGAAACCACACTTTTTATTCATGAAACAATCTTATCAAAATCATTACTCATCAAGAATGATTTCATGAAGTAATTAAAATCAATTATTTGGTCAGTGTGGATTACACACCCAATTTAGACATTACTTGTTCAGAAGAATAGGAAAAAAACGAAAGCTATAATCCTTGCTTCCCTATATCAACAATTGCTTGATAAACATTTTGTGGATGTTCAGCTAATCTATGCCAAAAATACAGATGCCACTGCATTCCATATATAAGATAAATGCGTGTATCATAGCCTGAATCTGTTAAGCTTGATAGCATTTGATCAGAAACACCTCTTAGCATTTCAAATTCAGTATGGGCTGAAATGGGGTCAGTAGACCTTAAAATTTCCTTTAGTCTCTCAATTATTTCACTATCATGAGTGGCTATTGATAGTTTGTTTTGAGAGGCAATGACTTGCTCACACAATAGAATAAATCGTTCAGTGAGTGCTTCACCACGTGGAATTGAATTAGCCTCATCATATGCGCCTTTTACAATCCGTATTTTTCCATTCTTACAATGATCAATAATATTCTTTAGGTCGTTTAAACTTCGTTCTAAGTAAGCTTGTATGGTAATACCAGCATTATCGTATATTTCATTAGCACTAGTATATAGTTCAAGAATATCATCTGTCCGGTCCGCCCCTTCCATACTGATCATGACGTCCAATCCGCAACTTTTTGCTCTATCCAATAACCTAAACAAATTATTTTTCGCAAAATCGCGATCTATACAAAGGCCTATATGTGATAAATCCAAAGATATAGACCCCTCTACATTATTTTCCATCAAGTCTGCCAACCGGATAAACTCCAGGCATGCGCTAATTGCCTGACTCTGATCTGTTATACTTTCGCCACAATAATCAATTGATACCTTGATGCCAGATTGATTATATACTTTGGCTGTTTCAAAACAATCCTCAACTGTTTCCCCTCCTATATACCTCTTTGCTGCTTTCAAAAGATAAGTATACATTATTTCATTCCCGAGAAATAACGATTTTAACCTTTCATCCTTTGCTATCTTTTTTAGGGAAGATGACACTCGGTTTAAATCAACACGACTCATATCATTTTTGAATGATTGTTTCTTCAAATTATTTAATCTGAACTTTTACCTCATCGGGTTCTTGCATTGGCAAATTCAATTTGCCTCAACATACACCTTAAACCCCTCATATAATCCTTGGAGCATTTTTAAACTTTTGTCATCAAATAAGCAATACAATCTTCATTCATCTTCTTTGACAGCCAGAGCATAGTCATTAATCTATCTCTAATCTAGAAACTTCCTCAGCCAATGAAAGAACAGAAACTGCTTTCTGACCAGTCCGCAGATGTTTGCCCAAGTCTAGTTTCTTTAACAAACTAAGAATAGGAAAAAAACGAAACTAGAAACATGTTATACCTGATTATGTCTGAAGTGCTTAGCTCATTTCCGCAAACTCCTTAAAACTCCTCATAAAATCCCTGGTCTGTTTTTTAAAAGTCCCCGGCATCAGCCATGCGAAAACATTCATTAGGCCACTAAACTTAAATTCAGTTTCTACTATCCATTTTGTTGAATCTGCACCCATGGCCTCAAAATTGTTTCGAACTGTATTGAGAACTCCTTTAGTTTCATATGAACCAGCAAATTCATCTGGCAAATCCCTTTTGGTAACCGTTTCAATCATCTCTACTTCACGCTTACCAATTTTATATATCAACTTGGATTTTGCCCCTTCATAACCGGCCATTCCACTCATTTGCTTAAAGCTTACCAAGTCAGGCTGCCACTCTTTCATATTCTCAGGATTGTCGAATAATTCAATTACTCTTCCTCTAGATTGCCGAATAATGATCTCTTCCTTGTATTTCATATTTTATCTAGAGATAGTACACATATAATAAGTTACATGATGCAGACCTCTACAAATAGGATAAAACCGAAATGAGCTGAGAAATGAGCAAATACCTTTCTTCAAATAATCAGCACTATAACCATCCTAATTTTTCATGAATAAATATTGCACAAAAGTTCAGTTTCGCGATCCACATGGAAATGGAGAGGATTTATGATAATGACTGTAAATCAATATTGGGTACACCTTTATAGTTTCTTATGTTCTTAAATCATATTATTTGGGCCTTATTATACCTCACTGAATTGCCTTTTTGATTCATGTTTTAAAAGACACTCTTCGCAATAAATGTGAAAACAATCGCATTGCCTGATCCTCGCGGTTACTAAGAATTACAATATAGATCTTTGGGTCTGTTAGATAATATACCGCAGCATTGGCTCCAGGCAAACTACCATGATGGCCAACAACTCGATATCCTTGCTCACTTCGTTTCATTATTCCAAATCCATATTTTGAGTCTTCTCCTGTACTGACACTTTCTGCTAAAAGGACATTCATCCATTCGCCTTCAAACAACTTGCTTTTCTGAATAGCTTTATAAAATTTAAACAAATCCGAAGTGGTTGAATAAATCCCACCTGATGGACTTGGATAGTTGAAATCAAATTGCTCCGTATTAAACAGTTTTCCTGGAACGTAATTGTATTTAAGGTCTTTATAATGGCTAAGTCCTTGCACAGCATTTGCCACGTCAAATCCTGTATTCCGCAAATCCAATTTCTTAAAGATGTTATGCCATAGAAATTCATCAAAACTACGTCCACTTACTACTTCTACGATATAGCCAAGTAAATCATATCCCTCGTTTGAATAATCGTAGTTTTCAAGTGGTTTGAAATTCATTCTTCTTCCCTCATTCAAGCTGTCCAGATAATTAACCTGTAGATTAATCAACTCTTCTAAGCTGGTAGCAAATCTGCTCTTATTTACAAAATTCCTATTGTCATCAAGTTCTATTCCCGAAGTATGAAGCAGAAGATGCTTTATTGTCACCTGTTGTGATATATCAGATGGATATTCCTTCACATATTTTGATATTGGATCATTTATAGAAATGTGTCCTTGCTGCACCAACTGAACAATGGCAATAGAAGTAAACAATTTACTCACAGAAGCAATCTTAATTTGATCACCTTTTCCTACATCTCCAAAGCTTTTATCATAGTGAACTTTATCATCTCTGGCGATAAGAATTGAACCAGAAAACAACCCATTTTCAGCCATTCCTTGAAGATAAGTGTCAAGATATTTTGAGAGGTTTCTAAATTTAATCTTGGGAGTATTATGGTTTTGTGGAGGTGAGTATTTCCAAACACCATGTCCTAAAAGCTTTTCACCACTTTTGGAAGTTACAAGCAATAGTGATAACCATTCATTGGAGTAAACTCCTTTTAAATTGTATTTAGGAGATTGATAAGTACTATCGAAATAGGAGGAATAAAGTTGAAGCTGTCCAAACTCATCATACAGTTTCAGAAAATAATCCCGAAAGCTCTCAACCAATTCTGTACTATCTGATACCCTTGCTTGATAATTATCAATGATAAAAGCCTGCATTACCTCTGACGATGCAGAGTTATAGGCTTTAAGCCAATTACCTATGAATGCTTCATTGTGTACTTGTGCCGTCAATTTGACATTCATCAATATGCCAAGCGCAACGATAAGAAACGTTTTTATCATACTTCATTAATTATTCTCCCATTCTTTTCTCACTAAATGCTTGATCCAAAACCCTAAAAAACTCACTCATATCATCATCCCATGGTGTCCATCCGTGTTCTTTTCTTGGTCTTCCCCAGAGAAACTCCCCGCCATAGTAGGGGTTCTTAGTGCTTTCCAGGAAAGCCTCCAGTTCATAAGTAGGCTCATTCAAATAATAACTATCCATGTCGGGAGTAACAAAGTGCAACTTCCCTACTAATGACGGCCCTACTTCACTCCAATTATCCTTTAGATATTGAAGAACATCGTGTCTACGCATATATTCAGCAGTTACGGAATCGATCCTTCCTGTTCGTTTATCATAAAATGGTCGTGGATATCCATCTTCATCAACAGGACAAAATGCCGCGGAAAAAGAATCAAACTCGCTGGATGATCTTCCTTTTGAACCAAGCACTCTTTCAAATTGATTGTACTGTTTGACAGTTAGGTATGGTTGACCAAATTCATTACGATAGGTAGGCTTATCAATAGTATTCCATGTATAGCGCGTTGAATAAAAATTTGTGTCCTCATAGATATTGTTGAGCTGAAAATGTGAAAAATCGACAACATCGGGAGCAAAGGCCCACAAGCCTCCAAAAAAGTCCGGGTAGAAAACTTGTAGCCTGGTGGCTATTAACCCACCGGAGGATCCACCAAATAGAATTCTTTTACCAGATGATTTTTCGATCCTGAAATGCTCTTCAAGATGTGGTATCAGCTCCTTCATTATTGCATCCTGTATAGGTCCACAATTTTCAGAATTTGCAGCAAAACAATGACTATTGTAGGGATTAGGATGCATCAGATGAACAATCAGCATCTGAGGAAATACCGGCTCCATCCACTTTTGAAAAAAGTCGGATGATTCATCAAAGTAATGAGACTGGTATTCTTCAAAATAACCCGTATGGTAGGCTACTGGATATTTTCTTACCGAATTATCATGATAGGTGTTGGGGAGCGCCAAATATGCACCTACAAACATATCCTGACCCCAAAATTCCGAAAGCAGTTCACTCTTAATTTTAACTTTCTTCACATACTCACTTTCTATCATATGGCTTACCAGAGGAAGTACTCTACTCAATGTGAGGTTAAGTTTGATCGGCTCTCCTTCCTTAACCTCAATCGTGTCCACTTCACTCACCAGATTGCCAGGAGACACTTTAAATATTTGTCCCTCCCACTGATCGTTAGGCAACCAAACCGATTGTCCATCTGATCGGTCAAACTTTGTATAGACATTGAGAATCGCTTGTACATAGTATTTTCCAGGAGGCACATCTTGAAACTGCTCATAAGGATAACCTAATGCAAATGGATCGAATGTGATTGCACCACCGTTATTCACTTCACTAATATCCATACCGAACATTGGCGATGAATTTGCCCAATGACCAATTTGCATTCTTGGCTCACGATCCCCAAATCTGCCAAATGCAATTAGCAATCTACCAGTATAAGTCTCTTGATGGTTACTTTCAATTGTAACTTGAATACTTGGCTTTTTTGTTTGTGTACAATTACACAAAACAATAACAACACCAATCATAAGTATATTTCTTTTATTCATACCGGCATAGGATCGTTAATTTGAAGATAACTCAGCAGTAGAGTCTTTCAAAAAGTAAGAAACATTTAATACAACAACCCCACTGAAGTCGGTCGAACATTGACAACTAGTGGTTTGTTAACCTTTGCACATTGGTTCCGTCTGCATTCATCAGATAAATATCCTGATTATTATCACGATTAGAAACAAATAAGAGCTTTTTGCTATCTGATGACCAATTAGGAGCACTGTCAACAGCTTCATTTTTTGTCAAATTAATTTGATTGGTGCCATCTGAGTTCATTACATAAACCTCATACTGCCCCTCATGATCAGAATTAAATGCAATTAATTTGCCATCCGGTGACCATTTGGGGTCACTACCTACACGCGACAACAGAATTGGATTCTTTCCATTCGCATCCATACGAAAAAGTTGCCACGGTTCAGATCTGGATGCACGAGAGCTAAAAACAATGTACTTCCCATCAGGTGACCAGTCTGGTTGGGAATCATCTCCAGGTCGATTCGTAAGTCGCATTTGATTCGACCCATCTTCATTCATAACATAGATTTCACTATTACCGTCTCTGTCAGAATTAAAAGCAATTCTTTTGCCATCCGGAGACCATTTTGGCACCATATCCCTGCTACCACTCTGAGTTAGATTGACAGGATCATTTCCATTAGTTTTCATTAAATAGATTTCGAAGTTTCCATCTCTTTTGGTGACAAAGGCAACTTTCGAACCATCAGGAGAAACCGATGGCAACAGCTCAATCGAATCCCCTGATATAAAGACACTTTGATCCGTGCCGTCTGGGTTCATTCTATAAATTTCACGATTGCCTTCATCACGATTTGAAACAAAAAGAATGTAACTATCATCTGAGGCCCAGCGAGGTTGCATATCTGAGGCCGGTCTGTTTTGTTGTCCATTACAATCCAAAAAAGATACTACCCAAAAACCAACGAATACAGTAGGTTTTAAGATCATGGATGCTAAATGATTCATTTAATTTTAATTTAAATCAGTCAAAAATTTTCTTCGATTCAAATAGTCGTTTTTTGTGCTTGTTTTCCATATTCAACAAACTTAAACCTTGACTATCAACAGACACAAACAGTAATTTTTTACCATTTGGTGAAGGTGACACAAGACCGCCACTTTTATTCATGATTTGCACTTTCTCTGAACCATCGGGCTTAATTGACATTACCTCTCCTTCATTTCGGACATAGACAATCCGTCCATCAGCTGACCATGTGGGAAAAATGTTGTGATTAGTATCATTGGTTAGATTCCTATGAAATGACCCTTCCCGATCTGTGAGATAGATCTGGTCCATATTATCTCCCCTCTCATGATAATAAACAATAAAATCAGAGCCTGGAGACCATTCAGGATTATAGCATTTAGCATCAATATCCCTCGTAATGTTTCTAATTGCTCCGGAAGATATTACTAACACATATAAGTCTTCCTTTCCCTCTTTATCATTGTAGAAAACTATGGACTTGCCATCTGGAGACCAACTTGGGCCGGAATCTTTATATTCTGAAGTAACCAAAGCATTGCTGACTTTACTTCTCACATCCCACAAGTATAAATTTGAATTTTTCCCATCTCTTTTATCATAAACAATTCTGTCACCATTAGGTGAAATATCAAAATAAAGAGTCCCGGAATCAATTTGTATCAGAGATTTAGATTTCAAACTATACATATAAAGCCCCCACTTATCTGATGAATAATCTGACCAATCTGATTTTACCCTGATCGCAGTGAAAGCAATGGTTTCCCCATCTGGTGTCCATTCAAGGTCTTGAAAAACAATTTTATACTCCTGAGAAACAACTAAATGAGATGAGAAAAGAATAAATAGACAGGAAAAAACAAGAGCATATTTGATAAACTTCATATCACTTTGATTCTTCAATTAGTTTGATAGTCTTACCAGACTTCATATGCTTTTTTTCAATGCTCACTCCTCTACGATATAAAAGCCAATTGCCGTCAGAAGAGATCTGTCCATAATAGCATTCATCATTTTCACTATTTGAACTAGTGAGTTGCTCCTCATTATTTCCATCTTTATCTATTGAATAGATTTGGGATACCCCACCATTCTTACTAGAGTAATAAGTAATCACTAATCCGTCCGGACTCCAATAAGGAGCTGAGCTGCTTCCGTCAGTAGTTAATTGATTTGGCTTTCCACCTGCAACTGAAATAGTATAGATATTATAATCCATTCGATACACTATAAGATCACCATCCGGAGACCAATTTGGGAAAGAGCATCTTTTTTCATTGAAGGTCAATTGCGTAACCTCATCTGTTTTTAAATCTAAAATGAAAATATTATCAACTCCATTTCGATCGGAATTAAAAACAATCTTATTTCCATCTGGCGACCATGAACCATACCGATCTTTTGCCTTATCAGAAGTTAATCTTTTAACCGAGCTTCCATCGGCATTCATAACATAGATATCTGAATTACCACCACGATCAGACCAAAAGAGCACCCTTCTTCCATCAGGAGACCAACGAGGAAACCATTCATTGCTGCCATCACTAGTAAGACGTTTAACTTCTGTTCCATCTGCTTTCATAGTGTAGATATCTGAATGATCATTCTTGTAAATTACAAAGGCAATCTGCCTAGAATCAAGAGACCAATTTGGCTCTGTTTGGGCATTAACGTAGGTACAATTGGCCAATATAAAACCAACTTGTAGAATTGAATAAAATAGCCTCAATTTCATAGTTTTAAGAGTTTTAATTTGGTAATTTCAACCTATTCTTGAAATCACCGCCAATTTCAATATTGAGCTAAATCTCAAGTTTTTCTCTTTGTATTAATTGTACAAAAACGAAAGTCATTTAAAGCTATGAGTTACTGTTTTGATATTACACATGAGAGATTAACTAATTTCAAACTCCCTTATTACTTACGTTTGAATTTTATAATGCAAACCTTGTAATGTTGCCACTCTCAATATTCAAAATACAAATAGCGTATTTCTGCTTTCCATCATCCAGGTCTATGACATTGAATAGAATATTTTCCAAATCAGGAGAAATTTCAGCTCTCATTTTTCCATTATTCGAATCCGTTAATTGGCGATGGTTGAGCCCATCATAATTCATAAGATAGATTTGCTGAGATTCTGAAGTATAAGAAATATAAACGATCGTTTCACCATTATAAGACACTGATCCCAGCAGGCTATGTTTATTGCTATTTGTCAATTTTTTAACTTTAGGTTGCTCTATGTGTGTCTCATATAGTTGATAACTGCCATTTCGTGAAGATTGAAATATGATTGTTTTATTATCGGGCATCCAACAGGGAGCGAAATCATTATTTGAATCACGAGTTATTTGTTTTATACCCGTGCCATCCCTTTTCATAATATATATATCTGTATTTCCTTGTCGTCTACCTTCAAATGCAATCATAGTTCCATCGGGTGACCATCTATGTGTTCCATCTAATTCTTCGTTTTGCGTAAGCTGCTTTAAACCAGCTCCATCCAGATTCATTACAAAAATTTCAAAATCACCATCCCTATTAGATGCAAAAGAGATACTTTTTCCATCCGGAGACCATGCAGGCATTCCATCGTAAGAGGGATCATACGTCAGCTGTTTTAAGTTGCTGCCATCAGCCTCCATTACATAAATATCGAAGTTGCCACTACGATCTGAGTAAAATAATATTTGAGAACCATCTGGTGACCAGCGAGGATCATGATAGTTAAATTTAGCTTGGGGTTCATGAAGAATTCCATTGCTACTGAGTCTGAGGATTAGAACAAAAAGTAAAAGCAATTTCATCGATACAATTAAAATTAAATGATACACATAGAATAGCTAAGCAAGTGTGATATCATAAGAATTAATTGTACAAAAACGAAGACCCTGTCTATAATTTTCTAGGCCCTAAAATCCTGAAACACTTAAATTAACAGACAACTTTCTTTTGTTATTTGTCTTCTTGAAAGGTTAATTGCTCGACATTTCCTGTGGACAAGTTTTTTAAAAAAAATATCACTTTTATTTTCATCTCCTCTAATAAGCAATAACTTTTTATCTGTAGGACACAGTTGGCCATAATATGCTTTTTTGAAATCTTTGGTAATAATTTGAACATCACTTCCATAGGATTCATTGAATATACTTGAGCACTCCCACCTCTTTTTGATCCAAAAAGAATTTTACTTAGGTGACCAAAATGGTGATGAAGTGGTTCCATCCTGAATTAATTGCAGATTCTTTTTTGCAGAAAAATTATACAGGTAAATCTCTTGGGATCTGCTTTGACCACCCCTATATATAATCTTGAATCCTAAATATCAGCATTGCCATCGCCTATTACCACATAAGTTATTTTAGCTCCATCAGGGGACCAGCAAGGTTCTGATTTATATTGTCCTTGTAAACTCGAGTTCGCTAGTAATAAGATTAATACATTCAGTAATATTTTCAAATCCCATTATTTAGGTTCAAGCTTAATTGTAGTATTAACTACCCACTTTTCACTTTTTTTATTCTGAAGTTCAAGAATTATAGCATCTTTATTCACTGCAATTTCTTTTCTCAAGTCATCACTAACCCATCCTTCAAATAAAAATTCAAACTTCCATTCTTCATATCCCCTTGCTCTTGCAACTACATGAATATGTTTTCCATCAACTTCACCCGGATAGTTACCAGGAACAATTGTTTCAATTAAGAATGAACCACTGTTATCCGTTGCTAGCTTCCCCCTTATTTTTGCATAGCTGGGCATTCCAAGCAAAGTACTATTATAATTTCCTGATGTATCAGCCTGGTATAAAAAAAGAGATGCTTTTATTGGCTCCAGAGTTTCAGCATCAACTACAAGACCTTTGATGACTATTCGTTCACCAGGTTCGTCCTTAGACAGGATAATTTCTCCCTCACCTGTATTGCAATGCGCATTTCCAATTGACAAACTGAGATAGCTAATCAAAATAATACCAGCAAAAAAGTACAGTTTATTACGACTCATGATTTCCCCAATTTTGATAATGAATATTTTCCACTTCCTGAAAAGAAAAGAGCGATAAGACTTAGAAGGTAAACCAATGGAAGTTCTTTATCCATCAATTGGTCATTGGCATGAAAAACAAAAAATGCAATTGACATAGTAACAATGAGTGGGATTAGAGAAGCACGCATAAATACCCCAAGAATTATGAGAATTGAACAACAGAATTCTGAGATAACTGCTAGTAGCAGCATATTAAAACCTCCTATACCAATTGGATCAAAATCATCAAAAAAAGACGTATTTCCATCAAGAAGATCACTTAGCTTACCTATACCATGCAGAAGAATGAGTCCACCGATAGATAACCTTAAAATCAAAAGAGATACATCAATGTCTATTGGATGTGAACCTATTATTTGCTTTAATCTTTCATTCATATTTTATACCTAAATCACTTAATTATTTGCTGGACAGTGAGCTCAAGTAGCTATACTCATTCGCTTTCATATACCTTAAAGAAATGCGCAGGCTAGTTGGGATAATTGGATAAAACCGAAATCAACAATCATTTTTCAGGATACTTCCAACCGTTACCCTGGTATTCAAGATGATCCGCCACAATTTGAGCTTGTCCTCTTCCAAAATAGATCTCCAAAATATGAAGAGCTAGATCAATTCCTGATGTGAGTCCTCCCGAAGTATATATTTTATCACTCACTCTGGTAAAGCGTACGTTTTCAATCCAATTAACAGAAGGGAACTCTTTTTTAAACCTTTCAACTGCACCATGATGTGTAGTTGCAGTTTTTCCGTCAAGAAGCCCTGTTTTAGCAAGGTGTTTTGCTCCTGTACATACTGACATTAGATAATCAACTTCAGGATAAACTTTCTTTAACCATTCAGTTAACGTTAGAGAACCTCGCTGAGCTGGGATAATCACAATGTCTGGAACAGGGGAATCTTCAAATGTAAAATCAGCCACTCTTCCATCAACAACTTCTCTCGTCTCACTTACAGTGAAGATGTTAAACCTTTTCATATGTCGATTCTCAGTGGAATCAAAATGCCATGTTTGGAAAACGGCTTGGGGTCCAACATAATCTATTTCAGTTGTGTTCTTTGATATAACACAAGCTACCTGTATTCGCTTGTTGTTTTGGGCACAAATTACACCCACATTCAACATCATACAAGCTACTGAAATGGCTATTCTCATTGAAAATATAGTTAATTCAAATACAGCTCAACTTTAATTTTGAAGTCAGAATCAACTAACTTTTGTTCAAGCCAGGAACCTTGCTCGCCAATTTTCCATTCACTTCGATCAATTTGTATTTCAGCACTGAAAAAGTCTCCATTCATAGTAGATATAAACTCAAGCGGATTAGAAATTCCCATAATAGTCATATCTCCTACAATTTCCACTTTTCCATTGTTCATTTCTTTTACTCCAACTATTTTAAAAGTTGATTCAGGATACTCCTTAGTGTTGAAATCACTATTTAAATGTTTCGTCAGGTTCTTACGGGGAATCGAATCACTAAGCGGAATGTCAGTATTATAAATGGATTTCATGTTAGCAACAAACTGACCACCTTCCAGTTTCTTGTTCGAGAATGTCAAATATCCACTCTTAAACTTCACTGTTCCTTCATGACTACCAGCTCCCATTAACTTAGTCCCTCTCCACTTAATGATTGATTTCTCAAGATCAATATCAACCCTTTCACCTGACTGATCAGATGATTTTTGAGATGTAAATGAACTCAAAGCAACACTGCTTTCTTGATGGGAGTTCTGACAACTAACAACCAAAAGTGCGAGCAATAACAATATCTTATTCATATCCGGGTACATTTTTACCAAGCTCAATATCACGATACCCAACACTTAATTCACCCTCCTGAATCAACTCAAGAACATTTCCTCCGCCACCTAAACCGCCAAGTGATTCGATTTCCTCTTTGGTTACTAGTGGATCATCTGCAAACCAATAATCATCAATCCAGTAATATTTTCCGTTTGGTTCGAAAATAATTGGATGGATATGGGCCGGTCCATCATAGTTTCCAGGCTTCAACGTATAGAAAGTATACTCGCCTTCTTCGTTTGTCTTAATCCAACCTCTCAAATATCCATGTCTCTGTCCCCACCCTGTTTCATCGCCTTTAGTTGGATAAACACCATCTTTATTCGTATGATAGATATACAACACTACCCCACATGCAGGTTCTGTTCCTCCAGACTTATACACTTTACCAGTCACTTTGAGTTTAATTTCCGCATCGTCAAATCCCGGTAAAGTATCAATATGATTTATGTCAGGACCTGGGAACTCCAGCACACCCTCACATCCTTCACAAGTGCTGATTAATCTGGCCTCATCTATAGACCCAACGGAACAAGGCAAAGAATTAAAATCATCATCATTTAAATCTGGTTCATTCCCACTTGATTTATCACAATCAATTAGCAAAAAACCTAAAAACATCCCAACAAGCAAGCGAAGTAACATAGCAAAAATGGTTAGTCGCTTCAAAAGAGGAGTTTATTAACACCAATTCCTTGTATAAAAACGAACTAATTGTTGGGATTCAGGCAATTTTTCCTTAATTATTAACAACCATTCCTAAAAATAACTAACCGAATGGGATGATTAACCGTTAAGTAACCCATGCAATTCAATGAATACGTTCCTTGCGAGAAATACTCTTCTTTAGTAAAGTGTTTTTGGTCAATCAATGGCGAGGCTCAAAACAAATTAGAGCGTATTGTGCCCGGAGGTTGTGCCGAGATTCTCTTCAATCTTGGTGACCCATTGACGATCGAAAAGGGATCGGATGTATTTGAATTCAAAAACGTAATCATTGGAGGCCAAATTACCGGTCATGTAAATATCCCTTTGAAAGGGAATATTGATATTTTTGCAATTCGTTTTTATCCCTCCACAGCACATCAGGTGCTTAGGTCAGACATGGACGACCTCAATGATTCATTTTACGGATATTCTGAAGTTGTTTCAAATAAACAAATCCCTTCTTTGGATCATATGCTAGTTGCAGGAAATGATAAGAATCGAATTCAGGCCTTAAACACTTTTCTGGAAAGATGTCTTTCCACTTATGATAGCTCCAGGCAAGTAAGGGTAAACCAGTGTATAGATGCACTCAACAAGCAAACTGATCATTTCTCAAAATACGATTTAGCTGCTGAATTAAAAGTCACATCAAGAAGGGTGGAACAGATATTTTCAGAACTAATAGGACTAAGACCTAAGCTATTCTGGAGAATCAAAAGACTTCAAAAAATTGTAAATGAAATGCGCCTTGGAATGCATCATAACCTTACACAGCTAGCCTACCATTTTGATTATTTTGACCAAGCCCATTTCAATCGCGATTTCAAGATGCTTACTGGAATTCCACCTAAAGAGTACCTCAACGAACAACCATTCCTAAGCAGTAAATTCACTGATCCCGAAGGGTTGTCCCAAGCACTCTAAATAGACCTTGGAACACCCCTCCAATTTCAGTGAAAAAATCAACCACCTTCACTCACTATCACATTTTATTTTTCAAGCTTTAATATCAAATCAATGACAATCCGGTCATCCTTTCTTTAACTGGAATAATTATTTTAACCGGTACTTTGGTCGGTTCAACATCAACCATTGCATACTCCATAATAGTTGGTGCCACCTGCACATAACCATGCATGGTTAACCAGGCATCCATAGCCAATCCCTCCTTCCCTGCATTTTCAACAATAGTCTCTACAGTTATGGCCTTAGTTGACCCTATTTTCTTAAGCTGATAAGGTGCTTCGGGATACTTCAGGTCATCTAAAGGAACACTAAGTTCCTCTTCTGAAGCTCTAACCTGGAAAGTATCCCCATCCTCATGAACCATAGCCGGATCCCCTGGAATCACTCGAATTCCTACATCCCAAACCAAACTATCAGACGGTACAGCATCAGGATCAAATGGATAAATACCAAGACAGGTTCCCACAATTCGATAATTCTCACCCACATAGTTCATAAGCTCGGTTAATGCTTTAGGATGCTGACTATAATCTCCACGATACTGAATAAACAGGATATTGGATTCAGGGATATCCTCGATCTGGATCTTTTCACCAATATCATTTATGGCTTGAAACTTTGGATCAATTTCTTTTACACGATTGCAGGAGTTAAATCCAATAACTAAAAGGATTAAAAGAAAGATTTTCATTGATTGGCTGATTTTTAGTAATCGCAACTTGCTCCAAATACTTCTAAAAAGATTGTATAAATACGAAATACACAGTTAGGTGTATCTTCGGATTTTCACAAGTATACCGGGCGGATACATAATAATTTAGGCAAAAATATTCGCACCGCAATGTTCAGTAATCAGGAAGATATCAAAAGCTTTATAAACGAATTAAAAAAGGGCACAGGGGTTAGTCTTTTAGCATGGATGCAACTCATCAAGGAATCCGGAATAGTTCAACAAAAAGAGCTGGTAGAGTGGTTATGCAGAGAACATGGTCGTGACCATTACGAAGCTGAAAGGATTTGCTCGGTCTATCTTAATTTTACAAAATATGGAACGCCATATTCAAATAAACAAGAAAACTAATAGCTCACACTACTCATACCTTAGAGAATCTACTGGATTAGTAAGTGCCGCCCTGATTACTTGAGTACTTACTGTAGCAATCGCAATAAACAAGCCCAGTACACCTGCCAAAGCAAACACCCACCAATGGATATCAATGCGATAAGAAAAATTTTCCAACCACTTGCTCATGAAATACCAGGCAATTGGCCAGGAAATAACGTTAGCTACTAAAACTAATTTTATAAAATCCCTTGATAGAAGACCTACTAAATTCGATTGTGTTGCCCCGCAAACTTTTCGAATTCCAATTTCCTTTGTGCGTTTCTTCACATTATACATTGCAATTCCATAAAGTCCAAGGCAGGCAATAAAAATTGCCAGTACCGAAAATAACCCAAACACAGCCTTGGTGGTCTCTTCCTTCTGATAAAGTGAATTGAGTTCTTCATCAAGGTAGGAAAATGTATAGGGTTGGTCGGGGGCAATTTCCTTCCAGGAATCCTCAATGAAAGCATGTAGTTTCTCATGATCCTCAGAACTATAACGAACAGCAAACAAACCTCTACCACCAAGTACAAAAGCCATCGGACTAATCCGTTGATGCAAGGACTCAAAATGAAAATTTTCCATTACACCTACCACATTGTAAGTATATTGATGCTGGGGGTAAGACATAACAAGATTTTTACCGATGGGATCATCCCATCCCAACTCCTCCACTGCAGCTTCATTGATAATGATCGCCTGATCATCAGTTGCAAAACCCTTTGAAAAGTTTCTACCTTCAGAAACCTCAATCTTCAGTGTTGGCAAAAAATCATAATCCGCATACAACATCTGCATTTGATGCTCCTCATCAGTAGCGTTTTCAGGAAAAAATAACATGTGACCGGTCCCTAGCCCAGGGGCCGAGCTTGCTACTGAAACACTCACAATATCACTATGAGCCTGCAAGCGAGCCTTAAATACTTCTATATTATCTCCTAGTGCCCAGCTCCGATTGATTAAAATCACATTTTCTTTATCAAATCCTAATCTCTTATTGGTCATGTATTGCATTTGGCTGTATACTACAACGGTTGCGATAATTAATGCACATGATATGGCAAATTGAAAAACAACGAGAGAATTGCGAAAACCTTTACCCTTCTTACTTGAAAGCATCATAGTAGATAGACCTCTTAAAGCCGGGAGTGGATGAAAAGAAGAAAGTACAAAGGCAGGGTAAGTTCCAGCAACGAGCCCAACTAAAAGCCCCAATAGCAACAAGGTTGGTAGCATCCACCACTTACCAAAGAAATCAATATCAATTTGGTTGCCCACAAATGCACTTAAGTAGTTCATTGGCCACTTAATTAAAAGAAGAGCAAACACTAAAGCAAGCATGCCTAACAGGACAGCTTCAGTGAGAAACTGACGGGTCAATTGGGAACGATGTGCTCCTAAGACTTTCCTAAGACCTACTTCCTTCGCTCGATCTAGGGATCGTGCTATAGTATGATTGATGAAGTTGATACATGCAATTAGTAAAATAAAGATTGCAATTGCTGAAAAAAGATACACATAGGTAGCACTACCATTTGGTTCCAATTCCCTTGTTAAGTTGGAATGAAGATGTATGTCTTTCAGTGGTTGAAGGAAATAACGAAAAGCATTTCCTTCTGAGAGATATTGATCATAGCTTTCGACCTGGGTACTTAGATGTTTCTCAGTAATTGAAGGAAATTTGTGCTCCAGGGCTTGTGCTGAAGTATTCTTATCTACAAGGATATAAGTGTAAGTTCTTGGTCGTAACCAATCATCAGATCCATGTTGTGATTGTAAACTCCGGGAGGCAAGAAAATCATATTGAAAATGCGCAGGACCTGGTGGCTCGGCTACAATTCCGGTAACAATAAAATCTCCAAATCGATCAATATTAAGGATATTACCAAGTGGTTCATCTTCACCAAAGTATTTCTTTGCCATTGCAGTCGTAATCACAATTGCATTGGGTGCAGTGAAAACGGTTCCGGGATCACCTTCTATAAGAGGAACCGTAAACACTTGGAAAAAATTAGCATCTGTAAAAATGAATCGATCCTCGTTAAAGTGTTTGTCTTGGTACCGAACCACGACATTAATATTCCGATTTATGCATGTTGCCAATTCTACCTCTGGAAGTTCCTCGATCAGAGCATTAGCAAGCGGAGCTGGTGTTATGGCATAATCTGTTTTTGTATCAGGAAAGCTCCTCTCCAATGCAACACGATAGATTCGATCAACATTAGAATGATACATATCATAAGACAACTCATATTGTACATAGCTCATAATCTGTAGAAAACATGCTATTCCAATAGCTAGACCTAAGATGTTACTAAGTGATTGAAATCTAGATTTTGCAAAATTCCTAATGGCAATCTTGATATAGTTTTTGAGCATCGGAGTATCTTTTGAAGAAACTCAAAATAAGAAAGTGACTTATTGTAGTAATTGGATAAAACCGAAATCATATTCAATATAAAGTCCACTTCGCTTTTTTCCAATGATTCCCGTTGGCTAGCCTCCTCCTTTGTGTATGAATAATTATGTCTGAAAAGCAAGAAGTAGATATCAATCTGAACATCAACCTCGATGTAGCCAATTCAAATGCCGTTGCTGCCCATGCCAATACCAGAATTCAACTAGGCAAAGTTGAAACAGACATGTCTGTGGCACAACTGGCATATTTTTGCAGGATTATGTATGACCTTAAATACTTTCAAAATAAGAATCAAACAGAAATGCTAAAGGTCGCAGCTCATAATTTCACTACTTCTAATGCCCAGGAAATATCACTTAAAAGCTTGAAGGCCAAGTACTGCAATGTTGATAACAGTACAAAAGCAAATGTCAAGAAAAGATTGATTGAAATGCTCAATTATGTAAACAAGAAAGAAAACTAGGGGTTACACAACGGTTACATTTTCCTCGTTCCAATCTATCTTTAAATAACCTAAACACAGAATTTGAATAGGGAAGTCAATACATGAGTAATTCTAATTTTGTATATGCCTTGAGTTGCCTACATCCTATTGCAAACGATTACAATGAAACAAGGTATTTCGCCTGTACTGAAATGACATCTTAAAATATTTTTGGAATTTTTAGCATTCTAAGACTTTCAGAACCAACGGGTTGTTTTATGGTTACACAACCCCTGTATCTGCCTTTATATGGTCTAAATGAGCAATTTTGATCCTCATTAAAACCTAATCGCTACTATTGGAACCTAATGCAGGTAGAACTCATTACGAAGAAAGACCTTGAAGAATTTAAAAAAGAGGTATTTGACACGCTATCCTATCTTTTGGACAATGGCCACAAAAGTAAGAGATGGCTCAAATCGGAAGAAGTGCAGGAAATGCTCAGCATCTCCCCTTCTACCCTCCAAAACCTACGCCAATCCCGCAAGATTCCCTTCACCCGGTTAGGCGGAGTGTACTACTACCCCGAACAAGGAATCATTGATGAGTTGGAGAAGAATTTGAAAAAAGCCAAAACCCAATTATCAATCAAAAAAACTTAATATCATAATACGTTAATGTTATTAATAGCACTTTCATTATTATAGTTTTTATGCTACTTTGGTAAATAATGGTTTTTAGTTAGAATGATTTGGATAAACCAATAATAAGCTCGTTTACAGATATTCTCAAGTGCCTAAACTCAAATGAGAATTACAAAAAATCTCCACCAACTGGTCCCCCGGACAATTGGCCAAATGGAATTGTCACTTCTGATCAATTTGAGGATTTAAATACTAACACCTTTGGAGAAGACCCAATTAAAAATTCACCTTATGAAGTAGAAACACTTGACTTAGTTGAAAACGATGGAATACTTCCAAAGTTTGTCGAGTATCCTAGTTCAGATATGCTTGAGGATATAAATATCTCAGCAATTGATGGAAGTAACGAGCGAATAGAAAGAGGTGCTTTTTTTTTGATATTGGTGAGATCAGCCCTTGTAAACTTCAGATATAACAAAGCAGGACATAGACCTTATTTCTATCAGTCTACAAAAGATGTTAGTGCAATTACGCTAGCAGATTCAAATATTTTCGATCGTGATAAATTAAATATCACAACATCATATAGAGTTGAGGAAGATGACGATGAGATTAGAAACTATATTCAAGGTCATTTAAGAAGTCTTGAGAAGGAACCCATTTTTATCAAATATAATCGTCAGAAAAATCTTAAGAGCCCAGCATCGCATGCATTGGGCTGGGGTGTTAAATTGATGCAGACGCTAGAGCTAATTGCATTAAAAGATGTTGATACAAAATATCGGTCAATCTGTATAAAGGATGGCCCAATCTTTTCTCCTAGCGTTTCCAAAAGAGATACAAAAAGCCTTCTTTCCATTCTCAAATCGTGGGACAATCAAGTCCTTATTGGCTGCTCAAAAAGAATTCAAGATTCTAGACTTTTAACTCAACTACTCTTTCAAAAGGGTAACCTTAGGAATGCCTGGTTTAAAGGACAAGCAATTAAAGAATCTAGCATCAAAAGCATTTCATCAGATAAAATCATCTTATCAAGAATATTAAAGCCAGGTGAGAGAACTCCATTAATCAAAGGAATTCCTGATACTAGAAAGAGCATAGTTGATCCGAATTCAGATATTGGTGGCGATCGAGACTATATGCCACTAAACTGCTACTATTTAAGCAGAACAAAGCCTCACACTTATATAAGGATGGAGATCCCAGCATTATTTTATAATAAGAATCCTCGATTTGTAGAGGAAGCTATAAGTATTGCGGCCTGGCAACATGAATTGGGTAGAATAGCACCGTTAGTTCAATTGCTAGCTGATAAAAGATGTTCTCTCAGCTCTGAAAAAGAAATAATGGAAAGATTAACAAATGCTGCCCTTTTAGATAAAGAACTAGAATTTTTACAAGACTATTGATATGGAAAATCACTTAGGAAAAAGAGTTTATGCAACTCCATATGACGATATAAGAACACCCTTTACAATTGATGAAAATGGTGCATTTGCTGAGTTTATTATACAAAAACCTGAAGAGATCAAACAAGATGATATCGTACTTGGAGCAAACGTTTTGATATTTGACATAAAGCGTGAATTAGAAAGTGATTCTACACCATTCTGGATTTCTGGAAGAATTGTGGGTTTGAAAGCTATATCCCCATTCAATCCGGAAAGAGAGACACGCCTTTATCAGGAAGATGAAACTGAAAGCCCCTATAAGGTATTGGAAAACATTCCGGGTGGCCCCCACCATCATCAACCAATGGTTATTAGAGTTGAACTCGATTATCAGCTTGATTTAAGAAGCAAAGCAGATAGCGAAAGTGTTCCTAAATATGATGATTCGCCTATTCAACGGCCGCCATCTTCTTTCAGTAGAATGTTTATCCCAGAAATAAGCACCCCGAAAGAACAAAATGAACCAACATTAAAGCGCATATTGAACCTGAGGGATGAAGGAGTCCTACTTGGTGCTGTTGGTTCTGGTAATTCTCCTTTTCGGAAGAATGGAAATTTTCTTTTCTATAGATGGGATGTGTTTGATCTTGAAAATAAACATCTATTTGTTGTTGGAGAGAGTGGCTCAGGAAAAACAGTATTTCTGAAAAATTTGGCGTTCGAACTAAGAGATATTAAAAACAGATATGAGGCGATAAATAATAGAGTAATAATGCTGGATGTTCAAGGAGATATTGCGCAACTACTACTTCCTGAAGTTGAAGGAATAACGTTAGAACCAAAAATACCTTGGCAGAAGGTAGCAAATGAATTACCAGATAGAAGCCATGTTACTCCAGAATATATAGACAAAACGCTAGGAGGGATATCTGCTGAAGATTTCAGGTTAATAATTCCAAAGAGCAAAGGAGGAAAAATGACTAAAAATGCATCTGCATTAAAACTTCTCTGCAATAAAAGAGGAATCGAAGTGATTGAAACTGGGTTAAGATTGAAGGATCTTAGTACTCCGTCTGAAGTAGAGTATTTGATGAGAATTAACTCACAGCAAGCTGTGATGATATTGGATCAGTATGCTGAAGCCTTCAAAAGTAAAGATGACTATGATATATCAATCGAATCTTTACGCATTGCAATAAATTCTACTTTAAAAAAACATCAAGACAAGCAAACAATCCCAAGCAAAATCACCGGAACTTCTTATTATAGAAGTTCTTTTGATGCGGCTTTAAGAGCATTGGATGCCCTTGATAATTACTTTGATATCGATGAAGAGTCCGTTAAAGCTGAGAGAAGTCCTTTGGAGCACTTAAGAGAGCCTGGTACAACAATCGTTTATTTAGCTGACCTCAATCAAGAAGAAAGACTAATGTGGGAAATGCAACTAGTAAAATGGTTAAATGAAAATAATGATACTTTGAACGAGGAGGACGGAGAAGGAGAGACTTATGTATTCATAGATGAAGCACACCAAATAATCCCCTCAAGACCTGTTGGTATTGCAGATAAAGATACTTTTGATAGGTTAAGATCAAATTTTGAAAGGTTAGCACGGGAAGGCAGAAAGTTTGGAATTAACCTAATCCTAAGTACACAGAGTCCAAAAGACTTGCATGAAATTGTACCAGATCAATGTCCAAACAAAGTTGTTATGAAGATAAATCCTAGAAATGCAGAATATGCTTATTTGGATAAAGAATTAGCACTCATTGCTAGTCGCTTTAATTATGGTCAATTTTGGTTTCAAAGCCCTTTTAATGGAACTCCTAATTGGTTAAGAATACATAGTCTAGCAACACCATTACCACATGATTCGGTTAAATCATATTTTCCTAAAATTCGAAAGGAAGCTAAGTAGGTTCTTGTGCTATATCTTTTCTAGCAGGTTAAGGCAGTCAGCGGTGGCCATAGGTTTACTTATCTCATAGTGCCTTCTGAGCATACCATGAAATTTGTCTCCTAACCAAGTTTCCTCTATCAATTCTGGCCAATATGATTTAGTTGTTTCATTATGAGCTCTTAAGGCAGCTACTTTTACCGCTTTATCAAGTTCTTGGCTCATATTTTCAACTGATATTGGTAAAGGATTCGAATTGATATCCCTATGGAGAAAGAGCCTCCTCAATACATCTTCTCTCTGAAATCTCATAGAATGAAATTCACCATGAGTAATCACCAAATTTTTGGGATTTAACATCAACAAGAAATAGGCCAGTGTAGGTAGTGTTGAGCCACATGTGTCAAGATCTACGAGATCTGCTTTAATTCCATTTGCTCTCAGGTCTGCAGCAGCTCCTATAGTGTCTCCAATGTAATAGAAAATCTCCTTCTCTCCCTTTTTAAAGCGATACCAATTGTATCTTTTCTTAACTTGTTTGAATCCATGTCTCTTAGCTTCTTTTCTGAACTGTTCAATCTTTGACTTCATCAATTCGGCTGAAAAAACTTGATCCGCTTTATCTGACCAAATAAACGTCTGATGACCAGCTCCTGCATATGCATCAAATACAATTTTCGGATTAGTCTTAAATGCAATTCTTTCAGTAAAAAGCTCCTTGTCTCCTCTATATGAATTCCCAAAAATGTCATGTTTAATTTTCAATTTTCGAGCCTTATTCCTTATAGAAGGAAGACCTCTATTTGGGAAAAGATCTTGCAGTTTTTTTGAATCAAACTCATACTTCTTGAGATACTTTAGAAGTTTTCGTTCCTCCTCAATGTCCCATGGTACTTTAGGATTATGCGCCTTCCTTCTTTCTAATTTCATTGGATTATTTGCAACGCAAAGGTCAAATTTATTAATTAACCACAAGATCCTCAATTTACTTGTAAGATCATAAAATAGATTACGCTTTTTATTAATATTATGTGACATGGAAACTGATAAGCAAAAGGAATTAATTACGCTTCTAAACGTTAAATCCATAGAATCATATAATGAGGATGAAAGCCTTGATATAATTCTTAATCTGATCGAATACTCATTCGAACTTGACACAGATAATGGCACAAAGAGAGCGATAGAGCTTACTAAAGGAATTAATCCAGAAAGTCAGTTTCCAACAAAAAGAACTCTATTTCATTATTTTATAAGTATTGCTTGGAGTGATATCAGAATAAAAAACAATGGTGTACCAGAGTCTTGGGAATGGAATCATTCAGAATACGAACAGGAAATAATTCATCTTCGAAATGCATTAAAATACTTCAATCCTGAAACAATTGATCATCCTGTAATACGTCTATGTCAAATACACACTAACCTCGCAAACAGCATGGATTTTTGTGGCCGTTTCGTTTCTGCTTTTGAAAACTGGAATGCTGCTATTGATATAGATAATCAATTCGCTATGGCCTTAGGGGCAAAAGGAAACAGTATGATTTATCATGGACTAAACAGCTTGTACGACAAAGGGCATCAATCAATTTATCTTGGCTTAGGTTACCAATACTTAAAGCAATCAATCAAGCATCCACTGGAGTCATACGCCCTTAAACAATATACGGACAAGATTAAATACCTTGGAATCAAGTATCCATGGGTTAATGAATATGACCCGAATTTAAATGAGACAGAGAACTGTTCATCCGAAGAAAAAGAATATAGAGATTGGTGCCTAAACAAAACTTTATTCTTAAATCCATTAAATGACATTGGATATTTCAAAGTTGCTAAGCACGATCCTTTTGCGCTACCCTCAATGATCATAGGTACTGAAAAAGCCGGGTCATATCACAGCTTCTTTAATCAAATCAAGCAAGAATATGTTAGTTCACGACTGTTCCTTTTCAAAGGCTTAAATGATCTAGAAAATCATTTTGCAGATAAAGGAGTTCTAAAATATGACCTCCTAGATCAATCCATCCAATCAGTTAAGCTTGAGCAGGTTAAAATATCTTATAGAATTGCATACTCAATATTCGATAAAATAAGTTATTTCCTCAATTACTACCTTGACCTAAAAATTCCTGAACGAAGAGTTAACTTTCGGTCTATTTGGTTTGATAAAAATGAGGAATTAAAAGATGTATTTAAAGCTAAGCCTAACTTGATGTTTAGGGCACTTTATTGGATTAGTAAAGACCTCTTTTATAAAAACTCTGATTACACCTCAGCTCTTGAACCGGATGCTGCAGAGTTTGCTAAAATCAGAAACCATATCGAGCACAAAGGTTTTAGAGTATTTGAAGATTCAACATTTAAAGGATTAGAACTCCCAGTTTTTGAGGATAGAATATCCTACTCGCTATCATATAATGAGTTCGTTGGAAAAACTCAGAAATTGCTAAAACTGGCTCGTGAAGCTATCATGTATTTATCACTTGGCATCCGATGGGAAGAGAGAATACGCAGCACTAGTAATGATTCAGATCCAGCTATTCAAATTAATGTGTTCTAAATTCGACTAAAATCCGTATTTCTCTTTCCTAAGTTTGAATGCCTTCTCTCCTCCTTCCATGACTGATGTAATTTCATCTTTTACTTCCTTGGAGTCTATTGAACCTTGAGCTTTAATAGTTCCTCGTGTCTGATCACTTGCTTCTCTATAGTCGCAGCAAATAACCAATTCTGCATCTCCATTCACAACTAGATTGGCATTGTGACTTGTAAATATCAATTGTCTCCTTCTTTTGGAAGACCAAACGCTCTTGATGATATCATCTATAGCTCTATTATCAATATCATCTTCTGGTTGATCTATTAATAATGGAGCACCTGGTTGACTTAATAGTACCGTTAAAAGTGCTGTTGCTTGTTGTCCCGCAGAAGCTTCTGAAAATGGCATCTCATCACCCATTGCATTGCCTGTGCAGTACTTAAATTCCGGATTGAATTCCAATTGCTTAGTTGACAGTCTAATCCATGTATCAGGCTTCATTTGAGAAGCAAGTTTTTCAAGGTTATTCTCATTCAACCCACATGATGTTAGGTTAGGAGTCTCGGGTAACTCTATTTCTTTATTTTCAGAAATGGTCAGTTCGGCAATGGCTTGAAACTCATCCATAATATCAAGAAAAGTATCAAGTGGATTCTCTGCATCTTGAATAATCTCAACTATAGAATTGATTTTATCCTTCGAGATTCTAGTTCCAGCAAACACAGAGGTTAACTCATCAGTAAAGTCTTTTAAATCAAGGTTTTTTGTTACTTCTGCACGAATAAGCCCATTTGAGAGTTCTGAAAAATTTTCTGCCTGCTCATTCAGCAGTTTGATTTTTTTTGTATGCAGATCCATCCATTTATCTCTCTCATCTTTAAATAAGCTTTCTGGATTTCCAAGTTCCTTCATTTGATTGTTCCGCTCACCAAGTACACGATTGATTTCCGCTATTCTTGATTCAACTCGTCTAATCTCTTGCAATTGCTGCTGATTGCTTGCAGACTTTTCCTTAGCCTCCTCATAGACTTTTTCGTATTTTGATTTTGCTTCTTCCCACCTTTTAACATGACCGTTAAGGTCAGATAGACTTTCTTCTGAGAAAACAGATTTTAATCCTTCAACAGCTTTAGAAATTTCTTCAAACTTTAACAAACGTTCAGAGTCTATGGAGTCAATTAATTCTTTATTCTCCAATTCATCTGTACTCCTAAGTGATTCGGGATATCGTGTGAGTAAATCTAAAAGTTCATCTGCTTTTTCTTCAAAAACGGTTAGCTCTCTGTTGGTATTGGAAATAATTATTTCTTCTTGATCATACTTTTGTCGTTTATTTATAATCTCTTGATCTTCTTCTGACATCCCTGTTAATGATGCCTTCAAACTTTTTATCTGAGTATTTAGAGACAGAATCTCTAGTTTGTATTGTTCAATTTCCAGCTGTATCTCTTTTTTTCTTATAAGCTTGTCATACACAGATTTAATTCTTTGAATACAATCATGAAGTTGTGATCTAATATTCTTCAATTGAGTCTCAATTGGCTTCTGAATGAATCTTTTTAATTCATTTGTTTTGACACCAACTCCACTCAGTTGTTTTTGGCTATATGCCTGTATAGGAAGTACTTGACGGATATCATCTTCGGAAACTTGTTGAAATTCCCCATTTTCGATTTTTAATAAAATAATATTTGATTTTGAGCTTCTTTTAACTATGTGCTTGGAACCATTTACTAAGAAGGTTATCCGCACTTCTCCGTCAAATGGAACCAAAGTTCTGTTTATCAAATTCTGTCTTCTTCTATGAATTTCCTCTAAATCTTCAGGATCAGCACTAGCGTCAAATTCATCACATAAGCCCCACCTCAAATATTCTAATATGGTCGATTTTCCGGTTCCTCTTCCTCCTATAAGTGCGTCATATTGTTGGTTTAATTCGAGGGAAAACGATCCCATGAATTTAGAATTTGTAACATCTATTTCAGTGATAAATATTTGTGGGAGTTCTGGTTGAGCTTGAGACATCCTTGATTCTGATGCCAGGCAAGCCTGACGTAAAGCCTCAGCTGTTGGGTTCGCCCATTTTACCCAAGTTGTGTGATCACCAAGACTGGAAAAATCCTCTCTCCTGCTGTCTGATGTTTGAAATATAGCTACTGCCTTATTTCCATAATTCCGATCTTGACCACTTAAGATATTACGATTGCCTGTACCAAGACTCTCAATTGAGCCATCGAGATACGTTCCAACACAGGGCATTTTCTTATAATGTTCAGCAAACCCAGACCTCAAAAGCGTCCTGTGACCACCATCGCTAACATGTGGTAAAATTATGTACTTGCCTTTTAGAATATCGATTGTATCAAGTTTGACATGGAGATCATTAAGGTCTTTAACCACATCGGAGGAAATATTATTAGTTTGAGCTGTTGATGGCTGATCATCTGGATTTGGATTAATTGATAGTTTATTTAAGATTCTTGAAAACTGATCTTCAGGAAAATTTGCATCCAAAATCAAAAGAGCTTGACAGGGTGGATTAGACAGAGATAGTTCCAATCCAGGAAAAACTACGATCCTCTGATTTGATTGAATTGGATTGCCAACATCATCTACTTCATTAGCTGCTGCTTCTTTGATGAATCGAAAAAAGGCAAAATCATGATGATCAGTTATTGCAACTGCATCTAATTTATTTTCTCGACAAGCTTTAATAAACGATTCTCCATATGCAGCTCTTTCCTCGTCAGAAGTAGGTTTAGAGCCCGACCAATTAAGATCCCTGGGTGTATGTACTTGAAAGTCACATTTAAAAAAATGAGCACCTTTATCCATTATTTGAAAGATTTTCTTTAAGTTATTATTTCACGCATAACAAACCAAATAGTAATCTTTACTGAATTCCTTTTCATTTACATGCTGACCATCAAATCATGACAATCCATAGACCCGACTTTTCTAATTACTTATCTCATTTTACATCAAACAGACAAACGTACTCCCTCTCTCATTGCACTACGCTTCACTCCTTTAGTCATACCCTTGCCTTTCCTGCCCTAACCCCAAGCGCAGTTTAAGCTATGTTCTTCTTGATACTAAATTATACTACCTTATTTCCTCTGTTGAATCCTTCATCACTTGGATATACCATAGCCTATCATCCATTCTAACTTCATTGAGTTTGGCTAGCTCGTCCAATTCACTCCAGGTGGAGGTACCACTTAATGATATTTCACCTATACCCTGCTTCGTATCAATTAAAGCTGTAATAAGATTGCCCAGCGTAGTAGAAGATACAGGGTTATTATACATATCGTATAGTGCAATTCGAGATGCAAGTGGAGCTAAAGGCTTTGAGAAGTAAGAATAGGGATTATCACGAAACATAGCCTTAGTCCCTGGTTTAGAGGAAAAGATCACCGCATTCTGCTCCTTTCGATAAGGAAACCTTTCTCCAATCTTCCACACCGCCTCAGCCAGCTGTTGGGTTTCATTTGTGATATAAAACTCATTACCTGTATACAATAACTGAGACCCATCTTGCCCTGCCATCTGCATACTCACTCGTGACAGTGCCTCCTGCATCTCATCATTCGGATAACATGCATCCAACATTAATGTGAAAGGTACACCGGTCATTTCAAAACTATTATATAGCGTCTCTGCAAGCAAGTTACCATCCCCTGCAGATGATTGATCAGGGCTTAAAGCAAGAGCAGCCTTTTCGGCAAAATCCTTGTCAATATTTCCATTCAACAACACCATTTCTCCATTAGGTAGAGACAGAGCATGTCCTGCATAATAGACTATTAAATGATCTACAGGATTTTCAAGTAATTGCAAACTTAAATCGATGGTCCAGTTCATAATACTATCGTCACTGATTGGCTGAGTTTCCGTACTTACCAAAGACTTATTAAAGACTGGGTCATACTTAGACAATATTGCATTTACAGTTTGAGCACTTTCTACCGCTTCAGGTACATTGATTGTGGCTAGCTTACTATAATGCCCGGATCCAATCGTAACCAACCCCCATCGTATATCGCTACCCGCATTAGGTAAATTAGGAATGAACCGCTCAGGTCCACCTTGATTCAGCTCAGCAATTTCCTGTTTAGTTAAAGGAGTGAGTTGAACATCTGCCCCATCTGGCCCAAGATGGTTGATAATAAAATCAACAGCCACACCTTCAAAGGCTATGATAATTCGTTCGTTAAGATTAACTCTTATTCCTTTACTCTCACTAATACCACCATCAAGAGTGATTTTCTTATTCCTTTTACTTACTTCTTTAGCCTCTTTACTAATCTCTTTTAGAATTTCAGCTCCCTTTTCATCCTTAGCAGAAATGTTATAAGACACAATCCCTTCGTATGCTTTATTTAAGATGATAGGTTTATTTCCTTTGTCTGCAGCATTTCTTACGGTTTCATTTTCCTCTACGTATGCTTTCAAATTAGACAGATCAATCTCAAGTATCCTACCCTTCTTTATCTCAATTTCCAGTCCAAAATGCTGTTTGTTCTTAAACATAGCATCTAAAAAACCAGCAGAAACCTGACTTTCAAAATCTGAAAAATTATCAAGTGTAGCAGAAATATCGAAAGGCTTTCCTCTCTTAATATTTGCATCTGCACTATCATTCGTATGGAGTACGGTCAAAGTTCTCCCTAAGGGAATCAAGACTGTTCCGGGATACCTCGAAGGGGATGGAGGCATGTTTAAGACAAGATCCTTTTCATGAGTATTGAATATATCGGCCAGGGCACTCCTTAAATCCTTTTTCCCTATAAGAGGCGATACAAAAACCCAGGCAATAGCAATTACTAAAAGAATGATTACGGTGATTATAGCTTTCTTTTTCATAGTATCATTATTCAAAAACGAATAGCAACTCCACTACTCACTTGACTATCTCTGTAGCTCGCAAAATCAATCAAGTCCCCGTTATCATCAAGCAGTTCAATCTCATCACCAGTGTTATTTAGAGGCATTTTGTCTCCTGTAAGCATAATCTTCTTCTCTGAGTTTGCATCTATTGTCCCGTCTAAAGGGTGAGTATTTCCAGCCTTATCACGAAAACTCCAACCCGTTAGATCAACAGGTGCACTAGAAGAGTTTTTGAGAATAATATATTCGTTACCAGTATCATCTCCTTCTGGATTAGGCAATGCTTCAACAATAGTTACCCCATCAGATGATGTGTTATCTACTTCACCACCCAGCATAAATTCAGCATATACGGGCAAGTGATCAGAGGCTCGTGTAGAATTGTTACCATTAACACTTGATGCATCATCAAACACCGTAAATGAACCAGCCATGTATTTATCCTTCATATGCATGGGGATAAGGATTTGATCAAACATGCAATCACCAATATTATCGTTAGTCAACCTGCTATCATAATTCAATTGCCTGATACCTGGCCGGGTAGTATTTATTCTATTCCTGTCATTTGGCAATCTATCAGAGTTATTCCGACCAAACGTTACATGATCTAAAGCATAAAGGGGCTCAGAGAGGTTGAGCATGAAAGGCCCCTGATCATTTTCCATCACAGTAGGCATATTTGGATCACCTGACTCCAAAATATTCATAATTGCGTCATCAGGGCTGTCATTAAAGTCGCCTAAAAGAATAAAGTCTTTATCATCAAAATCTCTTTCAAATACTTTTATCATTTCTTTAGCAGCGCCAGCCCTTCTGTAGTCGGTATTTCGCCTGCCTCCTACTCTGGCCTTTGTGTGAGCAACCATGAGATAAAAACTTTCAGATGAGTTAGGTATTCCTATTTCAATACATAGTAAATCTCTTTTTCCTGGGAAATAGGTACTGCTTCCATCAGAGAACAGGAAATGCTCTTCATCAGCATCATAAGTTGAGCTATTAAATCCCTTGATGGTAAAATCCTTCTTGGCCACTATGGCCAGATCTTGTCTGTCCCCACTATCATCATCAATGATAATATGCCATTCATTTGGAGGAAAAAACAGTTCGAGTGCATCCCTGTCTTCTATTTCTTGAAGACCAATAACATCTGCATCCAGAGCATCTAATACAGCTTCAAGGTTAGCTTTTCGATCGTCACTTACTTCATCATTAAGGAACTTAATGTTATAAGAAGCAACTCTTACAATTTCTTGGGCTCCTGCTATATGAGTTACAGCCCATAAGATAGCGTAGATAGTAAGTTTGCGCATAATAGGGTTAGTTAAGGAGTGAAACAGCTTGGTTATACTGTTAATTTAATAAAAACTCTAAGAAAATTACCTATAACGCAGGTAAAGTGGTGTTCGTCATCAGTTGCCCTGCATAGGTCACGCCAGGCTCTCAGCATCCGCCATGACGGAAGCTTCAAGCTTTTTCAAAGTGACTAAGTCACCTGTCATGCCCTCTGCTTTGGCTGCCTTCTTCCTCACGGTAGCTATCCCTGTCCTGGCATAAGGCCTCTTGGCCAATGCATCGCAGTAGCCATTTCCGGTAACCTCCACTCCCACCAACACAAACCGCAAATCAACTACTGCTTAACCCAACACCCGGCCACATGCCAGTCCAGTCGCTACCTGTGTTTATGCTCGCCTGCGGGCTCAGTCAGACTGGATCAGCTCCACAACCTAGCACACAACCAAAGCTGATCCACACTCCCAGTCACCGCCTACTGGCGGTTTCTCCTGGCAGGCTTCCTTCGCACTCGCGGACGGCTCGCTGCGCAGTGGCGGAGTAATTCCCAATTTGAAGGGGGGTGCACTGATTTTATGTGCGGTGGCAGGGGGATGTTTTTGCATTGTTATACCGCCACTCTTCCAACGCTAGCTCAAGGCTGTTTTACCTACCTTCTGAAGCTATTCCTCCTAATTTGCTAACTTTAGTTAGATTTCGAAAAGTGAAACATCTAATTCTAATAGCGTTATTTTTTATTCCAATAATCACCCCTAGTTGCTTTCTACTAGGACAATCGATTAGCAAGGAAATTCCGGGCATCTCAATAGAGTGTTCTGATACCACCATTATGAATTCAACTACTGCCTTTAATGAATTGCAGAATTTAATCGAAAAGTGTTCCTCTGATTCACCGACATTTTCATTATTGATGGATGAAATACGAAAAGAAAATCAAAATGGCGCCCCGGAAATAAGACTGATTGCTGAGACCAATTCACTTGGGCTTGGGCTTACGAAAGACAACAGCGATATGAGTATTATTTATATCGATGTGCTTGCAATGCGCGTTTATCCTAACCCTATTAAGTTGGGATTTAATGATTTTGAGAAGTTTGCCAATACCCCAGTCTGGGCTACAGTTGCCTGTGCTATATTTGGACACGAACTTAAAGAGGTCCTACTTGATCTAATGGCCAATAAGCGAGATTACGCAAAACATCATCCAATTGCAGTGACAATCGAAGATCAGATCATGTTCGATTATTATCAGCAAAAAAGGATTAGAGGTGAAGATTGTGGTCGTGACCATGGCAACCATTGGGATATTCTAATTGAAATCAAAGGTTCCGGTGTAGAAATTTACCATAAAGGGATTCCGTATGTTATTTACGATCAAACTGGCAAGCCATTAATGCAAAGTAACCGCTCCCGGTTATCTCACATTACCTACTCCAATGAAGATTATCCTGGTCGTCAAGCAGGTTCTCCAGACTGTAATTAGAAATCATCCTGAGGAGGTTTGTATCTCTACTCGAAATCATATGGTCAAGTCTGTTTCTACTTCTCCACTTTTAGAATAAATCCTCTACCGTGAATATTCTTAATTGAAATAGCTCGATCCTTACTTAAGTACTTCCTAAGTCTGGAAATAAACACATCCATACTTCTCCGATTAAAATAGTCATTTTTTCCCCACATTTCTTTGAGAGCATTATTTCTGTCTAATATTTTTCCTTGATGATCACACAATGCCTTAAGTATCTCAGTCTCCTTTTGTGTTAAAGCGATCTCATTTCCTTCAATAATCAATCTTTGATTTGAATAATCAAATAAATATTTACCAATATCATAAGTACGCCCTGTTGCAATGTCTGACCGATTAGATCTTTTTAAAATAGCTTGAATTCTAGCTGCCAGTTCCTCTTCATCTATTGGCTTAATTAGGTAGTCATCTGCTCCAATATTGAATCCTTTCAGTTTATCAACTTTCAATGCTTTTGCAGTAAGGAAAACAATTGGGACTGATTCATCAAGCTTTCTTATTTCCGATGCAAGTACGAACCCATCAACTTTAGGCATCATTACATCCAGAATGCAAATATCAAAAGTCGATCTATTAAACAATTCAAGACCTTCTTCGCCATCGCAAGCAAGCTGAACCTCATACCCATTCATTAAGAGATATTCCTTGATTAGATAACCTAGATTCTTATCATCTTCTGCTAACAAGACATTGACTGTGCTCATGCTTTAAATTCTAGAGTGAATTTGCTTCCTTCATTTGGCTTGCTTATCAATCCAATAGTTGCCTGATGAGCATCAATTACCGATTTCACATAACTCAAACCTAAACCAAATCCTTTAGCATCATTGACATCTTCGGTTTTTGCACGATAAAACTTATCAAAGACAAATTTTTGCACCTGTTCACTCATACCAATTCCATTATCTTCTATTTCCAGCATCAACCCCTCATCACTGTCCTCCGTGGAAATAGTAATTTGAGGTTTTTGAGGACTGTACTTCTGAGCGTTATCCAGGAGATTGTATATGATATTTTTAAGATGTATCTCATCTGCAAAGAGCTCTGTTTTTTTTGCATTTAATTTCAATATTATCTCTCCGGAACGTTCTCTGATCATGATTTTGAAATTTTCAGCAACCTTGTTTATCAGGCTGTGAATATCGATGGCTTTCTTTTCCAACTTAAAATTATTTGAATCCACCAATGCCATTTGCAGCACTTTATCCACTTGATTTTTTAAGCGCTCATTTTCAGTACCAATGATTGCTGTATAATTTTTTAGTTTTTTAAATGGAGATAATTCAGGAGCTTTTTTAAGCATATTGGTAGCCAGATCAATTGAAAAGATAGGCGTCTTAAATTCATGTGTGAGATTGTTGATAAAATCATTTTTCATCTCTGAAAGCTTCTTTTGCCTTCTGATAGTGATTATGGTGTAAGAGAAACATCCTGTCAACAACATGATGAAAACAAAAGCTGCCAACAAGGTACCTTTCATCTGAGAAATGAGATAAAGTTCATTGGAAGGAAAAAATAAACCCAAATGAAAATGGAAAGGCTTGTCATTATGATAGCAATTGCCGAGTTGGCATGAAAGAGTGGCCCAGCCAAAATTAAGGTTTTGATCTGCAGGACATTCCTTAAAATCCAACTCACTTGGTACAACATTATCTCCTGCCACTTTTAAATATGCGCTTGTTTCATTGTCATTTTCATGAACATAAACACCATATTCAAAGGGTGCTTCAAGTCCACTACCATTGTACATAACCGAATCAATGAAAAGTCTAAAATGATGGTCTGTTGATTGCGACAACTCGCTATTCTCACTTAAATCACGAGAAATTAGTTGATGAATGTCATGATGCTTCTTTAGTGCCTCACTCACAAGACCTGATGCCAGATCAATCTTTTGCTCAAAGACCTTTCGATTGGTTTCAACAGAATCTTGCAGCCAATTATATTGAACCCACCCCAATCCTAACAGGGAAGCGATGGCAATAACGATAACCAAAGATGTACTTACTCTCCCCAAAACCATAATCAATAATACGAATATTTAATAATTAAGAGGCTCATTTCCAGAACATTGACATTTCATTAACACTTTTAACTTTTCATTCACTAGCCTTAACATTTTATAGGCCTATCCCCTACTGAAAGCTCCGTTGATTTAACATCAACAAAAACAATAAGTCATGAAAAAAGTATTAACAACCCTTGCAATAGCATTGTCAGTATCGACAGTGGTATTTGGTCAATCGTGTCCTGTACCGAAAGCACTTAATCAGGAAGAGACTCTTGGAGTATGGAAAGGTGCTTACAGCCTAAATGGTGAATTTGTCAATTTTACACTTAGGGTCAGCGAACTAAATGGAGTCCTCAGAGCTTCGGTAGATGTACCTAAGCTCCTCATCAGTAAAGCATCATATGATATCAAAATATGCGATAGTGAGGAGCTCCATATCAAAAACACATCAGTTTCTACATCAATTGAGTTCATCGGTCGCCCGAATGAGAAAGGCACAATGAGTGGTCGGGTAATCATTAAACAAAATGGAGAAGTGGCTTCTCGGGAAGTATTTACAGTTAAGAGAACTGCAAAAAGTTAAGCATCAAAATAATAGAGCAATGAAGAAGCTATTTTTCAATTTATTTATACTCACTTCTGCATTTGTAAATGCGCAATCATTTGAAGGTGAGTGGAAAGGTTCCTATGTCCTGAATGCCAACGTTGTGAAATTCACAATTTTCGTGCTTGAAAATAATGGTGTTTCAGAAGTAAAACTTGATGTTCCTGATAGTAAAGTCTTTAATCTGGAATATCAAATTACAAGAAATGGAGACTCGATCACATTTTCCAGGATCAATAGTCAAGGATACCTGGCTGAGTTTAAAGGACTTAAAAATGGAGAGGTTATCACCGGATCAATCACCATTCACAGTGAATATCTCAAGGATAATCCGGGGCTCTTTCAATTAATGAAGAGCAATGCCAAAATCATTCGAGGACGCAAAATGCCAAACTTCAATCTTGAGACAATGAATGGTGTTCAAATCTCTAATGAGGACTTTAAAAATCAATATTATATGCTGGATTTTTGGGCTACTTGGTGCGCTCCGTGTGTTGCTAAAAGACCAAAACTTGAAGCCCTCAAAGAAAAATTTGACGATCGAATACAAATTGTGAGTATATCGCTGGATAAGGACGTTCAAACGGTGGAGGATTTCCGATCCAAAAAGTACCCAATGTCATGGTATCATGTTGTGAAGTCCAAAAAATTCAAAGATCCGTTTATCAAAGAGTACTTACCTAGTGGTCTTCCTTATGGGTACTTGGTCAATAACTACGGAGAAGTTGTTGCTTTTGGAGCTGAACTAAATGCAGACAACATTGATAACACCATAAATAGAGTACTCAAATGAAGTGGTTTTTTATCATTCTCATTAGCACCTCCAGTTTTATACTGGCGGGTGCTTCTGCCCTTGCTCAAAAAATAGAAGGGACAGTCGTTGATAGTGCCACTAGGGAGGCTCTTCCATTCACAACATTTATAACTAAAGATGTTGATGAAAAAATACTGGGAGGAACAATAGCGGATGCCGATGGAAAGTTTGAACTGGACATAACAACTCAAACTAATAAAGTCGAGGTAACTCATTTAGGATATCATCCTTTCATAATAAAACCACCATTTTATTCGAATAACACCTTAAATGTTGAGTTGAATCTCAACGAAGAATTACTCTCTGAAGTGGTGGTACAAGGAGAACGGACAAGTCGCGAATTTTTGATTGATAGAAAGATTATCAATTTTGGTATCGACCTTCAAGCCTCTGGAGGTACAGTACTTGAAGCGTTCGAGCAGCTTCCTGAAGTTGAAACCGACCCTATTTCTAATGATGTTAAACTTAGAGGAAGTGCCAATGTAAGAATCCTGATAGATGGTAAGCCATCACCGTTAAACAACGCTGATCTTCTGGCGCAAATAAATGCATCGCACGTAGAACGTGTGGAGATTATTACGGCACCATCTGCAAAATTTCAAGCTGACGGGCAATCCGGAATCATAAACATTGTCCTCAAAGACAAAGTGATTAAAGGGCTGGCTGGGTCAATAGACCTTGATGGAAGAACCAATCCCCGCTATGGCTCAGGTATCAACTTAACATTTGGATTGGGGGAACTCAATATTCAGGGAGGTGCATCTTACAGAAATAGCTTTTCCGTCAATAAACGTACCGTTTACAGGGAGTTTCAAATGAATGGTAATTCACAAAATGTATCTGCCATAAGTGAATTCAGTGGAGATGTTTCGAATATAAATATTAAAGCGGATTGGTTTCTTAATACCACTAACGACCTTTCGCTCTCATACAGGTGGACCAACAATGAACATTTCATCACACCGGTAACACATATCTATAATGAAAATAGCGGTATAGTTGTAAACCGACTTCATAACTACCACCAACATCTTAGTAGGTCTTACAATGTCAACTATCGAAAGCGTTTTGATTCCAAAAAACAAAGATTTGTTGATTTTGATATTACCCTGAATCAAAATCAAAACACATTGCCAAGCAAAGCTGAAGTAGATGATACTGTTGTCCTTGACAATGAGCTATTCTATGATAACTATATTCTTAATACAGCACTTGATTTCACATGGGATATTGATCATAAATTAAGCGTTGAAGCAGGGAGTCTATATACCAGGAAATTCATTGATAATAATCAATTAAGAAGGTCTTTAGAAGGTTCCAGGGAGCTTGCCTACACATACAATGAGCACAATTATGCTTCCTACATTCTATTAAAGAAAGGCTGGGAGAAAATAGGTCTTCAATTAGGAATTAGAAGCGAATACTTCCAGTCTGATGGCTTAATTAATAATGAAGTCAATGCAATTGATAGAGAGTTTTTTAACCTGTTTCCTTCAGCCCATTTTAGCTATAAGCGCTCGGAAAGCCTAAGTTATTCACTGTCTTACAATAGACGTATAGGCAGACCAAGTTTCTACGAATTAAATCCTTTAACAACAATTAATAATCCCTTATATAGAAGAGAGGGAAACCCTAACCTAACACCAGAATTCACTAATAACATAGAGCTGGGAGTCAACTGGAATAAGTCAAAGTTCTCATTGAATAGCAGTTTGTATTATAGAAGAACCAAAGATATTATTAATAGACTTTTCGATGTAGATGAGAATGGCAATACCATAATGATATTTTCAAACGGGGGCCAAATTCAAACCATTGGATTGGAAAACACGATCTCGAATTCTCTAAATGACAAATTGGATCATTCCATCACAATAACTGGATACTATCAATATGCTGAACCCGAATTGAAGGACTTCTATTATAGAAATCAATATAACTACAGCTTAAGATCAAAGATCAGTTACAAAGCTTCAAACAAGTTCTCAGGAGACATTCAATGGAATTATTTCGGGAATCGAAGAAGCTTGAATATCAAAAGTGATGACAGAGGATATTTGAATCTCGCGGCTCGATACAAAACACTCCATAATAAAGGAACTGTAACACTTAGGTTTACAGATATCTTTAGAACAAATATTTATGAAAGCACTCGGAGAAGCAATAACATTTATGAAGAGATAATGTGGAGAGGTCAAACACGTGTCTTGGTTTTAGCTTTCAATTATCGGTTTTCCAAAGGTGATATCACCTTAAGAAAAAATCCTTCTAAAAGCTATAGTGAAACAGGTGCTTTAGAGTAAAAAATCCACCAAAAGTAAGTGGCTCCCCACGCCTGCCCTGAGTCCATCGAAGGGGCCATACGCACCAATTAAAATGGCAATGCCGGCACAACCCAGCGCTTGATCAAAGCCTTGCATTTTACCCTCGCCACTTTTGAATAAAGCTTTCTTTTTTTCTCTTTTTTCTTTTGGAAAGCTACTCATGTTTTTTTCTCACACTTAAACCGAGTAGCAAATGGAAGCATTTTTTAATCACCTAAATCCGGCAATTATCAGAAGAGTCATGCGTAAAATGAACCAGAGTGAATTCGAAGATTGCATGAAGTTCACAGTAGATCAGGCATTGAAATTGGAACCGGGAACCAAACGAGATATGTATGTAAGCATGTTTGGCTGGTGCCAGGAATATCACAAGAAAGCTTTTGCAAAAAAAGAGCCCTCACTTTTCTGAGGGCTCATAAATTAGGTTTGCCATCGTGGATCTACCTCACTTCTTCTTAACTACCTGGTTAAGATTTAGTTCCTTCTCATCTACTGTAGCTTGACTAACTGAAGATAGAACTCCACCCGCTACTGTGAGATAGCCGGCCACTTTCACAACAATTGCCGGAACTGCAACAGGTGAAGCCAAAAGTGTTCCCCCAACTGCTGCTAGGATCAACCCGACATTTCGGGCTATCCTGAAAAACTTAGGAGTAGGTGCTTTCGCACGCTCCACGATATTAAGATTGTTTCTTCTCATAAAATTTAAAGGTTTCATGTTCTAATCGATCGACTCTCCTATCCAGAAAGTCAATCCGCTGATGTACGAGATCATTCATGCCCTTAAATTCAGTCTTGATGATCTCGGTTGTATTCCTCACCTCGGTAACATCCTCTTTCACTTTCTTAAAGTCAGTGATCAATTGCTTAAGGAAATAAGCAACGATACCAACTAATATGGAGAGTACGCCACTGACGATTAATTCAAACTTGATGGTTTGCATGCTCGATACTTTTAATGGTTAAATAGACCCCCTCTCCTTTCTCCATCGCTGTGTGTAGCACAAACTTGAAGTTCTCGTTTGCCCTTCTTGACTCCAAACCTTTACCAGGACCAGTCAATCTGCTTACGGGTGCAATACAGCCTTTCAATTCTTTCAAGGCATTGTTTGCAGGATGAAATAAAATGAAGGATCTATTCGGTACTTGGGCAAGCATGTAGTGCAAGCCTCTTTCTTCTGTATGTCTGGTTTGGATAAGGTATCTCCCTTCAGGAATACATGAGACGTTTCGCTCATTGTCTTTCCATGGTAATTCAATAGTATGACACACCAGGTGGTCACCATTCCATAAGTTCCCATTAGTTCCTTCCGGAAAATACCTTCTCACTAATGATAGCTCCATCCTACTCAACCCCTCCGGATCGGTCGGTGATTATCAAAGCCAATGGGTTATATGAACCATTTTTCAATGGATACATCTCACCATTCACCTCCTGAACGAACTCCAAACCCAGCACCAGGAACAAATCCTGATCAGTGGCGGCCGTTACGGCATTCACCAGATCGATCTGCGGCTGTAGCTCGTTATCCAATGGAATATCATTGGTCTTGGTTGCATTGATGTTGAATGTCTCGGAATCAAAATCAATCTCGGCTCCTGCAGAAACGATCTTGAAGTGAGTTGCCCCCTGTGGCCCAACAATACTGTTGGCAGGAATAAACTCCGGGATAGAAACACTCAATTCACCAGCAGCACGATCAACATTAGCTTGATACTGCGCAAACAGCGTAGCACTCAACTTGCCATCTTTGTTGAAGTCAAATCCCTCAAGTAACCCAATGTTACCTTCACTCACTCTTCTCTGTCCTCGATCATTCGTAGGATCTGATTGCACCACCTTGAGCATCTGAGAAGTCAACCTGCTAGTCACCTTCTTATCAGCCGCATTCTGAAGCAACAACCTGAAGGCCGTTCTCAGCACTCTACCGGCTCTGCCAGCAGCACCAAATTCACTTCCGTTCTCACGGGTTCTCTGAAAAGCGGGATCATTCTTGATCCTCTCTTTGTCGATACCTCCTTTCTCCCTTGCCAGGAAGCCATCAGAGGTTTTGTAGAAGGAAACATCCCCGATGGTCCCTTCCAATTTTACGATTCCCTTTTGTCTTGCCATATTTCAATAGTTTTTGTTTCATACCAATATGAAATGATGGACTGACCAACCTTCCCACTATGAATAGATCAGGGAACACTAAGGCGCAATAAGTATCAATAAAGGTGAGTAAGTTCAAAAGCAGAGAATGCCAAAGGCATATGTAAAGCATACATAAAGTATTATTGAAGTATTCACAGGAACTACCAACTACACCGAATACAACAACTACAACCTGACTACACAAGAAATTGAACTATCCCTTTGATATTCAATCTCTTATTTGATTGTAGTCATGTAGTTACTTAAAAATAAAATTAAAGACAGTAATTAGATCTTAATCCTAACTCACTGGATAGCAACAAAATAGAAATACCCCACCAAATTGGTGAGGTATTTATTACTTGTAAAATGTAGTTGCTACAACTAAATACAGGCCGCTAGAATGGAGGCTTCTCCAGTGAGTCTCGTATCTCATTCTGCAGCTTCTGTTCATCCATATCAGATCGCCTGATTACCGGATACACATTCCTGGGCTGCCCATTGATTCGCTTTGATATCTTCTTACCGAATCCCATCCGCTCCATGGCCATAGCCAGCTTCTTGATGGAGAGCTTCATCCCGGAGAAAGCATTCAATTGCGTTAGGATCTCTGAAGGCATCATATAATTAGCCCGTTGATCGGTCGGCTCGCAAGGCTCAAATAATCGCACCAGCCACTCCTCCTCAGGAGTCGTTTGTCTGTACAAGTTGTTCACTTTATTGAGTACATCCATTTCCTCCCGATTAAACCAATAAGGGTACTTCTGATTGAGGAGATGTAGTGCCTGGCTCCAGACCTTATTTACATCCACTTTGGCATCCAGTACAATATCCTTTACCTGAAACACCAGATAACGCCTATTTTCTGTATCCGTCAAAAATTGAGTGTTGTTTACACTACCCATGAAGCTACAAACCCTCGGGCGCTTTCTTGAGAACCTGTGCCAGGTCTTACGGTTAGTGACATTTCCGGCAGTAATAATTGCCTTCATTGCATTGAAGTCCTTACCGAAAATGGTCTCCAGCTGGTCATCAATATTCACAAACCATTTCTCCGCCAGATAATTGGCCGTGGTTGTATCGGTTAGCGCAGGATTGATGTGAGAACAAACCAGAAACTCTTCCATACCTTTCGGACAGAGTTTATTGAGCCAGGTGGTCTTTCCTATTCCCTGCCCACCGGCAAGGATCAAACAAAGATGATTGGTACCTCTGTTGATCGCAGTAGCCACACTTCCTACCAGCCATTTCTCTAAATAAGGTTTCCAGAGGTCATTGACTTTGATATCCTCCACCCCTTCATCACTGATGATCACAGAATCAGCCAGCTCTTGAATATGATCTTTGCCATCATGAGGAGGCAGATTCTTAAAGTATGCCTGGAGTGGATGATGAGATCCAACCAACTTCGAGTTGAGTATCTTAATAAGCATAGAGTCAGAAACCTTAAACCCATCAATCTGGAGATCTATCCAGAGCGAATTGATCATTGCCTCATCCAGCACTTTGAATTGATCATCATCCAATGCTCGATACTCGAGCTCCATCGTCAGCACGTTCCTTCGGAACTCATATTGTAAATCAAGGTAGTCTTTGACCTCCAAAATGTTGTGCTTCTTTGAAGGCTTATCGTTCTTTTGAATATCCTCATGCTCCAGCATACACAGGATTTGATTTTATCATTTGATGATGTTTCATTTCATTGTCTTTTGGTTCATACTTTCTAAAAATCTCCCACAAAGCAGACCTGTCATGTTCGGACATTCTCCAGATCATCCTCATAAGCTTGTAGGGAAGCTGTACTTGGTTCTGTCTGTAGTGTGCTACCGCCTCAGTAACCAGGTATCCCTTGCCTCTTATCATCCAGCTCCTAAAATCCATTATCCCGTGAATGATACAGAGTGCCTCAAATGCTTCTTTAATATCCAACAAATCACAGTACTCTTGTGAGCCCTTCAAGGAAGCCTCCACATTCAGCCATTCCATCTGGCTAATGGTTTCATTCACCTCATGTTGATAGTCAATAAGTGCTTTGATGATTTGATTCTGAGTAGATAGAAAACGATCACTCACTTTGTCGTTATCAGCCAGGTATTGAAGATTGGATTGCAGCTTCTTTACTGCCCGTTCAAACCGCTCGTTTGCATTCTCAAGCCTGTCCATCTTAATCCATGTTGGGAGGAGGCCCTAAGACCTCAAAGATGGTTTCCACTTGTTTCGGTGTGTAGAGCCTACCGATCCGCTCTCCTACCTGGTCTTCAAATGGTTTGATCCAGTTGCTCATCACCTTCTTACTTACATTGTAGGAGCTGGCCAATTGGTGTAGGGTCATTGGCCAAATCTTTTGATTGTGTTCGTTCATTTTATTTAGCTATTCTTTTGGTTTCGAATTGTGATCTTAAAGAGAAAAAAGAGGCTTTTCAACCCACTCAAGACAGGTGTTCGCCAAATGCAACTAAAGTCAATTGATCGATATTGAATTAAGGTGAATGGTAACACTACCTTAACATTGAACCGTCAAATGGTATCAATAGAACCTATACTAACAGGTTCATCAGTAAAAGCAATCAAACTTTACCTGACTCAGAGATTGAAAAGAAGTAAATAGCATCAGAATTTACCTGGCGCTTTCCTGAATCTCATCAATGGTTTTGTTCCTGCCTTTCTCCACCCAGGCTAGAAGCTCGGGCTTTTTGAAGTACAGTTTCTTACCACGTTTGTAAAAAGGGATTTGGTTCCGGCAAGTTCGGCCATAGAGTGTGGCTACAGACTCACCCAGGAAGCTAGCCGCTTCCTTCACATTCAATAGTTTCTCCTCCTCATTGTCAGGAGGCTCAACTTTCATTTGTTGGTGATCTGTTAGAAGATTTTCAATTCTTTCTAATCGTTCGCTAATTTCATTAAAAGGGTTTTCCATGTGCTAACTCATTTTGATTTCGTTAGCAATATTTCGAAGTGGATTAACATAGCTAACCGCTTTAGGCCATATTCATCTTATTATTTATTATTTTAGTTCAATAAGTCTCGATAAATAACATTAAGATTCATCACTATGGCCAAACGAACAGACAACTCTCCACATGACAATGCTGTTAGAGCTCTAAAGAAGATTTATGAAAAACATGGATACCATGTCTGGATAAATCCTGGTAGTGAGAAAAATAAATCATGGTCAGGTAAATGGATTGATGTCATTGTAGCTGATAGTGAAAAAGCGACTAAAGCAAAATTGTTTGAAATCGAGACCTCTGATTCAATTGACGATGACGAAGCAATGCAGTGGAAGGAGTATGATAAAGCGTACACTACTGTATGGCATTTAGCCATACCTGAAGGCTCAAAAGCAGATGTAGAGAAGCTGATCAAAAGTCACAAAATAGAACGCTGTAAAATAGTAACGTGGACCAAAAAAGCAGACGGAACTCATTCATTTAAGGGTCTACCAGGCACCAAAAAATAGGTCTTAAAATTACTTATTGTCCAACTTTACTTATTGTTCCAATTTTGGTCTAAAATCAGCTCAAATCAATCAAAAACAAAGAAAAATAGTTAAAAACAAGACCAAACTTGTACCCCATTTGTACGCCTTTACAGCTAACTCACTGACAAATAATAAAATGGGATTGCTGTATCGGGAAGTGATTGCTTCGCAGCATCATTAGTTTACTTTTTTAGTAAACTAATTTTCATATCTTAGCGTTGCAATGAAGGTAGCCTTTAAGACAAAAGAACTTGAGCGGTTATACAGCACTCCACTAAATGAAATAAGGGGAAAGCAAAAGTTCTCAAAGCAAGTAATTAAACAATACCAGGCAAAAGTTAGAATTCTCACAGTTATTGATAACCTGAAGGACTTGCACCCTATCAAATCCTTAAACTTCGAAGCTTTGTCTGGTGATAGGAAGGGGCAATATTCAATAAGGCTAAATAAGCAGTTTAGACTGATCATCATTGAGGTGAAGGATGAATTGATAGAAATTGAAATTATAGAAATATCGAAGCATTATGAGTAGCAAACGAAAATTAGCTAATGAAATGGTATCCGGATCGGCCATGCATCCCGGAGAACTTCTAAGGGATGAGCTGGAAGCAAGGGAAATGAAACAAGTGGAGCTCGCCAAGGAGTTGGGCATTGCCAAAAATGTAATGTCTGAGATCATTAGTGGCAAACGAAACATTACGCCCGAGCTGGCAGTGAGACTTGAAGATGCGCTTGGCATCAAAGCAGAATTCTGGATGAAGTATCAAGTTGCTTACGAGATAGATAAGATTCGAATCAAGAACAAAAAAGCGATTGCTAAAGCGAATATTTCTGAAAAATCAAAACGCAAATTGACTTCTGTTTAAAACAAAATAGTGATGCCTTCTCTGGTTCTGGCGTCATTCCGGCCTGCCTGCTGAAGGCAGGTTGGAGGTACGACAAATACCGGAATCTATATCATATAAAAGATTCCGGTATTTCTCCTGATAGTCGAAAACCGGAATGACGTTTTTGACAACTCACCCAATCGCCGGTACGGCGAAACCGCTAAAACCACGGGGTTGACTTGTGCGGTGGCCGGGATTTGGTTTTAGCTTGACCTTTTTGCTTCGTTTTTGGGTCAAACCAAAAATGAAGGGCCACCACGGCCTTTAGTTTAGTCTTCTATAATTATTTCAAGAGATGT
>NZ_JAVJTR010000024.1:0-3146 GCF_040220215.1 Ekhidna sp.
CATCTTTAGGATAATCATTTCAAGCAGGAAGAATCCCGCTTACCGAGCATATTAGGTTATGCTCAACACTATTTGATTAATCCTAAAATCAATTTACATGTATAAAAAAATCGTGTTCGCTCTTTGCGGATGCTTCTTGTCGTTTGGCTTGATTGCTCAATCGACCTCAATAGAAAGCATTCTCAGGGAAGTAGAACAAAACAACCAGGAGCTGAAAGCCCTCAGTCAATATGCTGAGAGTAGGGCTCTTGAACTGAAATCCGGAAATAATCTGCCAGACCCTCAACTGGGTGCATACTATCTGCCTTTTGGTGAGCATAGTACGGGAGATTACTCCGAGTTCCAGGTGAGTCAGTCTTTTGAGTTCCCAACGGTCTATAGCACTCGCAGGAATTTGATTGACAAACAAACCGATCAGTTGCAGCTGGACTATCAGGCCAGGCGGCAGGAAATATTGGCACAAGCCAAAGAATACTGCCTGAATCTGATCTACTTGAACAAACGCCTAACTACCGAAACACTTAGAGTGGAGCAGGCAAAAGAGGTGTTTGAGCAGGTGCAGGAGCTTTATGAAAAAGAACAGGTGGGTATCCTGGAATTGAATAAAGCCAAGGTGGCCTGGATGCAGGAACAGTTTAAAATTCAGCAGATTGAAAGCGATCAGAGAAACACGATGCTACTCCTTAAGAATCTTAATGGAGGAGCGGAGATACGTTTTTCATCTGATGAATATGCTTTATCCCTGGATTTGACTGACAAGGAAAGTGTTTGGCAGGAAAAGCTAGTGCAAGATCCTGAGCTGGTAAAACTCAAGCAACAGGAGGCGATTGCTCAGCAGTCATTAAGGTTGGCTAAAAACAGGACGCTCCCAAATTTGACAGCAGGCTTCAACAGTCAGGGTGTATCAGGTGAGCGGTTTTCCGGTGTGTATGCCGGCATTAGTATTCCTTTATGGAGTAATCGTAACAAGGTGAAAGCCGCTCAATCTCAAGTTGACTTTCAACAGTCGATCAATACCTCATTGTCATTGCAAGCCTATTCGGCATTTGAAAAGCAATACAATGACTATGAGATTATGCTTTCCAAATTTCAGGAGTATGAAGCAACCTTATCGGGTTTAAACAGTGATGACTTATTGCTGCAGGCCTATCAACTAGGTGAATTATCCTTCCTGGAATACTACATGGAGCTAAAGTTTTATCGCCAGGCATATGATACGATGCTGGACATGCAATACCAGCTCTACGTATCGCAAACACAACTTTTAAAACATCAATTATAAAATCTTAAAAACATCGAATTATGAAAATTTCAAATATTCTTATCGCAACACTTATTCTATTCTCGGCAGCATGTGGTACAAAAAGTGATCATGGCCACTCGCACGGAACCGGAGAAGGCGAACACACCCATGATCATGAAGCTGATCATAAGGAGCAAGAAGAGTTCAAAGTGAACGAAGAGGAAACGACAGAGACTGCTGATGAAAGTACTGAAACAGAATCCACGGTTGAGACGAAGCAGCAAGAGAATGAGGTTACTATTACTGTGCCAGCTAAAAAAGGAGTTGAGTACAAGTTTCACCTAAAGCAATACGAGAAGCTTACCTACGAATGGACTACTGAATCTCCATTGTACTTTGACCTTCACGGTGAGCCATTGGATTACGAGCAAACGAAGTACTTCGAAAGCTTTGCTGTAGCTACTTCGGACAAAATGAAGGGAATCCTAACTGTGCCATTTGAAGGCTCTCATGGCTGGTACTGGAAAAACAACAGTGATGCAGACGTTAAGGTCACGTTGAAAACGAATGGCAATTACAAAATACTCGGACTGAAGCAATGAGATATTTATATAAAAGCGTTCGATACTCCATCATCCTGTTGGCGGTGACTCTTATTTCATGTCAACCTGTGGAGGAAGAAGGACATGCACATGCCCCGGATGGTAGCCACATCACGGAAGGTGATGAAGTTCCTTCGGTGGTCACAACTATCTGGACAAATAAAACGGAGTTGTTTGTTGAATACCCGGCATTGATTGTTGGAAATAACAGCCGTTTTGCAGCACACTTTACGGTGTTGAAAAAGCATCTACCTGTTCTGGAAGGCAGTGTAACGGTGAGTTTGATAAAAGGTGGAAAGGGCATCCGACACAAGGTAGAAGCACCTTCTTCACCTGGGATATTCACACCGTCACTGCAACCGAAAGAACCGGGAACTTATCAATTGATTTTTGAAATCAAGACGCCCGCGTTTTCGGATAAGATCGTAATGGATAATATTCCTGTGTATGCTTCAGAGGAAGAAGCCATTGCCCAAATGGGTAGTGAAGAAGAGGGTAATGCCATTACTTTTTTGAAAGAACAGGCCTGGAAAATGGAGTTTCAAACAGCTCCAGTTTTGAAGAAGCAAGTCTTTCAAACCATTCCCACTTCAGGTGTTTGGAAAGTAGCACCCTCGGATTATCAGACGCTTGTGGCTCCAGCCAATGGACGAGTGAGCTTTAGTTCTGGAATATTGACGGAAGGAAGCGCTGTAAAAAAAGGTCAGGTTTTGATGACCATTAGTAGTGCAGGACTTACTTCCAATAATCTGAGTGCGGAGATCCAAAAGGCAAAAGCTGAATTCGAGCAAGCCAGATCGGAATACAAACGGAAAAAGGAATTATACATTTCCAAAATCGTTGCTAAGGCTGAGTTTGAGCGAGTAGAGCAAAAGTACCAGGTGGCAAAAACCAACTACGAGACGTTGAGTAGTGGGTACAGTGCGGGAGGTAAACAAGTCACTACTCCAATGAATGGATACATCAAATCTATTCAGGCAGTAAATGGAGGCTTTGCAAATCAGGGTGATGCGTTAGTGACTGTGACAAGCCACAAGAGTAGTTTGTTGGAAGTACAGGTTAGCCCGAAGTACAGTGCCGAGCTACAGAACATTCAAAACCTATGGTATCAGCCCAAACCCGGAGCTTGGTCAAGTCTTAATGATAGAGGTGGCAAGATAATTTCCGTGGGTAAAGAGGTTGAATCTGACCAACCATTGATTTCTGTTTTTGCAGAGGTGTATGAAGGCGTGGAAATGCCGGAAGGCAGCTACACGGAAGCTCAGCTTGCCGTTGGTTCTGCTGTTGAAAGTTTGACTGTG
>NZ_JAVJTR010000025.1:0-581358 GCF_040220215.1 Ekhidna sp.
CGGTTACATCCACTCCATTGTTTGCGTCTACATTGCCTGCAAATGACACTTGTCCACCTGTCGTTTGGGTGATCGCCTGGTTGTCGATCGTTAATGCGCCGCCGGTTATGTCTACTCCAGAGTTTGCATTGAGATTTCCTCCCAAAGTAACCTGGCCAGTTCCTGTTTGAGTGATCGCTTGATTTGTTGTCAAAGCTGCTCCGGTTACATCCAAACCGTTCTGGGCATCTATATTCCCACCAAAGGTCACCTGATTCGAGCCTGTCTGAGTAATGGCTTGATTAGTAGTAACTGCTGCGCCCGTAACATCTAAACCATTCTGCGCATCAAGGTTGCCAACAATAGTAATTTGATCATTGGCTTCATCACCCAGGTTTATATTCTGTGACTCTACGTTAAAGTCCTGACCCTCTACCGCATTAACAATTTGTCCACTCCCATCAGTACTTAAAGCAATGTTATTTTGCAATGTCCCAGCACCCGAAAGAACAACTGTACCTGAGGCATTTGGTAGATTTATTGTTCGATCTGCCGTTGGGTCAACTACCGCAATTCTTGTTTCGAAGCTATTATCAGTTAAGCCCTCCAGTATAAATGGGGTAGCACCTTGTATTTCGGCATTGATTGTAACATCATCAGTATTATTTGAACCAACAATCACATTGTCATTGGCTTGTAGAGTCCCTGTAATGTCTACACCACTATTCGCATCTACATTACCAGCAAACGTAACCTGCCCACCAGTCGACTGGGTAATTGCTTGATTGTTGATCGTTAATGCTCCACCACCGACATCCAAACCATTCTGTGCATCTACATTCCCACCAAAGGTCACCTGATTCGAGCCTGTCTGGGTTATGGCTTGATTAGTAGTAATTGCTGCGCCTGTTACGTCCAATCCATTTTGTGCATCAACATTACCACTAAAAGAGACTTGATTAGTACCTGTCTGGGTAATTGCCTGATTGGTAGTCAAGGCAGCCCCTGTTACATCTAATCCATTATTCACATCCAGATTGCCAGCAACTTCTACCTGATCCGTACCCGCATTGCCTAAGTTGATTGTGTTGCTATTTGCGTTGATCGTTGTACCATTACCCACAATCAATGTTGAACTTGTAATTGTTGTCTGCGGAGAGGCAATCGTTAAGTTACCTCCATTGATATTTGTGACTCCTGTTAAATCTATTACATCAGTATTCTCATTTCCTATCTCTGTGTTGCCCTGTAAGTCTGTTGTGTTTGTTACCGTCAAATTCTCCAAACCAATGGTTCCGGAAATATTTACAGAACCCGTTGCGTCCAGATTAATATCTCCTGCAGATGTTAAGTTAATGTCACCTGAAGTCGTAGTATTAAGTGCCACATTGCTCGCATCCTGAGTCACACTTACTCCACTGTTACCGGTTACTGCTAATGCCCCGTCTGTCGTGTTAATGGATACCTGATCTAAAGTAGTCGCACCATTTACATCTAAGGCTCCAGTCACATTGGTGTTGTTGGTCACATTCAAATTACCGGAAATATCTAACCCATTATTCGCATCTACATTTCCGCCAAAAGTTACCTGATTGGTTCCTGTTTGAGTGATCGCTTGATTTGTGGTTAAAGCAGCCCCCGTCACATCTAAACCATTATTTGCATCGAGGTTTCCAGTAAAAGTTGCTTGCTGTGAAACACTGAAGGTACCTCTAACATTTGTTGCCACGCCAGCAGCTGCCAAGTCCGTTTGCCCAGCTACATCTAATGTCCCGTTCAAATCCGTTGCATTGGCTACTCTCAAACCGCCAGTATTATTGAAAATAATTTGACCTGACCCAGGAACTACAAAATCAGTTGTTAAGTCTAAGTCTGTTCCATCGACAGCATTGTTTTGAATGGTGGAAATAATATTGGAAGCCCCAGATGAAAAACTAATATCACCAGCTACTGGAAATGATACAACAGTACTTCCATTGCCAATTAATAAATAATTCGCTTGACCTGCGAACAATTGCTGGGCTTGATTGGAGGCATCTCCAACAAAAATACTTCCAAGATTAAGATCTTTAGTCGCGAAATCTGTAACTGGCCTTGAAGTTATACCTCCTCCAGGTCCGGTTGTAATAATTTGATTTACACCAGGGGCAAACCAAGATGCTGCAGGTACATTATTTGAGATTAATAAAGCATTTTGATTTGACGGTAAAATTTTACCTTGGGTTACTGACTGATTAGCCAGCTTAGCAGTGGTAATTCCCAAATCCTTTACTTGAAGTATGTCAGATGATACCTCCAAAGTGGCATTGTCTACATTGATATCAAATTCTTCATTGATGGCATCTTCAACAATTCCATCACCAGCTAAATCACCAAGGTTAACTGACAAAATATCGCCGCTGATTTGAAGGCCATTTCCCTCATTAATTTCTAAGCTCCCATCAGTACTTTGAATCAAGCCAGGTCCAGCAACATCAGGGTTGATTTTTTCCTTTGTTACTGCATCATCTAAAATTTTATTTGTTGTAACTGAGTTATTTGCAAGTTCGTCTTGGGTGATGGCTGCTGTTGCTATATCAGCTGTTTGCACTTGACCATCGACAATATTTTCCGTCTGAATTGCATTATCTGCAATTTTGGAATTAGTGACAGCATCATTCGCTAATTCTGAATTGCCTACTGCCTCAGGGGCAATTTCATCGGAACCCACTGCATTTGTCGCAATGTCTTCAGCTAATATTGTTTCATTAAGAATTTCAACTGTGGTGACAGCTCCGGTGGCTATGTCATTTGCTGTGATCGCATCATCCGCTAACTCATCCGATCCAACAGCACCTGTTGAGATTTCATCAGTGCCCACCGCATCGGTTGCTATTTCATCTGAACCCACCGCGTCAGTCGCTATTTCGTCAGAGCCCACTGCATCGGTTGCAATCTCATCTGAACCAACAGCATCAGTCGCTATTTCGTCAGAGCCCACTGCACCCGTTGCAATATCTTCAGCTAGGATGGTCTCGTTAAGAATCTCATTTGTGGTTATTGCATCAGCATTAATTTGTACGTTAGCCACAGTTCCCGTATTGCTAATGGTTACATCTCCACTAGCCGGAAGTCCCTGGGCAACTCCCGAACTATTTCCAATGTAAATATTATTTTGGGCAAGGGCAGATGAGGTAAACTCAGACCTATTTGTCCAAACAGGATTCCCTGAAGCATCTACAGCAAGTACCGAATTTGCATTCCCTTCAGCATTGATTTTAGAAATCGTAATTGTACCATTGGCAATGTCGATGTTTTGAATACTCCCATCATTGATATTGTCTGATCCTATTTCAATAACAACCTCAGAAATTCCCGTTATTCGACCTTTCTGATCGACAGCTAGTTGAAGAACATTGAATGCTTCCGTTCCATAAGTTCCTGCTGATATCGAACCTATGTTTTCAAGTTTATCTCCTGTTACTGCCAGATTCGCAATCTTACCAGTGGTCACAGCCCCGTCATTGATTTTCTCCGTTGTTACGCTACTATTTTGGAGCTTAGCAGTAGAAACCGCCAAATCCCCAAGGCGATTTTCTACTACTGCTCCGAGCTTAATTGTTGGGTTTGGATACGTTCCTGTCAGATCCCCACCTGCAGTCAGTACATTCAAAACCCCCAACCCAGCTTTCCAACTAGGACTTTCCCAGTAATAAAACAGGTTTTCATCTGTGTCGTAAACCATAAGTCCGTTTTCCAGTTCGGAAAGTGACTGAATACTATTCCTTTGAAAGGAATTCATTCTAGGGACTAGAAAACCTTGATTTGATTCGGGTGAAACAAGCTCCAACACCGCTTTGGCATTAGGAGTGGTTGTGTTAATACCTACAGAGTTGTCCTGGGCAAAGGAAACTATGCAGGCTAGTAAAAATGCAGCAAAAGCCGCGCTCTTATAATAGCTCATAATGGGGATATTTAGAAACTAAAGCTAACCTAAGCGGTCGGTTTTATACGGTTTATCAATTGGTTAAAAAACTGGGCGGTGAGACTAATTCTATAACTGAATGTAAAAATTAGGCGAAGGTGTCATAATTTCCAAAAAATCAATGCGTTATGGGACCGAACTTTAGACGAACGAACACTTTTATGACTTGAACGGGAACTAAATTATCAGCTCAATAGATTTTTGAATGAATTAACGGTAATTCCATTTTAGTTTCATACCTTTGCACCATTAATAGTTAGAATACCGAAAGAGGGGACATCAGTCCCCTCTTTTCATTCATGGAAATGGAGGAAGAGAGGAAAATAAGGACATTGGCCGAAAAAGCAATCAGCGAAAGCGACGAATTGTTTATTGTCGACGTTAAAGTGAAGGGAAATTCCGGCAATCAAAAGGTGTTGGTATTCGTGGACGGAGATAACGGAATATCAATCGATGCGTGTAGTAAAATAAGTCGAATGGTCGGTGCTGAAATGGAAGAAGAGGATTTTATGCCCGGAAAGTATACATTGGAAGTATCCTCACCTGGCTTAGACTATCCATTAACCCTGCATAGGCAATACGTTAAAAATGTAGGTCGGTCGTTGGTAGTGGAGACACTGGAAGGAACGAATATTGAAGGGGAGCTATTAAAAGTGGGAAAAGATGAGATCTTTCTAAAAGGCCCTGCCGAAAAAAGATCGATAAAATTTGAAGAAATAAAACAATCAAAAGTTAAAGTATCATTCAAGTAAGATGGAAGCGTCAGTATTAATTGATTCGTTTGCGGATTTTGCCAGGGGCAAAAACATTGACCGCCCTACTATGATCAGAATTCTGGAGGATGTATTCAGAACGATGATTCGTAAGAAATATGAAACCGATGACAACTTCGACATTGTAATAAATGCAGATAATGGTGACCTGGAGATTTGGAGGTTCCGGGAAATCGTTGACGACAATTCAGAGGATATCTGGGATCATGATAAAATCAGCCTAACCGATGCTCGGCAAATTGAGCCTGATTTTGAGATCGGAGAAGAAGTTGCAGAAGAAATAAAATTAGAGGATTTCGGAAGAAGAGCGGTTATGACTGCACGACAGACTTTGATTCAAAAAATCAAGGACCTTGAAAAAGATATCCTATTTCAAAAGTACAAGGATCTGGTAGGTGAAATTATTCAAGGTGAAGTTTATCAGGTGCTGGGACGTGAAGTATTGCTAACCGATGGCGAGGGAAACGAACTTACCATCCCAAAAAGTGAGCAGATACCGAAAGATCGATATAGAAAGGGTGATACTGTAAGGGCTATCGTACACCGTGCTGAAATGGTCAATGGAAATCCGAAAATTATCCTTTCCAGAACTTCTCCAGTATTCCTTGAGAGACTTTTCGAGGCTGAAGTTCCAGAGGTTTACGATGGATTGATTACTATGAAGAACGTGGTAAGAGAGCCGGGTGAGCGGGCTAAAGTAGCGGTTGAGTCATATGATGACCGAATAGATCCGGTAGGGGCATGCGTTGGAATGAAAGGATCAAGAATTCACTCAATCGTAAGAGAGCTTCAAAATGAAAATATTGATGTGATCAATTTCACAGATAACTTAGAACTCTATTTAGCAAGAGCACTAAGTCCTGCGAAGATCACGAGCATGAAAATAAGTGAAGAGAAAGACAGAGTGTCTGTTTATCTCAAGCCAGATCAGGTATCTTTGGCCATTGGAAAAGGTGGTCAGAACATCAAGCTAGCGAGTAAATTGGTAGGCATGGAGATTGACGTGTTCCGTGAACTTGACGAAAGTTCGGAGGAAGATGTGGATTTGGATGAGTTTACTGATGAATTGGAAGACTGGGTGATTGATGAGCTTAAGCGTGTAGGACTGGATACAGCTAAAAGCGTCTTGAAGCTCGGAACTGACGACTTGGTGAGAAGGACCGATTTAGAAGAAGAAACAGTACACGAAGTGATTCGGGTTCTAAGCCAGGAATTCGAATAAACTAATTTTGAGAGGTTTATATGGCAGAATACAGATTAAGTCAAGTAGCTAGAAAGCTAAACGTAGGTAAGAATACTATCCTGGAATTTTTGAAGGATAAGGGGCATGAGGTAGACTCAAACCCCAATTCAAAAATTCCACAGGATCAGTACGATATGCTCGCTCGTGCGTTTGCAGATTCTGCTCACGACAAAGAAGAGGCATCTGAATTGACCATCGGTGGAAAGACCGATAATATGGTCATTAATGCAGATAAGATAGCAGAAGAGGAGAAGAATGAGGACGATCGAATCCTTATAAAGGACAATGTAGGTTCTGATCCGGAACCGGAAAAAATTTCTGCCCGAACTAAGCTCGATGGGCCTAAAGTGGTTGGTAAAATAGACCTTGAAAAGAAAAAGAAAGAAGAGGAACCAAAGAAAAAAGAGCCTAAAAAAGAAGAACCTCAGAAGGAGATAACAAAAGCTAAAGAAGAGGAGGCTAAAAAAGAGGAGCCAAAAAAGGAAGAAACCAAGAAAGAAGAGCCAAAGAAAGAGGAGCCAAAAGCCAAAGAAGAAGAGCCTAAGGAAGAAGAAAAAGCTCCTGAAAAGCATGTTATAAAAGCAAAAGCTGACGCGCTCAGAGGACTTAAGGTTTTGGATAAAATCGAACTTCCAAAGGATAAACCTAAACCAGTCGCCTCATCCGATTCTAATCAGGACAGAAAGAAACGACCAAGAAAACGTATACAATCCGCTGGAGGCCCACCAAATCGTGGTGGAGGTGGCGGTGGAGGTCGAGGTGACCGAAGCAGAACACCGGCAGGAAGAAAAACTGAAGAACTTTCTGATAAGGAAATTCAGGATAAGATCAAGGCAACCCTTGCCAAACTCAGTGGAGGTGGGGGCAAAGGAGGTACCCAAAGATCTAAATACCGAAAAGACAAACGCTCCGCAAAAGCTGAAGCTGAAGAGGAAAGACAGTTACAAGCTGAAGAAGCATCAAAAACGCTCCATGTAACCGAGTACATTTCTGCCAATGATCTGGCGTCTTTGATGGACGTTACAGCCAATGATGTAATATCTGCGTGTATGTCTCTTGGTATGTTCGTTTCGATCAACCAGAGACTAGACGCTGAAACAATCACTGTCATAGCAGATGAGTTTGGATATGAAGTAGACTTTACCGAGGCGAAAGAAGAAACAGACATTATAGAGGAGGTAGATGATGAAAGTAAGCTTGTAGACAGAGCGCCGATTGTGACCATCATGGGTCACGTAGATCATGGTAAAACATCATTACTAGACTTTATCAGGGAATCAAAAGTAACAGAAGGAGAAGCCGGTGGAATAACGCAGCACATTGGTGCCTATGATGTGATGACCAACAGCGGAAAACGTGTTGCATTTCTAGATACTCCTGGGCACGAGGCATTTACTGCCATGAGAGCCAGGGGTGCAAAAATTACTGATGTTGCGATCATAGTCGTTGCTGCAGATGATTCTGTGATGCCACAAACGAAAGAAGCAATCAATCACGCTCAGGTAGCTGGTGTTCCTATCGTTATAGCAATCAACAAAGTTGATAAGCCAAACGCTAATCCTGAAAAGATTAAAGAGGACCTTTCTAAGATCAACATCCTGGTTGAGGACTGGGGTGGTAAGTATCAGTGTCAGCATGTTTCAGCTAAAACAGGCGAAGGAATTGATGACTTACTTGACAAAGTATTGTTAGAAGCTGAGCTTCTGGAGCTGAAAGCAAACCCTGATAAGCCGGCAGTAGGATCGGTGGTAGAAGCTTCCTTAGATAAAGGGCGTGGATATGTATCTACCATTATGGTACAGGCAGGTACATTAAAAGTTGGAGATGTTCTGTTGGCTGGTCCGTACTTTGGTAAGGTAAAAGCCATGTTTGATCATCGAGGACAGAAGCTTCAAACTGCAGGCCCATCTACACCGGTACTGATGCTTGGCCTTGACGGTGCACCACAGGCTGGAGATAAGTTTAATGTGATGGAGAGTGATAGGGAAGCTCGTGAAGTGGCGAACAAACGTGAGCAAATACTGAGAGAGCAATCAATCAGAACAAAGAAACACATTACACTTGATGAGATTGGACGAAGACTTGCGATAGGAAGCTTCAAGGAACTTAACGTTATCGTTAAAGGTGATGTGGATGGTTCTATTGAAGCACTGGCTGATTCACTACTTAAACTTTCTACCGAAGAGGTTCAGGTCAATATTCTTCACAAAGCAGTTGGTCAGATTTCTGAATCTGATGTCTTATTAGCTTCCGCTTCTGATGCGGTAATCGTTGGATTCCAGGTACGACCTTCAGGAAGTGCAAGGAAACTTGCTGAAATTGAGGAAATCGAAATTAGATTGTACTCCATTATCTATGACGCTATCAATGACGTAAAGGATGCCATGGAAGGTATGCTAGAACCTACCAGTGAAGAGGTTATTACCGGAAATATCGAAGTAAGGGAAGTTTACAAAATCACGAAAGTTGGTACGGTTGCAGGATGCTATGTGACGGATGGAAATGTGAAAAGGTCTAACAAAGTTCGACTGGTAAGAGATGGCATTGTGGTTTACACAGGGGAAATAAATCAATTGAAGCGATTCAAAGACGATGTAGCAGAGGTAAAGAGTGGCTATGAATGCGGACTGAGCATCAAAAACTTTAATGATATCAAAGAAGGAGACATCATCGAAGGTTTTGAAGTGAAAGAAGTGAAGCGTACCCTTTAATTCTAGAAGAAGATTTAACAATCCAAAGCCCGTCATTTATGATGGGCTTTTGATTTTTATAGTATTTGCCATATTCTTTCTTAGAATACTTCAAAAAGAAAGTTAAGTTTTGTAAAAAAGTTAAACCTTCCATCTGTAATTTCGTTACTTTGTTGGTTAAGTTGAGAACCTTGAAAAACATCCCCAAAATATTGTTTGCTTTTGCATTGATTTTCATTTGCAGCGTTGGTTTTGCTAATACCAACGGAAATGAGAAAAAATCGGATACGCAGGAACAAGATCAAGAGGGCAGAAGAAAATCAAATCAGGGATTGATCAGACCAGATGGAGACGCTTCTCAACAGCGAGATGTCAGGTTTCAGGAAGAATCAAAATCATCGCAACCCGAAGTAAAGGAGGTGAACAACAAGATCGAAAAAGCCGATTCTGTTCAGGATGACTCTGTAAGCAAATACAACTTTATTTTTTACTTCTTGTACAAGTTCAAGTACGAAGAAGAGGCTCCTTAAGCGCTTATTGACTGATAGTCATCAATATCATCCAACGTGATATTTCCTTCATAAAAAGCTTTCCCAAAGATCACTCCGTATAATCCGATATCACGGAGTTTTTTGATGTCGTCCATTCCTCTCACACCTCCACTTGCAAAAATAGATAGGTCAGGAAATTCTTTAAGAAGCGTCTGATATAAATCGAATGAAGGTCCGCCCATTGCCCCATCCTTGGAAATATCTGTGGTTTTCAAATACTTCAAACCTCTATCATAAAAGAAAGAAATATGATCCATTAAATCTCTGGATGTAGCTTTTTGCCAACCCCTAATCCATATTTTTCCCTTTAAACTATCCGCAGCTAAGGCAACCTTTTCCCTCCCGTATGACATTAGCCAGTTCGCAAATTGCTCTTTGTTGGATACTGCCACAGAAGCTGCGGTAATGCTTTCTGCCCCATATTCGAAAGCTTTTAAGACGTCACCATCAGTATGCAAGCCTCCGGTAAAATTGATTTTTAAATCCGTATAAGCAGACACCATGTGAAGGATGTCGTAATTAACTGAGGTGCCCTTTCTAGCTCCATCTAAATCTATGAGGTGAATACGAGAAATGCCGTGATCTTCAAACTGTTTGGCAACATCAATAGGAGTGTCCGCATAGACTTTTTCGCTGGAGTAGTCTCCTTGTGTGAGGCGAATGGTTCTGCCTTCAATAACTGATATTGACGGTACTAATAGCATGATAAATTAAGGTTGGTTCTTATTTGAGAATCGCTCCTCTTTAAAGATACATAATTTCAGCTAAAATCAGTTCAATTCACCTCCACTAATTTGAAACCTTCACCGTGAATTGTTAATATCTTAAGACTGGGTTCATCCTGAAGGTACTTGCGAATTTTTGCAATGTACACATCCATACTTCTCGCATTGAAGTAGCTATCGTCTTTCCATATTTTTTTCAACGCTGTGCTTCGATCTACTGTTTTATTTACGTTCTCAAAGAAAATTTTCAAGAGCTCATTCTCTTTTGTGGTGAGGTTTATCTCTCTCTTGGGAGTGATTAAGCGATTTTCCTGATAATAGTAGGTCAAACCGGCGATATTGAATTGATTAGGAAATGCCTCTTCCTCCTTTTTAACAGAGCGCTTCAATATGGCCTGAATCCTGAGCAAAAGCTCTTCCATGCTAAAAGGCTTGGTCATATAGTCATCAGCCCCAATTGTAAAGCCTTTGATAATATCCTGCTTCATAGACTTGGCGGTAAGAAAAATGATTGGTGTATCAGAGTCGGTAGATCGAATCTCTTTGGCTAAAGTAAAGCCGTCCTTTTTTGGCATCATCAAATCCAAAATGCATAGATCATAAGCCTCTTTCTGAAATGCATATCCACCTTCCTCTCCGTCTCTCTTCAGAGTGGTTTCATAGCCTTTCAGGCCTAAATACTCACTTAGTATTTCACCCAGATTCGGGTCATCCTCTACTATCAATAATTTAGGCTTCATTGGCTAATGGTAATGTGATTGAAAATTTGCTTCCCTTCCCTGGTTCACTATCTACATGGATGCTTCCGCCATGTGCTTCAACAATGCGCTGAACATAGGCCAAGCCTAAGCCAAAGCCTTTTACATTATGAAGATCACCTGTAGGAACACGATAAAATTTTTCAAAAATATGCTTCTGCTGATCACGGGTCATTCCTATTCCTTTATCATGAATGGAGATGATATAATCTTCATTATCCGACGCGGTGCGCAGGGTAATATTGGGGGCTTCAGGCGAGTATTTATTGGCGTTATCCAGAAGGTTCAGGATAATATTAGTCAAATGCATCTCGTCACCTTGCACCAAATCTTTCTCAGCTTTCTCAATCATGTTAAGCCGCCCTCCTCGTTTCTCTACCTGCATGGCAATGTGCTCCGCTGCACACTTAACCATATCACTCATTCTAAGCAACTCCTGTTTTAAGTTGTAGTCCTTTCGGTCGATAGCCGCGATCTGTAATACTTTTTCTACCTGATCTCCCAGCCTTTTGTTCTCCTCCCCAATAACTTTAATATACTTGGCTCGCAAAGTGCTTTGCTCAATATCCTTATCATTTAGCGCTTCTACTGCCAGGCTAACTGTTGAAATAGGTGTCTTGAGTTCATGGGTCATATTGTTGATGAAATCATTCTTCATCTCCGACAGCTTCTTTTGCCTAATAATGGTGCGTATGCTATAACCAAAGCAAAAAAGAATGACCAAAACCAAAAAGCCGGAACTCACCATAGCCGACCATACCTTGCCCAGAAGGTAGCCTTGTTTATCAGGAAAGTTTATTGTTAATATGCTGTCATTGTCATAGATGTCATTAGGAAATAATGACGCTCTAAGTTCGCTTTGAGCAAGTTCTTCCTTCTTCCCTCCACCGGTTAAAAGTAAAAATCGTTGCTGCTGCGGCTGAATTACACCATATTCATACGTAATATCTATGCCCTTGCTGTTTAACTCGCTTTTGAGTAGTGAATCCAGCTGCTGTGGGTGAAAGCGGGAGGCTATGGAACGATTCGGGCCCATTAAGTCGCGCACTACATCAAAGGTGAGCTCATATTTTCTGGAAACTTTTGCCAGTTTGCTTTCAAGTTGCTGAATTTTCACATCCCTCTCTTCAAGCATTTGATCCATCGTAGAACCTGGGGGGGGTGGAGTATTCTCAAAAAAGAATCGATCAGCGACACTTGAGAAATTCACAACAAACTCAAACCCACCTTCATTGACAGTATCAGCAAAGTAGAAGATTTGTCGATTGCCTTGTTCGATAACCTCAACGTTTCCACCTCTCTTCTCATGTTTTATATTCTCAGCACTCTCCATCTTTTGAAGATGCAGATTTTCCCTTTGCTCGTAAAGGGGGGAGTTTACATAATTTAGCTTCTGAAGAGCGGCGAAGGTTTCTTGCTTCTCTAGTTTGCTGGCCACCGTATTGAGGGCATCCAATACATCTTTTCTGAATCGCTCCTCATTGGCGGCTACCAAAGAATCAATCCAGTAAAGCTGAAAAGCAATAAGCCCAATCATGGCCATGCCCATCAATCCGATAATCCATCTCAATGTCTTGCGCTGCATACCCCAAAAATACGACGAAGTGTCTACCGTAGTTCGTGTTTAACCATTTTTAACAAGGATTAACGACTGATTAACAGTGAGATAGAAAACCTCTACGTACTTTCGATTAGGGATTATTAAAACACTAACAACTCAAAATAAAATGAAACATTCAATGAAAATTTTAGCTCTGGCACTCACCATGCTAATGACCGGAGGTCTACTGGCCCAGTCAGGAGGTGAAGGAAAAATAAAAGTTGAAATCAGTAAAGAGATTGACGGTGAAAAGAAGACATTCAAGGGAGAGTACAACAGCACCGAAGAAATGTATGCCGATCCGGCCTACAAAGAATTTGCAGGGGAAGATGATGACTTCAATTTTTGGTTTGACGGAGATAGTGACCAGGATATCATGATTCACCTGGATCAATTGAGGAATCAGAATCGCTCATTTTTTAAATTCTTCCATGGAGATGGGGATGGGGATGATAATAACTTTTTCTTCAAACATTTTGACGGGGACTCTTCAGAAGGATTTTTCGATCTTCATTTGGATGGAATGGATATGGAAGAGTATCGAGAAAAAATGAAGGAGTTGGGTATTGAAATGGATCGTCTATTTGACCGGTTTCATGACGATGATCACGATAGACGAGTTAAGGTTTTTGAAATAAAGCGAGTTAAAATAGAAGATGTTTCTGACGAGTTTGGCAAGAAAGGGAAAGTAGATGAAAGCAGTAAGCTTGTGCTTGATGATTTGAGCTTCTACCCAAACCCCTCTTCAAACGGTCGATTTAAAGTTCGTTTCAAAGTACCAAGTGAAGATGAACTTAATATCAGAGTTTCGAATTTGGAAGGCAAAGAAGTATTTAACAGATATTTTGAAAGCTTCAGTGGGACTTACTCCGAAACAATTGATTTATCTGGACAAAAAGAAGGCATTTACTTGTTAGAAATCAGTCAGGGTAAAAAACGACTAACGAAGAAAATAGTAATTAACTAGGTAATTAGGTTTGAATGAAGCCGGTCAAGCACTTGATCGGCTTTTTCATTTCAGATTAATTATTCCTAACAATCATTTCCTTCAAGCACTCCACCCATTTGTCTTCAACATTTAAGCTTGGAACGAGATCCCACTGGTCTCCACCAGCCTTAATAAAATCTTCCTGGTACGTCTCTCCTACCTCTACGGTAGTTTCCAGGCAGTCTGCAATAAATGAAGGTGAAAATGCCAAAACCTTCTTATTCCCTTGCTCCGCAAGTTTTTCCAGTAGCACATCAGTATACGGCTTGATCCAGGGTGTCTTGCCAAGTCTAGATTGAAAGCTTACTGAAAATTGATCTTCTTTTAATCCGAGCTTTTCTGCAAGCAAGCGAGTAGTGGCATAGCACTGTGCGCGATAGCAATATCGGTTTTTAGGGGTCATGGAGTCACAGCAATTACCAAAAGAACATGTGTTAGAGATATCTCCTTTTGTGATCTGTCTTTCCGGAATACCGTGGTAACTAAAGAGGAAATGATCATAATTCGTCTTTTCCATTAGCTTCCTGGCATTATCGGCAATGGTTTCTAAAAACAGCTCCTCCTCAAAAAATTGGGAAGTGAATGTAATATCAGGAATGATTTGCCAATCCTTCACAATCTCCATCACCTTATCCTGAACCGACCCAGTACTCGCGGAAGCATATTGTGGGAATAAAGGAATCACATGAATGGATGTACAATCCTTTAATGCATCTAACCCCTCAGCAATAGAAGGATTTTGATAGCGCATAGCAAGTTCAATTTGCCAATCATCATCTATCGCTTTGCGAAGTTTATCACGGAGTTCGAAACCATAATATTTTAATGGTGAGCCTTTCTCATCAAATAATCGGTCATACTCCTTCGCCGATTTCGGAGCTCGAAATGGAGCAATGATTAAATTGATTAACAACCACCTTTTAAAAGGTGGTATATCAATCACACGCTTGTCCATTAAAAACTCTCTGAGGTATTTCCTTACATCCGGAACAGAAGTTGAATCCGGAGTACCCAGATTAACTAAAAGAACGCCTTTCTTTTTTGTCATCAATCTATAAGATATTGGCCTCCCAAATCACAATTCCATACACCAGAAACCGGAGGAATCTGAAAAGTGAAAACCATAGATATTTTTTAAATGAATAATGTACCGAGCCCACCAGCATGGCAATCCCGGAAAACGGCAAAGGTGTCAAAGCTGCCACCACCACCAAAAATCCGCCGTAATTGTTTAAGTGCTTCTCAAATTTTCCAAAAACACGGTATTTCATAATGCGATAAAATCTGGTGTTTTTGAGATACGCGCCGATACCAAAACCAATAATTCCCGCTGCATAAGATATTGCAGAAAGCGCGATGATGTTATTGATGTAGTTGGCGAGTAACTCGCTTCGTAACGACCAAATCATGAAAAACTCCGGAGGGATAATACCGAAGATTACTTCAGAGGCCAGAAAAATAAAATAAACGACAGTTGGCCTATCGTAAACCGGACCAAGCACTGCCTCAAGTGTAAAGTCATAATTCTTCCTGGCATAAATAAATGCAATCACGATAACAGCCAGCCATGCAAAACCTCTCAGGAGATTTCTGATCAGAAATCTCCTTCGGTCAGGTAGTTCTTTTTGAGTTTTCTTGGCCATGTTTGGATGTAAACTGGATTTGCAAAACTATTGTTCATCCGCCTTAGGTTCAGCATCTTTTTTCGATTTCGTTTTAGAGAAAGAAACCATCCAGTAAGGATCTTCCAGCTCAGTATATCGACCATAAAATTGAGTGAGCATAATTTTTACAGCATAGTTCAATCTGTTTTGTGCATCCTGAAAATAATCATGCCTGTTTTTGGGGTGATAGATGAAGAATTTAATGATGGGGAATACGCACGTTCGAAACTCTCCAAGTACTTTTTTTACATCTGATTTCTTCTTCTCCAATTCTTTCATTGCCTTCTCACAACACTTTCCCACTCCTTGTATCAGCGGAATGTAAATTTGATTTACCCCCTCTTCCTGCTCACCCATTTCAGCGCATGCCTCCTCACAAAATGCTCGCAATATGCTCAGTGATGGGATGCTCATGCTTGCTTCTGTAAACACGTCCGGCTGCCAGAGTATCTCCCGGAAAGTAAATATGGATGGAAGGAGCTCAGTATCATAACCCTCATCATCTTTGAGAGACAACATTACTTCGGTAGTAATATTATCCACCCTGCAAGCTCCGGCACATAGCGAAAATGACCAACCCTGTTCATTGGTTTTAACCATTTTCAAAAAATTCCATATTTCGTTGAGTGCAATCTTCATTATCGTGCTTACTGCTCACAAAATAAACATTCGACATCATATACGACAATTTCAGGCAAATTGGCGTTCATTTTTATATCTTCATCCCGTGGAAAAGCGATGGGTATATAAACAAGAACCAGAGAAAGAAGTCGTAGAAAAATTGAGCAGGGAAATCAATATAAATGAATTCCTGGCCAAAATTTTGGTTCAAAGAGGAATCCAAACGTTTGATGAGGCAAAAGAATTTTTCCGTCCTTCTCTTTCACGACTGAATGATCCATTTCTGATGCTCAACATGGATAAAGCGGTCAACCGGTTGACGGACGCAGTATTTAATAAAGAGAAAATTCTTATCTATGGTGATTATGACGTAGATGGCACTACCTCTGTCAGTCTCATCTATTTGTTCTTAAAGGAATTTTCAGATCAACTTGAATTCTATATTCCTGATCGATACACGGAGGGTTATGGCATTTCAGAAAAAGGTATTGATTATGCCATCGCAAACAAGTTCGATTTGATAATTGCATTAGACTGTGGCGTCCGCGCCATTGAACGTGCTAAACAAGCTAAAAACGCTGGTATTGACCTGATCATCTGCGATCACCATTTGCCCGGTGCAGAGCTTCCGGAAGCCTATGCACTATTGGATCCGAAACAAACTGATTGTAAATATCCATTCAAAGAGTTGTCCGGATGTGGCGTTGGATTTAAACTCCTGGAAGGTTTTTGTCAGCAAAACACGATAGAAAAGGAAAAGTTGTATGAGTTGCTTGATTTGGTAGCTGTGAGTATTGCAAGTGACATAGTACCTATTGTTGATGAAAATCGGATACTAGCTTTTTACGGTCTGAAAAAACTAAATCAATCTCCGTCTGCAGGATTAAAATCACTTATCGAAATCAGCGGAAAGAAAAATGCTTTTTCGATATCCGATGTGGTGTTTTCCATCGGTCCCAGAATCAATGCCGCAGGAAGGCTTACCCATGCCAAGGAATCCGTCAACCTTTTAATTGGTGACTCAACCCAAACAGATGCATTTGCTGATAATCTGAATGATCGAAACAAAGAGCGTCGAGAGTTTGACCAGACAATAACGGCTGAAGCCTTAGAGATGATTGCAGCTCAAAATGATGAGCGAAAATCAACTGTCCTTTTCAAAGAAGATTGGCACAAAGGCGTAATTGGCATAGTCGCATCAAGGTGCATTGAATATTATCATCGTCCTACAATTATCTTAACTGAATCAAAAGGCATGGCTACAGGCTCAGCCAGATCAGTAGATGGTTTTGATGTTCATGAAGCTATATCCCAATGTTCCGACTTACTGGAACAGTTTGGTGGTCACACACATGCGGCAGGGCTTACGCTTCCACTTGACAATGTGGAGCAATTCATTTCTCGTTTTGAAGAGGTAGTGAGTGAACGCATACTTCCTGAACAACTCATTCCCAAAGTGGAGATTGATACGGAAATACCACTTTCAGCCATCACTTTTAAAACTTACAATGTGATGAACCAGATGGCTCCATTCGGCCCGAAGAACATGGCGCCTTTGTTTGGCACAAATAATGTAATAGTAGACACCAACCCAAAGGTGATCAAGGATAAACATATCAAAGGGTTTCTCCATGCTGCGAACAGTACCAAGCTTTTTGAGTTTATAGGATTTGGAATGGCTGACAAAATGGAACAAATACGCATTGGGGAGCCTTTTCATATTGCCTATCACTTAGAGGAAAATAATTACATGGGCAACAAGTCCCTGATCCTTAATCTGAGGGATGTAAGATTTGATGCATAAATTGCAGCTCTTTTATGGAATTACGCGCAGAACACTTAGTTAAGAAATACAAAAAAAAGAAGGTCGTTAACGACATTTCGGTCTCAGTGAATACCGGTGAAATCGTAGGGCTTTTAGGGCCAAATGGTGCCGGAAAAACTACCTCCTTTTATATGATAGTAGGGCTGATCAAGCCAAATGAAGGACATATCTATCTTGACAAAGAGAATATCACTGAATTGCCGATGTATCAGCGTGCAAAAAGAGGGATCGGATACCTGGCACAAGAGGCATCTGTCTTTCGTAAACTTAGTGTTGAGGACAATATTCTTGCAGTACTGGAGATGACTAAGCTGAGCAAACAAGAACAAAAAGAAAAATGCGAAAGCCTCCTTGAAGAATTTAGCCTGACGCATGTGCGCAAGAACCTTGGGCAGGTTTTGTCCGGCGGAGAAAGAAGAAGAACTGAGATTGCTCGTGCGCTCGCCGTTGACCCAAACTTTGTGCTATTGGATGAGCCCTTTGCCGGTGTGGACCCTATTGCGGTTGAAGAAATTCAAACCATCGTTGCACAGCTCAAAAACAAAAATATTGGCATCCTAATCACAGACCACAATGTGAATGAGACACTTTCAATTACTGATCGGGCTTATCTCATGTTTGAGGGAAGGTTGCTTAAAGCGGGTACAGCAGAAGAACTTGCCAATGACGAACAGGTAAGAAAAGTTTATCTTGGTAAACACTTTGAACTAAAAAGGAAGATCTAAAATAGAAAGAGGGTGGAATTACTAAACTCCATATTGTCGTGGGTTATGAAAAAGCGCATTCACCAGATTGAGCTTTTCATGAAATATCCACACGAGGTTCAAAACGAGCTTTTAGAAGATTTGGTGAAAAAATCTGCTAAGACCGAATATGGAAAGAAGTACGGATTTGGCACGATCGAAAACTATGAACATTTCAAAAACAAAGTTCCTATTGTAAACTATGAAGGACTATTCCCTTACATCGAGCGATTGATGAAAGGTGAGCAAAATGTGCTTTGGCCTTCAGAAATTCGCTGGTTCGCTAAATCCTCCGGCACCACAAATGCGCGAAGTAAATTCATCCCCGTATCGACTGAAGCACTAGACGACTGCCATTACAAGGGAGGAAAAGACTTATTGAGTATTTACTTCAACAATTATCCTGAAGCTAAGATGTTTTCAGGAAAAGGATTAGTAATCGGAGGTAGCCACCAAATCAACCAGTTTGATCAAAACTCGAATTCCTACTACGGTGATGTTTCTGCGGTTTTGCTCAAAAATCTGCCCTGGTGGGCACAAATGGTGCGTACGCCAAGTCTGGACATAGCGCTGATGGACGAATGGGAGGAGAAGATTGATAAGATGGTAGAAATTACCTCCACCGAAAATGTGACCAACATCTCAGGTGTGCCTACCTGGATGATCATCCTGATAGAAAAGATACTGGAGCGAAATAAAGCTAACAACATTTTGGAAGTGTGGCCCAATCTAGAGGTCTTTTTCCACGGGGCTGTTTCGTTTACTCCGTATGAAGATTTATTCCAAAAACTTATCCCGTCTCATAAAATGCGGTACATGGAGACCTACAATGCCTCTGAGGGATTCTTTGGGATTCAGGATCAAACGGACAGCAAGGATATGCTCCTGATGCTGGATTATGGCATTTTTTATGAGTTTGTTCCTTTTTCTGAATTGGATAACGAAAATCCTAAAACGTTGACACTGGATGAAGTAGAAGTGGGTAAGAACTACGCAATTATCATTACTACCAATGCCGGTCTCTGGCGCTATCGAATTGGTGATACGGTGACTTTTACCAGCATCAACCCATTTAGAATTAAGATTTCCGGACGAACCAAGCATTTTATCAACGCCTTCGGTGAGGAGCTTATCATCGATAATGCAGAGGTCGCCATTGCTGAAGCATGTAGAAAGACCAATGCGACCATTGATAATTTCACTGCCGGTCCTGTGTATCATGATCAGGAGAATAAAGGTGGACACGAATGGATTGTTGAATTTTCGAACCCGCCTAATGATCTTGAGCGATTCACCAAACTGCTGGACGAAAAGCTAAGAGAAGTCAATTCAGACTATGACGCAAAACGATACAAGGACATTGCTTTGCAGCAACCTATCATTCATGTTGTGCCTCAAAATACGTTTTACAACTGGATGAAATCGAGAGGTAAGCTAGGTGGCCAGCACAAGGTCCCAAGATTGGCCAACAATCGTGAATATCTTGATCAACTTATTGAGTTTAGAACTCATTCATCATAAAAGATGACAATAACGTTCGGAAGAAAAACTCATAATTGTACCTTTGCGTAAGTATTTTCCACGACTGAAACAATCCGTGTGTATCGGTTGTTAAAGCGCCAATGAAAAAGATTTTATTAATACGATTCATAACCCTCTTGCTCTGTTCAGCTATGATAGCGGAGGTGGGTCTCCCTCTGGAGTATACCAACATAGTTTCTGTAGAGGTGGACTCAGAAATGGAGCATGAAGAGGGCAAGGAAGAAAACAAGGAAAAGACTTCAGAAACAGGAAGTTTCTCAATTCCTAAAAATGAATCGTCATTATCCAGTCTGAGATCAACAATACATTCTGATTCTAATTGGAATCCCCCCTCTATTGACTTTCAGACACCCCCTCCGGAATTGTCCTGATTAATTTTCCCATTTTTTCTCAATTAATCATCGACAATTTTTAACCTATGGAATCGGATAGAAACAATATTTTTAGAAATTTTAAAACAGACCTATCGGCTAGTGTGGTCGTTTTCTTAGTAGCAGTCCCCCTTTGTTTGGGTATCGCCCTTGCATCAGGCGCCCCTCTATTTTCGGGTGTCATTGCTGGCATTGTTGGAGGTATAGTCGTAGGGCTAATTAGTGGTTCTTCGCTTGGTGTTAGTGGTCCTGCAGCCGGGTTGGCAGTAATTGTGCTTGTTGGTATTCAAGACCTTGAAGCATTTCCAGTTTTCCTTGCTGCTGTGGTGGTCAGTGGAATTATACAAGTTCTGCTGGGAATTGCCAAGGCAGGGATCATCGGCTACTACTTTCCTTCATCAGTAATAAAAGGAATGCTTTCAGCAATTGGTATTATCATTTTCCTAAAACAAATACCTCATGCTGTAGGGTATGATGCCGACCCGGAAGGTGATTTGGAGTTCTTCCAGCCAGATGGAGAAAATACCTTTTCGGAGTTAATTACAATGATGGATTATGTGCAGCAAGGTGCCTTGATCATTTTCATCATTTCAATGGCCATATTGATTTTGTGGGAGCGTCCTTTTATGAAAAGGATCAAAATATTTCAGGTAATACAAGGGCCACTTGTGGTAGTAACTGCAGGTATTATAATTAATCAGCTTTTTTCCGGTTCAAGTCTATACATAGATGAAACTCATATGGTAAGCTTACCTGTCGCAGGATCCATTACTGAGTTCATTAACCAGTTCACCTTTTTTGAACCTTCAGCAATGCTTCGGAAAGATGTTCTCATTTTAGGAGCAACCATTGCAGTAGTTGGATCCCTGGAAACATTGCTTTGTGTGGAGGCTACAGACAAGTTGGATCCTGCCAAGCGAATCACTCCAACCAATCGTGAGTTGATAGCTCAGGGGTCGGGTAATATTCTATCGGGTATGATCGGTGGACTTCCAATCACGCAGGTGATTGTTCGAAGTTCCGCGAACATTCAATCCGGTGGTAAAACAAAACTTTCAGCAATCATGCACGGAATACTCTTATTAGTTTCCGTAATATTTATTCCAAGAGTATTGAATTTAATTCCACTTTCAAGTTTGGCTGCTATTTTGATCGTTGTAGGATATAAGCTTGCAAAGCCTTCGCTATTCAAGAAAATGTACAACTCTGGAAGGTCAGAGTTTATTCCATTCATGGTCACTATCGTTGGAATTATATTCACTGATTTGCTGATTGGAATTTTGCTCGGATTAACGGTCGGCATCTTCCACATTCTATACAATAACTTCAGGAAACCGTACGTAGTGAACACCATTCACGAAAATGGATCAACCAAGTTAAGATTAGAACTTTCAGAGAATCTGACCTTTTTGAACAAAGCCAGTATTATCGAAACCGTGTCTCATTTACCGGACGATTCTGATATTACTATCGATGCTTCAAGATCTCATTCTATTCATCCGGATATTCTGGAGATACTCGAAGATTTCAAACAGAATGCTGAATACAGAAATATCAAACTTAATATCATCGGGTTGGATAAAGAACATGACAACCCAATGAAGGAGCTGAAAAAAGCAGCTAAAAAGATATAAACTAAAGCCCCTAAATGGGGCTTTTTTTAATCTGTATGGTCAATGTAGTGTTTCCATTTATCTACAACTGCAGCAAAGTCCTCAGGGAGCTCTGAGTCTACAAATATTTTCTCTTTGGTAATAGGGTGAATGAACCCCAGCGTTTTTGCGTGTAACGCCTGCCTGGGTATCATTTTAAAACAATTCTGAACAAACTGCTTGTATTTGGTGAAAACTGTCCCTTTTACAATTTCACCGCCACCATAGGTGGTGTCATTAAACAATGGGTGCCCTATCCATCGCATATGGGCTCTAATCTGATGAGTTCTCCCCGTCTCGAGATTGCATTTTACCAGTGATACATACCTCAGGTCTTCTAATACCTCATAGTGTGTTATGGCTTTTTTTCCAAAATCCCCATCCGGAAAAACAGTTGTAATTCTTCGGTCTTTTAAACTTCTGCCAACCATTGCGTCAATGGTGCCTTTCGGTTCTTCCGGTATACCCCATACTAGGGCGTGATAGGTGCGCTCGATGGAGTGATCAAAAAATTGCTTGGCAAGGCCCGTCATGGCCGTTTCAGTTTTGGCTATTACCAGCAAGCCTGAAGTATCCTTGTCTATTCGATGTACCAATCCCGGACGACCGTCATTACCTTTCATTTCAGGTAGATTGCTAAAGTGATAAGCAAGTGCATTGACAAGTGTGCCGGACCAGTTTTGATATGCAGGATGAACCACCATTCCGGCGGGTTTATTCACCACCAAAAGGTGTTCGTCCTCAAGAACAATATCGAGAGGGATGTTTTCAGGCACCAGTTCTTCATCTCTTGGGGGCTCTGGAAGCATCACCGAAATATCATCTCCGGGATGTACTTTATAATTTGGTTTGACATCAGAACCATTCACTTTCACGAACCCATCCTTGATACCTGCCTGAACCTTATTTCGGGTAACATTTGGCAATCGATCCATCAAGAATTTATCAATCCTTAATAACTCTTGCCCGGCATCTACAGTAATCTGATGATGCTCGTATAAGTCCTCCTCAATTTCGTTGGGTTCATCCGTCATGGCTGTAAATTTAAGCCATGGAGAACCTTCCAACACCAACGCAGGAAATATCACACCCTCTTTTGATTGAAAAAGGTATCAAGCTATTTGTGAAGCGTGATGACCTTATTCATCCGGAAATAATGGGGAATAAGTGGCGAAAACTGAAATTCAATTTAATTGAGCTGAAAAAAAGAGGTTTCAATAAACTGATAACGATGGGAGGGGCTTTCAGCAATCATATCGCAGCAACAGCTGCATTGGCACGTGAAAATGGTATTGAAGCCATTGGAATTATACGTGGTGATGAATTAGAAGCAAACAGCAATCCCACACTCCATTTTGCCCACAAAAAAGGGATGGAGCTTCATTTTGTGGGTCGTGATATTTTTAGAAATTACCGAGGTAACCCTGACCTGATCGAAAAAAAATACCCCAATCACTACTTTTTACCGGAAGGTGGAACCAATGCTTTGGCCTTAAAAGGATGTGAAGAGATTATTTCAGAAATATCAGATTCCTTCGATCTGATCGCAACGCCAATAGGAACCGGTGGAACCTTTGCAGGTTTAGTAAATTCTGTGAAAGAAGATCAACAAGTGCTGGGAATCAGCAGCTTAAAAGGGGATTTCATTTTTAATGAAATGGATGAATTGCTGAGAAAACACAATATTTCTTCCTCCAATTTTAAAATAATTAATGCGTATCATTTTGGTGGATATGGCAAAACAACGGTCGAATTGATCGATTTTATCAATTGGTTCAAAGAAAACTTTGGCATCCCCCTGGAACCCATTTATACGGGAAAGTCCTTTTTTGCCGTTTGGGATATGATTAAAACCGATAAATTTGAAAAAAATCTTAAAATAGTGCTATTACACACAGGTGGACTTCAGGGCGTTGAAGGCTTTAATCGAAAAAATGAAAATATTATACAATAAGACTTAATTTTAGATCAATTTGTCAGCGGTGAAAAAATTTGTGTATGTAATCCTCTGCGCATTCTTAGTTGCGGCCTGCAATATAGGGGAGTTGGAGTTTGATAATTTGGAGGTTACACCTATCAAGGGGCCTGATGTATTTCCTTTGGGTACCTCCAAATATGTCATGCGTGATTTATTAGGTAAGCAAACAGGAGACTCACTCAACTTTCAGGAGGACAGCACCTCGTTATTGACCCTTCTCTATCACGATACTATTACCTATAATGCGCAGGATGATTTTGTACAGATTGGGGATATTACTCAAAGTGGAACAGCTACTGCCCCAGCTAGTCCTGCTGGGACGGCAAGAACAGTACCTTTCAATCAGACATTTACGCTGGAATATAATCCTCAGGGTGATGAGGAATTAGATTCTGTTTTCTATGCCACTGGTGACTTAACCTTGGTGACGACTTCAACCTTGCCCGGAACACTTAATTATACTTACACCATTGACAACACAACAAATATTAATTCTGGTAATCCTGTTATCTTAAGTGGAACAATTGCAAATGGTGGAAATGATACCCAAACTCAATCGCTGGTTAATCATAAAACAAATCTGACCAGCAACGACAATACATTCACAGTGGATTTAAATGCCACTGTGAACCTGGCTGCAACGGATGCTCTTTTAGGAACAGAAGAGATTTCGTTTGCTTTAACTTATGGCAATCAAACATTCAATCTGATATATGGTAAGTTTGGACAGGATACGGTTCAAGTTGGAAATCAATCAATAGATTTGGACTTCTTCAGCCAATCAAACAGGTCGGGTATTACGTTTGGGAACCCAAGTATTTCATTTGATTTTAGGAACTCTTTCGGTTTGCCGGTAGGTGTTGACTTTTCTGGAGTTTCGGGGCTTGACGGAAATGGAGCTACTATAATCCGACTTGCCGGGGATATCGTAAATAATCGTCCCATTATTGCTGGCTCTGATGTTAACTCACCCGGACCAAATACTCCCGGTGAAACAGCTCAATCAATTATTGAGATAAATAGGGCCAACTCCAATATTGTTGCACTTCTGGGTTCAGCTCCAAGCACCTTGCAATTTGGCGTTACTGGTTTTTCCAATCCTTCAAGCCAGGGGGCATTGAACTATGTTCAACCAACAAGCCAGATACAAGCATTTGTGACTATGGAAGTCCCATTCGAAATTCAACTGGAAAACCTCCAGGAAACCGGAAGCTTTGGATTGGGTGATGGCTTGGATTTAAGCGATGTAGACTCTGTTTTTATCCGTATAGTAACAGAAAATCAACTGCCTTTTAATGGAACAGTAAGCTTAGAAGTTCAGAATGAAGATAGCGTATCACTTATTCCAGTACTCGATACTACAGACCCTCTATATGATGAGGCTCAAGTTGCAAGATTTACCGACATACCAATAATCAAAGCGCCTTTGATTAATATAAATGGGATTGTAACGGATCCAAGTGGATTCACTCACGATATTTACCTGACAAAAGAAGAAGTGAGGCTTCTGGGTGACGCTTCCCATGTAATTATCACAATGACACTAAATACACCTGTAAGTCAAACGTCAAGAGAAATTTATGTGAAAATTTTGGCAAACTATTCACTTGAACTAACTGTTGGTGTTGGTGCCCAGTTCAATATAGATCTATAAATGAGAAAATTTGGACTAACCATACTGCTCCTGATTTCAATTATATCTGCAAAGAGTCAAACGAGTCTATCTTTTCAGCATTTGGGCAATGCTACTTTTCAGAATAACCTCATAAACCCTTCACTAATACCAGAGGGGAAGCTTTTTATTGGATTACCTGTGCTTTCTGGTATTCATGTAAATGTCAATAATAAGGTGAGTTATAATGAAACCTTCACTAAAGAAAGTGATAGGACACTTATTGATATTGATAAGATATTGGGCGAGCTACAAAATCAGAATATGCTTTCTTCAAAAGTAAGCATCAACCTTCTCCATGTTGGTTATCGGCTGGATGCAGGCCCATTACTTAGCTTTGTTGCAAATGAGCGGGTAGAAGTAGATTTTTTATACCCAAAGCAGATGGTCAATTACGTCTGGAATGGTAATGAACAGTTTTTGAATGAAGATGTAAAAGTCTCTAAAATTGGGTTAAGAGCATCACACTTTAGGGAGTTTGGTTTAGGATTAGCAGCTCCTATTAACGATCAACTGACAGCTGGCATTCGAGCTAAGTTTTTAGTGGGATTTGCTAATGTAAGTGTTCCGGGAAATGCAAAAGCAATCCTTCATTCGGATGGAGAAGCATTCCAATTGAACGCTGAATGGAAAAATGCCCAACTCAGGACCTCTGGTCTGGACATTTATTCCGGCGAAAATGGGTTTGATAACCAAGATTTAGTTTCTCATCTTATCATGAATGGGAATACCGGATTTGCAATTGACTTGGGTGGTACTTATCACCTAAATAGATATTATACCATCACGGGATCAATAGTTGATATTGGATTTATCAACTGGAAAGAAAACATCGAAAATCAGGTTTTAACAGACACCTCTTTTAGGTACAATGGAGTTGATCTGGCTGAACTTGATGATATAGAACAGACACTTGAGGATTCTTTGTTTAGTAAGTTCGAGACCACAGAAAATAATGATCCATATAAAAGTTGGCTACCGGTCACCGCTCACGGCAGCTGGATTTACCATTACAGCCCAAAGATGGATTTTTATGTTACAGCAGGGACAAGGCTTGTTCAGCGACAACTTAAAATGCTTTACGGTGGCGGAGTTACTTACAAATTTGGAAGGGCATTTACAGCATCTGCCAGTGCTACCAAGCTTCCTCAACAATTTTTCAATTTAGGTGCAGCGTTTACAGCCAAGGCTGGGCCGGTTCAGCTGTACATGGCAGCAGATCAAATTGTGAACTTTTCAGTTCCTGATGCTAAAGCCATTGACTATCGTTTTGGAATGAGTTTCGCTTTTGGTCAGCGTAGATCTAAAGAACCGGAAAGTGGACTATCCCGTGGACCAATTGCCGGAGCAAAGGGTGTTGATACCAATGTCTTCCTGGGTAAGAAAGTAAAAACCAAGAAACGTGACGGAATTTACTCCATCATCAAACGTCAGAAACGTAGAGACCTCAAAAACAAGCGTACGCAAAGAGACAATGACGTGAAGAAGAAAAGCTTAAACGGAAGAAGAGGAAAGAAAAATACGGATGATAACGAGTAGCGGCGTTATTTCTCACATGTGAGAAAGCCTAGCTCCCAGGCAATTAAATATCTTTTACTCTCCCTAACACCTAATTCTTGAAACGCCTCAATCACATCCTGATCACTTGGTTTTAAATCCAGGCAAAATAAAAGGCGGAAGAACTCAATGGCATCTTCCTGAGAGCTGAAATCCCAGAAATACTGATCTTTCTCAAATTTGACTTTAAACCCGCATCGGTTGATATTATTGATGTCATTATTCGTGATAAATCTACCATTGTGTCCCATGCTATTCCAGGTATCGAGAAAACCATTGAGAAACCGGTCAAGTTTTCCTCCTGCCACCACATCACCAATGATCAATCGTCCTCCGGGTTTCAGGATTCGTTTCATCTCACAATAAAACTCTTGCCTAGCTGCTATATGGTGAAATGCAGCCAGGCTCACAATCTCATCCACAGACTCATCACCTAGTTCGATCCTGCCTTCACGGCATTTCTTAATGCCCTGATGATTGTCATTAAACTCACCTGAAAAATCATAGGCGAGGTAATTAACACCTTTTTTCAGGTGTCTTTGAAGGTAGCCTCCTCCGGCAGGCAAATCCAGAATTACACAATTCTCTTTCTGTAGGAGACGTTTGGTTGCAGCTAAAAATTCTTCGTCTCTTGCATGTGGGTATTTCTCCATCGCAAGATGGTAGGATTTTCCACGTTGGTTAAATATTTCTTCATATCCCTGCATCAACAAAGTCTTTTACGGCCTTGCAAGTTGGACACTTGCCACATGCTTTTGGAGCTTTTCCCTCTTCATATATTGGCCTTCGACACCACCAGGTATTTGTCCTTACTTCTTCAGGCAAAAACTCCCAGATTTCCTTTTTTGTAAAATCAACAACCGGGAATATATACTCCGGTATATCCTTTCTTTCGAGAGACAAAACACTTTTGAAAATCGCTTGCGCCCTTTTCATTCGAAGCATGAAGTTGTCACCTCCGGAATCCACATCTGTTTTTGTTCTGCCCATTGCTACCATCCCAATATCTTTTCTTGCCGCGCATATATTACCGGAAAAGAAGGCACAAACATCCATATCAAACGGAAATCGAACCGATTTCAATGGAGCAAATCCCATCGTGTTGAAGGTGCTTTCGGTAACTAAAAATTTACGATCTACATTTTTCTGATAATAAGTTAGTACAGCTTTCACCGCACTTGATTCTGCTTTGGCTCTGTTTTCGCGATTAAAAATATGTATGTGATGAACGATCAGTGGGTGCTCGATATATTTTTCATTGGTCATTAGCTGATGCAGCACCCCTGTGGAATCAATGCCTCCGGAATACATGCACAGAATGGTGGGTTTATTGCTTTTGGTTTCTTCCATTGAAGGCGGTGGTTTTTCTACTAAAATAAATTTCTAAACGTATCGCTAAGCTTAGAAAAGGAATGAACTTTTATTTTAAACTGGGTTAGATCTTTTGCCTTTAAATTATGCTTTGAAATATAAATTTCTTTAAACCCAAGTTTCTCGGCTTCATTAATCCGGTTTTCAATTCTGCTTACCGGTCTGATCTCACCTCCCAACCCAACCTCTGCCGCAAAACAAACGCTCTCACCAATTGGTGAATCCTCAAAAGAGGAAAAAATAGCTGAGCAAATGGCCAAATCCAATGCAGTATCCTGCACTTTCAAGCCACCGGCAATATTTAAAAACACATCCTGCGTACTTAACCTTATCCCTAATCGCTTTTCCATAACCGCCAGCAACATCGTCAATCTTTTATAGTCATATCCTGTGGTGCTACGCTGGGGATTACCATAACTTGTGGGACTCACAAGAGCCTGCGTCTCCAGAATCAAAGGCCTGTTACCTTCCAAAGTTGCTCCAAGTGCGATACCACTCAGGCCCTCTTCACGAGGTGAAATGAGGATTTCTGAAGGATTTGTCACTTCCCTTAACCCATTGGCATTCATTTCGAACATACCCAATTCCGAAGTAGACCCAAATCGATTTTTTATTGTTCGCAAAATCCGATAAGATAAATGGCGATCACCTTCAAACTGTAAGACCGTATCCACCATGTGCTCTAAAACTTTGGGCCCGGCAATCGCACCATCCTTATTTACATGGCCAATTAAGAAAACCGGAATGCCCTTCTGCTTTGCAAATTTCATTAGCTGTCCGGTACACTCTTTTACCTGGGAAATGGATCCAATGGCCGCTTCAATCCTTTCCGAGTGAAGTGTCTGAATAGAGTCAATAATAATAATATCCGGAGCTAAACTCTCCGCCTGCCTGATCACTTCTGACAAGCTCGTTTCAGCGTACAGAAAGCAGTTTTCAGATGTAGTTCCAATCCGCTCTGCTCGCATTCTTATCTGCTCTGCACTTTCCTCTCCTGAAACATACAAGGTTTTTTGCGGGAGTTGAATGGCCATTTGCAGCATAATGGTACTCTTCCCGATTCCCGGCTCCCCACCGACCAATACAAGTGATCCATCCACAATCCCTCCACCCAGCACTCTATCGAGCTCGCTGATACCAGTCCGCAATCTCTCCTTTCTTGCCGATTCACCAACCTCCTTTATGTTAACAGGTTTACTTTTCTCTGAAGTAAAACTGACCTGAGAAGAAACGCCTTTTGATACCACCTCTTCGACGTACGTATTCCACTCACCACATGACGGACATTTTCCCACCCATTTGGCTGACTCGGCACCACATGATTGACAAAAAAATACACTTTTCGCTTTGGCCATATTATAGTTAGGATTACGGCTAAGATATAAACTGTCTCAGTTAATTTTACGCCATGCAAAAAGATCAGAAAGTTTTCGACCTAATCAAGGCTGAAGAGAAACGACAGCTAGAAGGGATTGAGCTGATAGCCTCAGAAAATATTGTTTCACCACAAGTGCTGGAAGCTGCTGGTAGCGTACTTACTAATAAGTACGCTGAAGGGCTCCCTGGAAAACGATACTATGGAGGCTGTGAGGTGGTAGATGAAATTGAAGACCTGGCAAGGGAACGAGCGAAAGAACTTTTTGGAGCAACATGGGCCAATGTACAGCCCCACTCAGGTGCTCAGGCCAATGCAGCTGTGATGCTGGCCTGCTTAAAAGCAGGAGATGAAATATTGGGATTTGATCTCTCTCACGGTGGTCATCTTACCCACGGCTCAGCTGTAAATTTTTCCGGTAAACTTTACAAACCCAACTTCTACGGAGTTGAAAAAGAAACAGGGCTGATAGACTATGATCAACTTGAAAAAGTTGCTAAGGATAAAAAGCCAAAAATGATCATCGCCGGTGCTTCAGCATATAGTCGGGATTGGGATTATGCACGATTTAGGGAGGTCGCCGATGAAGTTGGAGCGATTCTGCTCGCTGATGTATCACACCCTTCTGGTATGATTGCACGGGGGCTTTTGAATGACCCACTGGAATATTGTCACATTGTAACTACCACCACACACAAAACTTTGAGAGGCCCAAGGGGTGGGATGATCCTTGTAAGAGATGATATTGACAATCCATGGGGCTTGACAACTCCCAAAGGAGTGGTTAGAAAATTGAGTTCATTGCTTGACTCGGGTGTTTTCCCGGGAACACAGGGTGGACCACTTGAACACATTATCGCGGCAAAAGCTGTCGCGTTTGGAGAGGCTCTTTCTGATGAATACATGAATTACCTCCTACAGGTAAAGAAAAATGCTTCAGCGATGGCGGATGCCTTTGTGAGTAAAAGGTATGATGTGATATCAGGCGGTACTGATAATCATTTGATGCTGATAGATCTTAGATCAAAAGATATCACAGGAAAGGATGCGGAAAATGCGCTGATCAAGGCAGATATTACCGTCAACAAAAACATGGTTCCTTTCGATGACAAGAGTCCATTCGTCACTTCAGGTATGCGGATAGGAACCCCGGCAGTTACCACAAGAGGAATGACTGAAGCAGATATGGTGAAAATTGTTGACCATATTGACACAGTGATTGCCAATAAAGATGATGAATCTAAAATTGCCGAAGTGAAAACTGAGGTCAATGGCTGGATGTCTAAATTCCCATTGTTTAAGGGTTAATATGCCACTGGATCAGATGTCAGATGAAAAAGAGATGTCCTTTCTGGATCATCTCGAGGAGCTAAGATGGCACATCATTCGCTCTTTAATCGCCATTTCTGTTTTTGCGATAGCTGCTTTCATTGCTAAAGATTTTGTGATTGGACAGGTGCTACTAGGACCGTCTCGAACAGACTTTTGGACGTATCAAAAACTATGTCAACTGGCAGATCTTATAGGAACACCGGCTCTTTGCATAGATAAGCTTCCTTTCGAACTAGTAAGTAGAAAGTTAAGCAGTCAGTTTATGACGCACGTTTCCATCTCATTTTTTGCTGGTCTGGTGGTTGGGTTCCCCTACCTGTTTTGGGAAATCTGGCGGTTTATTCGCCCGGGCTTGCGTCCACAGGAAAGAAAAGCCTCAAGAGGCGCCACTTTTTCGGTAAGTATACTTTTTATGCTGGGGGTTTTATTTGGATATTTTTTAATCGCGCCAATCTCGGTACGGTTCTTTTCTTCTTATCAAGCCGATCCTTCACTTCAAAACCTATTTGACCTTTCTTCATACATCAGCACGGTTACGTTGATTGTATTTGGTTGTGGATTGTTGTTCCAGCTTCCCGTCGTTGTTTATTTCCTGACCAAGGCGGGAATCGTGAGCTCATCATTGATGAAAACTTACAGAAAACATGCAATCATTGTAATTTTGATATTAGGAGCAGTGGTAACACCACCGGATCCATTTAGTCAAATATTGATTGCTTTACCTTTGATGATGCTCTATCAAATGAGTATTCTTATAGCGAAGCGGATCGAAAGAAGAGAAGCAAGAGAAAGCAAAGAACAGTTATCATGAAATGTCCATAAATCGAGCTACGCTAGCCAAATATTTGAGGAAAATCAAGGTTGTTGTAGATTTCAAATTATTGGGACATTCAATGTGATCATTGAAAACAAATTATACACACATGAAAATAGCAATAGGTGGCGATCATGCCGGATTTCAGTATAAAGAAAGACTCATTAAGCACCTGGAAAGCAATGGCCATGAGGTTCGTGATTTTGGTCCAAAAACAGATGACTCTGTAGACTATCCGGATCATGTTCATCCGCTCGCTACCTCGATAGCCTCAGAAGATTTTGAGCTGGGCATTCTGATTTGTGGTAGTGGAAACGGAGTAGCAATGACTGCAAATAAGCATGAAAATGTTCGTGCTGCTCTTTGCTGGAATACAGAGCTGGCTGCTTTGGCAAGACAGCACAACAATGCCAATATCATTTGCTTGCCGGCCCGATTTGTAGCCTATGAATATGCTGAAAGCTTAACTGATACTTTTATTCAAACCGAATTTGAAGGAGGTCGTCATGAGCGTAGAGTCAACAAGATCAATTGTTAGCTTTTTGATATCTCCTTTCTCCCTCTCGAGTATAGTCCTTTTCAATTTTTGGAAAACGATCCATCATTGAAGGGAATACTTCCATTTCGTCTATGATAATATCCGGATCTATTTTTTGAAAGAGTAGATATAAATCTCCAGCTGAGCTGTAGTACGATAGCCCCTCAAACGCCTTTTGTGATAAGTGCAGATTAAAGCATGGAGTTAAAATCTTCTGCTCAGAATAGTAATCAAGGCTACTCCCAATAACCATTGTTCCTTCTTCCAATTTACCTGCCCAGTTTATTTTAAGGGGTTCAGCATGATTCTGATAAATAAATGTCGAATAGATAAGGATGCCAAAAACCATAATGCCCGGCATAACGAATCGAAAGAACTTCTTCTTCAGCAGGATAAAATAGTGCGTCCAGAAATAAGCAATTACGGGAACGATAAACACCAATTCATGCAAGGACTTTTCATTCGATAGAAAGAACGTGGCTATGCCACCAAAAAACACCAACCAAATCACCTGCTGTATTTTTTGCTGAAAATTCGTAAGTCGAGATGAACTCCATGTTTTAAAGACAGAAAGGATGAATAGAAAAATAAATCCGGCTGAAATAATCAAAACATCCAATCCGCCAACTGGTGATTCTACATTCATTACAAGGTTTTGCGTCAGGTAGCTATCAATAAACACCCCTAGGTCACCCCGCCAATAAAAATAAATAGCACACAATGAGAAGGCCAATAAGAAGCTAAATAGGTACAATAGCAGTCTTCTTGTAACTGCAGTTGAGAATAAGATTAGCGCGAAAAGAAAAGAAAGAAAAAACACCATCGAAGGCAAATAGATCATTGTAGCTATGCCAATGTAAATACCGGAATTCAGGAAAAGCTCATCCGTTACCTGATTATCTATCCGCCTGAGTACATTTCTCAAAGCAAGCAAAACAAACGTTAAACTGAGCAATTGGGGGGATAGTGCCATGAAATCTGGCACTGACACCATCAAAATCATGTAAAGAAATGCAGGTAAGTAGCTGTTTTCATCATAGGCTTTGTTCTTCAAAAGGAGCTGGTTAAAAATGCCAGCCTGAAAGATGATGACCAGAGAACTGAATCCATAATGAATAAAAGAAGTCTTTCCGAATATCAGGTATAAGTATTTGTACACGAAAGCTGCAATAGGGCCCGTGTAGTCAAATGTCTCACTATACATCCGGAATCCTTGACCCAACCATTCACCCAATAGCAGCCATTTTAATTCATATGACGATGAATCATTGATAAAATAGCTTTGCACAAGCCTTATGATTATCATTAGAATAAAAATGAAGGCAAGTCGGTAAGGATCGTTTATTCTAAAAAATCGTAACAATCAGTATTGATTTAAAGGATGTGAATCAGAATAAATTCGAAATTAGAATATTTGGCTAAACCCCTTACGGATTATCTTAGGATATTTGCAGATATATGGAAAGTAAGAGGCAAATAAAATACAGTAAACAACTACAAAAGGACCTGGCTGGAATATTTCAGCAAGATCCTTCTCATTACTTTGGATCATCATTAGGCACAATCACAGGTGTCAGTGTATCACCTGACCTTGGGCTGGCCCGTATTCACATTAGCATTTTCCCAATCAGCAAGGCAGAGGAAGTTTTCAAGCACTTGGAAAAAATCAAAAGTGAGGTTCGCCTTAAGCTTGGAAAAAAAATTGGTAGTCAGGTAAGAATTATTCCGGAGCTGGCGTTTTTTCATGATGACACGGAGGAAAAAGCCTCCAAAATCGACAACCTTATAAACAAACTAGACATACCGCCTGAAGACCAATGAATTTTCCTTATTTCATAGCAAGGAAATATTTTCTATCTGGGAAAAAGAAAAACTTCATCAATGTGATATCCATCATTTCGATGGTGGTGGTCGCCATTGGCACGATGTGTCTCATTCTGGCACTTTCTGTCTTCAATGGGTTGGAAGGTTTATTGCGATCCATGTATGGAAACTTCGATCCGGATATTGTAATTCAACCAACTTCAGGCAAATCCTTCATTTATGACTCTGCTTACTTCGATCAGATTCAATCTGTTGATGGAGTGATGGGTGTATCTAAAGTGATCGAAGACAATGTGCTGGTGCAATACAAGGACGCTCAGCGATTGGTCCGTATGAAAGGTGTGGGAAGAGATTTTGATCAATTTAGCGGAATCAAAAATGTAATGGTTAGTGGGCAGTTTCCACTTGTCCGTGACAGTATTGCCTATGCCCTAATTGGAAGGGGCGTACAGTATGATTTATCCCTGAGCCTCAAAAATGATTTTTACACCTTGCAAATGTATTATCCAAAAGATATCGGACCGGGTGTAGTAAATCCATCCAGGATGTATAACCTATTGAACATCATTCCGGGTGGGATTTTCGCAATTGAAAAGTACTATGACGACAATTATGTATTTGTCCCGGTAGAATTTGCACGTGAACTCCTCGATTATGACAACAAGCTTTCATCATTCGATATTTACCTGGAGAAAGGAGCAAATTCATCTCAAATCAAGGAAGTGCTTCAAAGCAAAATGGGAAACCGATTTCAAGTAAAGCTGGGGGAAGAACTTCACAGTGACCTCTACAAGGTGCTGAAAATTGAAAAACTTTTCGTGTTTATTATTCTTGTTTCGATCATAGGGATTGCGTCCATCAATATCTTTTTCTCACTCACTATGCTGGTCATTGAAAAGAAAAAGGACATTTCAGTGTTGTTTGCGCAGGGGGCATCTACAAAACTTATCCGGAACATATTCCTCTACGAGGGGTGCATTGTCGCTTTCACTGGCGCTGGTGTAGGACTATTAATGGGTGTGTCACTAAGCTTATTACAGCAGCATTACGGTTTAGTAGGTATGGGTATGGAGTCTGCCGTCATGAACAGCTACCCCGTGAAAATTGAACTGCTTGATGTCTTTCTAACCGTGATTGCCATTGTCATTATCACGATTCTGGCATCCATTCAACCAGCAATTAAGGCCGGTAAATCATTTTCTACCCATACATTACAATAACTAACAAACTCTTCTTGGTTAATTGCTGTTTCACTATGGTTTTTTACTTATTTTCGAAGTTTACCCGATTTTAAAAGTCCGTGAAAGTATCACCCGAACAGCCGTTTGAATTAATCTATTCCCTCTACGATCATGAGTATTTGGGGTACCTCATCGAATCTTTTGTAGTACAACTGAACGACAAAGGGGAACTCAGCTATTCCCACCAAAATATATCGGCTAAAAACGCAAAGGAATTTAGTGCAGGTTTGGATGATAATGACTTTAAGATCATCAAACTGATGGATCAAATCCAGCAAGATCAGGTGGCCAATCACTTTCAAAAGAAACGAATGAAGCCTGAGGAGTTTTTCCTCAAGACTTATGATCAAAATACAGGGGACAAACTTCTTCAAGGGGAAATAGAAGCCTATATCGAGAGAAGAAGATCACAAATTTTAGCCTTGATCGGAGGCAAGCGTCTCTTCGAAATGGGCAAGGATGGAGAGCCCGCATGGAAAGAGATAGAGGTGGTAGATGAAAAGGCCACAGTGCTTTTTCATTTTCGCAAAAACGAGGACAATACTCACTATTTTCCAACCATTAAGCTCAAGGGGGAAAAAGTTGAGTTTCTAAATAACGGCAGCTACCTCCTTTGTAAAGAACCCGCTTGGTTAGTTGCCAATGACCAACTCTTCACTTTTCAAAAGCCGGTTAGTGGTGGAAAACTGAAGCCATTTTTAAAAAAGAAGTTCATACTCATTCCAAAAGACATAGAGGAAACGTACTATAAAAAATTTGTTGGGCCGCTAATCTCTGAATTTGATGTATATGCCAAAGGTTTTGATATCGTCACCCACAAACCAAAACCTACTCCGAAGATCACGGTTAGTGAGCTGCAAACCACCCGAAATGCATCCCTTTTTGATACGAACGGAAATGCCCCTGAAATAGAGAATGACAAGCTTTTATTCGAGCTCTCATTCGATTATGGAAAACATAATTTCAATGCAGACAAGCTAAGCAAAGTGAGTGTTTCGCTTGAAAAGCAAAACGATAACTACACGTTTCATCGAATCAGCAGAGATCATGAAGGAGAGAAAGGCATCATCGAACAGCTAGCTATAAATGGGCTGCAATTGAGAAATTCAAGAGCCACGCTTCCTAAAACAACAGCGTTTGATTGGATTGGCCGCAATAGTGACCTTCTACAGGATTTTATTATAAACCAGAATCAGCAAGGCAAGAAGTTTTTCGTTGGGGAGTCAACCATTGATCTGGAGGTGAGTGAGGGAGTGGATTGGTTCGACCTTAAAGCCAAGATTCGTTTTGGCGATTTTGAAATCCCATTCGAAGAAATCAGAAAATACATTCTGAAAGGAAAAACGGAGATCACACTTCCGAATGGCGAAATCGGGGTTATTCCGGAATCATGGATAACCCGATACAAAGATCTTTTTGCTTTTTCTTCGGAGACGGAAAATGGGATCACCTTAAATAAAATTCACGTCTCCCTTGTACAGGAATTGAAAGAAGGAGATCATGCAAAAGTGACAATGGATCGGAAACTTGAAAAGTTGCTTTCGTACGAAAAAATGGAAGACTATCAAGTTCCGGCTTCATTCAAAGGTGATCTTCGACCTTACCAGCTGGCAGGGTACAACTGGCTAAGGTTTCTTGAGGACTACAATTTCGGGGGATGTCTGGCTGATGATATGGGTCTGGGTAAAACCATTCAGGCGCTCACATTGCTACAGCACCAAAAAAATGAAAATCCGGAAAGCACCAGTTTACTGATTATGCCAACCTCCCTCCTCTACAACTGGGAAATGGAGGCCAAAAAGTTTACGCCGGAGCTAAAAATCCTCAACTATACTGGAATCAATCGGGTGAAAGATACCAATCGATTTAGTAAATATGACATTGTCATTACCAGCTACGGTACCACACGTGTAGACACTGATATTCTGGCTGAATTCTACTTCAACTATATAATTCTTGATGAATCCCAGGCAATTAAAAATCCGGATTCATTAATATCTAAAAAAGTAAGAGAACTTAAGTCGCGTAGAAAACTTATTCTCACCGGTACTCCTATAGAGAACAGTACATTGGATTTATGGTCTCAAATGAGTTTTTTGAATCCCGGACTGTTGGGCAATGAATCATATTTTAAAAAAGAATACCTGAAACCCATTGAAAAAGGGAAGGATGAGCATAAAACCAAAAAGCTAAACTCTCTCATTAAACCCTTCCTTTTAAGAAGGGAGAAAAGTCAGGTAGCGGATGATTTGCCGGAAAAGGTCATCAACATCAGGTACTGCACCATGTCCGATGCGCAACGGGAGTATTACGAAAAAGAGAAGAATGCCTTTCGAAGTAAAATCCTGGATGTCATTGAAACGGACGGAGTATCCAAATCCCACATGATCTTGCTGCAAGGGCTTACCCAGCTACGCCAGATTGCAAACCACCCTAAAATGGTTGATCAGGATTATGATGACGGTTCCGGCAAGCTGGAAGAGGTTACATATATGATTGAAAACTCCATTTCCAAAGGTCACAAGGTGCTCATATTCAGTCAGTTTGTTAAGCATCTTAAAATTGTATCTGACTACCTGACGGATCAGCAACTTCCATTTGCCTATCTAGACGGTTCCACCAAAGACCGGCAAAAACAAGTGGAAAGGTTTCAAAATGATCCTGATGTGTCTGTATTCCTAATATCACTTAAGGCCGGTGGTACAGGATTAAACCTGACCAAAGCGGATTATGTCTTTCTGCTAGACCCCTGGTGGAATCCAGCGGTGGAGGCTCAGGCAATAGACCGTGCTCATCGTATTGGCCAAACCAAAAAAGTATTTGCTTACAAATTCGTGAGTAAGGACACAATCGAAGAAAAGATCATAAAACTGCAAGAACACAAGCAGCAATTGGCGTCTGATCTTATCACTGTAGAAGAAAGTTTTGTAAAAAGTCTTTCACAAAGCGATATTAAAGACCTGTTTGACTAAATTTTATAGTTTAAATAAGGGTTGGTTTTTATCCGTGTTGTTAGATGAGTGTAATTCATTACGTAAGAGACTTTCCTATGCGAAATCCTATAATCAGTTTGATTGCATTCATTTTAGTTATTAATACATGTCTGTGTTCATCTGCATCCGGTCAAAAAGAGTTTGGCTTTAAAATGCCTGAGAATACAAGAAAAATTGAGATCCCATTTGAGCAGCACAATAATCTTATCATAATCCCTTTAACGATTAATCGCTTTCTTACCCTGAAGTTTATACTTGATACTGGGGTAGAAAATGCGATTCTTACTGAAAAACTTTACGGAGATGTTCTGGGTGTCAATTACCTAAGGGAAATTACTATTGATGGGCCCGGCCTTATTGATTCAGTGGAAGCTTTAATAGCAAATCAAATCACATTTGGTTTGCCTGGTGGAGTGATTGGACACAACATGAACATGTTGGTACTCAAAGAAGATTACCTGAAACTGTCAGAAAACATTGGTGATGACGTTCACGGGATTATTGGTTATGATATTTTTTCCCGATTTGTTGTTGAAGTAGACTATGATGACAATGTTATCACACTCTACGATCCCAAAAAGTATCGTAAAAATAGAAGGGATATTGAGATTCCAATTGAAGTGAGAGGATCTAAGCCATTCATTAACGCTACCATTAGGCAAGGAGATAAGAAAACCACCTTGGATATAATGATTGATACTGGGGCAAGTCATGCAGCATTGATTGATTACAACTATCTAGATGGAGTAGACTTGCCTGAAAAAACCATACAAACCAGGCTCGGACGAGGGATTGCAGGAGATATTCCAGGCTACATTGGCAGAATGGATTCTGTGCAAATCGGATGCTTTGATTTCAATAAAATGCTTGTATCGGCACCTTTTGAGGGGGCCTATAACAAAGTCATAAAACGTGGGGCAAGAGTAGGAACTTTTGGTGGTGAACTTTTGAACAGGTTCAATGTGACCTTTGACTATTCGCATAGCAAGCTTTACTTAAGTAAAAGCGACAAGTATGGCGAATCATTTGAATACAATATGAGTGGGATGTCGCTAAATGCAATTGGTTCGAAGCTGGATACGATGGTGGTTGTTAATGTTGATAAAGGAACTCCCGCTTACAATGCTGACATTAGAAAAGGCGATATTATTCACTCTATCAATGGTAAAACATTAAGATATAATAGCCTTTCAGATATTATCAACATCCTTCAATCCCGAGACGGAAGAAAGATTAAGGTCAAATTCTTTCGTGATGGAGAAAAAAATAAAGTTAAGTTTCGCTTAAAAAGGATTATATGAAAAAGGATGGCAGTTCTGCCATCCTTTAACAAGTTATTAAGTGTTCTGTTAATCCCTTACAATTATCCTAAAGCTTACCACATTATCCTTGGGACTCTCCCGATCGTAGAACCTCAGGATATAGATGCCTTCTTCATAATCACTTACATCCACTTTTAATTCTCCTTCAAACCCGTTTCGTAGGTCATGAGACCATTTGGTATTTCCGGCCAAGTCCACTAACTGTGCTGTTACATCTCCTGACTTCAAATGACGATAACGAATATTCAAATACTCCCTTGATGGATTTGGATATATCTGCAAGTCTTTAAAATATTCAAGAATAATACCCAGCACTGCCTCAATGGAGATTTCTACTCCATCCTCTGTTGCAAAAGCTGCGAGCTTAAAGTCCGTATCACTTACCCCTTCCTCTCCTACTACAAACTCAACAAAAGAAGAATCATCAAGTGGAATACCCGGATATTCCACGAAGAATCTATAGGTGCCTTCTGGTAAGAACCCAAACTGGAATTCTCCGTTTTCATCCGTCTCTCCATAGGCAATAAGTTCATACTGATCATCATCCTGACCTGTACGTCCTCCACCAGTCTTTCTACGCAATCCACATTTTCTCTTGGCGGCACGCCTTCTTGCATCAATCCTTCCTTCTTCATCACCAAAATCTTCCTCTATCAAAACATCTAATGTACCATCGCCATCTCCCTCTTTTAGCTCTGGCGGAACCTCAGTCATTGTCATTTCAATAATATCATCGCTTCTAAAGAATAATGTATCAGCTTCAGTCCATTCAAACACATCTCCATAATAAGTCGGAATATATAATTCAAGATCTGATTCAACGAAGATGATATAATTGCCCAATACTACATCTGGAAATGTGAATGTAGGTGAGCTTACCCCTTCAAGTTTTTCAAGCTCCCTAAACCCTGTCTTTGTTCTTGTGGTCTCCAGCATACTCGCATCAAATGGGGCACTTAGAGGATTACCTTCTGAATCGGAGACTGATACTTGCATGTCCGCTACAGCCCAAACGATTTGTGGATCTACATCTATTGTAAGACCTGGTACAGCCGAGCTGGTGATCTCAACGTTAAATTCACCCATATTGTCATAATCAATAGACTGAATGACAACTTCAGCATCGCTAATTATAAATTCAGTTCCGGTCGATATGGCTGAACCATTCCTGAACCAACTATAACTGTTGTTCGAACCTCCAATTGTAATTGACAGTGAATAGTCATTCGTATACCTCACCTCAATTGCACTTTCATCTGTAGTCTCATTAAATTGAACGTTCGCCTGATCTGAATAATCCAGTGTGGCAATATCCAGAGCAACCAAAGGTTCTAAGTCGTCAAACTCCAAAATATTTGAATTTACAAACAATGTGGAAACGGATGTAGAAGAAAAATCCATCAAACCAGTAATTCCATTATTCGAAACATCCATGCCTGTAAGGTTACTTAACCCACCATTGGCCAATGCATCACCAGTAAATGGGTTTGGCATATTCCCTGCGGCCTGAGTACCGCTGAGATTCACAATATCAACCCGAGTTCTATTGAAATCAAGCGTTACTCCATCCCAATTCCTTAACCTCTCCGTCCCCCAGTTTAAGCCTTGCGGTGCAATAGCTTCATGAATCTGAACAAGTGCAAGTGAATCTGCAAGCGTTTCAGGGTCAATAGTAGTCTTAACTCTTCGCGTATTTGAATTTTCAGAGATGACATCATTTGTATTAACTAACCTAACTCTGTAATAGTAGTTTGTGGAAAAATCCAGGTTGGTTACAAAAACACCATTAGCAGTAGTTTCGAAATTCTCAAAACCATCAATAAATGTTGAAAAATCACTAGATGAGGAAATATCAACCTGATAGGCCAGTACATCCAATCCAATACTCCATCGAGCAGTAAATCCTGTTGAACTAATATCACTTGCAGAAAGCGCAAAAACTGACTGGGTAATTATCAATTCATCTGTAGTATTGTCGGAACCAATATTTCCGGCCAAATCAATGGCCGTTGCTATTACATCGTAGGTACCATCAGCCAATCCAGACGACAAACTCCCCGCCACCAATGCCCAGGTTCCGTCTCCATTGTTTGTTGCTGATACGGATTCACCATCAACTTCAATCTCAATCGTTGCTAATGGGTCATCTATTTCACCTGTAATAAGTGGATTCCTTATCGATGTACCAGTCTCATCGACTGCAATTACCGGAGGAGTCTGATCTATCGAAACACTCCCATTAGTAAAGAGCACCTGATTTCCCAATGGATCAATAGCATCCAGATAAATATTGTAGGCTCCATCCCCAATAAAGTTTGGATCAGAACTTATGTCATAAGCCCAGGTGCCATCGCCATTATTCGTTGCAGGAGATAGGGTAATACCGCCATCGACTGATACCTCAATAACATCAGAAACATTGCTAATGGTCCCTGTTAGATTGGTATCATTGGTTATTGATCCATCCTGATCAAATGTGATCGATGGGCCTGTCTGATCTATCGTTACCGTTCCTGTGGAAATGATGGTTTGATTGCCTAATGAATCAGTGGCATCCAGATAAACTGTATAAAATCCATCTCCTACATAATTTGGGTCTGCACTCATATCATAAGTCCAGGTTGCATCCCCATTTACTATAACTGATGTCAAGGTTGAACCGCCATCCAATGACATTAGAATCATATCAGATGCGTCACCTGTTGTGCCTGAAAGATTGGTATCATTCACTGCCAAACCATCCTGATCAAATGTGACTAAAGGACCAGTACCATCGTAATCTATTGAGAATTGTGTTGCAATTAAACTTTCGTTCCCCGCCAAATCCTGTGCCGCAGCGTCAGCAATATCTATTGTAACAGTCCCGTCTGCAGTTGGTACAACCTCCACTGTAAAATTCTGACCATCTACATCTACAAAACTCTGCGCAATACCATTGCCAACAGCTATGTCGGTTACATCAAATCCTACTACAACCTCACCAAAGTCTATATTAATTGGAATAGGATTTGAGTTGGTAGGGTTTGATTCTGAACTGGAAATTACAGGAGTTGGTGAAGTATTGTCTCCACTCTGAATCGTAAAGGTATTTCCATCAATGAATCCACCGTCAATCTTATTTTTTGGACTTACCAGACCAAAACCCTCTAAAGGATCGGGACTCCAGAGCACTACATTGAAAGAATTACCAACCGTTGCTGACACATCAATGTCAACTGCCAGATAGAAGTAATGTGTATCTCCATCCAGGATGTCGCCCGATATAACAAATCCAACACTATCAGCTGCCGCATCTCCAATATTTGTAGAACCAATTAATGATGCTCCACCAATTCCTGTATCAGTATTGACACTTTCATAAAGTTTCCAGCCATTTGTGCTAAAATCTGCAGCAGTTGCATTTCCTCCTAATGCTACACTCATTCCTTGTTTCGTAACATCTCCACCTGAAGCGGAGACACTGAATTTATAAACAAGATTATTTGTAGAGCCTGCAGTTAAATTAGATCCAGGGACATCTATGGTCGTAAATGTGGCATCAGGGACTATTTGTGTCATCGCTCCTGAAGGAACCCAGTCTGACGGATCCATTCCTTGTAAAAACCCACTGATATTACTATCTGAATAATCAGCTAATTCAAACTCTCCAGAGTGATCAAAACGATAATAAGCCATCAGATTTGGTTCACTCCCATCTAGTGTATTGTACAAATTGGATTGGATTTCTACCTGTGAAAGATCCCGGCTCCATACTCTAACCTCGTCAATCTGACCCTGGAAAAACTCTGAATCAAACGCTTGACCAATTCTAAAATCTCCTATTCCCGCAAATGGTGCTATAGAAGGATCGGCAATAGTTAAGGCTTCACCATCTAGATATAATGCAACTTCGGAACCATCATAAGTAGCCGCAATGTGATGCCAATCTGCATCTGTGATGGTCTCTATTGATGAAACACCATCGGCATAGAAATCTAATCGAAGCTGATTTCCGGCACCAAAACCAAAGTGCAAATATTCACTCGTATTAACAGGAGAAGTACCATTTGATACTACCCAATCCGGATTTCCGGTTGTTGCCCGTGACACCCATGCTTCAATCGTAAAAGGACTTGAAAAGTCGTGAATATCACCAACGTTCACATGATCATCAATTCCATCAAAATCGAGTGCATTGCCAGGGGCAGTTATATTTCCAGCATATCTGGCTGATGAGGTCGCACTGCCGCCTGAGCCAACCGCAACCACTCTCCACCAATTTGCTGTTTCAGCTGTGACAACACCTGTATTGGTCGTGACTGCATCAATTCCTAAAGAGCCTCCAAACTGACTCCAAACAGCATTATCACTAGATTGCTCTATTATGTAATCCGTCTCATCTGTTGCATTATCTGTCCAATTCAGGGTAACCGATCCATCTGACTCCTCAATGGTTACAAAATCTGTCGGGGCTGCAGGTGGAGTAGCTTGAAGCATATCACCGGTTATTATCCAGTTATTAGGTGAATTTACAAGTATATCCCGAGCCGCCTGTGCAGCACTTGTATAAGTAAGACCGGTGGCCCCAAGTGTGATACCCGAATTGACCGTTTGTCCAGACCATCCTGTCAAAATTGCATCATAATTAGCTGTCGAAATACCGGAATTACTCAACATTTCATCCATGGAGGTTATGCTTTGCAGGTTCCAACCGGAAAGGTCCGAATCGAAATTCACAGCATTGAAGAACATATATGAAAAGTCACCTGCATCATCTGTGGTCCAGGTACTTAAATCCTGAGCAAAAGAAGTAGCTCCACTAAACATGAAGGAGAAATCACTTACAAAAGTGACATCCCATCCTGAGATATCCTGATTGAAAGAGGTAGCACTCTCAAACATTGAGTACATATCCGGTCCATTTGAGACATCCCAAGACGAAAGAGGTTGATCAAAGGCTGTTGCATTCATAAACATGGCCCCTAAGTCATAGACATTGCTGACATTCCATGAATCCAACGGCTGATTGAAGCTTGTGGCATCTCTAAACATAGCATCCATCAATTCAGCCGTAATGGTATTCCATGTAGACAAGTCCTGATTGAAGCTAGATGCTCCGAAAAACATAAACGAAAAACTTTGGACAGTGGAAACATTCCATGAGCCAATTGGCTGATTAAAAGCGGTAGCTCCCTGAAACATACTTTCCATGTTCCAAACGGAAGACACATCCCAGCTACCTATCGGTTGATTGAATAAAATTGCACCTTCAAACATGCCCTCCATGTTTTGAACCATGCCTACATCCCAGCCAGAAATGTCCTGATTAAAGGCCGTAGCAGCACGGAACATGTCTGACATATTCAAGGCCATAATTGTATTCCAGCCAGAAATATCTCCATTGAAAACCGGGTTTTGAGCGAACATGGCATTAAAGCTGGTTACGTTGCTCACATCCCAGCTTGCTAAATCCTGATTGAAAAATCCGTTATTAGCAAACATTCCTGACATATTTGTAACTCCGCTCACATTCCAGCTATCAATCGGCTGATTGAAAGGTGTTCCCTGGAACATTTGGTTCATAAGAGTAACACTACTAACATCCCAGCCTGTGATATCCTGATTGAAGCTACTGGCATCACTAAACATCCCGCCCATATTTGTGACAGAACTTACATCCCAGCCGCCAATGTCTCCATTGAAATCACCGCAATTTGCGAACATTAAGGAGGTACTAGGAACTGCTGATAAATCAGGAGCATCGGTTGCATTGTATGTAAGATTTTGACAGCCATAGAAGGCAGCATGCATGTTGACCCAAGGATTATTTCCCCACTGCTCAATGGTTTGAATTTTTAGCACTTCAGGCCCATTGTTAAAATAAATCGCCGGGAAAGTGCCCGATATCTCTAACTGGTAAATACTTCCATTTTCAAGTCCCGATAACACTGCTCCACCTGCTTGTGAGGTCAAAGACCCATCACCAACTCCTGTATTTGTCAGATTGGTCCATGTGACATCATAGTTATAGGTATAGGCTCCATTGATAGGAATGGTTATGGTTCCATCTGTGGTTGACCAAGTGGTGATGAAGGAAGAAGATCCAGTTGCTCCAAAAGCTCCTGATGAAACCCAATCAGTATTCTCATCCATACCAGTAAGGGTTCCGTCATTATTGGCGAATACATCTTCCAATATAGTTGATCCTGAGCCATCATCGAATTTGTAGTATGCCAACATATCGGCATAATTTGGATGCCCAGAAATGTTTGTTGTATTCGCGAAATTTGAAAGTTCGGTACTAGATAACGCCTCATTCCAAATTCTAACTTCATCAATATCTCCTGTCAATGTTGATGCCCCAGTCTTGCTCGATCCTATTCTAAATGCTCCATTTGCGGCTTCCGGTGTGACAGCCGCTTGAGCTTCTAGCACTCCGTCAATATATATGGTCACATTCACACCATCATAGGTTACCGCGAAATGATACCAGGTATTGTTATTTACCACTGTAGGTGAGCCAGACTGAATGGTGCTGCCACCTAGAAGCGAGGCTAGCGTATTTCCAGTAAGGTAGAGGAATGCCCTGCCTGTTCCGGTACCATCTTCTTGAACGAATAGATTGTCTGTTCCTCCTAATGCTGAAGGCTTAGCCCAAAGCTCAACTGTGAAGTTTTGTCCAGAGGGATCAAGAGAGAAATTCGGTAACTGAACAAATTGCGTGGAACCATCGAAATTCAACGCACCACCCGGATCTGTATCTCCGAGGGTTGGATATGAACTTGGTGGATTTAATGTCGCTGTAGATACTTCTCCTGTAGGCACATTGTAAGCAAAAATAGAATCATTGCTAACGTCGGAAGTAATTAAACCTGAAAGTCGTTCCCATCCGCCCACAGCCAAATTATCCGCCGCATCTTTTCGGTAAACGATTCTTCTGTCAGGGTCATATGAACCTCCGTTGTTGTAATCCATTCGGATGTCAACCTTCTGACCTCCTGGAGCAAAGACGCCATAATATTTTCCCTGATCCAGATCATCAAACCCATCGGCTTGAAGCTGATTTGGATTGCCCTGAACTACATAGCCATGAATACCGCCCGTTGCATCATCGTAGAATACATTGATATCTTCTCCAAACTGAGCAGTATTTAATACGCCGGGTGTAGCTGCATAAGAATAAATACTTCCCTGACCCTGCGGAACGCCTGAAATGACAGGCGTTGCTCCTGTAACCGTTCCATCTGCATCACCTGCAAGGTTAGCAGCTGTGGTGCCACTGTTCTCATCAAATCGATAATAGGCGACCAGATGATTGAGGCTATCAAAATCCGCATCAATTTTTCCAATCATGTGATCACGGATATTGGTCTCTGAAAGAGGGACATCCCAGATTCGCACCTCATCTACGTCTCCGTTAAACCTCGAGCTATTCGCGCCAGCCGATGCATTTTCAACGTTCCCTATTCGGACTGTTGCAGTTGAGTTGGCAATTAAACTTAGAGAAGTTGCTGACGTAAGGGTGACAGTTTGTTCCAGTCCATTCACATAGAGCTTAATATCTTGTGTTGTTAAATCATACGTAGCTGCTACATGATTCCAACTACCTGCTTCCAAAACAGGATTATCTGTGACTATCTGACGGTAAGTAGTCCCTGCTACATCTTCATATAAGGTAAACGCCAGTGTCCCGGTATTTCGCATATCTAATAACCAACTGGATTGTCCGGCAATTGAATTGTACTTTGAAACTAGCGCGTCAGCTTCCGCTGGAGCAACTAGGTCATCCGGATTAACCCAAAGTTCGATACTCAAACCACCATTTGTTGGTGTAAATGAAAAATCATCAGGAATAGATACCCAACTTGAGCCATCGAGACTCAAGGCATACCCGGCATCTACCGGTGTAGGATATGGACTTTGATCAATCGCCGTTGCAAATTGGCCACTACCCGATTGTCCGTAGGCATATATCTGATCATCCTCTACATCTGTCCCTATTGGGCCACTGATACTGGTCCATACGGGATCAGCTCCATCATTTCTAAAAACAATTCTTCGATCTGAAGTAAGACCATTGATGCTATCGCTTACATCATAGGTTTGGCCCGGAGCAAAAACACCATAATATTGGGTATCATCAATGTTGTCAAATCCTGAAATGGTGTTATTAACCGGTGTTTGATCGACTCGATAAATATGCAGTGGCAGATTAGCAGTTCCGAAATTTGTTAGCCGAAATCCATCCAAACTTCTGCCAGAACCAGTTGAATAAGTGTATTCATAATAACTAACATCACCCAGGTGAGCACCAGATAATCCATAAGATGCTCCCCCATTAATTGAACCGTTATTGATTCCCTTAAAATCAAGAAGGTTTAATGCATCACCGCTATCATCCATCCGATAGTATCCAACTAAACTTGCAAATTCAGGATGTGCATCTGTTACTTTACGAGAAATGTATTGTCGAATACCATCTTCCTGCAATGCCTGATCCCAGATTCTAACCTCATCCAGTTGGGCATTTAGAAAATCGCTCGCCGATATTCCTCCATTCGAGTGATAACCCCCTATTCTAATATCTGTCGCATCTCCTATGTAATCAGGTATATCTGCATTAGCCCTTCCAATTTCCACCCCGTTTACATAAAGAATCTGATCCGTCCCATCGTATACTCCGGCAATGTGATACCACTCTCCCAGATTTAAGGTGTAGTTCACTAAAAGAGGCTGTATTGCATTGGAGCCATTGACTTGGCCCAGGAATACCTGATAGTTTGCACCATCATATGTATAGCCCATTGAATATCCATTTGGGTCAAGTGCTCCGTCAAGGGTGCCCTTGTTGATAAATGCATCGGTATCTCCATTTCCAGGGTTTGAGGTGATTGATACCCATGTTTCCAGGGTATATGTTGGGTTTTCAAAAGATGGATCATTTGTAATAACAACCACATCATCACTACCATCAAAGTTTAATGCCTCTCCTGCTCCTTCTGCTGCTGGATAATTAAATGTGAATGTTGCAGCAGGACTAAATTCCGAAGTTCCATCTCCTACATTCGTAGCGGTTGCTACTACCTGATCACCACCAGTTAGAGAGAGAGAACCAATGCTCCATGTTCCTAATGAAACAGTGGCTGTACCAAGGTGTACATTGCCTTGCCCATTCGAATCATCATAGTATAGATCAATAATATCTCCATCAGTTCCGGTACCGGTTACAGAGCTGCCTACCGTGATAGGATCGATTGCCGGTGGAAGAATGCCATTATGCGCCCCGCCACCTAAAGTGATCCCTGCCGCATTGTTGTAAATTGAATTACGCTGAATTTGATTGCCATTATTTCCGGAACCCTCAATTAATATCGCATTCGCAGTATTCTCGGCAATAATATTTCCATCTCCTGTTATGGTATTGGACCCAATAATGTTGTTATCAGAATTCAAATTATTGATCATGTGAATTCCATTGGAGTTTGGAAAAGGGGTAGATCCATCCGACGAAACTCCTATGCTATTCCTAATTATGGTATGCCCACTTGAGTTGTTAAATCTTATACCGGTTGTATGCCCCGAAATGACATTTTGTTCAATGGTCGCACCGTTTGATCCGTTGATATTTATACCATTTCCGGCACCAGCAGCTGCAGATTCATCCGGGGTAAGTCCAAGGATATTACCTTGTACAATTGCCATATCCCCACCGCTAATACTAATCTCAGAGGTTGTATTGTTGGAAATCACATTTTCCTCGCCGGGTGTTAGACCTCCAATTTGTGCATTATCTGCATTTGTCCCCAGACTAATACCATTGGTATTGCTCATCCAGCCGGCTGTGCTATCAGGCATGATACCTATGTAGTTGCCTTGAATGGTTCCTCCACCTAAATAAGAAAGAACGCTAATCCCTGCAGATCCAGATCGAGTGATGATATTTCCCTTGTTTGGAGCGCCAAAAGTATATCCATTGGGTGCTCCTCCTGAGACATTGAAACGGATACCCGCAACTGTAAAATTGTCAATATGAAGTCCGTAGACTTCTACCTCATTGTTGGATGTAAAGTTTAGTCCGATACTTCCAGTACCACCTCCATTGATTCTTGGTATTTCTCCATTGGAAATGTTCCATCCAGGCTGAGTGGTTGCATCTATTATAGTTCCCTGTGCGGAGAGGTTTGGTAGGTCTGAAGCTAGGTTAATTTCCCATGGAGCAGCACTTGGTATATTAAAAAAGATAGATGCCCCTGGATACATATTTGCAGAATCAATGGCGGCCCGGAATGAACCGGTTCCTGTGTCATTGGTGTTGGTCACCATTACAAAATTTGCATAGTATGGCGATGAAAAAGTTGAATATCCATTTACATCCTCTACCAATACTACATAATGTGAATTAGGCGCAAAACCGCCACTTACAACAGCTTGACCACTTACTACAACTCCTGACCCAGCAAAGGCTATCCCCTGGTCATTGCTACATCCATCATCAGCGAAATAAACATATACACTACTTCCATCTAACGCCCCTGTTGATACAACAGCAGTAGTAGGATTCACTGCATCAATCGTTGCGCCAGGGGTAAGAGGTCCTGAGTTGTATCCGATTCCTCCACTGGCATTACAACTAAATATGTTTGTTCCAAGTGAAGTATTTGCAGAATTATTGGTGTTAAAGAAAATACCGTGCTCTGTATTCTCCGATATAATGTTCTGATTTGTATCTCCTATGTTAATGTTGGTGGGGCTGGTTTCAATTTGGATACCATTGCCTGCGTTACCTAAAGCAGAGGATCCATCAGACTGTATACCGATATAGTTCCCATTGATGTTGATGTCATTGCCAGCCTGAATCCTGATACCGTGATCTCCATTGCCTGAAATAAGGTTTAAATCACTTGGTGAAGCGCCTCCGATTGTTACATCCGATACATTACCAATTAAATTAATACCACCAGCCGTGTTTGAAAGCGCTGCAGTTCCTGCATCATTGGTTCCAATTTTATTTCCTCTAATCGAAACGGCAGTAAGACCTGATCCTCCACCGGATCCATTGAGATTTAACCCATATCTAAATGCACCGGTTCCTGCAATAAGGTTTCCTTCACCTGTGAAGAAATCTCCTCCTACGGTGATGCCGGTTACTTCCCCGGTGGTAGCAATTCCATGATCTCCCATACCAATCCCGGAAATGTTTACTCCATCTAAGGTACCAAATCTATTTCCCTGAATGACCGCACCATCACCATTCACTACATAGACACCATTTCCATCAGTATTATGGAAAATATTTCCTTTTCCAGAAGCACCTATAATGGCATTATCAGCATTGTCAGTTGCGAGGTAAATATTACCCCTGGTGACATCTCCATTAAATTCTGTTAGTATCAATCCATAGACTTCAGCACCAGCTGCGTCAATGTCAATTCCATTAACTACACCTAGGGTTGACCCATTAATGGTAACCATGCCGTTGGGATCACCAAAAGTCCAACCCGGCTGGGTTGAGCCGTCTATAATAGTATTAGCTGCGGTGATTTGAGGAAGTGCAGAAGCAAGACCAATGACCCATGGTCCTGATCCTGCTATATCAAATGCAATTGTGGTTCCCGGGTTGGCATTTGCGTAGATGATAGCATCCCGGAGAGAGCCTATACCTGCATCATTTGTGTTTGTGACTAATGACGGAGGAATTGAGGCAGGAGCTGAAAATTCAGACGTGCTTAGGGTAGCATTACCTGTTGTCTCGTCATCCACAACCAATGCAACATATTGCTTAGCAGGATCAAATGATCCACCACCTACAGTCCACGATCCACCACTCACTGCATCAATAGCAGAAACAACTAGCAGTTTACCTTGATCGAAAGCGCATGAGTCCGTTTCATAAATAAATATGTTTGAATTGTCTTCCACAGTAGACGTTCCCGAAATAGTCGTGCTTGAAACGGAGGTAATAACCGGTGCATCAATATCAGGGGTCGAGTTGAAACTTATGCCACCCTTTTCATTACAGATGAATTCATTCGCATATATCTGATTATTGTTTGATTCAGTCCCTACTAACTGGATTCCATAATCACCACTATAGCCAATGATGTTTTCTTCACCGCCACCTTCACCCCCAATAATTAATCCATTATGCCCGGTTGGGCTGTTGATGTAAATGGCTGAATTAATGTTCTTTAGCTTAGTTACTCCATCTGCTTCAACACCTATTCTATTGCCTTGAATAGTTACGTTATTAACTCCTAAATTGATCGTTATCCCGCTACCGGTTCCGGCAAAATTAGACTCAGCTACTATTCCATTTCCTGCGATGGTATTATTGGTAATACTATTATTCGTACTCGAACCATCTATCACATTTAAATAAATTCCACTTGCTTGGTTTCCTATGGTATTATCCGATAGAACAGTTACCTCATCAGCATCCAGCACCATGTTTCCATTACCATTAATATCGACTCCAATGTGGTTTCCACTAATATCAAGGTTGGTTTGATCCATGGAGATATTGATACCATTTTCAAGGTTTGCACCAATGGTATTTCCTGTGATGGTAATATCCGTTCCGCTTGTTCCGGATACATTTATTCCGTGTGTTGTATTACCTCGTGGAGTGAGTCCATCCGGTGTTAGGCCAATGATATTGTTGGTAACCGTATGATTATTGACTGTCCCGCCTCCTATAGCAAGACCGGCAGCTCCATTGCTGGAAATCGTATTGCCACTTACTGTTACATTATTGGAGCCTGATAAAAGTGCGATTCCATTTCCCCCATTACCCAGTGCATTCCCATTTGCCGCTAGTCCAATGATGTTATTTTGAATAAAGCCTGTTGATGAATTGCCAATCGTTATGCCGTCAGCATTGATATCTGTGTTGTTACCAGAAATAATATTCTCTAATCCTGCAGATACACCACCTATTGTAAAAGTGTAAGTACCTCCAATATTGATACCTCCTCCTTCATTATAAATTAGGGCATTTCCGGTTGCATCTGTTCCTATGTAATTTCCCTGAATAAGGAGGTTGCTTCCTCCACCTACAGTCACAATACCATAACTTCCATTACCGGCACCTGAAATCACATTTCCGAGTCCGCTACCAAAATTCCCTCCTATGATCAGGTTGTCGCATGTTCCGGTAATTGAAATGGCATCTTGCGTATTTTCAGATCTTGAAGAGCCATCATCGGTTCCCAGCCAGTTTCCTTGGATGGTTGCAAAATCGGCTCCATCAATGTATATGCCATTTACTCCATTTCCATGAATGATATTTCCGGCAGCATTATTACCTATAACAACATTATCAGCTGCGTCTGATTCCAAATTGATTGCTCCATAGGTAGTCCCACCGGTAAATCCGGTTACGATCATTCCATATACTTCTACACCTGAAGCATTGATGTCTATTCCATGATTATTTACCGCTACTGAAGAACCATTTATGGTAACCATGGCACTAGCATCGCCAAAGGTCCATCCTGATTGGGAGGTTCCATCAATGATGGTATTGTTTGCTATTATCTGTGGTAAAGCTGATTGCAAATCAATGTTCCACGGGCCACTTCCTGCTATATCAAATGTTATTGTTGTACTTGGGTTAGCATTTGCATATGTAATTGCATTGCGGAGAGAGCCGATTCCAGAATCGTTTGTATTAACAACCACTCCTGGTGGGGGATTCCACGTGGAAGGCGTCCACTCCGTACCATCCATATTGGTAAGCTCTCCAGACAAACCATTTCCAGATAAGTCGGGAAGGGTTGTGGTTCCGGAGGTTTCGTCAAAGCTGTAATAAGCTATCAGGCCTTGTTCATCTCCCACTAATGTGCTGTAGCGATTCGCGTTAATTTCTGCAAGGAGTCTCTCATCATCCCAGATTCTAACCTCATCTATGCTCCCTTCAATATTAAAACTTCCTCCAAACTTACGGTCGCCTATACTCAACGTCCCGAATGAATATGCAGGCGTTCCCAGCGTGATGGAGCCGTCTGTGTCATCAACTCCATCTACATAGATAGTCCCATCACCGGGACCTCTATATACAATGGCCACATGGTGCCATGTTCCATCATTATAGGAACCTACGGTTTGCATGGTTCCCCCATTTACGTTAAACCCGATTACATCTCCTGAAAATTGCTGAACAGAATACTCTGCATTTGAATTACCCTTTTCAAGAATAATTCTATTCCCTGTCACCGTTGTATTCAGCCAGAATTCAATGGTGAAATCGCCTGTTGGTTCCAGTATGTCATTATCAAAAATATGGATGTAATCCGTCCCGGTGAATGGTAATGTATTTCCTGGCTGTACCATAAATCCATTAGACACAAAATAGGTACTTTCACTTCCCCCAAAATCTGTTTTTGCCCGATAGAAGTATTGAGTGCCTGCCGTCAATGTTGTATTGATATCAACACCACCGGATGTGCCCACGCTCACATCTTGCGAAACGAACGATCCAAATTGAGGGTCAGTAGAAACGTCTACAATTAGATCAATAGCTCCTGGAGGGGCTACTAAATTCGGCGTGAACCCTGCTGTGGTAACATTAGTGGCATTAAGGATTTTTGGCGGAGCTAAGGCATTTGAATACAATGAAATTCTTCCTCCATTGAAATCATCTGTTCCGGTCATTAACAAGTCTAAGTCACCATCATTGTCATAATCACCCCAATCTACCGTGGAATAGAGGTAATTCTCTACCTGTAAGCCTGAGTTTACAAAACTTCCTGCATTATTATTATAAATGGTCGTTGTTGGGTCATTTGTCTCGCCAGAGCCATTGATCACCAAATCAAGATCACCGTCCCCATCGTAATCCCCCCATGCAATCTCACCTTCAGCATTTTCTAATAGTCCTGCATTGATGTCAATAAATGAGCCGGCATCATTTCTGTAAATTGTTGGCACGTTATCTGAAGCGGAACCTCCGGATACCACTAAGTCAAGATCCATGTCATTGTCATAATCTCCCCATTCGACAACACCTGAGATTCTTCCCACCAGTCCAGCCGCAATATCTGTAAATACACCACCATCATTTTCATAAATGTTAGCCATGTAGCTGGTACTATTATCATAGCCACTATTTACAAAATCGAGATCACCATCATTGTCATAATCACCCCATGCTATTCCACCTAAACGACGACCAGGAAGTCCGGCGCTTATATTGGTGAAAGTACCGCCATCATTACGGTAAATATTGGTTGATCCTAATGCCGGAGTAACCTGATATTGACCCTGAACGATTAAATCTAAATCTCCATCATTGTCATAATCTCCCCAATCTGCCTCTGAGTAATAAACTCCCTGAAAAGACCCGCCTGCATCAGTAAATGTTCCAGCATTGTTTTGATACAAGATGGCAGTCGTATTGCTCAGCTCATCAATTCCTGTTGCAAACAAATCAAGATCACCATCATTGTCATAATCCCCCCAATCAAGACTACCTTCGTAAACACCAGTAAGAGAGGCACCTATATCTGTAAATGTTCCACCTGCATTATTAAAGATTTTAGTGATCGCAAAGCTGTAATCGCTATCCCAACCGCTGACCGCAACATCTAAGTCACCATCACCATCATAGTCTGCCCAGGCCGCTGCACCGTCAACAACACCTTCCAGAGCTGTATTTTGTTTTACGAAGGCTCCTTGAAATGGGCTAGTTTCAATGAAAAAGTTTAGGCTGTATGGAACAGCCACTTCACCTGCAAGACCTCTTACCCCATTTGTTATAATTACAGAAACTTTCTCCCCAGCTAAAAAATCAGCGTCGGGATTAATGGTTAATGTTGAGCTACCACCTCCTGAATAAATGGCGGTCGCCAGACCCGATTGACTTCCCCACACTTTGATGTTGGTTGCATTAAGACTTGTTCCATCCAGTGTGGCATCAAAATCAATCAGGATGTTATCACTGGCAAGTATGTTGCTTTCAAGTTGAATTGGAGTAGTTGTGGTGACTGACAAAGGTGGACCTAATGGAACGGTAGACGTATTGAACGTAGCTCCATTGACAGTCCCATCATTCGTATTTACTGAAGCATCTAAAATATTTGTTGCACCAACTCCCTCATCAAATGAGTAATATGCCACTAGATTCGGTTGCGGTATTGATAGGTCTACCAGACTATATCGGTCTGAGAAGTCAGATTTTACTGCACTCCAAATTTTAAGTTCATCTAAATCACCATTTAAATAATTACAATCACAGACTGAGCCCTGGCGTGCCATATACATGGATTGGGAATCTCCATTATCTGATGGACTAAAACCATAATTGTGCGTGCCATCCGCTACTCCGTTTAAATAGAAAGAAGCTGTAGTACCTGTAAAAGATACTGCCACATGTACCCATTCGTTCAGTGGTACGTTGGTGGTGCTTAATCCCCATTCTGATGTTGATACACCATCCACAAGTTGTAAGGCAATTTTATCTCCTTGTATCTGAAAAATCCAGGCATCATTGGTTGCTATTCCATTGCCGTCTCCTTTGCTCGCGATGGTTTGAGAACCGGAGGCATTTAAATACACCCAGGACTCAATGGCAAAGTCACCACTCACTAAGTTCAATTGAGGATCATGCGGCACTACTACTGAATCATCTGTGCCATCAAAGCTAAGTGCATGCCCGGCAAACGCTTCTGTCGTTGCAAAGGCCACAGAAGAAGGGCTAGTCCCATTTGAGTTTGTAGAGCTCACTCTAAAGTATAAGCTTTCATCAACTCCCGCTGTGTATACGACAGATGTTACCCCCGGTCCTGGATTAGGTGGCGTTACAGCAGAAGTGATATCTGTAGGTGACCCAAAGGCCAAATCAGTTGATGACTCAATTATAAAGCCCGTTTCATCCGAAGAATTATCAGACCATTCGAGCGTGATATCTGTGCCAGAAGAATTGTAAGCAATCAAGCCATCAGGGGCAATTGGCGGATCGGTTAATACGTTTATAGATGTCGTTTGTACACAGCCAGTTGGATCGTCAGTTACTTCTAGATAATAAGTGCCTGCTGACAAACTCCCTACTGAAGGGCCTGATCCAACAGAGGTCGTTAATCCCGCATCACTATACCATTGGTATGTATACGGACCTGGTGTTCCACTTGCTGTCCCTGTCGCATCTAATGCTCCATCGGTTGCACCCACACTACTTTCGTTTGTAACTATAATAGAGCCTCCATTGATGGTGGGGTTGGTTGAATTGTCAGCCACAGCCACATTAGAAATATCTGAACAGCCATTGTCGTTATTAATTACTTCTATGGTATAAGTATTGGGAATTAAGTTTGAGACCGTAAGACCAGCGGCTCCCACAACATTGCTATTAGTGCCTGCTCCTCCATCGGCAATGGGTCCCCCAGTTCCAACACCCTCATAAATTGTCATAGTATAATTAGAGGCAGGCTCTCCGAACCCGGTGGATGCAGTGACAGTGATCTCTCCATTACCTCCTACACAAAATGTATTGTCCGTGATGAATGGTGTTACAACAGGATCATCACAAAGTGTCGTAACATCAACGAAGAGGTTTGCATTCTGCACATTGGGTGATCCTTCATCATCCTGAGCAACAATGTAGAGGTCATAGTCGGTACCGTGCGCTAAGCCGGAGGGGCTCAAAACAAAATCAGAAGCCGGTGTTGTAACATTAATATTTCCAGATGTGACCTGACCTGTTGCTGATGCAGTTGTTACTTGCCCTACTGTTGGTGCAGGACTTCCATCGGTCACCACTACATAAAAGTATGTTCCCTCCTCGTTCAGCTGAACGGTGATGTCAAAACCAGTTGTGCCAATGTTATCGATCAGTGGATATCCTGAAATGAAATAAGGTGCAAAAACATCATTATCAAAAGCAGTAGAAGTTATCCAATTTGAGGTTGCAAAGTTCAAGGTAAACGGCCCTTGAAGAAGTCCATCATTTCCATTTCCAGTCAAGTCAGGTAGTATTGTATAGCTACTATTATCTCCATTTGCGACTCCCTGGTTGAAATCATAATATGCAATCAGGTCAGGGTCAGATGATACATCTAAATACGCATCGTTATGTATTTGCTGCTGGGTGCGAGGCGTGTTCCAAAATCTGACTTCATCGATTGTTCCATCAAAAAATTGGGTAGGGGCAGAAGCGTTTCTTGCGCCAATAACTATGTCTTCTGATCCTGCAACTGCAGAGCCGGATAATGAAGCTGTTCCTTCCAGGCTTCCGTTAACAAACAGACTAGCTTCAGATCCATCAAAAACACATGCGATGTGATAGTATTGGTTTGCCACCACAGTAGATGTACCAACAATATCCATGTTAAGGCCTCTCAAACCAAAGCGCCACTGATTAGTAGAATTTATTCCAGTTATAAATTCAATGGATGCATTGCCAACGTTACTCTTCGACATTACCCAACGAAAGTTTCCATCTACGGTTTCCGGTCTTGCCCAGTATTCTATGGTAAAGTCTCCATCATCAAGATTGAGTGAGGCATTGTGAGTAATATTTACATTATCGTCTGTTCCGTCGAAGTTAAGGGCATTATTAGCAAATGGCGGTACATCAGCATTGTCATAAGCTACATTACCGTTTAATGTACCATTGTTTCCATTAACTGTTTGATCTACCGGGTTACCTACACCCTCGTTAAAATTCAAATAAGCTGTGAGATTTACATCCCCCGGATTTGCTTTTAATAGATAACTTGCCTGTATTTCAGCACCGGATTTTGCTACGTTCCAGATTCGTAGCTCATCCATTTTACCCGTGAACTCTGCAAAGGGTGTCGGACCATTGGTTCTTAGTGCTCCTAACGAAGTGTTATCAACCGTGAGTCCCGTGTGTGCATGATCATAATAGGTAGCATTTTGATCAAGGACACCATCAACATATACCAAGGCATTGTTGGCATCTTCCTGCACATAAGCCACATGGTGCCAGGTGTTATCCAGGACAGTAATTGCCCCTTGATTATCGATTTGTACCGAACCTGCATCATCAACAAAATAAATTCTTATTTTATCGGTTACACTTGTTCCGGAACCAATTACAAATAGTGGGGCATTTACATTGCCAGTATTGCCCTCCGAGAAGAATACTGCGCCGTTTTGAGCAGTTCCCTTAATCCAAAACTCGATTGTAAAAGTGGTTGTTACTTCTGAGATCGGAAGTCCACTGCTTTGCGCCAGATCCACATAGTCTCCAGTACCATCGAAATCGATTGAGTGTTCTTGCGAAACCGCATCTAATGAGAAAAACAGTGATAAAGTGACTAGAGAAAGCTTACTGAAGGCTGAACGTAGCATGTTATTGACTTTTAGGTGGTATTAATAGCAAATAAGGCATTTTTAAAGGGTGTCAGCAATACCATAAACACGGTATTTAGACTAAAATAAGCTACTAAAATAAAGCCTTAAGGATCAATAGGTTTTTATCAAATTGTTATTTCGATTAAAATCCTCCACGGTACCATGAACTGTGGCTTCCAGCGTATCTATATGTATTATCTTTAGGTTTGTTTACAACCCATTATTTTACAATGTCCCTAATGATGGTTTTCTTAGTATAAAATACACTACCATGAAACTGCTAAAATTCACAGCGCTCTTAGTAATTGCTACTTCCGGATACTCCCAATATGCGTTTTCTGATAAAAAAGCAGAAAAGCTCTATTATAAGCTAGATGATGCTTATCTGGATTATGATTATGCCACCATATTAGATAATGAAGAGCAAGCAAAGGAAACCTTTCTTGCTAAAGAAGATACGGTTGCTGCAAATGTCTATAGCTATCTGGCGGAAGCGTATGACTATGAGCTTGGTGATTTTCAGAAAGCCCTAGATTTCTACAGTCTTGAATTATCTCTTCGTAAAAAAATTGACCCGGATGGTGATAGAAAGGACCTTTTATACAACATGGCCACTCTACAGTCCGAATTAGGTTATTATACCGAAGCTGAAAGTTTCCTCACTCAAATCCAAAAGTCAGATGCAAAAGCATTCGGAAAAGAGAGCGCAGAATACTTCGATTCATCACGGGCTTTAGTAGAGCTTTATCTTCAAACTGAGCAAGTTCAAAAGGGATTGGAAGTCGCCGAAGATATCAAAAAGGCTGTATCGAAAAATAGTATTGAAGAAGGTGTAGCACATAAATGGGTTGGTGATGCGTACGCCATCCAAGGCTCCTTCAAAAAAGCTGAAAAAAATCTCTTACGAGGTATTGACACTTTCGAAGATAACGGTCTTGAAGCAACTTTTGAATACGCTTCAACGCTGAATAGTCTGGGTATCCTCTATCTAGATAAAGCAAAGCTTGCCGAAGCTGAAGAAGTTTTTGAGAACGCATTAAGTGTAGTGAATCGAATTCAAGGCGATTACGAAGATGTCATTGCCGGGATAAATAACAATTTAGCAAAAGTCTACTTCAACCTGGGTGATTATGCAAAAGCAGCTGAACTTCAGCGTGAGGTTTTAGCTCAAGACGCAGAGTATTACGGTGAGGATTCATTTATTTATGGCAAGAGTCTTCTCAATCTTGGCCTGACACTTTTGTATGATCGAGAGTTCGGCGAATCTGAAAAGTTACACCTGAAAGCGCTTGAGATTTTCAAGCAAAACGAAGGGGAACAGGGAGTCAATTATGGCTATACACTTAATAACCTGATTCGTTTAAATACCAATCGAGGCTACATAAGTGATGCCATCGATTATGGTCAAAGAGCTATCAAAGTATACGAAGCATCATTGGGTACGGAGCACCCCGAAACGGCATTCCCGTATTTTAACCTGGCAAATGCTCACCTTGGGTATGAGGAAGTCGATAAAGCTATTCCACTTGCACAAAAAGCCTATGATATTAGAAAGAAGGTACTTGGAGACAAGCATCCATATTTTGCGCGGAGTGCAAACCAACTAGCCATTCTAAACTGGAAACAAGGGAATCGTGATGAAGTGATGGGTTTTTATCAAGAGACGTTTGATAATTATTTTAATCAAATCAATACTTACTTTCCTGTGCTAACTGAAGAGGAAAAGGCCACTTTCTATTACACTAACCTGAAGCCTGCTTTTGAGCAGTACATCTCTTTTATTGTAGAAAGCTCTAGAGAAGAAAAAGAACTAATCGGTGAGATTTACAACTATCAGCTGGCACTAAAGGGGCTGATTATGTATGCCACCGCCAAAGTACGTGAGAGCATCCTTTCCAGTGGTGATGAAGTCTTGATTGAAAAGTATGAAAACTGGATCAGCCAAAAAGAGCAACTGGCTAAACTTTTTAGCGCTTCAGACATCACTTTAGAAGAGCGAAACAAAAAAATTGATTCACTAACTGAAATCTCAAATAACCTTGAGGAAGAGTTGAGCAAATCGTCCAAGGTGTTTGGGGAAAATTTTGCAAACCGAGAGCTCACCTGGCGGGATGTTCAAAAAACCTTAAAGCCTGGTGAAGCTGCTGTCGAAATCGTGAGGTATAGGGTCTTTTCAACAGACTCTGCCGGTGTTTTTACAGATGAAGTGCATTATGCAGCTTTGATTGTTAAAGCAGATACTGAGGATTATCCTGAAATGTTGACCATGCGAAATGGTGCCCAGATGGAAAATAAGTATCTGGCCAACTATCGTAACGCAATCAAGTACAAAATCTCTGAAGACTATAGTTACAGATTATTTTGGAGGCCAATCGCAAACCGGCTAGGTAATGTAAGTAAAATCTATCTGGCTCCTGATGGTGTCTATAATCAAATCAGTATTTATACCCTTCAAAACCCACAAACAAAGGAATATCTCATTAATGAAATTGATCTTTCCCTTGTCACCAACACAAAAGATTTGGTGGCTGAGAAAACCATCAACACTGGAACAGGTAGTGTATTCTTTGGCTATCCAAACTACAATATGGGGACCAATGAAAAAGATGTGAAAGAGGAAAAAGGTAGTGGTGGAAGAGGTATGCGTAGTGGTGGCTCAGGTACGTTGGAAAGGGGGGCAACCATTCCCCGTGGAATTAGGGGAAACCTTGTGCGATACATGCGTTCATTTAATGGGTTGGCCATGCTGCCGGGCACAAAAAAAGAAGTTGAATTAATTGATAGTTTATATTCAAGTAAATCACAAAACGCAGAAATCTATTTGCTGGAGGAAGCAGTTGAAAACAAGATCAAAGAAATCAAGAATCCGAGCACATTGCATATTGCAACACATGGGTTCTTCCTTGAACTTGATCCTGCTGATGGTTCAAACGATCAATATGTTGAGAATCCATTGCTCCGTTCTGGACTCGTTTTAGCAGGAGCGAATAGCTTTATTCGAACAGGTGAATTGGATGAAAGGCAAGGAACTGATGATGGAATTCTAACCGCCTTTGAAGCTATGAACTTAAACCTGGACGAAACGGATATTGTGGTGCTCTCAGCCTGTGAAACAGGACTTGGTGAAATCAAAAATGGTGAAGGCGTTTATGGCCTTCAACGAGCATTTCAAATAGCTGGAGCAGACGCCATCATCATGTCCATGTGGACAGTGGATGATGCTGCCACGCAAGAACTAATGACCACCTTCTACGAAGAGTGGCTTTCACATGGAGATAAAAGACTTGCTTTTAACACGGCTCAAAAACGACTTAAAGAAAAGTACGATAAACCATACTACTGGGGTGCGTTTGTAATGGTGGGAGAATGACACAAACATAAGTTCATCAAAAAGGGAAGGCCTATCGCTTTCCCTTTTTCTTTTCCCAGATTTTTAAATCCATGATTAGAATCCCACGGCCTTTACCAGCCGGGTCTTCTGAATGGGCATATTGGAATGCCATGAATCTGCCATCATCGCTTACTACCGGATTGGATGCTTTATACTCAGGATTATCATTGAAGTAGGTAATACGCTCAACATCACCTGTTTCATCTAGCTTCAACTTGTAAATATCCAATGTTAAAAATTCCTTCATTCCCTTATAATTTGTCCTGTGACGATTGCTTTCAATGAGCATACTCAAACCATCCGGAAAAATTCCCTCAGCCTCATCATACGTGTCTTTACTGTTGGAATAGTTGACGAATTTCTTTTCTTCTATGTCGTAACCCAGAACCTCGGCATTAAAACCAAACTGTCCTCCGAAAGCATAAAAGAATAACTCATTGCCATTTTTAGGATTGAAGTTTTGCGTCTCCAAATCCCACCCTTTTGCAGGGGATGGAAGATCTCCCGAAGTAAATAGCGGCTTCCAATTTTTCAACTTTGGCTTTTCTCCATCATAGTCGATTTCCCCTTTGTAAATGGTGGTTCCCAAAGCCCAGGCTATTTGCATTTTTTCCCTTGAAACTGCGGGACCCTCCTTACAATGCACACCTAATGGAATAGGCGGAGACTTTAGGTCTTTCTTCAACACCCATAATTCCGCATTTCTTGCATCCCTGCTTTTCCAGGGATTTTTTGAATCAAATTCACGAGCTCCGGATAATAAGATATCTCCGTTAGCGAGGTAGAGTGCTCTGACAAATCCTTCATGAAAAAAGTGGTGGGTCATTGGTTGGATGATACCTGTCTCTACTTCAACTTCGAACACATCCCCGAAGGTTTTCTCTATAAAAAGGATACGTTTACCATCATGAGACCAATCGGCTCGTTCCCCGAAATAAGTAATCTGAGTAATATAATCGGGTAAGTCTTCTAAGGGGGACTTGTTTGTATCCTGAGAAAATGAATGGCTGAAGGAGGCAACAAAAAATAGTAGGAAAAGGTATAAATGCTTCATATTAATTGAGGTGATTAAATTTCAAATCTAATCACTATCCCACTTACGAGTTTTCACACTCACCCTTTGCCTACATTCAATGGAGCTATCTGTGCATTTTCTGGCATCACAAATAAGCTGTCTGCAGGAGCCTCTTCTGAGAGCTCAATGCTGTCGAAAAAAACCTCATTGCTCATCTCACCAACTGAGTCATCCTTAAACTGATGCCATTGAATTGCTGTGGGTAACAACAGTCCATTGACCTCTGCCCATTGATCGTATTTGATCAGCTTATAAGTATCGCTTGGTTCCCCACTTCGATAGGTAACTGTGTACATCAGCCATTCCATTTTATTAGTTTCAGGATCATACCACAAAATGTAATTGTCATCCGGAGCGTCTCCGATGTTTTCACCATAGGAAATTTTGATCCCATTGTAGGCTTTGCCATTCAATTCCCGTGGCTCTACATCTTCGTAAAAAGCACCCGGATCACCGACAACAAAAGGCATAGCATAGAAATAGAAGTACAGATTATGATAAAACCTAGCTCTACTGGCATCTATCGTGTCTGGAGTAACCCACACTTCATTGCTATCAAAACCTATGGTTTGTTTGGGTGATTCCAAACGAATTTGTCTGTTCTGCAGGTTAGTGATGGTGGACTCGTCTCCCTTCATGTAAGAGAGAGATTTCATTTTTGACCATTGCTCATAACCCCCGTGAGCGTCCATCACTTTCGTGAGTGATTCGCTGTGATGAGAAGGTGCTTCATAGATCGCTTCTGCCTGAGTAGCCTCTTCGGAGCTTTCTTTTTGGTTGTTCGGCTGGCATGCTACTAGTACAGCCAATGATAGAATGGTGAGGTATTTCATAAGAATATTTTTTTCAAATGTAGCGTATAAAAAAGGCTTTCAAGACCTGTAAAACCTATTTTACATGAATAAGTAAGTTGGACTACATTCAATAATTAATACCAAAATGAAACATTAAAACTACAAATAAGGTATAAGGATAATTATTAATACTACATTTAAGGTAAAAATGTAAAAACATGGGAAAACATCAACTCGGAGAATTTGAAGAAGTAGTGATGCTCACCGTCGCAATCCTCACGGATGATGCGTATGGTTTCGCCATCATCGAAGAGATGGAAAAGCGACTCAACCGGAAGGTGAGTATCGGAGCATTACAAACTGTACTTCGCAGGCTTGAGAAAAAAGGCTACCTGTCTTCAGAGATGGGTGAAGCAACTGCTGTGCGTGGTGGTAAACGAAAACGATTCTTTCACCTCACATCAGCGGGGAAAAACGTTCTTCAGGAAACAAAGGAACAACGACTTGGACTATGGAATGCTGTTCCTGAATTTGTCGTGAAGTTCAGCTATTAATGAACAAACCAAATCAGATATCGCCACCGAGATGGTCGCTCAAATTCTTCCGCTGGTTCTGTCATCCTGACTATGTGGAAGATATTGAGGGTGATCTATTTGAACGATTTGAAAAAAGGACTAATAAAAATAGAGCAGCTAAGTGGCTGTTCACACTGGATGTGCTAAAACTATTTCGCCCCGGCATCATAAAGCCAATCAAAGGCAGTCAAAAACTAAATAACTACGACATGTTTAAAAATTATTTCAAAATAGGTCTCCGAAACATTCGCAGGCATAAAACATTCTCTGCACTCAATATTGCGGGATTGAGCGTTGGGATCGCGAGTTGTATTCTGATACTCATTTACGTGAACAATGAGTTATCCTACGATACATACAATAGCAATTACGAAACCACCTACCGCGTCATTCACTATTATGGCAATCAAGGCGATCTGCCGGATTACGCATCACTTCCTCAAAAAGAATATCAGGTTTGGGGAAATGCACCCATCGCACCCGCCATGCAGGAGTACTTCCCTGAGATCAGCAAAGTGTTCAGGTTTACAAGCGATTCTCCCTGGCTGCTTTCAAGGAATGGAATCACCTACTCAGAGACTGACATCCTATTTGCAGATTCTACTGCTTTTGACATTTTCGACTGGAAGTTCCTGGCAGGAAACCCTAAAACTGCACTTGTCCGGCCAAACACGATCGTTCTAACAAAAACATTAGCTGAAAAATACTTCGGCGATGAAAATCCAATAGGAGAAACAATCATTATGGACAATGATGAACCTTATGAAGTAACAGGGGTGATTGAGATTCCAACCAACTCGCATTTCTCCTTCAATGGTCTGGTTTCCATGAGCACCTTTCGAAAATCCAGACCGCAGATTTTCACTGCCTGGGGCTATGTAGATTTCTACACTTACTTCACTCTCAAACCGGGAACTAACATTGAAACCCTCAAAGAAAAAATTCCGGAATTTATTGAGAGCAACTTCACCAGTAACTTCAATTACTCCATTGATTTTGAGCCTTTGTCAGATGCCTACCTTCACTCGGAGGCTGGAAGACAGCCCGGTCCTGTTGGGAGCATGGGGAGTATTTATATCTTCACTTCTGTCGCTCTGTTCATCTTACTAATTGCCTGTATCAACTTTATGAACCTTTCTACCGCCCAATCAGTAGAGCGAGCAAAAGAAGTAGCGATTAGAAAAACGATCGGGTCTCATCGTGGGGCATTGATTTATCAATTTTTGGTAGAGGCTATCCTGGTAACCTTTATAGCATCAATACTTGCCGCTGTATTCGTCATTTTTGGTCATTCGCTTCTCGAAACCATTTCCGGAAAAACATTGCCGATCGATTGGCTTTTTACACCTCAAAATGCGCTACTTGCTTTGGGGGGAATATTATTCATAGGAATAGCGGCCGGGAGCTATCCTGCCTTTGCATTATCGACTTTTAAGCCGGTCACAGTGCTTAAAGGCTCCTTTAAAACATCGTCCAAAGGCATATGGCTTAGAAAATCTTTAGTGATTCTTCAGTTTTCCCTGTCCATCATTTTGCTGGCCGGGGCTGCAGTTGTTTCAACGCAACTCGATTATCTTCAGAAATATGATCTGGGCTTTGACTCAGAACAAATGCTGGCTGTGGACTTTGGGTATGATGATCTGGTTCAACAAAAACGTGAATTTATTAAGCAACAGTTTCTAAAGCATGAAGATGTTGAAATGGTCTCTGTTTCGCGAGCAGTGCCCGGAGACTTCTTTCCTAATGCAGGAACAGGGGTGGCGGATCCTGTTTCCGGAGAAATCGTTTATAAAAGTCCGGCCATCTATGAAGTTGACGAAGACTTTATCCCGGCTTATAAAATGAACATGGTGGCAGGGAGAAATTTCTCCGATGACTTTCCGCTTGATTCAGCGAATGCCCTAATTCTAAATGAATCTGCTGCCAGACTGTTTGGCTATCCAAACCCTGCCGACATCATCGGGAAGTCTTTCCAGCAGTGGGGTCGGGAAGGAAAAGTCGTTGGCGTAGTAGAAGATTTTAATTATGTGTCTTTGCATGAAGATGTAGAGCCTTTGTCACTTCGCTTCGGTACCCAATTCAATGTTTCAACCATTTCAGTGAAACTGAACAGTGATGACTTTTCGAAAACGATAGCCGAGTTGGAAAACATCTGGAAGGGAATCATCCCTCATCGCCCTTTTGATACACGTTTTGTGGATCAAAACTTTAATGCTCAGTATGAATCTGATGAACGATTTGGAATGATTTTCACCACATTTTCAGGATTAGCCATCTTTGTTGCATGTTTGGGTTTGTTTGGATTAACTATCTACAGCACCAGCCAACGCAATAAAGAAATAGGCGTGCGAAAAGTGATGGGTGCTTCCATCATGCAAATAATTGCCCTTCTTTCCAGGGACTTCCTTACGCTTTTTATCATTGCCCTTGCTATCTCGGTACCACTTTCCTGGTATGTAATGAACAGTTGGTTGGATGGGTTTGCATACCGCATTTCATTAGGTGTTGAGGTCTATGCTGTATCCGCTTTAATCACTTTGCTGGTGGCATTCATTACCATGAGTTTTAAAACAGTAAATGCCGCACTCTCAAATCCCATTGAATCGCTGCGAGATGAATAAAACGCCTCCAAAATATCCCCTTCGCTTCTTTCGCTGGTTCTGTAATCCGGACTATGTGGAAGACATTGAAGGTGATTTATTGGAGCGGTTTGAAAAAAGGACTAATGAAAAAAAAGCAGCTAGATGGCTATTCACACTAGATGTATTCAGGCTCTTTCGCCCGGGTATTATCCAAAATTTTGAAGGAACAAAAAAACTCAACTACTACGGCATGTTTAAAAATTATCTGAAGGTAGGTTACAGAAACCTCATTCGAAATAAATCAAATGCGCTCATCAATATCGGTGGATTAGCAATCGGCATAACCGTTTTTATGCTAATCAGCTTATGGATCATCGATGAATGCTCGTACGATAAAAACAATCAAGCGCATGACCGAATTGCCATGGTGCTTAAAAAACGCACGCTTAACAGCGAAACCGGCGTACGATTTGCACTCCCTATTCCAATTGTGGATGAACTTCGCACCAACTACAGGGAAGATTTCAAACATGTAACCGTCACCGGATGGCAAGGATCTAGCCTGATTGATACGAAAGAAAAGCAATTGAATCTGATTGGCAACTACATGAGTGCCAATGCTCCCGAGCTCCTTGCTTTGGACATGAAGGCAGGCACGCGAGAGGCTTTGAAAGAGAAGTTTAGTGTCATCATGTCTGAGCAGGCCGTAAAAGCACTTTATGGAGATGAGAACCCCATTGGCAATCAGGTTACTATAGACGGAGAACTAACCATGACTATCTCCGGAGTATTTGCAGATCTACCCAGGCAATCCAGTTTCTCTGAGCTATCATTCATTGCAAACTTTGATGGCTATGCCTCTACACAGGATTGGATCATTAGGGCAAAAGAAAATGCGCTATGGGGAAACAATTTCTGTCGGGTATATGTGCAATTAGCCGAAAATGCCTCGCTGGATGTCGTTAACAAAAAAATTGAGAAGATTATCTATAACAATGAAAGTGATCGGGGTAAAGAAAATGATCCAAAAGTGTTTCTCCACCCTATGAAGGACTGGCATCTAAGAACTAACTGGGAAAACGGTATTCAGGCAGGTGGCCCTATTCAATACGTATGGTTGTTTGGCGCAATCGGCATATTCGTATTGCTTCTGGCTTGTATCAACTTTATGAATTTAAGCACCGCACAGGCTGAAAAAAGAGCCAAGGAAGTGGGTATAAGAAAGTCACTGGGATCCATGCGATCACAATTAATCAATCAGTTTTTGGTTGAGTCTGTACTGACAGTCTCGATCTCTTTTGCGCTCGCCATCACAATCGCCTTACTTGCTCTACCATATTTTAATCAGCTGGCCGATAAGCACATCATTTTCCCTATTGCAAACCTATATTTTTGGTTAGGAGGCACATTGTTCGTGATTGTAACCAGTTTAATTGCTGCCAGCTATCCAGCATTCTATCTGTCGGGCTTCCAGCCTGTAAAAGTATTGAAGGGCACTTTTAGCCCGGGTAAAGCTTCTGGCAACTTAAGAAGAGTACTCGTAGTAACCCAATTCGTCATCAGCATTACCCTAATAACCGGGACAATCATTGTCTATCAGCAAATCAATCACAGCAAAAACCGACCAATAGGTTACGATCCGACAAATCTCTTAAGTATTCGATCGTCAGCTACTGCCTTTCAGGGGAAACATCAAATTCTAGCGGATGAACTATTGAAGTCTGGCTCAGTATCCTCCATGTCTCAATCCTCCAGTCCTCTAACCGAAATAAATACCACCCATAGTGGATTTAACTGGGAAGGCAAAGATCCGGAATTGGTGACCAATTTTGTTTTTTCATTTGTGACACCCGGGTTTGGAAAGACCATCAAGTGGACCCTTAAGGAGGGCAGGGATTTTACCTCTAAAAAGTCCGATGAACAAACATTTATCTTTAATCAGTCTGCAATTGATTTTATGGGAATTACTGCTCCGGTAGGCAAAAGTGTCGACTGGTACGGAGACTCCTATCGCATCATTGGCATTGTTGACGACCTGATCATTGACTCACCGTTCAATCAGCCTCGGCCTGCCGTATATGCGGTTCACACTGGTAAACCACAGTGGATGCAGATCAGGCTAAATGAAAGTCTTCCCTTAGCTACATCTGTGGCTCAGGTGGAAGATGTCTTCGATAGCGTATTACCCAATGTCCCGTTTGAGTTTGAGTTTGTCGACCAGCAGTATCAACAAAAATTTTCTTCAGTGGAGCGAATCGGCAATCTCTCAGGAATATTTGCTCTTTTGGCCATTTTTATCAGTGCCCTTGGATTGTTGGGACTTGTATCATATATAGCGGAGAGAAAGACCAAAGAAATTGGCATACGAAAAGTACTTGGAGCATCGGCTAAAAGTATCGTGTGGGGTCTGTCTTCAGAGTTGGGAAAACTTGTGATTTTCGCCTCAATCATTGCTGTTCCGCTCAGCTATTATGCAAGCAACAAGTGGTTACAAGGGTTTGCATATCGGATCAATCCGGAATGGTGGTATTTCCTGGCAGCAGGATTTTTTGGCCTTTTGATCGCAATTCTCACCATCAGCAAAAAATCTATCCAAGCGGCCACTTCGAATCCTGTAGAATCTCTAAAAGATGAATAATCCTAATCTGTAAAGCAGACATTGATAGAGCTCCTTCGGGAGCTTTTTTATTTGTTTTACAACTTAAATAGAAATGCTTCGTATATTTGTTTTACAAATTCAATAAAAATGGGTAGAACAAATTTTCTTGGCGAGTTTGAAGAGCTGATTCTCACCATGGTTTTGATTCAGGAAGAAGAGGCATACGGCAATACCATCGTCAAAGCAATTAAAGAACATCAGAACCGTGAAGTCAATCTCAGCTCAGTACACATCACCCTTTATCGATTGGAGGAAAAAGGATACCTCGAATCGTACATGGGTGGAGCCACCAAAGCACGAGGTGGACGCAAGAAGCGCTATTTCAAAATCACGAATGTAGGTAAGGTACTACTGCAGGAAATGAAAGATGCCAGGACTAACCTGTGGAAACTTGCTCCACAACTCAACTTTTCTTCATGAGTACTCCCCGACCACCTAAGTTATTCACCAGATTTTTTAAGTGGTATTGCAAACCTCAATTACAAGAGCAAATACTTGGAGATCTGGAAGAGCAATTCGAAGAAGACATTGAAATACACGGACTAAGCAAAGCAAGTAGAAGATTCGTCTGGACAGTGATTCGATTTTTTAGAAAGGACATTATTAAGCCCGCTACCGGCGGTCAAAAGCTCAACTATTACGGAATGTATCAGCACAACATCAAAATCGCCTGGCGAAATGCCATCAGGCAAAAGCAATTTACGATTCTTAACCTCCTTGGACTCACCATTGGAATCAGCACCTGTTTCATGATAGGTCTGTATATCCATGATGAAATGTCCTTCGATGCTTTTCATGAAAAGGGCGATCGGATTTATCGGGTGAATCAACCATTTATATGGGGCGACTGGGACCGAATGATGGCCAGCACCGGGCCCAATGTGGCTACCGCATTACGTGAGGATGCGCCTGCATTTGAAGAGGTGACACGTATACTATCTCTAGGATCTCAAACTGTTACTGCAGCTAATAGCGGAAACAGATCCAATGCTTTCAAAGAGGATCGCATATATGCTGCTGAGGAAAATTTCTTTGAGGTCTTTTCCTTCAAGCTCAAAGCAGGAGAAACGAAATCAGCTTTTGAAGACCCGAAGAGTATTTTAATAACTGAAAAGACCATGAAACGGTATTTCGGTGAAGATGCCAGACCTGAGGAAGCGATTGGAAAAAACATTGAGATCAAACAGTATGATAACTCATGGAAAGCCTTTTCTATCAATGGAGTTTTAGAAAATGTTCCTGCTCGCTCTCACATACAATTTGATATGCTGGTTTCACTCAAGAGTGAATCTGAAATGATGCAGGCCCACCAGTGGAAATGGATATGGACTGCTTTCTCTACCTATGGTCTGGTTAAAAAGGGAACCAACGTTGCAGCCTTGGAAAGAGATATTCAGGCTATTCCTCCCAAATGGGCGCCTCCAACGACAGAGCGTATTTTCAATCAAACATTTGAAGAGTTTACTGATGGGCACCCATGGAAGCTGGATCTTCAGCCATTGAGCGAGGTGTACATCGCTGGTTCTCCAACAGGACACGCTTTCGGCCCAACAGGCAATCCGCTTTTCATTAAAATATTTGGTGCCATTGGTCTTTTAGTCCTTGTCTTGTCAGCCATCAATTTTATGAATCTATCGACTGCAAGAGCGACCAACAGATCCAAAGAAGTTGGGGTGCGGAAAGTGCTTGGTTCCGAAAGAAAAACCATCGTAAAGCAGTTCATTTTAGAATCCGTACTTTTTGTCCTTATGGGCACTGTGCTTGCTTTAATGGTTGTACAGCTCGCACTGGGTACCTTCAACCACCTGGCAGAAAAGCAAATCGAAATTCTTCCATTCTTTCAAAGTCCTGTGTTTTACCTGGTTGTCTTCGCCTTCATTTTGACACTGGGATTTATGGCTGGTAGCTATCCGGCACTGTATCTATCCTCTTTTAAGCCGATTGAATCTTTGAAAGGAAAGATAAAAACAGGTTTCAAAGGAAGAAGCATCCGGAACGGGTTGGTTGTTTTCCAATTTACTATCTCAATTGCACTCATCATCACCACATTTTTTGTTCAAAAGCAGCTTACCTATGCTTCAAACGTGGACATTGGATTCGCCAAAGAAAACATACTTCAACTTCACAATGTAGAAGAATTGGGGTTTGAAACAGAAGCCTTAAAAAACCGATTGGCGGCTAATCCGAAATTCACCGAAGTTGGAAAATCATTTGGTGTTCCTCCATTCGTGTATTCAGGCGATCGATACAAGGCGGCCGGCCCGGAAACACCGGTTGTTCAACTAAACAACCTGCGGATTGATGAAGATTATCTGGAGGTATTAGGGTTAGAATTTCTCTCTGGTAGAAACTTCGACTCGAATAGAGAAAACGATAAATATAAGGTGATCCTGAATAGGGAAGCAGTCAAAAACCTTGGATGGGATGTAGAAAATGCCGTTGGGAAATCTGTTGCGCTTGCCTCAGGTGGTGAAGAAGAACATGAAGTGATCGGTGTTGTTGAGGACTTCAACTTTAATAGTGTGAAGCAAGAAATAGCACCTCTGATTTTAATCCACCACTACAATGATATTGTTTGGGATTATGGAGCAGGAAGATCTTTTTATTCTATGCGACTCAATTCGGAAGCTATTAGTACCACAGACGACTTAAACCAATTACTGATCTCACTGGAAGAAGAAATGAAACAAGTAGATCCTACGGTTCCATTTGAGTACAGCTTCATGGATCAGGAGTTTGAAGCCACCTTCCGCTCAGAAAGGAAAATGGCAACTATTCTCAATGTTTTTACCATTATGGCCATGATTATTGCCTGTCTTGGATTGTTTGGACTGGCTGCCTTTTCAGCAGAGCAGCGTACCAAAGAGTTGGGAATTAGAAAAGTGCTTGGTGCGAGTGTTACTGAACTTGCTGTTACCTTCTCAAAAGAATTCGCCAGATTGGTACTGATAGCCATCTTACTGGCATGTCCTATTGCCTGGTATTTTGTGAAAGAGTGGCTACAGGATTTTGCTTACAGCACCCCTATTGAAATCTGGGTGTTTATTGCAGCAACGATAGCAGCTATGTTGATAGCTATCGTAACCATTGGTTTTCAGTCGTTACGATCAGCAAATAGAAATCCTGTGGAGACGCTCAAGGATGAGTAACTATAGATTATCAATTGCATACCGATAATCAGCCTGTAAATCCTCATGAAGGCTTGCAAGTGCCTTTTCTACTCGCTCGATTTCTCTATGATATAGGTTTTTGATTGTAACATTCCTGTTAATAGCAATCGAATCTTTAATGCATTGGCAAAGGAACAGTCGCACTTCAACTTCTGTTTGCTTTTGTCCTGAATAACGAAGCGACTTGTTGAGTGAACGAACAATTTTCTGAAGTCCTTTCTTCACATAATACAGATGAGACATATTGATCTCTTCCATCATATCGTTTATATCCTCTTTCAACAGTCTGATATAGCTCTGCTCATCCCCTACTTCAAAGAGCAGGTAAGTAAGTAATTCCTTATTGTCTTTTTTAAACCGACCCAAACGCAAGCATATAGCCAGCATTTCTTCAGGTGTTCGCTGTTTCAACTCTCTTTTAATATCTGATAAGGATGCAGCTTTCATTCGTTGATTTTTGATTTGTTTAAGATAATAATTAAAGACGTTTGCAAGAGTGTCATCCTGCCGAAGGAAGGATCTCAATCCTATTTATAAAGATCTTTCGCTGTGCTCAAAATGACATAATCAAAAATGAATCGTGAAAAATAATTTTACTACAATTAGGAATTTATAACAAAAAATTCGTTTCTTCGTAAACTCTACAAATAGGAATTAATTATAAGCGTGCCGCGTGCCTGTCGGCAGACAGGCTTAACCCAATTATTGCGAACAATTATCAGATGTCATTAAAAGGGTAGCAAATCGCTCATTTTCAACTTTAATCAAATGAAGAAATTTCAATTAGGTGAATTCGAAGAGATCGTAATGCTCACAGTTGCTATACTGTACGACGATGCATATGGTGTTTCCATCAAGAAAGAAATTGAAAGCAGGTTAAACCGAGGTGTAAGTGTGGGAGCCTTGCAGTCAGCTTTAAAAAGGCTTGAGGACAAAGATTATCTGGAATCTCATGATAAAAATGCCACTCAGGAGCGAGCAGGTCGGCCTAAACGCTACTACAAGATCACTGCATTAGGTAAAGAGGCTATGGAGTATACCAAAGAAACCAGAAACTCTCTTTGGGATGCTATTCCTTCAGTCTCCCTGGATGTGAAATTTGCAAGACTCTTCCATGCCTAATCCACCCAAACTCTTTCTTCGCTTTTTTAGGTGGTTTTGCCACCCTCAATTGGTTAAGCCAATCGAAGGAGACCTGATGGAGCTGTATGAAGAGCGAGTGAAGGAACTCGGCAAGAAAAAGGCAGATATAAAATTTATAAAGGACGTTCTCCTGCTGTTTAGAAAGGACATTATAAAACCAGCAGAAGGATCAATAAAACTCAACTATTACGGTATGTTTAAAAATTATTTCATTACCTCTATTCGATTCATCAAGCGTGAAAAAGTATACGCGTTAATGAATATTTCTGGCCTTGCACTAGGTATCGCATGTGCGCTGATCATTTATAAAATTCTGGATCATGAACTTAGTTATGATACTCACAATACCAACTATGATCAACTGTATCGGGTAATCAATGAGGAAATCACAACAGAAGGAAAGGTCTTTTGGAGTGGACAAGTACAACCGCTTGCTGCAGCATTGAGAAACGATTTTCCCAGCCTGAATGCCTCCATGACTTTTTATGAAAAGGAAGGACTGATAGCCATTGAAAATCAAAATGGAAGCCTTACTAAATATCAGGAAGAAGATGGGATTGTCTTTGTGGAACCTGAATTTTTGGACCTGTTTACACTGAACTTTCTCGCAGGTGACGAAAAGTCTGCGCTTGACAAACCCGGAAAGGTCATCCTTACCCAATCCATGGCTAGTAAATATTTTGGTGTCTCCGAAGAGAACCTACATCAGGTTATCGGACGGACGATTATACTGGAAAATGAACGTACCACCTATGTGTCTGCTGTCGTTGAAGATATGCCCAAGGCCACAGACTTTCCTTTTGAGATAATCTTTCATTTCCAAGATCAGGATGTGTCTAATCCGTGGTTTTATGATGGTAAGAGCTGGGAGGAATACAACTCTGCCACCAATTGCTATGTGCTTTTAAAAGATGGAGTTTCTGTTGCTGAACTTGAGCTTCAACTTGAAGCATTTGTAGACAAGTACCTACCTGAACACATGGCTGAATCACGAACCTACCATTTGCAGCCTCTCTCAGAGCTGCACTACAGTGACCAAATTCGAAGGACGTATGCCGGAATAACAGCAACCAAAGAGGAGTTGGTAGTCATGGGGCTGGTTGGCCTATTTTTGATACTTACCGCCTGTGTTAATTTCATTAACCTGTCTACCGCACAGGCAGTGAAAAGATCGAAAGAAGTGGGGGTAAGGAAAACCCTGGGTGGAAGTAAAAGGCAACTCGTCATCCAGTTTCTTTGTGAAACATTTCTCATTACCCTTTTCGCAACTGCGTCCGGTCTGTTTATAGCGGAGCTCATGTCCAGGCCTGTCGAGGATATCTATCCCTATCCCATCGACCTGCACATGCTCACTGACCTAAACCTAATTTATTTTCTGCTACCGCTCATTTTGGTGATTACGATGTTGTCCGGGCTTTATCCGTCCATCATCTTGTCCAGAATGAATCCGGTACTGGCTATAAAGAATAGCCTGAATGTCAAGCAAACCTCCGGGTTTCTTTCACTACGAAGAGCTTTGGTAATACTACAGTTTGCCATCTCCCAGACCCTGATTATTGGCATTCTGATTTTGAATGCTCAAATGAATTATTTTCAGAATAAAGATCTGGGATTCGATGATGAGTCTATTCTGGTCCTGAACATTCCTGAAAATGACTCAACTAACCTGCGTGTACTTAAGAACAATCTTTTGACACATTCAACAATAGAAACGGTGAGTTTTAGCTCTTCAGGACCCATGTCTTCATGGCGATCTACAAACCCTATTTTCCATCCAAGCATAGAAGGACAGGAGCAATTTGGTAACCTAAAAAATGTGGACGAAAATTATTTTGATCTCTATGGCCTGGAATTAATTGCCGGGAATACTTTTAAAGATACTGACCCTACAAATCACGTAGTAGTAAATCGAAAGCTGATAGAAGTGTTGGGATTTCAGGATCCAAATGATGCCATAGGTGAACAGATAAAGTACGGAAGAGGAACGCTGACGGTAGTGATTGTGGGGGTAGTTGAAAACTTCCATTCGGCATCCTTGCATTCTGAAATAGACAATGTCTTTCTGGCTAATTTCAACTGGAACATTTTTCAGGTTGCCGTCAAATTGAAAGAAGACCAGAATAGCTATGAGAAATTAAAGGGCACGATCGCCCACATTGAACAAAGCTGGGAAGAGCGTTTTCCTAATCACGTTTTTGATTTTGACTTTTATGATGAAACACTTGCCAGCATGTACGAATTGGAAGCAAGTGTCAGTAAACTATTCAGAATATTTGTTGCCATTGCCATCATTATTGGCTCGCTTGGTTTATACGGATTGGTTGCCTTCATGGCCAATCAAAAAACCAAGGAGATTGGTATCCGAAAAGTGATGGGTGCCACAGCACTCACTATCTGGAACATTTTCTCAAAAGAGTTAGCTGTTCTGCTTACGATTGCATTTGCCGTCTCAGCACCAGTTTCTTATTTCCTGATGAGTGGATTTTTGACCAACTATGCTTATCGTATAACTATTGGCCCTGCTTTTTTTGCAATTTCAATTATCGCAAGCATTGCTATTGCGTTTCTCACGGTTGGTCATAAATCATGGAAAGTGGCAAAAGCCAATCCGGTGGACTCCCTGAAAGATGAATAATTTACAGAGGCGTTGCGATAATTTTTCTTTGAATTTCCTGCGCCTCTTGCTGTTTTTTAAAGCTTTCTTCCGGGTTTGATTTGGAAAGGTAATACGCCTCATTCATGAGACGATCATATTTTTTCTGTAGGGAGTTTACTTTAGAGGTTTTAAATAGTTTTATCATAGTAGCTGTCGATAAGTGAGTTTTATCGCGAATATATTGATGGAATTGACCCGTAATAAACTTACTCTTTGAAGCCTTGAAATTTTTCGATGAATTTTAAAACTCAACCTTTCACCCCCTTCACTATAAACAGCAAAATCAATCCTGGTATTACGATCATTGGCACCAAAAAATTGATAAGTGAACCCACATCTCCGAGTGTCGCTCCTCCCTCCATTACTAAAATCATTTCTCCTAAAGGGCCTTTTGAAAAGATGGTATTATAAACAAAGTTCCAGCCCAGATGCAGGCCAAAACCTAGCATAATTGATTTGGTTTTATGAAAGCTTAAGGCCCAGGCATATCCCATCAGTCCCGTACCGATAAAAATTAAAATCATGGGAATGGAATTCCCAAATACCCCAAACGAAAACCAATGATAGATGCCAAAAGCCGTTGCGGAGATTGCAATCCCTGCTTTACTGCCGAGCCTTTGAATTAAAAGGAACAGGAGCGCACCTCTATAAATTAATTCCTCTGTGAGTACCGATTTAAAATCCCACCACATCCCCTCTAAAAGATTGGATAGAGAGGAGTTTTCCGATACTTCCAAATGAGCAGACTTGAGCCAGACCTCCATCATTTGAGCAGCTACACAAAGTAAGCCTGTAATCAAAACACCTAACCCAAACTCCTGAATTCTTATCCCTGTTGGCACAATGCCCAGAACATTCAAATGTTTCCTTTCAATCAGATATAGCAGCAACCATGAGGCTACCAGAATTATTAATATGCCAATCATAGCTGTCCCTCTTTGATCAGCTGATCTGCCTTTGATAACAATACAATCTCTACGATAAGTAGAGGGGCAAGCAATACTAATCCGACAAAAGAGAAAATCAATGTGATGTAAGAAATTCCAAAAGCTACTTCCAACCTGCCTGCAATCTTAGCAATGCGACCCATTCCATCTTGTAACTCCAATAACCCGAGTCCAAAAATGATTGAAATAACCCCTAATGGAACTACGGCAAATGCACTGTTTAAGTATTCAATTTTGGATGAAAGCAAAACGGTAATATCAAAACAATAGATAACCGTTATGACGCCAATCGATAAATATGAGGCAATCTTTAGAAGCTGGGCTTCAAATAAAACACTAAGTGATAGAAACCCTCGTGTAAAAAGGAAAAATGAAATAATGATGACCAGCTTGATTGCAACAAGAGTAGTAACCAATGAGGCGGAAACCTCCTCAAGAAGAATTGACTCCACTGCAATTTCTATGATGCTGAAAAGAAAAAAAACAATACCTCCGATCCATGCTGGAGCAATTGCGTTTTTTAATTGCTGTTCCGTAAAATTAATAAGTAGCATTTGTTTTAATGATTTAATTGAAAATTGATTTTCAACAATCACATCCGATGAAAAATACCCGTCTGCTGGATTCTGCCCCAAAGCCTCCAACAAGATTTTTACTGTAGACGCCCGGGGAGTCACAGCTCCTGATTCAATACGCTGAATGGTGCGAACGCTCACATGACATTTCTCTCTAAGCTCATGCTGCGTAATTCCTTGTTGCGTCCTAAGTTCCAGAAGTTTGCTTCCCAGCATTGGTTGTTTCATCATTTTTTTGTCATTGTTTGTCACAATGCTACCTGAGTCACAAATGTGGTTCAAATAATTTAGGTGACGTTAGTGCGTCATTTACTATTGCGCTACTCAGATGAACGGGAATCAGGCTTTTTTAAAATTCATGCTTAACTTGAATAATATATTTCAGCTGTTATGATCCGGTCCGCTAAGCCTGAAGATGCTTCATCGATTACTGATATCTACAATCACTACATTATTCATTCGCACTCCACATTTGAAATTGACCCCATAGATTCAAATGAAATGGTAAGTAGGATCGATCGTGTACAAAATGAATTTCAACTACCCTGGCTTGTGATGGAAGTAGAAAACAAAATTGTTGGATATGCATACGCCACCCAGTGGAAAGTCAGAAAAGCGTACTCCAAAACCACCGAGTCATCTATTTACCTCCATAAGGATCAGGGTGGCAAAGGGTATGGAATGCCACTATACGCAGAGCTAATGAAGCAACTAAAAGCACTAGACTACCATGCTATAATTGGTGGCATGTCGCTACCCAATGAGGCTAGTCGGGCACTCCATGAAAAATTGGGCTTCAAAAAGATCGGCGAGTTTAAAGAGGTGGGCTACAAGTTCGATCGATGGATTGATGTCGGGTATTGGGAGCTTGTTTTAAAGTAAATATAGTTTTTAACTATAATTATAGTTTATATACTATGATTATAGTTACATTTGTGAATGCAGCAATCACCTGTCCAGCCAACCCTTCAAAATGAACGAAAAGGGTCGCTGGATTTTCTTCGAGGTATCGCCATTTTAGGCATCCTGTTCATTAACATTGAAAACTTTGCTTATCCCGATCCATGGAGTCCTTACAAATTCGGGTTCTCATCAGAAATAGATCATTCCGTACGCTTTTGGGTGTATTTTCTGACACAAGGTAAGTTCTACACGATGTTCGCCCTGCTGTTTGGAACTGGTTTTTACATTTTCCTGGAACGAATGGAAAGCAAAAAACTAGGCATCAAAGGAATGGATATCTACTCCCGTAGATTGCTTTGGCTTTTTGTAATTGGTGTTATTCATGCCTATTTCATCTGGGATGGTGATGTGCTCTACCATTATGCCATTTGCGGCTTTCTTCTGTTTCCCTTTCGGTCATTCAAAAACGTGACCCTTGTGTTAGTCGTCCTGTTTTTTGCCAGCCTTTTGCTCAGCAATGCGATAAACCAGGTAAATGATCGGAAGGCCAGCTATGCTCAATATGAGCAATCACTCATGGTTACTGATGACCTGAGAACCGCACAGGATGTAAAAAATATTTCCCGCTGGTCGAGCAAACTGAGGCAAAAAGAAGCAGATACAACTGTTTATCCTCCAAAAAAATCAACCTATTTATCCGGTCTTAAAGAAACGTATGATCATGCTTCAGTGCATAAAGGAATGTGGTACTATCAGGGACTCCTGCTGCGATCTTTGATTGTCATGATTATAGGGATCGTGCTCTATCGTTCAGGCATTTTCGACAACTTCCGGGTTTGGAAATATTACTGGCTTATTAGCTTAAGTCTTTTAATTCTCAGCCTATATATCAATTACGTCAGGTACTACCATTGGACGTTTGAATACTTTGATCCGGTACTTACTTTATGGAAAGAGCTGTTTTTTGTATTCCCGAAAGAGCTGCTTGGCGTTAGCTATATCCTGGTTCTTAATGGGGTGTATCAGAAATTCTTAAAAGGAATGAAATTCAAAATCATTTCTTCAATTGGCAAAATGGCATTGTCAAACTACCTCTTCCAAAGCATCGTATTGGGGTTTATTTTCTATGGCTATGGGCTCGGTAAATTCAATGAATACACCAGAACAGAACTGCTTCCGATCGTTGGCCTCATTTGGATTGTTCAACTACTCCTTACCTGGCTCTGGCTGAGAAGGCACAAACAAGGTCCGGTGGAGTGGCTCTGGAGAAAGCTGACATATCACAGTTTTAATAAATAACGTGAGTTCGGGATAAGAACTCCAAATTTCATGCAAAAATGACACAAGTAGTCTCCTCTTGGGAGCGGTCCGACGTTTCGAAGAAGAGGTGGGTTTTGTATCTAACCGGTCATTTTTACATGAAATTTGATAAAAAGAAAATATCTTTCAAACCCACCCCAACCCCTCCAAGGAGGGTATTTTAGGCATTTTTTCTTTTTATTCTTACCTCGAACTCACGTTAAATAATCAACATCATCGATAATTTTCGATGATTTCGGCGCTCACCCAATAAACATCTCCTCCACGGGTGAAAAGGAAATACTTGCCATCCCGGGCCACAAAAGGACAAAGCTCATGAGCCTCTGTATTGATTGATTCATCAAAAGGTTTTGGCTCTTCCCAATTCCCGGAATCATCTTTGAATGAAACGTACAAATCTCCACGCCCTGCACCCTCTTTCCGGATGCTACAAAAAATCATGTAAGATTCATCGGGAGCAATGAATACATCTGCTTCATAATTCTCTGTGTTTACCCGTTCACTGATTTTTTCCGGTTGTTGAAAACGCCCATCCACCAGTTGAGATCTGTAAATATCAAAGTTGTCAGATTGACGATTGGATGAAAAGTACATACTTCCATCTTCGGTAAATGACATATAATATTCGTTGGCACTGCTATTAACCGTATCACCAGCGTTGATTGGAGCAGACCATCCGTTTGCCAGTCGCTCTGAATACCAGATGTCGTAATCCTCATCTTTCTTTCCAATGAAGTAAAGTCGCTGCTCATTGGGTGAAAGAAAGGGATCATTGTGTGTAAAGGTGATGTTATCAGAAAGTCGTTTGGGTGGTGACCAGACACCACTTTTCAACTCAGAATACCTGATTTCTGCACCCTCTTCCATTTCCACGCCGAAATAGAACTCTTTACCATCTTTGGAAAAAACAGATCCAAACTCATGCTCTTTGGTTGAAATAAAATGAGGAGACAAAAGCTCAGGAACACTACCTGGATCCCTGCGCCCCAGGTAAGTCATAAAATCATCATTGCTGGAACCAACATGCCCCTGAACATCCGTGACCAATTTCTTAGGATCATACACCCAGCCATCTTTGACGACATAGCTCACATTTTCGATTGCAGATGGATCAGTTGTCAAATCACCATTCAAAATCACAAGGTCTGCTTGCTTTCCGGTTTTAATTGTTCCAACATTAGGCAATCCTAATAGCTGTGCTCCATTGGATGTCATCACTTGTACTGCCTCTTCCGGTTGAAATCCGGCCTCCACAAATAGTTGATAATTTCTTTGATCTCCATAGCCGGGAAGATTGTGAAGACCTGGGTCAGGCCCGGCTGTGAGCAACCCACCTCTCTGGTAAAAGAGCAGGTCATACTGCAAAGATTTTGTCAGCCATTCAGGCTTAAAATACCAATCGTCACTTTTCTCGTCCATCCTTTTTCTACGGCTTTCATAAGCTTCCACGTGAAAAGGTGCCATTGCATTTAAGGTTCTCTCATCTGCGTAAGCTCGGGACATCACCTGTGCTTCGAGTATTGATGGAGTGGTGGAAAGGGCCACCTCCTCCTTAATTAAAATCTCATGAATCCTCTCTACTTCCTTAGAATCAATATCCAAAGCAGATCGAAATGAACGGGAACCGGAACAAACACCCGTTTCATGATCTTCGGCGTGATCAAAGCTGTGGATGAACCCATGCTCAATGGCATCAACACCGATGAACGCCGCTTCTTCAAAAGTAGTTGCACAAAAATGCCCGGTCACTTTAGCGTCATGTTTGTGAGCTTCCTCCACAATCACTTTCAAATCTTCAGGTCTTGTATGACGATATACTTTAAACCATTTTACGCCCTGATCAGCCCAGTAAGCAATAGTATCTCGTACCACCTTCTCACTCGTAAAACGGACAAAATTTGATTTGCCATCCGGCCCGGTAAAATAAGGGCTTGAATTAATTATTCGCGGGCCAACTTCGCTTCCTTCACTAATTGCTTTTCCAAGAGCTAATTCTTCATTAGGATTTCCTGTTCCGCATGTCTGAATAGCGGTAACTCCTGAAGCAAGGTATAGTCTGGGACTTGTGAAAAGCATCGCACCTTGGGGCAAACGCATGTGATTGTGCGTGCCAATGATCCCCGGTATAACAGTCATTCCATTCAAAGCAATTCGCTCATATCCATTTGGAATTACAATGGATGTCGATAGTCCAACTTTTTCTATAATGCCATCATTAATCAGGATCGTTTGTCCTGCTTTTGATTGATTGCCGGTTCCGTCAATCAACTTCACTTCTGTTAATGCAAACTTTCGATCTTCAAAAGCCAAATAGCTCTTCACATAATCGGAAAGTTGGATCTGGGCAATGCAGGTTTTAGCAACCAACAGGCAGGCACATAGGAAAATAACTCTCATGGTTACTTAGTTTGCAAGCTCTCTGACAAAATTGGGGGTGACGGCTTCCCCTTTGAAAAAATCTCCCTTCAATCCCCGGCTCATTCCCCATCGCTGAATCCATGAAATGCCCCAGTTTCCGAAATAGGTTACTTCCAGCTGATACGCCGGATCCTTCATCACCTCTTCAAGGGTGGTAAACGTATAACCTTTTTTCTTATAGATGTCTAATAGGTCATCCAGGTACATCGCATTAAGATAATTGGCATGAATGAGTAGCACATGATCCATGTTTCTACCTAACAGATCATTAGAGGCCTTCTCGAAGTACTCCAATTGCTTTTCCATGTACTTGAGGTATTCCTTTGCCACTATTTCTGCCAGCTCATTTTCTCCTTTCTTAATGGCCACCGCATAGGCCTTTGCAAAAAGATACTCTTCATTATCAATCGTCACTGGTGCCTCAATGTATGCTTTACCTTGCAGGAAAGACTTAAGAGAGTCGCTGGTTTCCTTATTGGCACCACTACGCAAATAAGGATGACGGAAGTATCGGAACTCTTTGCTGTATTTTTCAGAAAGAGGCCTGATATTGCGTTCTCCTTTTAAAATATCTTTTGCATATTCCTCGAGATTCACATTATGATAATTCATGTGAGAATAGGTATGATTCCCAAGCTCATGACCTGCTTCTATCCATAGCTCCAATAATCGCACTTTCTCATTGCTTAACTGACCATCCTCGTAGAGCTTTCTTTCGTTCACAAAGGCGACAGCTGGTGCATCATGGTTTTTGAGTGCACTCAATAATCCATTCGTAATTTCAGTGTGGTTGCCAAGTCCATAGTCTACCGATGGTAGATCATCAATGGTAATGCTCATTTTCTGTTGAGCAAAAAGGCCAAAGCTCAGGGCAATCAAAATAAGTGAGATAGCTGACTTCATGCCACAATTATAACTATAATAATAGTAATTAAACTATAATCATAGTTACAAATTTTGCCCCTGAGGCAGGGGCTGAACAATCAGCTACCTAATACCTCCCCTTTGTTAAAATCTTTCTCTGTACCTCGAAAGCTTCATTTTGCTTTTTTAAACTTTCCTCCGGATTTGACTTGGCTAGTATATAAGCCTCATGCATTAATTTATCATATTGCCTTTGCAGGTTGAAAATGTTTGATTTTTTGAAAAATTTTATCATGCTCTGTTTCGTGAATAATTGGTTATTTGACTTTAGACGGCTCAAACTCAAAAAACCCACCCCAACATTATTGGGATATTTTCTACAATAGATTTTAACTAATCAAAGTCCTACTTTTGCACCCTAATTTCGAATTATGGACGAGGTAAAAAAATCTTTGAATTTCATCGAGCAAATGATCGAAAAGGATCTGAAAGAAGGGAAGCATGATTCAATCGTGACCCGTTTTCCGCCGGAACCAAATGGCTATTTGCACATCGGTCATGCCAAGTCTATCTGTCTAAATTTTGGTCTTGCAAAAAAGTATGGAGGGAAGTGTAATCTTAGATTTGACGATACTAACCCTGAGAAGGAAGAAACGGAATATGTGGACTCTATTAAGTCAAACATTAAATGGCTGGGGTTTGATTGGGAAGACCGGGAATACTATGCATCGGATTACTTTGAACAGCTCTATGAAATGGCTATCAAATTAATTCAAAAAGGATCTGCCTATGTCGATGATCTGCCCCAAGAGGAATTTAACAAGCTAAAAGGTACACCAACACAGCCAGGTAAGCCAAGTCCATATCGAGACCGATCAGTTGAAGAGAATGTGGATTTGTTCGAACGAATGCGGTCAGGAGAGTTTGGAAATGGCGAAAAAGTGCTGAGAGCCAAGATAGACCTCAGTTCCCCCAACATGCACATGCGTGACCCAATCTTGTACCGGATCAAGCAGCTTCCTCATCACCGAACCGGCTATCAATGGTGCATTTACCCTACCTACGATTTTGCACACGGTCAGTCCGATTCGATTGAGAATGTAACTCACTCACTTTGTACGCTAGAATTTGAAGTACACCGGCCATTGTATGAATGGCTGATTAAGGAATTAGAAATATTCCCGTCTAAGCAAACAGAGTTCGCAAGACTGAACCTCAGCTATACCATAGTTAGTAAAAGAAAATTACGAGAACTGGTAGAGCTAGGCCATGTCAATGGTTGGGACGATCCACGTATGCCGACGCTTTCCGGGATCAGAAGAAGAGGATTTACAGCAGCATCCATCCGAAAGTTTGCTGATACAATCGGGGTAGCAAGGCGAGATGGAATCACAGACATTGCTGTGCTCGAGCATGCCGTCAGAGAAGATTTGAATGCAAACACCAATCGTGTATTTGGCATCATGAATCCACTTAAGGTAATCATTATCAACTGGCCGGAAGATAAAGTGGAAATGATGACAGGCGTAAACAACCCGGGGGATGAATCGGCAGGAACCAGAGAAATGCCGTTTACAAGAGAGATTTATGTTGATCAATCCGACTTCATGGAAGATCCTCCAAGTCCGAAGAAATGGTATCGGCTGGGCCCTGATCGTGAGGTTCGTTTGAAGTTTGGCTACATCATCAAATGTACCGGCTACAAAAAAGCTGAGGACGGCACCATTGAAGAATTGTACGCTGAGTATGATCCACAAACCCGTAGTGGACAGGATACAAGTGGAAAGAAAGTGAAAGGCACGTTGGGATGGGTTTCCGTACCACATGCTGTAAATGTAGAGGTCCGTGAATATGACCGATTATTCATGACAGAAAACCTGAATACGATCGAGGATGACTTTAAAAATCACTTAAATCCTGATTCTTTAACAATTAATAAAAAGGCTGTAGTAGAGCCATCGTTGAAAGATGCAAAAGTTGGTGACCAGATGCAGTTTGAACGTATTGGTTACTTCCGGGTAGATGAGGATTCAACGGAAGACAATCTGGTTTTCAATCGTACGATTACATTGAGGGATAATTGGGCGAAGAATTAGCAATGTGAAAGTATCTGGCTTATATATCTATCCAATTAAATCCCTTCAGGGGATCGCACTTCAGGAAGTTGAAGTAATGGAAAAAGGTTTTAAGTATGACCGACGATGGATGCTGGTCAATGAACAAAACGGGCACATCACGCAACGAACGCATCCTCATCTTTCTCAGATTGGTATTTCATTGACCAATGAAAGCATCATTGCGTCGCATAGCAATATGCCTGATTTAAAAATTCCTATCACACTCAAAAGTGGTAAAAGCATTCACGTCACTGTATGGGCTGATTCAGTTGAAGCCATTGAAGCAACCCAATCCATTAGTGACTGGTTTTCAAAAATAGCTGGCGAGCCTTGTAAGCTGGTGTTTATGCCGGAAGATGGATCACGTCCGGTGAATCCTGATCAGGCGATCAACGGTGAGAATGTGAGTTTCGCTGATGGGTATCCCTATTTAATCATTGGGCAGGCTTCCCTCGATGACCTCAATTCAAGAATGGAAGTGGAGCTGCCTATGAATCGATTCCGGCCAAACATAGTGGTAGCAGGATGTGAACCGTATGAAGAAGATCATTGGAATGACATTCAAATAGGTAATGTGAAGTTTCATGTAACACATCCCTGCACGCGATGCGTGTTTACCACCATTGATCAGGAAACAGGTAAGAAAGCAGCCGAGCCGTTGAAGACTTTAGCAACCTACCGCAGGGAAGGAAAAGGCGTCATTTTTGGGGTTAATACATTGGCGCTTGAGACCGGAACGATTAAGGTTGGGGATAAGGTCGAATTACAGTAAAAATGTCATTCTTATTCGTCTATACTACTGTGAGTCAGGAGACGAATATGTACTGACCATAGATTCCGGCACAGGGCCGGAATGACATCTAAGTTTAATTCTCCCTCACACTCCAAACTTCATACAATGGATCGCCTTTGCTACTCTTACCAGAGTGGTTCCACTTGCCGTCTTTGAGTTCATAAGTAAATTCCAGGCTGGCTCCTACACGGTTGTCGTCTCGTGAGAAGAATTCGATATTCTCGGTATACTTTCCGTCTACCGTGGTGTATGTTCCGCCTCCTGTTCCCATAAACTGTTTGGTCTCTGTGTTGTAAGCGATCCATTGAAAACGTGTACCTGAAAGTATCTTCATCGTTTTTCTTGGGCCACTTGTGTCCCGCTCCTGAATTTCCCCGTTTCGTTTTCTACCCGACATCAACCATGCTCCAGCCAGGTCGCCAGGCTCTCCGGCATCCACTCGAGTGGCCCAGGTTTCCATTCCCACGATTCGCATTTTATCATTTCCATCAAACTCGATTTCAAAAGATCTTGGTTTGCCAATCCTGGAGGTATCGCTGGAGTTAAACTCCGGCATCTCCGTCATGGTATTGCCATTCAATTCCCAGCCTCCACCATTCGTTTCCACAAAAGCTCCCGTTTCAGCATCAAACCAGGCAGCAGTCTGATAGTTCTCCGTGAAGGTGACTACTCCTTTCACTTTTTGGCCGTCTTCTCTGGTCTCTGTCCATTCCCAGGCTCCAACCGGAGATTGCGCCAGACTCAGCGTCGCAATTAAGCATGTAAATAGTGTAAATAAGTTTTTCATAGCTTATGATTTTTAATCTGTATAATAAGCTCCAAAGAGAATCATCATTTCATCAGAGCTTCTCAAACCAAAGGTCAACGTTCTATCTTCCCAATTGTCATAGGTGGCTTCCAATCTCAATCCTTCACCAGTGTTAATAACTATTGGTGGGTCCAATTCAAGAATCGGTGGATGCTCCCAGTCAAAAGAGACATAAAGAAGTTCACCATCATTATCTCCGCCAACTTTGTAGACATTAAACTCAGTCATGTGCTCGTGCGCATGTGAGAAAAGTTGAAAAATGTTGATGCGTTGATTGAAAAAATAGTCCTTAGTAATGGTGGTCACTTTATTGGGAGGTAGTGAAAAATCCTGATTATTTAAATCCAGTATTTCAGCTACATAGTTCACGTCTTCTTGCGGAACGGTGTGAATATTTCCATAGACCTCTCCGGTAACCACCTCATCGGTGCGATTGGCATAGTGGGAATTCATATCAAATCCTTTTCCTGCTGGTATTCTCAATGCGACTCCTTCAGGATATTTATAGTTCATCCTTGGCCATTGTGTTCCGGCGATGAAATTATGAAACTGGAGTGCAATGAGGTTGCTGTAGTTTAGGTTTCCACCGTCATCATAGATGTCTCGTATATCTCCTTCTTTAGGAAAAAAATGGGAAGGAATATCATCATCGAAAGTGTAAAAAATAAAATGATGACTACCCGGTCGCATGACAATCTCAACTTGATCAATGTAAATATCTTCTTCAGAATCGATTGATTGATAGGTGAAAAGTTCCCGGTCACTATTTGGTGGCACCTCAAATGGACCGACATGAAATTGAAAGCCACGATCCGGCTGAGGCAAAGGTGCAAAGGGTATTTCTTTGAAACGAGTTTTATCATCTAACAACGCTACATCTGCCACCTTCCCTGTTCTTGGAGCACCATTAATTATCCAGTCCCTAATAAACTCCAACTGTCCATTGGTCAAAAAATCCCCTCCCAATGGCATGATAGCTCCATAAAGAGGATGGTCTGAGTAAAAGTGTTCCTGATCGTTTGCATTAATCTTTTCCCAGAGATAGCTTTTAAATAAGCTAGGTAGCCCTTCGGTACCAACCAGCTCAAGACCATCATCCAGTGCCTGCTTGTTATCCGGCAGTCTGTTAACCAGTTGGCTGTAGGATTCACCTGTAGTTAAAACCAGGTTCGATTGCTTGGCGAAGGTGCTTCCGTTTACATGGCAACTGACACACTGAGTATCCCAAATCTGTGTTTGGATCACCTCATAAGTGGCCATTTGATCCAATGGCAATTCCACACTGTTACTCCCACACGAAGAAATGAAGATGGGTAGAAATAATGCAACTAAAATTTTTAACGTTTTCATTTGGGGGTATTAATGCATCCTTAAGTTAAAAGAAACAGGTCAATTTCTTTTTCCAGGCTTATATGTCTCTTCAGAACGTGCCTCAACATCCCCCCGATAGTAGGCTGCTTCTTTGAACTCACCATTCGCATACATCTGCGCCTGATCGTCAAAGTGAGGTGAGTTAGGATCGCTACTTTGCCCACCAGCCAATATGGTTTTGGCTTTCACTTTTTCACCAAACTCCACCGCTGCTACAAAGCTGTTACCTCGGGTACCATAAATCTTATTCACATCATGTTCTCCCCTCATCCCATAAGCAGCAAGGTGTCCCCAAATTGCAGTAGTGTAGCCTACTGGAATGCTTTCCTGGCTGTCATCAAAAGTGGCACCTATGTCTCCGGACAATCGTTGAAATCTATTTATTTCTCCCCATGGGATAATTGTCGTTCCATAGCGATCTTTCATTTCGTCCAGTGCAGATCGGAATATTCTAAGCCGCTCTTCCTTAGGAAGCTGAGTGCCACAATAATTCAAATCTTCCAGATCACTCAATTCTGGTATATCAACTTCATCTAATAAATGCCACCCATAAAAATGAGCTAAACTCATCGGTTTTGATTCAACGTTCGTTCTTAAGTCCCATCCTCTCAATAACTCAATTTCTTCACTCAAAGACTCATCACCCAAAGCATCATAAGCTTCAACCAAGCCCGGAATTACTTTTTCAAATGCCGGGAGGTATGGGTTATAGCCAAGTTCAATCAATCCATCCAATGACAGATTCTCAACCTCGGAGAGCAAACGAATGGCATTTACTCCCCTGAAATTCTCAGGAAATGAAGCCATGTAATACGGGTAGTCTTCTTTTCTCGGACTATTCTCAGCAGCTGCAGTAAATGGTGTAGAGTTACAATTCTGTATCCAGCCATTGGAAGGATTGGTCACGATGATCGTTTCGTCCAAATCATGCAGCCCTTGCCAGTCGGTGGCCGGATTGCTCCCGTCCACAGGTTGTGAATAATCAAATTGCACATCTCTTTTTGGAATAAAGTTGCCATGATAGTAAGCAATATTTCCTTCAGAATCTGCGAAGACGGTATTATTGGAAGAGTTCGTTCGAATGTTCATCATTTCATGAAACTCTTCCAGATTCTTCTTTTTCGTTCGGGTATACGATTGGGTAAGGGCATCCACAGGTTTCCACATCAATGCAGTGGCCGTCCACTTTCCATCCGATTCATGGGTGATCGGACCGTGATGTGTGCGGTAAACGGGAAAGGTCTTTTCCTTCATTTCATCCCCATCCTTGAATTTCAAGGTCACTTCTTTTACTTCGACAGCTCGCTCTTCCTCCCCGTATTGATAATACAGACCGTCATCTTTTTCAATGATCGTTTCCTGGAATTCATCGATGATATCCGTTCCGGTAGACGTGTGCATCCATCCGGTGTTCTCATTGAAGCCCTGGTACACAAAAAACTGCCCCCAAGTCACTGCTCCATATGCATTCAATCCTTCTTCACTCACCACATGAACTTCCCCCCTGAAATAGAATGAAGTATGTGGGTTGATCAACAGCATGGCATTTCCGGATTCAGTCAGGTCGCCTGAGATGGCAAAGCCATTGGAGCCTTGGGGTTCTTGAAGGACAAGTTCTTTAGCATTAAGAGAAGTTTGTTGAGATCCCCCCCCTTCACCCCCTCCAGAGGAGGACATACCTTCATAAAAGGCACTAATCTTACGAGTAGAAACCCGCTCGATATCTCCACCGATGGAGCCTTCCGTGAAGTACATGGTCATCCAGGGCTCATACTTCTTGATCACTTTGGGTTCCACTTCAGGGTGTGTATGAAGATAGTAATTGATACCATCTGCCCAGGCTTCACATAAAACTTTCAACCAATCAGGGGCCGAGTCATAAGTAGCTTTTGCTTCCTCCTCTGTCATGAACAGTCGAGCACGTAAATCGCTGTAAAGCTGATCTTCCCCCTCAGCCTCCGCTAATCTGCCAATCGCCCAGGTGAAGTTTCGCTCCACTCTTCGGAAATCATCTTCGCACTGAGCATACAGCAAGCCAAAAACGGCATCTGCATCCGTTTTTCCATAGATATGTGGTACACCAAAATCATCCCGGATGATGGTAATATTTTCGGCCTGAGATTCCCAGCTTTCAACTTCAGGATTAGAAGTTTGAGGTGAGCAGGCAATAAATAAAATGGAAAGGAGGGTGAGAATTCTGTACATAGGTTAAGGGTTGAATTTGATACTTATCAAATATATTCAATCAAGATCAGTAAACCGATTACTTCGAGTAATCGGTTTACGACTATCTTTCCATTTATGTCAACCGAAACCATTAGCCTCTGGATCATGGCAATCCTTTACATCATTGCCGGAATCAATCATTTTGTGATGCCCCGGTTTTATGAGAAAATCATTCCTCCATTTCTAGGAAACAAAAAGCTAATCAACTGGCTGAGTGGAATAGCAGAAATCATTTTGGGCGTCCTTCTTCTGATTCCGGAATATACCTCGTTTGCGGCATGGGGCGTTATCGCGTTGCTCATTGCCGTATTTCCTGCAAACATCTACCACTTTATGAAAGGATGGAGAAAGAAGAAGCTCGTTTGGGTATTGGCTTTACGACTTCCATTACAGTTTGTCCTTATTTGGTGGGCATATTCTTTTACTTAAAAGCAACCTCTGAGGATTTTTATAATCTATTATAATGTAAGAACACATTAAAGTGTTCAAAAAGTCGTGCGAAATCGTACAAACTGAAAGGTTCAAAAACTCATAACGAACTGTGAATCAAACAGTTTAGCTGATTTGGCATGTTCTTAGTGCTTATTTGAAAATCAACTAACTCACAGGACTATGCTTAAGAACTTTTTCAAAATCACATTCCGAAACTTTCGGAAAAACAAATCCTATGTTTTCATCAATATGCTGGGTCTGGGACTATCCCTTGCCTGCTGCATTGTTGGATACCTGAACTGGAAATTTGCTGCAGAATATGATCAGAATCATGCAAATCATGAACGCATCTTCAAAGTGCAGATCTACAAGGATGTGCAGAATCAAAATGTGCCATATGGTATTTCACCACTTCCGCTTGGGGCTGTAATAAAAGACCAGGTGGCAGGGGTCACTCATACTTCCAGATACATTGAGACCGGCCTTGTCCTAAAAAAAGAATTGAAAGTATTCAACCAGGGAATTGCTTTTGCTGAAGATGACTTCCTTGAAATGTTCACTTTCCCATTGAAGTACGGCAATGAATCCGCATTCTTTGACCGAAGTAAGATCATTCTCAGTTACTATACAGCCAATACCTACTTTGGAGAAGAGGTAGACCCAACCGGTGAAATCATAACGATTATCACCGAGGATGGAAAACAATACCCAATGACCGTTGGTGGGGTATTCGAAGAAATCCCCCAAAACTCATCGGTACGATTTAGCGCACTAACCCACTTTGATAACTACTTGAAAATTCGGGAAGTAGAAAACACTGACTGGAAGCAATTTGTAGCAGCCACCTTCGTCATGACGGATGGAGGCTTTCCGCAAAACTTAATGGAAGATGTCAATGCCAACTATGTTGAAGTGCAGAACAAAGCACGTGATGATTTCAAGATTGGAAGTTATTATGCAGTGCAATTGACCAATCTTGGTAGCATAGCTGAGTCCATTCGCTCCAACTGGCTCAGCCAGCCTCCTCCACCACCAGCAGTGGTCGTACCAATGATCATGGCGTTCTTAATGCTCCTAATCGCTTGCTTCAATTTTACCAATACCAGCATCGCTATCTCAAGCAAACGTCTTAAAGAAATTGGAATTAGAAAAGTGATGGGTAGCGACCGTAAGCAACTCATCTTTCAATTCATGGGTGAAAACCTGATTCTCTCTTTTCTATCCCTGTTAGTGGCGTTGGGCTTTGCCTATTTTCTTGTCCCGGCTTACAGTGCCATGTGGGATTTCATTACACTAGAGTTGAACCTGATATCCGACAGTGAGATTTACTTATTCCTGATTGGCCTTTTAGTGCTCACCTCATTGATAGCTGGAGGATATCCATCCCTATACATCAGTGCTTATCAGCCGGTGAATATCCTTAGAGGCAGCCTTTCACTTGGTGGGACCAACTGGTTTTCCAAAACTTTGCTTGGGCTCCAATACATGCTCACGATCATTGCCTTAATTTCAGCGCTTGCATTTACAAACAATGCCGAATATCAGAACAACCTGGATGTGGGATTTCAAAAAGAGAATATTCTGGGCGTGCGTGTAGAGAATAAATCTGAGTATGACCGCTTCTTCAATCTGGTTAATCAAATGCCGGAAATTGAGCAAATGACCGGAACTACCCATCATATCGGCTGGTGGACGTATGGTCGTACGTTAAGGGCCGGAGAGCAGGAGGTGGAATCAGACATGATGAATTTCAGCCTGGATTATAAAGACATAATGAATCTAACCGTTAAAGACGGCCGATATTTTGATAAAGAGCTTTATGAGTTTGATAAGGAAAACTCCATCATCATGAATGAAGCGTTGGTGAAAGAATTCGGTTGGGACGAGCCGATAGGTAAAGTGGTGCAGATTGATGATAGTACTCGATTATCTGTGGTAGGTGTCATGGAAGACTTCTACATGTATGGGTTTTTCGATCCAGTGGAGCCATGTGCATTCAGGCTGGCCGATAAGGAAGAAATGAATTTTGTAGTGATCAAGAGTGAAGTGAATCCAACAGAGCTTAGGGACAAAATGGAAGCAAAGTGGTATGAAGTAGCCCCAAACACTCCTTTCAATGCAACTTTTATGGATGAAGAACTTGCGGGCACTGACTATGTGAACAAGAACATTTCAACCATGTTCAAATTCCTGGGGGCACTTGCGTTGATTCTATCTTCCATCGGGCTCTATACCCTTGTTTCACTCAATATCATTAAACGTGTAAAAGAAATCGGAGTACGAAAAGTACTCGGTGCATCCATCAATCAAATATTGGTGTTAATGAACAAGCAGTTTTTCTGGTTGCTTCTACTTTTTGCCTGGATTGGTGCAGGGCTATCGTATTTTGCAATTGATGCGCTAATGGCATCCATATTTGCCGTATACCAGGCCATCAGTGTGTTTACAGTGTTAGCACCATTTTTCACGTTGATGGCCATTGCAGTAGCCATTGCTTCAAGCAGAATAATGAGAACGGCTACCCAAAACCCGGTAAAGTCGCTGAGGTACGAATAATAGGTATTAAAATCGAATGAAAGGGCAGAATCATCGATTCCTGCCCTTTTTTGTGTCTAGTAATGGGTAATCTGTCTATTTTTAAGATTGTATTATCTACCTACCAAATTATGAAACTAACACTAACCTGCCTGGCTTCCCTGCTATTGGTCATTTCATTATCGGCTCAAGTTACCTTACGAGGAACAGTCACCGATGCAAATAACAAGGCGGTGGCTGGTGCCAATATTCAGGTGGAGGGCACTTCAACTGCCACTACCACCGAAGAAAATGGGGTTTTCTCAATCCAACTGACTGATGGTTATGAAACCATCATCATAAGTGCGGAGGGCTTCACTACACAAAAAATTTACCTCACTGGCCAAAACACGATTTCGCTTAAAATGAAATCGTCCGGAGGCAATGTTGTCAACATGGGCATTGGCTCACAAAGCAAAGATCAGCTGACGAGTAGTGTTTCTAGTGTGAATTCTGAAAAAATGATTCAAGCCCCGTTGGTGAATCTGGAACAAGCTAACCAAGGTTTAACTGCTGGTCTTCAGGTTCAAAACTCAAGCGGATCTCTTGGAGAAGCAACAAAGGTGAGAATAAGAGGAGGGTCATCTTTAACTGGTTCAAACGACCCATTGTATGTTGTTGATGGTGTTCCTTTGGTGTCCGGAAGTCAGTCCAATATCAACTCAAATAATATCGAAACTATTGAAGTACTTAAAGATGCCTCCGCCACCGCGATCTACGGTACTCGTGCATCGAATGGTGTTATCATTATAACCACCAAAAGTGGTAATAGTGGTAAACTGAAAATAAATGTCGACTATCAGTTAGGCATTTCGGAGACTCCAAAAAAACTTGATCTTTTTGATGGAGATGAACACAGAAGGCTAATTTTTGAATTCACCATTTTAAGTGAGATACAGCAAATCTCACAAGGAGCTGGTGCCCCACTCGAAATTTTGGTTAACGGGGTAGAAACAAATTTGGGCCGGGAGTTCATTGAAGACAATTACAATGACATAGAATCGGTTTCTTATCGAGATCCAAGTGGGGTTGTTAATAATGGGAATCCTGTTACTCCTACAAGAAACAGGTTTTTAGATTCTCTTGCTTTTGATACAGATTGGCAGGATGAGGTCTTCAGAACTGCGTTTGCCCACACTGCAAATATTGATTTTCAAGGAGGTAAAGAATCTTTAAACTATTTTATTGCTACAGGATTTACTACTCAGGATGGAATATTGATAGGGAATAGTTTTGATCGATTCAATGGTACAGTTTCTTTAAATAGTAAAGTATCAGAAAGTTTTTCTATTGGTTTAGATTTCAATTATATCAACACCAAAGATGAAAGATTAAGAGACAATCTAGATTTGGGATTCCCTCTACAGGCAATTGCGCTCCCTCCAAGTGACACCTATGAGCCCGATAATTTTGATCGTCTATTTGTGTATGAAGGACGTAACTTCTACAACCCAATTACTGAAGTAAACTATTCGGACAACTTCAGTTATGAAAACAGCTATATCAGTAGTCTCTCATTAAACTATATGCTTAATGACAAAATAAGTTTTGATGTAAATGGAGGAATTGACTTTGCAAACATTGATGATGAACAAGAGCTTCAACCAGTAACATTAGATGGAAGCCCAAATGGAAAAACACTTGTCAACAATCAGAAAATAAGGAATTATGTCATCAACGGATGGGGAACCTACAGTAACTCTTTTGCTAGCGGCAATAACCTATCCGTAATTCTTGGTGCATCTTATCAAGAATCCAATGCCTCATTTTCTATAAAAGAAGCCTTTGTGCCAACGATTGAAGAATTGAATGCATTGGAAGAGGACAGTCCATTATTGAATAATGTTTTGGTTCCGGGTGCTGCAAACATTTTAGTGTCATCATACAGTCGTGTTTCTTATTCCATTCGTTCCAAATACGATGTTCAGGTAACGGGTCGTGTGGACGGAAGCTCTAAATTTTCGGAAGACAATCGTTTTGGATTCTTTCCTGCTATTTCGGCTGGTTGGAACATCCACAATGAAGACTTCTACGGAGGAGAAGGTAATTTAAGATTAAGAGCAAGCTATGGGCTTGTTGGTAATACTCCTTTCGACGATTTTGCTTTTAGAAGAAACTATGTGACTGTAAATTTTGAAGATGGTGAGACTATCGAGGCTATAGACATTGGGAACGATGACCTTAAATGGGAAACCACATCACAATTCAACGTAGGTATAGATTTTGGTTATTTTGATAATAAATTAACTGGTTCGATAGACTACTACATCAAGAAAACTAAAGATCTTCTTTTTCCAAAACCAATTACATTGACCTCCGGTCAATCTGATGTATTAACCAACTTTGGAGAAATGGAAAATAAAGGGATCGAACTATTTGTTAGTTCTCAAAATGTGAGCAACGAAATGTTTAGCTGGTCCACAGATTTTAATATTTCGACAAATAAAAATACCATTACCAATCTGGATGGGAACAGAGCTGTAGTCGGAGTAAATGCATATATAGAAAACCAGCCGGCAGGTGTATTCTTTGCCCGTGATTTTGTGGGGGTAGATGAAGGTACAGGACTTGCCTTATATAGAGATGAGAATGGTGATGAAACGACCAATCTCAATAATGCAGAATTAACCATCATTGGTGATCCAAATCCGGATTTCTTTGGAGGACTTACTAATACTTTAACCTTTAGGAATTTTGACTTTTCATTTCTAGTACAATTTGTCCAGGGGAATGATATGTACTTTGCTACGGGAGAACAGATTGCGAATAGTGGAATAAATTTACAGGGTCAGTTAAATTCTCAAATTGATCGATGGTACGCTCCTGGTGATGTTGCTTCAAATCCGGGTCTAGACATTGACGGAAATCCTCCTGTTGAATCCAGTAGGTGGATAGTAGATGGGAGCTACGTCCGCTTGAAGAATATTATGCTAACCTATAACCTTCCGTCGGCGAAATTATCCCAAATGGGGTTGCTTCATTTAAGTGTTTACATTGGGGCAACTAACTTATTTACACTTTCGGATTATCCTGGTTACGATCCCGACGTAAATTATGCAGACCCGCTAAATGGTCAGATTGGACAAAACATAAGTAGAGGCATTGATAACTTTTCAACTCCTCAGCCAAGAATGATTATGACAGGCATCAAATTCGGAATTTAAAACAGGTCACCAATGAAAAAATTAATTAACAACTCAATTTTACTTCTTTTAGCCTTAACAATTTCATGCAACGACTTATTAGATGCCGACGCTGAAAATACAATTAGTGGAGATGTTATTGTCGATGATGAATCCGCCCAAAATGTACTAAATGGTGCATATTTTAATCTTTTTGGCATTTATGATGGGGCAAACGGAGGTGAATTGCTAGGTGGTGATTTTAAGATGATACCAACACTCTTATCTCGACATGACGGACAGGAAATTTCGTGGCAAAGTGATGTGTTTCCCAACTATACCCGTTTCTCCCAAAACAACTACACAAATGTGGACTCAAGAATTGAGGCAAATTGGCTAAGGGGGTATGAAACAATCAATATTGCAAACAATCTTCTAGCTAATCTTGATGTGATTCAAGATCCTGAGGCAAGAGAACTGATAGAAGGTCAAAGTCTGGCTATTAGGGGTGTCCTTTATTTCGAAATGGTTCGCTTATGGGCTCCTCAATACAGCAGTGCTGATGCTCCCAAGGATGCAATTCCTCTTATTGATTATCCAATCAATACAACTGAGGACTTGCTCGATATTCAACTAGCTTCCGTTGAAGCGATTTACACTCAAATTGAAAATGATTTAGGACAAGCTAGCCTTCTACTAGAAGGTAAAAATTTGCCCAAGAATAGATTATCATATTATGCAGTTGAGGCATACCGAGGAAAGGTAGCAATGCAAAAAGGTGAATACGGAGCTGCCATTACACATTTTACTAATGTAATAGATGGCCCATTTGAATTAATGAGTAGTCCATTAGACGCTTTTAATAATGCTTCACCTGTTAGTGAGGATATTTTAGCTATCGTACAAACCCCAGTAGCAACGACAGGAAACCTAACTTCTGCTACAGGTTTAGCACCAATGTTTTCTCGTCTGAATAGTACCGGATATGGTGCATTCCAAATCTTAGAAAGCACTTTCGGATCACTTCAAAAAACCTTTATTCCAAACAACGCGAAATTTTATCGGAGTGACATTCGTCATTCAATACAAGATGTTTCTGCTACTGATTCCCCTGACATCATCGACTCAGCTTTCTATAAAACCGTTGTGAATCTTAGCAGCGCGAAGTTTTTGAGACCAACCGATGTGATTCCTGTTATCAGACTGGCAGAGATTCACTTGGCAAGAGCTGAGGCAATTCATGAAAACTTATTTATAACACCTATCGATCCTGTTGCTCTTGAGGACTTGAATCTCATTCGTAGAAGAGCCAGAATACCAGAATTGGATGGTAGTCAATCGGAATTTGAATTTGTGGACAGTATACGCGTAGAAAAAAATAGGGAACTGCTATATGAAGGGTTGGTATTTCATGATTTGAAAAGATGGAGACTCATCGATTCCGACGTTTCAATAGCGTTTGGTATTAATCCACTAGGTGTTATTTTACCAATCCCACAATCTGAATGTCTTGCAAGTCCAGGGTTGTGTGAATAAATAAAATCATCGAATAGTCGTCCCACCATTTCAGAGCGGTGGGACGACTTCTTTGAAATTCCGTGATTTATCCCTGCTTTTTCTTCCAGTACCGAACCAGTCCTGCCACACTCATCCATGAGGGATTAGCCGCCTCGTATTGTTTAATTCCAGTATCTGATACACCGCGATCTTTCAGCTGATTTGCAGTATATTTCATGAAGAGCGGGGTGATTTCATCATTGCTGAGGCCTTCTTCCCATTTCTGTTTGATCCATTGACTCCAGTCATTGAGAATTTCTTTCAATTCCTTCATGTGGATGTTTGGGTTGATCTCTTCCCCAAAATGGGTAAGCGCTAAACGATTTGGATTTTTTGAAAGTACCAAGTCAATGGAGTGCATCCAGTCCTCCAGATTGATATCCGGAGGTGGACATGGTGGCACAACAGGACCGCCCTCTATCTTTACCCCAGCTACGTCTCCCGTGAAAATCGTGTCTTTCCAGTGCCAGGCTATGTGATGCTTTGCATGACCGGGAGTATGTAAAGCCCGGAAGCTTTGACTGCCAATTTCAATGACCTCCTCATGTTCTACCACCTTCAAATTCTTCTTTGGGATTCCATCCATCTTTCCCCATAGGATATCCATCTGATCACCGTAGATCATTGTCGCTGAAGCTACCAGTTTGGTAGGATCGTGCATGTGATCGTGACCGAATGGATGGAGATAAACCTTTGCTCCCTTTTCTGCAAATGCCCAGGCAGCCCCTGCATGATCGAAATGGATATGTGAAAGTAGCACATGCTTCACATCGCTCACTTTGTATCCGTGATCGGCCAATCCTTTCTCGAGACTGGGAAAGGTCGAATAGGGTCCGGACTCAATGAGAACAGGCCCATCTTCAGTTTCTATCAGAAAAGAAGCGATGGCATGTTCATAATTTTGGAAATGAAGGTCGAGGGTATGGTACATAGCTATGAATTGATGATTTCAGATTCAATTTAATATGTTACTCTCGAAGGGAGTCTTTGGACAAAGAAAATTTATACTTTAGAGAAGATGGATTCCGTACGATAATGACTATTAAATTTGGACTTTAACGAATTAAAATGAGCGCGTCAAAATACTTTCAGGATCACATGCCGGAAAATGTCTGCTTTGGATGCGGCCACAATCACGAAGGTCTTCAAATCAAAAGTTACTGGGACGGAGATGAATCTGTGTGCAACTGGGAGTCCAAAGAAAAATATCATGGCTGGAGCAACCTGATGAATGGAGGAATCATGGCAACTTTAATCGATTGTCATTGCATGGGTACCGCCATGGCAGATGCTTATAAGCGGGAAGGGAGATCGTTGGACACTGATCCGGAGTATCGCTATGCTACTGGTACGCTTACGGTGAAATATCTAAAGCCAACACCTAATACAACCGTAGAACTCCGGGCTAAAGTGATTGAGGTAAAAGGAAGAAAGACCGTCCTGAAATGTGACTTTCTTTCTTCCGAAGGTGAGAAAACAGCAGAAGCTGACGTAGTTGCTATCCGCGTTTTTGACAGCAGTGAGAATAAGGAAACCGTTTTTAAGAGCTAATTCAACCTATTCAAAAACGAGGATAATTTTGGTGGTACTGTTCTCGGTATAATCAAGGGCTTCAGAAAACGTAATGGTTGCTCCATTGACAACAACATGATTTTGTAATTCTTCCTCGGTGTTAGTGTTTAGATCACCAAAACCAAGCATAACATCTTCACCATTGATTTTTAATTCAACTACTATCCTTCCAAGCCACACACAGTTGACATCCGGCGCACATAGCGAATTTTCTTCAATGCTTTCAAACGCTACTGTCCACTCATCGCCATCTATTTCTTTCGTTACCGTTTGCTGATACTGAACAAGGATTTCATTATCAGCTACAGAAATTCCAGTATCATCCTTGCATCCAGCAAAGAGTAAACTGATCAAAAGTATTTTTAAATAGCTCATCGCATTATTTTCCTTGGATTATCTCAAATCTTATGCCATATCGTTTAAACTTTATACTTTAATACTCAATATGCATCCAGAACTGTTTTCAATCGGTGATTTCACTATTCACACCTATGGCTTCATGATTATGCTCGGTGCTACACTTGGCTTTTTTTACATGACCTACTCAGCCAAAAAAGATTTGGGAATTGAAAAAGATAAAATTCAAAATCTCGCGATTTTGGTGATCGTATCTGCCTTTATTGGAGGTAAACTGTTCTTTTATCTTGAAGATCCGTCTTATTATTTCGGTTCGTGGGAAAATATGAAGCGAAACTTTCGGACAGGATTTGTTTTTTACGGATCATTGCTTTTTGCAGTTCCGTTAATCGTCTGGTATTTCAAAAAAGAAAAATGGCCATTGTGGCCACTAATGGATCGTCTGGCTATTACGGCTTGCATCATTCATGGATTAGGAAGACTAGGGTGCTTTTTTGCAGGCTGTTGTCATGGAGTCCCAACGGATATGCCATGGGGAGTGACTTTCTCGGATCCTATTTCTCAAGCGGAACCCTTACATACTTCTCTGCATCCAACACAGCTCTATTCTGCGACGCTGATTTTCGGTATTATGATTGTGCTTTTGATGTTGAAAAGACACAACCGATTCGAAGGACAATTATTCTTTATCTACATCATTCTTTACGCGTTTGGGCGGGGGATAATTGAGTTTTTCCGGGGAGACGAAGAGCGTGGTTATGTCATAGATGGCGTACTGTCTCATTCACAGTTTATAAGTCTGGGAGTAATTGCTGTGACAGTTTGGGCGTATTTAAGATTTAAGAAGAGGGCGAGATTTAAGAAAAAATGATCAATCCTCCCCCAGCCCCCTCCAGAGGGGGACAAACTACATTTTAACCCTTAGTTGCATTGCCTTCGGCAATATCTTTAGCTCAAATGGTGGTTGACCCATTCGTTCCCCGTCGATGTGAGCGAAAAGCATATCGTTCGCTTCTACTTTGACTGATTTTGCTTTGTAGAAATTAATCTCGTCGAGTGATCCATGCGTTCCGTTAGAAAGTTTGTTGATGTTCAGAAATCTTCTCAACCCCGATACCTTGCCTATCTCACAGATCTCAAGGAGTCCATCATCAATGGTTGCCTCCGGCATCAACTTGAACCCTCCACCGAACGTTGTTCCATTTCCAACAGTCAATAGGATCAAATCCTTTTTTAGGGATTGATTATCAATTTGATAGTCAAAGCTACGCTCCTTATAGCCCCCCAAAATCCGAAGCACATGATAGTAGTAAGCAGCATGACCTCTTAGCAACGGTACTCGCTTGGATGCCATGTCCTCAACGATCTGTCCATCGAATCCAATCCCAACACCATTGACAAACTTTCGATCGTTACACTGGCCTAAATCAATTCGCTTGATCTCACCATTTATGGCTGTATCAATTTGCACTTCCAATGTCTTCCCAATCGCCACATTCTTGATGAAGTCGTCCCCTGTGCCTGCAGGTAAAATGGAAACCGGAATATCATGTTTCAATCCGTTCACCGACTCATTGATGGTCCCATCTCCTCCAATAATAATTAAGTCTGTAAACGATGCATCAAGAAATTCTGAAACGGTAGTAGTTGCGCTTTTACTCTCGTTTGTGTCGAAGACCTGGTAATCTACTTCCTGATTGTTGAGTGTCTCGGATAGCTTCTTACAAATCTTTAATGCTTTGCCTCCGGCAAAGGGATTCCAGATAACGAAAATCTTTCTGGGCATCAGAATGGAAGTTTAGTCAAATCGACATTTCCGCCGGTAAGAATTACCCCCACTCGTTTGTCTTTAAATGCTTCAGGGTTTTTTAATATCGCCGCGAAAGGAACAGCACACGAAGGCTCAATAACAATTTTCATTCGCTCCCAAATCAGCTTCATCGCGTCTACAATCTCTTGCTCCGAAACCGTAAACACTTCCTTTACGTGCTCCTTTAAAATATCAAAGTTCCTTTGTCCGATGGTGGTTTTCAATCCATCAGCGATCGTATCTGATGACTTGTTTGGGATGATTTTGCCCGCTTTTAACGATTGATAGCAGTCATTTACTTCTTCAGGTTCTCCAAGATATACTTCCATATTTGGATCCAGGTAGTGAGCAATCAATGAAGTCCCTGCTGCAAGACCTCCACCACCTACGGGAGCAATGATGCAATCAAGGTCATCCATTTCTTCAATCAATTCTTTGGCAGCTGTGGCCTGTCCGGCTATAATGTTATAGTTATCAAACGGGTGAATCAAAATGGCTCCCGTTCTATCTACAATATCCTGACAAGTCTGAGACCTGGACTGATCGTTTGGCTCACAAAATATTACCTCCGCGTCATATCCTTTTACCGCTTCTACCTTCACCTTCGATGCATTTTTGGGCATCACCACGTAGGCTTTTGATCCCGCCAACTTGGCTGCAAGGGCTACAGCCTGACCGTGATTACCGGAAGAGTGACAGGCAAAGCCATTTACTCGCTCTTCAGGGCGGTAGCTGAAAATTGCGTTAGCAGCTCCTCGCATCTTGAATGCTCCCACTTTCTGAAAGTTCTCACACTTGAAAAAAATGTGACAACCGGCAATCTCATCAATGTTTTTTGATGTCATCACCGGTGTTTCAATGATGTATTGAGCTATTCGTTGGTGGGCACGTTTGATGTCGGAAAAAGTAGGAGGCGATGTTAGCATAATAACTGAAATCCTTTTGTTTGAGATTTTTATCAAATTTAAGATGAATCCAGTTCCCCCTTAAGGGGGTTAGGGGGTGATATCAAATATTCTAATGCGCCTGTAGCCAGTTTTCTCCAACTCCAATCCCAATTTCCATCGGTACTTCTAGTGGATGAGCATTTTTCATGAATGCCTCTACCTTGGAAATCAATATGTCCTGCTCGTCTTTGTGCATGTTAAAGACCAATTCATCATGAACCTGCATGATCATCTTAGACTTGAGATTTTCTTCCTTCATCCATTTATGGATATTGATCATCGCGATCTTGATGATGTCAGCTGCACTCCCCTGAATGGGAGCATTGATCGCATTTCGTTCGTCAAAACCTCGCATGGTAAAGTTTCTGGAATTGATGTTCCGTAAGTACCTCCGTCTGCCAAGAATGGTTTCTACAAACTCATCTTTTTTAGCCTTCTCAATCGTCTCATCCATGTATTTCTTTACACTCGGAAATTCTTTGAAATAGGAATCAATAACCTCTTGGGCTTCTCCTCTGGCAATATTCAGGTTTTGTGAAAGACCATAAGCCGAAATGCCATAGATGATCCCAAAGTTGACCTCCTTAGCTTTTCGTCGCATGTTTGGTTCCACATTATCCACATCAACACCAAATACTTTTGCTGCTGTGGTAGCATGAATATCTCGTCCTTCTTTGAACGCATTCATCATGCTTTCATCCTTCGAAAAAGCTGCCATGATCCTAAGCTCAATCTGAGAATAATCTGCCGCCATAATTAGATAATCGCCATCACTTGGAATGAATGCTTTTCGTATCTCTCTACCCTTTTCTGTTCGAATAGGTATGTTCTGAAGGTTGGGATTATTTGAGCTCAACCTGCCAGTTGCTGCTACAGTTTGTCTATAATCTGTATGAATCCGGTCACTCGCTTGGCTTATCAGTTTTGGTAATGCATCTACGTAAGTAGACTTTAGTTTCTGGTACTCCCTGAACTCTAAAATTTTCGCCGCAATGGCATGCTCATCTGCCAGTTTAGAAAGAATGTCTTCACCTGTAGCGTATTGGCCTGACTTGGTCTTTTTTGGCTTTTCAACCAGCTTAAGTTTATCAAAAAGGATTTCTCCAAGCTGCTTGGGTGACCCAATATTGAAATCCACCCCCGCGATATCAAATATCTCCTGCTGCACTCTTCGACTTTCTTCATCCAACTCCTTCGACATTTTCTCAAGTGCCGAAGTATCCACTTTCACTCCTTCGTATTCCATATCTGCCAATACAAAAGAAAGTGGTTCCTCCACCTCATGCAGAAGCTTTTGTAGCTTACGCTCGTCAATATCTTTCTCCAGCAGTTCCTTTAGCTGAAGCGTGATATCTGCATCCTCACAGGCATAATCCTTCACCTTCTCAGGATCAATCTGATCGATCGTTTTTTGATTTTTTCCCTTCGGACCAACCAGATTCTCAAACGAAATTGTTTTATAGTTCAAGAACTTGTCTGCCAGCCAATCCATGCTGTTGTTGGATTCCGGATCTAATAGAAAGTGAGCCAACATCGTATCGAAGATTTCTCCTTTCACATTTACGCCATAGTTACGCATCACCTGGATGTCATATTTCAGATTCTGACCAATCTTCTGGATTTCATCATTTTCCAAAACATCTTTAAAGGCATCTGCCACCGACTGAGCATTCTCTCCGCATGGCACGTACCAGGCTTCTCCTTTCTTAATGGCAAAAGCTATCCCTACAAGTTTTGCCTCCCGGGTTTCCAGACTTGTTGTTTCTGTGTCGAAACAAAATGATTTTTCTGCACTAAGCTTTTTTACCAATTGCTGAATGGCTTCCTGACCTTCTATCAATTGATAAGTGTGTTTGGTCGTTTTGATCGATTCTTTGTTGTCAGAAACTGAAGGAGCATCTCCACCTCCATCAAACAATCCCAGCTGTTGCGTTTCTCCCTTCTTAATGTCATTCTCTTCCTGGAAAACCCTTCTGGCAATCGTCTTGAATTCCAGCTTGTCAAAAATTGGTTGAAGAATATCCGGATTCGGCTCTCCGTATTGCAGGGCAGTTTCATCAAACTCAATGGGTGAATCAATTTTGATAGTGGCCAGTTCCTTGGACATGATGCCCTGCTGACCATGTTCTTCTACCCGCTTTTGTAAAGCTCCCTTAAGCTCATCCACGTGAGCCACAATTTCTTCAACAGAACCGTATTCTTTCAAAAGTTTGGAAGCGGTTTTATCACCAATTCCAGGGATGCCAGGGATGTTATCCACAGAATCTCCTTTGAGTCCCAGCACATCTCTTACCTGATCAACTTTATCAATATCAAATTTTTCAAGCACTTCAGGAATGCCCATGATATCTACTCCATTCCCCATTCGCCTCGGCTTGAAAAGAAAGATATTTTCATCCACCAACTGAGCAAAATCCTTATCTGGTGTCATCATGTACACCTTAAAGCCTTCTTTGCTGGCTTTCTTAGCAATGGTCCCAATCAGGTCATCTGCCTCATACCCATCCTTCATAAGAATGGGAATGTTAAAGCCCTCAACGATTTTTAAACAATAGGGAATGGCCACTTTAATCTCCTCCGGTTGCTCCTGTCGGGTTGCCTTGTATTCCGCGTAATCTTCGTGCCGAAAAGTAGGTGCATGGGTGTCAAAAGCAACCCCAATATGCGAGGGTTTTTCTTTGGTGATGATCTCCAACAAAGAGTTGGTAAAACCAAGAATCGCACCTGTGTTTATGCCATTAGTGGTAAGTCTGGGATTCTGACTCATGGCGAAGTGAGCACGGTATATCAATGCAAACGCATCGAGGAGGAAGAGTTTCTTTTCAGACATGAGGCTAAGTTAAATAGCCCACTTGTTAATTGAATTCTTTAAGAAAAAATCTATTTTTTCAAGCGGTATTCATTGCGCATAAATCGCTCTTCGCTGGATTCATATTGCACCTCTTTTTTGACTGTTAAAGTCGTTTCACTTATGACATATGTTTTTACGAATCGCGCCTTTTGACCATTGTCTTTCCCAGCTGAATAAGCAACAATGGTCCACTGACCGTTCCGCTCATTTATTTCCGCGATTCTTTTGCCTTCAGTGGTCATTTTTTCCAAATCGATGGTCACATTGCTTTTGGAGTTGGCTTTCGGTTCTTTAGGATATTCATAGTTGAACTTGTATTTCCCTTCTTTCACTTTTTCAATACTTACTTCTACCGAAATTTTCACCTCCTTATTTGATGAGTAGTCTAAATAGACCAAATCCCCAGTCCATTGCCCCTCCAGCAACTGAAGATGCTCTTGAGTCATATTTTGGGCGTAGGCCAGAGAAATACATAGAAAAAGAATGATTGTACAGTAGTGTTTCTTCATAATGGTTAAGCTTATGATTAAAAGAAACTGAAAATCAGACAGAATGTTATTGTCCGCTGTTGCAACAGATAACTGATTTGAATAATATAAAGAGCGAAATTTGAATCATTCCTATTAACTTATGGGATCTAACCTATCATACATTGGAAAAATACAAGAACCTACACCTCTGGATGATCCTTCCATTGGTTATTATTCAAGTCGGAATATTCAATTTTTACTGGCCAAAGCTTACAACGACCTCCTGGGAGTTTCACATTCATTACTGGCTGGTCACTGGTTGGTTTATCCTTATGATCATCCAACCTTATCTGATTGAAAAAGGGAAAACTTCCAATCATAGAACTTTAGGAATGATTGGCTTTTTAATAGCGGGAGGAATTGTATTCACAAGTATGAGTTTGCTGGATATTCCTTTAAAACGAGCTGCTGTTTATGATCCATCCAGGCCCGGACCGCCGTTATCTTTCTATTATGGCACACTTGTCATTGAATTAATTCTTGGTCTTCTTTATGGGGTTGCAGTAATTCAAGCCATTCGATTTAGAAAGAAATTAAATGAGCATGCATGGTGGATGATCTGCTCGGTCTTCTATTTGATGATGCCGGCACTTGGCAGGGGAATGATTGTTTTATGGAGAGCACTAGTTCCTATCGAAAAACTAAATCCAATGATGGTGGCGCTGAGTGCTGAACTCATTTTCATCCCTCTTTTAATACTATATGCTGTCCGCTTTGGTAAAGTGAAGCACCCGGCAACCATCATTGGTTTGCTGACCGTTTTGTTGAGATTACTAAGAGTCCCAATCGGTTCATCAGAAGCCATTCAAAACTTTCTTGATGGGTTGATCAAGTGGAATTAAAGCTTTGGCTTATTCGTCTAGTTTTTCACAAACACAACGAACGGCAAACAATCGATACTCCTCTGGTTTTGATTGTTTCAAATTATGCTTGTGCGCATGCCCGGTAATTGAGTATGGAGATAAATGCATGTGAAAACGATCATCTGTTGCAGGGTTAACAGTCCAGAAATCTACGAACATGCCATCATCCACTTTACCTCCCTCCATTCGTCCATAAGGTTCAATATTTAGAACGTTTGATTCAAAAATGTTGTATTGATCCAGAAAGTCAACCCGATAAAGCTTTTGATTCTCCTCCATCATTTCTACGATTTCAGCATCCTCAAATGAATTGGTGAATAACTCCCATTCTTCTACCGTAGGTAGCCGCCAACCCTCTGGACATACTCCCTCCAAATATTGAAAATCGTAGAATCTTATCTTGTCGCAATCGTATAGGCAAGTAGACCCTGGCGCGTCATATCTGAGATTTTCTGCCATCCAATAAAGATTCCCAAGTTTCACAATCTCATATTGATTGCCATCTCTCGTATCTGTTAGAAGTTGCTGACCAAAGCCACTAAATCCTATTAAGACTAATAAGAGGCTTAAACATTGCCGATGAATATGCATCCGGAAAAGTTAATAAAATTCCCGTATGCATATTTTGGATTACTCATACCTAAGCGCCTTCACCGGATTGGTCTTTGCGATGGAAAGCGTTTTGTTTCCAACAGCAATCAAAGCAATTATCACAACCATGATTGCGGCAATTAGGAATACTGAAACACCAATCGTGATGCGGCTGGTAAAATTATCCAGCCAACCATCCATGAGGAAGTACACAATAGGCCATGAGATTACATTTGCAATTCCCACCAGAATTAAGAATTCCTTGGAGAGGATCATCACAATTTGAGAAATATCAGCACCAAGAACTTTACGGATTCCGATCTCTTTCGTTCGTTGAAGTGCGGTAAAAGACGTCAATCCAAATAATCCAAGGCATGCTACGATGATGGCAAAGAAGGCAAAGAGTGTGAATGCCCGGCTAAAGTTCTGCTCGTTTGCATATTGCTTATTGTAAAACTCATCCAGGAAGAACGTATCGAAAGGGTTGCCAGGAAAGAATTGATCAAATGTTGCCTTACTTTCCTCATAAGCAGCTTGAAAATCATCCGTATTGAGCTTTACGGAGATAAATGAAGCAGAATTTTCAGTCAACGGGAATACCAGCGGATTGATACTGTTTTTGACAGATTGCTGGCGATAGTTATCTACCACCCCAATAATGGTTCGCTTGTCTCTTCCACCAATAAGAACTCTTTGACCAATGGCTTCATCCGGGGTTTGAATGTTCAGATATTCCATGGTTGCCTTGTTGATGATCACATTGGCAGTGTCCGTCGTAAATGACTTATCATAATTTCTTCCTGCCAAAAACTCAATGTCATAGGTAGGAAAATAATCCTGATCCACACCTACGAGATAGACAGTGAAGTTTTTCTCTCTTGTATCTTCTTGCTTCCTCATCCCTCTGGTCCAGAAAATTTCATCGCCTGGTACGTTGGAGCTATTGGTAACTGCCTCGATATTTGGATTGCTTTTGAGTTCATTTTCAAATGCATTTAGTGCATTTCCGAAAAGAGAATCGACCGCAAAAACCTGCGGTCCGCGCATAACCATGGTATCTGTCATATCGAATCCTACATCCAGTTTTTTCATGTGACTAAGCTGCTGATAAACGATAATGGTACCGGCAATCAATGTGACAGACGCAGCAAACTGAAATACAACCAGGGCTCTGCGAAGCAGGACGCCTGATTTGTTGGTCGTCATTTTTCCTTTTAGTACCTGAATAGGACGGAATGAAGAAAGAATAAACGCCGGATACAACCCGGACAAGAATGACCCAAGCACATAAACGCCTAGCACGGCCAGCCAAAAATTGGGTTCTAAAAAGAACGCTCTGCTGAGATCCGCATCGATCAGCTGATTAAAAAATGGAGTTGTGATGACCACCACAATAACTGCGAGGGACAGGGCCAGAAAATTCAACACAAATGATTCAGTCAGAAACTGATTCACCAGCTGTCTTTTATAGGCTCCCATGGATTTTCGCACGCCCACTTCTTTAGCCCTTTCTAAAGATTTTGCAGTTGAAAGATTTATGTAATTGATCCATGCAATGATCAGGATGAATGCCGCGATGATGGCAAGAAAGAATACAGTATCTCCATCTCCCTGCTCAGCAGGTTCTGATTCCTGCAACAAGTTTGAATACAGGTGAATGTCAGTAATCGGTTGCAGTGGGAAATCCGATCTGAAATTATACTTTTCAAAATCCTCTCCTCTTTCAGCGTACAACACCTCCTCAAATTTTTCATCAAATGCTTTCGGATCAGCACCATCCTCCAGTAGAACATAGGTGTTGAAATCATACCACCCCCAGGCCGTCTCAGAAGATGCTGTTCCATCATCATTTCGTGTTTGGTTGTTTAGGGTTTCGTATGATACGAGAAAATTGTATTTGAGATGTGAGTTCTCCGGAACATCTGCTGTCACCCCGGTGATTTCCAACGTCTCCTCAATCCAGGTATATAGGTTTAATGTTTCTCCAACTACGTCTGTTCGGCCAAAGTATTTATTGGCAATGCTTTCGGTTATAACTACCGTATTTGGCTCACTCAGTGCCGTCTCCAAATCTCCATGGATTAATGGATAATCAAAGATTTTCAAAAAAGCGGGATCAGCAATTTGTATTCGGTTTTCACGAAACTGAATGTTGTCACGCTCAATAACACCGGACATGGGATATGCCCTCGCGAAATCCACCACCTCAGGCATGTTTTCTTTCATGAATGGTCCCACTCGCGGAACCGCTGCAGCACAGTTGATTTGAAGGTCTTCTCCACGATAGACCATGTACTTGACACGGTACAGATTTTCGTGATTGGAATGGAATTTATCGTAGCTGTATTCATAGCTCACATACTGTGAAATGAATAAGCATGCCGCAATACCCAGGGCCAGGCCGAAAATATTAAGTGCCGAGTACACCCTGTTTTTTGATAGGGTGCGGAAGGTGGTTTTGATGTAGTTCTTTAACATAGGTATTGAGTTATTGTGTCTGACCTTTCTTTTCCTTCTTAAATCGTAATTTCGAATCGACAGAAATGCGTCTTTGAAATAGTGCAATCGTGCTTTGAATAGTCCTTTGCTCTCTACGCGATCCTGAAACATTTCCTGTAAATCTCCAAGGATATCATCTAAGAGCTCATCGTCATAAATGAGTCGAAGCAGCTTCTCAGCTGCTTTTGGTGGAGTAATATCGTTGTGTGCTTGCGGCAAATTAGATGCTGATGATTGCTAGCTGTGGTATTGTTTTGTAGAAGTTTTCTTTTAGCTCTTTGGCTTCTTTCAAAACTTCAAAGCCCGTATTGGTAACCTGAAAATATCTTTTCTTCTTACCTCCACGCTTTTGTGTGGCTCCTCCAAATTCAGAAATGAGAAAGCCTTTGTCTTCCAGGCGGTATAGAGATGAATGTATCGCGCTGATATTGGCCTTTCTGTTGGCTCTTTTTTCCAGTTCTTCTTTTACTGAAACGGCATACGCTTCCGTTTCGAGTGACGCTACTGTGAGTAAAATGAGTTCTTCGAATTCGCCCAGGTTATTTCCTTTCATAGTTTCGTTTCTACAATTGAGAGATTGGCACACCTAACCCAACTGGATGCTTATCGATCTCAATTAATTAGGTTGAGCGTTACGCTCATTATTCCTCATAAATGTAAATATTATCTATGATAATACTCATGTTTGTAAATAAAAGTTACAAAAAGCAACCTGTTTAATTCATTATCGGGGTTTTGGTTATTTTAGAAACATATCCAATCAGAAATGAAGAAGCTATTTTCAACCTTAAAAGAAAAATGGGCCGAGTATTTCCTGGAAATACTGGTAATCACCGTTGGTATACTAGGTGCTTTTTTACTCAATAACTGGAATCAAGACAGGGTTGCTAATAATGTTCATCGGCTTACAATTGAGCGATTGATAGAAGATGTAAAAAGTGATACTTCAAGATTTGCCTATCTCGATTATCGGCTGGCAGAACGGGTGCAAAAGTGTGACTCAGTGTTATCACTGTTTAATGAACTGGATACGAAGGAAAAGCGATTGTCTATGATTTCTGTTCACCTGATCAATTTCTTTCTGGTTGAATCAAATTTTACAACATACGATGAGATGTTGAATACCGGGCGATTATATTCAATGAATGATAAAAAGCTAAGATCAGATATTATCAATTATTACCGTGATGTGAAAAAGTGGAGCACCTACATTGAACGCGACAATCAGCAGTTGCGATCTAAAATGATTGGTCCTGAATACAACGATTACTGGGTGATTCAAAGAAAAGTTTGGGCAGAGATGCCACTTGATGTTGGCAAGTATCCCTGGCTTCTCAATCCCAATTCAAAGCAGATTCGAGATATAGAGTCGATGATACTTTCTTCGAGAAATCTTTTTGATAGCAACCGGGGAAGAATTGGATTTTTAAAGCGTCATGCTGAATCCCTTTTGAGTAAACTGGAACCCTAACACCACATTCAATTTCGTTCGAGCACCAGTTTGTTTTGCAGGTAAAGGTATCTGGCATAGTTTTCCCACCTACTTTTTTGCTCAATAGTCATATCCAAAGCCTTCTTAAAATGCTCGGTAGCCTTCTGCTGATTCTTTTCTTTCAGGTAATACTCCCCAAATGCAAAGTGCGTTTGAAAATTGTCAGGGTGGGTTTTGATACCTTGTTTTAGAATATCTAACGCCTCTTTTTTCTTTTCCTCAACAGCATACTTTCTCAAAGCGTAATAGTAGATATTAAACCCACTTGCTGTTGTCCAGGCTTTCTCTTTGAGCTCTTTCGCTTGATCCCTATTGCCCTGAGATTCGAGTAGCTCTGCTTTGAGCATTTGGTAGGCAAATTTGTAATGTTGACGATAATATTCATTTGACATGGTATCAAATGCAAGCCGCGATTTTTCTAAATAATCCAGTGCAAGTTCTTTTTGATTTGGATTGTTTTCTAATGTTCTAACTGCGAGCTCCTGATAATCATTGGCATCTTTTTGCTCTTTACTTTCAATGTCTGAAATGATGTTGCTGAAGGCATCTGTTTGAATATTAAATGTAACAGCAGTTTCTTCCCACCTGAGTTGCACATCTACGGACTCTGATTTTGGGTTGATAAATTCATAGCTCAGCCACTCTTGAAAGGGCATGTTTTTAGTTTTGACAGGAACACGAATGATGTCATTTGCTTTGTCATAATTAAAAGCTCCCCAGCTCTTACCCGAAGAAAAAATCAAGGTCCATTCCTTTTCAGATACCAAAACAAGAAATCCATACGAGCCAGAATCCAGCTTCTGACCTTCAACCTCCACGGGATGACTAAATTCGATGGTGGTTCGTTGATTCGACCCTGCTCTCCAGGGGTATTCCTTTCCATCAACTACAAAATCGAAGGGTACTATGCCACCAAATATCTTTCTCCCATTGACTGATGGGCTGTGATATTTGATGGTGATATCGCACTTACCAATGTTTGCTGTGGTGCTCCTGGATTGACTGACTAAGGTTTTTCCGCCAACATCCTGAGAGAATCCTATAGCTGCTAATAAATAAAGAGATAAGAAGATTGAGCCTTTCATAATCCTGATTTTTGTTCAATGGTACACAAGCGTTAGACAAGTCAAAGGCTATCTGTAAAACAAGATCGTTCAATCTTGTTCATAAATTTTCTGACTACTGTAACAGTACCAATTCACCGTTTTGATCCTTCAGTTTGAAATCTAATACTTCTCCCAGGCCTTTGAATTTAATGCGCGCACCTACCAGCTTCCCCATGGATTCCTTGTATGCTTCCGTATAGACTTCTTTTCCACCAATAAGGATGGATACTTGCTTTTTTTCTACCTGAATACTCAATTCAACAGGGTCAGTAAAATCTGCACTAAGAGGAGACAGGTCGTGCTCCTTGCCACGCAGATAAGTGTCATTGAGCATCAGATTATTATCAGAACTACACCCAATCTTTGAAAACGGGATAATCATGGCACCTGTGGATCCAATGAAATAGATACTCATGGCCTGGCATACTGCCCATCTATCATCAAATACATTTTTAACCGTTGCAGAAAAGGAGAAGTTGTCCCCTGAAACACGACCCAGGTCATCGATAAAATGAAAAGAAGAGACAACAGGTTTCTCACGAGCTATTATTTCCTTTTTGATCTCTTCCGGAAAAGAAAGTGCAGTTCCGTCGATTTCCGGCACAAAATATTTTGGTGTTGGAGCGTATTCGATCAGCCCCAGCCAGCCTTCACTTTTCAGGAAAAGGTCATGTGCCTGGGCTTCCTTCCCATCCACCATAAGCTTTGCTCTGAAGTATCCAGGGAAATAGTATATCCCAGTCGCCTGGGTTTGATCTTTTTGCACAGCAATGGTTTTGGTAGGATCCCAATATTGCTGAATGTGTAAGCTGTCAGATCTAAGGTCAGACGGAATCTTGAAATCAAATACCACGGAATTTGGATACTCCTTGCTCAAGACTTTACTTGAAAACGAAAACTCAGAAGCGTTAATAACTACCTCTGGGCGTTTATTGCCGACAAGGCTTATGGAGATAATGGCCAGAATGAACCCAATGGTCACATAGATCGATTTTCTTGGAGGCTTTTCCTTTTTTCTTTTAATTGGGTCGGCCATTTTAAAAGCACGCCAGTTCTCCTTGCCCACAAACTGAGACAGTGCATCGAGCGTTGTAATGCTCGGAGCTCCATCGTGATTGACTACACCAAAAAAGCGTTTAAGTGTCGCCACACTGAGCATTACTCGTGTTGACTCAAAAACTTTCTCAGAGAGCTCATCAAACATTTTACTGTGCCAACCGCTCACAGCTCCCCAGCTGAGAACCTCCTCAACCTCATACCTTAATCGGGCAATATACTTTTCTGAGTTATCTGACATCTTCCAAAAGTGTTAAACAACAATGAGTTGAACAACCATGAATCACATTGAATCAACTTGTCTACAGATCCCATTACTTAACCTTTAAACCATGCGTAAGGTTGTGGCATGAAAACACAATTAAAACTTACAATAGCGCTTCTCCTTTTTAGCATAGCATCAAAGGGACAAATTATTCCAATTGATACGAACAATTGGGAAATTCAAGCGCGTGCCTATGTTCTTGAAAAACACCTCGGATCAGATGCAATATATCTTCAAGCTGGCTCTATGACTCTTAGGGATAAAGAGTTTAAAAATGGCATCATTGAATTTGATATCCACCTGAAAGAAGAACAAGCCTTCCCCGGGGTGAACTTCCGGGCTAATAACGAGACTGGAGATTCTGAGCAATTCTATGTTCGACCGCACCAATCCGGAAATCCAGATGCGAATCAGGCAGCACCGACAACCAAAAACATTTCACCATGGCAACTGTATTTTGGCCCCCGATATTCGTTTGCTTACAAATACAATTATGAAACCTGGACTCACATAAAGATTCTAGTGAATGAAGATAAGGCTCAGGTATATCTGGATAATAGTGACAAACCAAATCTCTCCTGGGATCTCTTTCATAAACCGGAATCCGGCAAGATCATCATAAGAGGGGGTAACTCGTCTGGCTTTCATATCGCTAACATCAAAGTCTCATTCGACGCTCCTGATCTTGTTGATTTTAGCCCAATTGAAAGGGAAGCTATTCCCAATTTGATCCAGGAGTGGGAAGTCTCAGACATGTTTGAGGAAAAGCTTCTTGAAAACCCAAACAATATCGAAGAGGCCCTGGCGAACAGGAAGTGGCAAGGGAAAATAAAAGCAGAAGAAGGGACTGCCGCTAATATTTCCAGAATCCAAAATTTATATAATGGCGAGCCTGGCAATACCGTTTTTGCAAAAATCACCATTACCTCAGAAAAAGATCAAATGAAACTATTTGAGTTTGGCTACAGTGACCGGGTTGTAGCAATTCTTAACGGAAAACCCATCTATTGGGGAAACAATAAATGGCGAAGCAGAGACTACCGATACCTAGGTACGGTAGGGTTATTTGATGGGATCTATCTGGATCTAAAAAAAGGCAAAAATGAGCTCTTGATGGCTGTTTCAGAAGATTTCGGTGGTTGGTTAATTACCGGGAGATTTAAAGATAATAGCGGGGTAATTGTAAAATAGGTTTCCATGTGAGTCGGTCTTCTGATCGGCTTACTATTTTATTCCCCTCACCATCTCCTTCTTACCCATCGCTCCTTGTAGCGTTTCAACCTTAAATCCAGCTTCTACGAGGTTGCGTTTGAATTGTCCCTGAGCACAATAGGTGGTGAGTATTCCTCCTTTATCTAACAGTGAGAAGCATTTCTTTAGGTTCTCCAATGACCAAACTTCCGGTTGCTTGCTGGGTGCAAATGCATCGAAGTAAATAATGTGAAATGAGTTTGAAGTGGTGAAGTCTTCAAGCCGGGAAGTGGTTTTATATAAGCTGAATGGAAGCGTTATGCTAAGTTCTTTCTCCCATTCAGTTTCATGAATCTCAAGAAGTAAGCCCTTCTCCTTTTCGGATTGGAAGAAGTTCAGATTCTGATAAATCTCTTTTTCAATCGGGAAGGGTTCCAAAGAAGTGAAGTGAATTTTTTGGCTGTGTCTTGCCGCAAATTGCGCTGTTAGAAAGGCATTCAGACCGGTTCCCAGACCTATCTCCAGAACTTTGATTTCCTCAGCTTGATTTCCGAACAACCAATGTTCAAGTCCTTCACGTATAAACACATGCAAGGATTCTCCTCTGGCTCCTTTTGTGGAATGGTAGGTCTCGTTCAGCTCTTCATCAAATAAGCTGTGAGAACCATCTTCGGTGGTAATGATCTTGATCATGTGCTATCTTAAAACTTAAAATTGATGCAATGGAAATATACGATGGTCAATCCTTTGTTAAATACCTGGACAAAGTAAAAGCAAGAACGGCAAGATTGTTTGACTTTATCCCTGAAGATAAAATCGAGTGGACTTATCAGAAGGGGAAGTTTACCATTGGTGACCAGATAAGACACCTGGCAGCTATAGAACGCTTCATGTATGTTGAGAATGTTCAATTGAAACCTTCCAAATACAAGGGATGCGGAATCGAACTGGCTGAAGGGAAGGAGGCCATCATAAATTTTTACCTTCAAATGCAAAAGGAATCACGAGCGGTTTTTGAGCGTTTGAGCCATGAAGAGATGGAAATGAAATGCGAAACACCAGGAGGCGTTAAGATCACAGTTTGGAAATGGTTGCGCGCATTAATAGAGCATGAGGTTCATCATAGAGGACAGCTTTATATGTATTTAGCCATGTTGGGAGTAAAAACACCACCGCTTTATGGGCTGACGTCTGAAGAGGTTATTTCAAGGTCGGTGTGAGTATTGATAGGGATTTAGTATTTATTTATCGACTGAATATGGGACTCTATAATTTTAGGATCACATTCCTCCAGAGGTTTGTAGTTCCTATTTCAACAAACCCCATCACTATCTTGAACCCAGTCAAATCTCCTTAGATCGAAATCTTAATGTATCTCCAGGAAAGGATTTTTTAAACCAAAACTTTCCCTAAAATCACTTTAAATATTTATTATTGTACTAGAAAGATGGATTAATAGTCTTTCTTTCCATAGCTGGTTGAAAAGATCTTGTGGGGCGAAATGCCCCACAATGATCAATTTCTCTCAACTAGTCTCTTCCACAAAACCCTCGCTACTTATCTACTTTTATTCTTTCTTCTCTGTTGGCTATTTCCCATCCGGTATGGAAAACGAGCTTGGCTCTTTTCTCCATGGTCTCAAACTCGATCTTTTCAATCGTGTCAGTCGGTTGGTGATAGTCCGGGTGCGTTCCATTGAAGTAAAAAATAATCGGAATGTTATTCTTTGCGAAGTTGTAATGATCAGATCGATAGTAGAATCGATTTGGATCGTTCTCATCATTATAAGTGTAATCCAACTCAAGATTTGTATAAGTAGTGTTTACTTTTTCAGAAAGATCATGAAGCTCCTGAGATAGCTTATCCGAACCAATTACATAGATGTAATCTGAGTTTTCGGAATGTGCATCATCCACTCTTCCTACCATGTCAATGTTCAGGTTTACCACCGTATTCGCAAGCGGAAAAACCGGATCCATATCTGTATAATATCTCGATCCCAAAAGTCCCTTCTCCTCACCCGTCACTGTCATGAACAAGATGCTCCTTTTTGGTCCTTTCTTTTTCTTTGATGCTTCTACAAAAGCTTCCGCAAGCTCCAAAACAGTAACAGTTCCGGATCCATCGTCATCTGCACCATTGTGAATTTCCCCGTTGATAATTCCAACATGGTCATAGTGAGAAGTAATCACCAAAATTTCGTCAGGCTTTTCTGTTCCCTTTAGTAGGCCCAATACATTTTCAGTCTCGACAGGTTTGTCGAGGTAATCTGCATTAAAAACAACCGTTGCAGTCTCCCCTGCTTTAATTTCTGAGAAAGGCTTTCCATACAACCAGCCAGCTAAATCCATATTAGCAATGACAAGTTTAGTAGCTGAATTGTCTCTATCATCCAGCTTTAATGATGGCTTTTTCAAATATGGACCGTATCGGGTGATCATCGATTGGAACTCTTCCTCATTTTCCAAAGCAAAGAATACTCCGGCAGCTCCTGATTCCTCAGCTTTTTGAGCCTTTTCCTGTAGGCCTCCAAGCTGATCCGCTACAAAAACAATGTACTTCCCTTTGTAGTCTATTTCTTTATTTTCTTCATCCGCCAAAATTAGCTGAATGTATTCTTCGCCTGAAGTTTCAGCACTCGAGTAATACACGAAATCTTCAAACCCGACTTTCTTTTCATCTCCTTTTCGGAAATAAACCGATCCGATTGACGCCTCTGTCAAATTAAACTTCTGAAAGTATGAACCATTTACAGGTGCTTCCAGACCTAATGACATAAAGTGATTGGCAATGTATTCAGCAGCCATTTTTTGCCCTTTCTGACCCGTTTCCCTGCCTTCATATTCATCAGAAGCCAGAACTGAAAGGTGCTCTTTAAGATCATTTGCTGTGATTGTTTTTGCAAACTTAACGGCCGTTTTATCCTGTGCGAGTAGTCCGAAGGCCACAATCAGGCCCAGTACATAAGTTAACTTTCTCATTTTGATATATCGTATTAAAAAATCAAGGCCTAAAGCTAAGGAATTTTGATGCGGGCAAACCAAATAATTACACTAATGGTTAGGAAAGAAAATACTTTTTGTACTGAGTGTCCTGACGTAAATTTGCGGCCTCTAAACAGTGCCCCTGATGAAATTAAATCTAAATGATCGTGTAGAGTTTGAAAGAAGACATAATGGACCTTCGGAAGAAGAGGTTACGAATATGCTTCAAGTCATCGGTTTAAATTCGGTTGACGAATTAATCCGAGAGGCTATTCCCGCTCCAATTTTGAAGAAAAAGCCCTTAGATCTTCCCCCTTCATTAAACGAATTCGAATATTTGAACCGAATGCAGAAGGTGGCCCACAAGAATAAGGTTTTCAAGTCATTCATTGGGCAAGGATACTATAATTGTGTAGTGCCAACCGTTATCCAACGAAATATCATGGAAAACCCCGGATGGTATACTGCTTACACGCCTTATCAGGCGGAAATAGCTCAAGGAAGGCTTGAAGCACTGATCAACTTTCAAACGATGGTTATCGATTTGACGGGGATGGAAATTGCCAATGCATCGCTCCTTGACGAAGCTACTGCGGCCGCTGAAGCCATGACCATGCTTTATGGTTTAAGAAAGGGGGATAAAAAATCATCCAATAAGTTTTTGGTAGACGAAGAGGTTTTCCCTCAGACGCTTGACGTACTCAAAACCAGGGCTCTTCCATTTGGCATAGAGCTCGAAGTGGTTGATCTGGCAAATGTAGATCTCAGCTCTCAGGAAATTTTTGGCGTATTCTTCCAATACCCAAACAACTCCGGGTCGGTTAGGGACTGGTCTTCTATAGTTTCTGAAGCCCAGGAGAATAATGTCTATACTGCATGTTCTACGGATTTACTTGCCCTGACACTCTTAACTGCGCCTGGTGAGTGGGGTACCGACGTGGTGGTTGGCACAAGTCAAAGGTTTGGCGTGCCTATGGGATACGGGGGGCCTCATGCAGCATTTTTTGCCACCCGTGATGCATATAAAAGATCCATTCCCGGTAGGATCATCGGTGCTTCCAAAGATGCTCATGGGAATGATGCCTATCGAATGGCACTTCAGACACGCGAACAACACATTAAGCGAGAACGAGCAACATCAAACATTTGTACAGCTCAAGTCCTCTTAGCGGTGATGGCCGGTATGTACGCGGTATATCATGGTGCGGTGGGTCTAAAACAGATTGGAGCCAGAACACATGGATTAGCCAAAGAGACTGCAAACACAATTGCTCAGTATGGTTTTGAAAATCAGAACACTTACTTTTTTGATACACTTAGAATCCCCCTTGATTCAGATCAATTAGTGCACCTGAAAAAATTAAGTCACAAAAGCGAAATCAACTTTCGGTATTTTGAAGATGGGGTTGGCATTTCATTTGATGAGTCGCATACCGTCCATGACGCCAATGAAGTAGTAAAGCTATTTGCCCGATTAGGTAATGCATTCGAAGCTCCGATTGTAGAAGATTTTGAAGTGGAGTTTCCATCGACTCTCATGCGGACTACACCGTTTCTGGAGCATGCTATCTTTAATCGATATCATTCGGAGCACGAATTACTTCGCTACATGAAGCAATTGGAAAACAAAGATATTTCGCTGGTTCACTCGATGATTTCTTTGGGTTCATGTACCATGAAGTTGAACGCCACCACAGAAATGATCCCTGTGACCTGGCCTGCGTTCGCTAACATCCATCCGTTTGCCCCAAAAGATCAGGCGGAGGGTTATGGTATACTCATCAATGAGCTACATGACTGGCTGGTAGAAATTACCGGATTTCATTCCGTTTCGTTCCAACCAAATTCCGGAGCGCAAGGAGAATATGCCGGGCTGATGGTTATTAAATCCTATCTGGAGGGAACAGGGCAACCAAATAGAAATGTAGCCTTGATCCCATCGTCGGCACACGGAACAAATCCCGCCAGCGCTGTAATGGCAGGTATGCGGGTGGTAATTGTGAAATGTGATGAAAATGGAAACATCGACGTAAATGATTTAAGAGAAAAAGCAGAAACGCATAAAAAAGAACTTGCCGCCCTGCTGGTCACTTATCCTTCCACCCATGGTGTGTTTGAAGAAGCAATTATAGAAATCTGTGAAATCATCCATGAAAATGGTGGCCAGGTCTATATGGATGGTGCCAACATGAACGCTCAGGTAGGCTTAACTTCTCCCGGAATCATCGGGGCAGATGTTTGTCACCTGAACCTTCATAAAACATTTTGTATTCCTCACGGAGGTGGTGGCCCAGGAATGGGGCCAATCGGAGTAGCAGAACATTTAACCCCATATCTTCCCGGACACGTAACTGAGCATAACAGCAACCCGGCAGTCTCAGCGGCAGCCTACGGTAGTGCCAGTATCTTGCCTATCCCACATGCTTACATTGCGATGATGGGGGCTGAAGGTCTTACCAATGCAACAAAAATGGCTATTCTCAATGCTAACTATATCGCGGCAAGGTTAAAAGATCATTATCCTGTTTTGTATGCGAATGATAAAGGGCGAAACGCGCATGAGTTGATCATCGATTGCAGACAGTTCAAAAAGTCAGGAATAGAAGTGGAAGACATTGCAAAAAGACTCATTGATTATGGGTTCCACGCACCAACGGTTTCATTTCCTGTTCCGGGTACCATGATGATTGAACCAACTGAAAGCGAAGTACAGGAGGAGCTGGATCGCTTCTGTGAAGCCATGATTGCCATTCGCGCGGAAGTTCAGGAAGTTATTGATGGGGTAGCTGATGCAAAAGACAATCCACTTAAAAATGCCCCACACTCTTATAAAGTGCTTGTTGCAGACGAGTGGAAGTATCCTTATACCAGGGAAAAAGCTGCTTTCCCAGCTCCGTATGTTAAGGAGAACAAATTCTGGCCAACTGTGAGTAGGGTTGACAATGCCTATGGTGACAGAAATTTGGTATGTAGTTGTTTGCCACTGAGTGAATATGAAGATGTGGAAGCGGCTATTGAGGCGGAGGCTTAAGCAACAGAAAGGGGGCGATTTGCTCCCTTTTTACACTGGCCATTAAAAAAGATACACTGTTATTCCAGTTTTATCTGAGTATATTTTTTGCGTCCCCAATGTGATATTATCTATTCTAGGCAAGTCAATCTTATGCAAAAGTGTATCATAATGTTTAATGACTTTCCCTGTTGGCTCACCGCTTTCATCATATTCATCTATTTCCTTTTCAAAGATTATCTTTCCCGTTGAAAGATTGTAATCGACACTCTCGTAACTTGGCAAGTTCATGTACGAGCTGGAGAAACCAATAAGATAAAAGTCATCATTTTGATACCTATACTTATGTGTTTTGGACCATTTATCTCGACTACCACCGAAGTGGTGAATAGTTAGAATTCCGTTTATTATCTCCATGTTTTCGTATCCACTTCCCATCATTCCACCTGATTCGCTAGGATAAATTGCTTTATTTGAGGATTTCAATAGGAGCCATTCAGGGTTGTTTTTATAGGCTTTATCCGTATTTTTTTTATAGATATGTAAAAACCTTACATTCCCCAATTCAGCTTCCAAGTTTGAGTCATAAACTACCACCAGCTCGTCGATATTATCATTGTCTAAGTCACCAACGACAGAGTCTATTTTAATAAGCTTAATTGAATCATGAGTCTGGCTCAAGGATATTTGTCCATAAAACAGCGCGAATAAAAGCCAGAAAATTCTGATGCTTGTAAGATATGACCGTTTTGCCTTTTCAAAATTATTAATAGATCTCATTTTGACTTATAAATTATAAACAACTACACCTGAATCAAGTGCGATTTTAATTGGTGGCATTTTCCTGCACCTGATTTTCCTGCACCTGTACGTGACAATTAATTAAGTTAATATGAGAATGGGGATTATACAACCATTTTCTTCTGGACACAAATTCGTACATTCAATCCATTCTCCATCTATTGTTGGATGTTGACACATCTCCCCTCCCGGACTACCTCCTCCCCCAAAGTCATCAACCTCCGGTTCCGGACCGGCCATTTCACGCACAAGCCGACACGTTATCACTGTATGGCTATACTCACAGTCATCCGGCTGACCGGATCGTTTAGTGCAGTAGTAGTAATCCGTGGCATAACACTCCGTCCTGCCTCCCGCTTCTGTGCCAATTTTCCACTCAGTGACAAACTCCCCTTTCTTATTCAAAATACCGTAGTGGCTGTTGATGCCAATCCATAACAAGTACATAGCCGGTGAAAAGGCTGTCGTTTGTTGTAGCGACTGGTTGAACAATCTCAAGGTGAATTTCTCCATCCTTACGGTAGGAAAAAACAAAGGAACGCAACTGATAATAATTTTCTTCTCAAGTGAGTTGTCAAATCTTGTTTGTGTGTCTCAAAATATCAGTGAAGCTTAACTCATCATACTGAGCCATTCACAAGATCTTTCTTTTAAACCAAATTCGTTCGACTGATTCTTTATCCGTTCTTAAATCAATCTGTATGAAACTAAAAGCTTTTCCATATTTTTTGGTTAACGTTAGTTCTGGTGTTGCTTTTTCAATTTGTATATTATCCTCACTTCTAGCCGATATTGATTTAAGGAGAGGGTTTATAGATTGGCTAACACGTACTTCGTTCCCAGAAATCGAAACGTTTATTTCTGTTCCATCAATTATGATTTCACTCAATTCTATTTCACCACTGTAATTTGTGTAAATCAAAGTAATACCATCATAAACAAATGTCCACCATTCATCAGCTGGAGTTTCTTTATAGTCTGAATCCAGCGGTTCGCCGAAAACTTTCAGGCTTTCAAAACCATCCCCAGGGAAAATCAAACTACCAACACTTACGCCATTGATATTAAAATCGAACTTCGATTCTCTTCTGATAAGCATAGATTCCTGATCCTGAGCATTCAACCCAAAAACCAAAAGTATTAGCCAGAATAAAACGAAAGCATTTTTATTTCTAATTGCAATCATAATTTTCGATTGTTTCTCCATTGCTGTCAAATTTTGTGCTTAAGTAGTTTTCGATATTAAGTTTCATGCTTTTTCGCTTTCAAAATGTGCTTTGACATCCGATACTTCCAGCTCATGATTTCTTTTCGATTGCTCTATAGGATTTTCCCTACAGGAAAAAATTGTAGCTATTAAGATAGCCAGATAGGTAATTCTCTTCATTTTCCAAGTTAGGTTCAATAAAAAAAGCCCTTAAAGTTATAAATAACGGCAAGAGCTTTTCCAATACCCATTTTCGGGTAATTTTATGAAACTGTTGATCAATCGAGCTGAGCTAATAGTTCTTTGGAGGTGATTTTATCCATAAACTGTTGCATTTTATCTGTTTGGCCTTCACATTTATAGCAATATGCCATGATAAAGTTTTTCATCTCTGCTTCCTCCATCTTATCTACTTTTTTCATGGCTTTCTTGTAGGCTCCTTTATATGCCTGATTCAAAATAAGATTGAATTCAGCCTCAGTTGCCAAGGCTTCAGATGATGATTCTTTTACCGATTTTTTGAAGTGCTGATCACTTAGGTTCAGGACATCCCTTTTAAGAGTCGGGCTTTCCATGTTTTTTGCTGCATCCTGATACCACGCTCCCAAAGTAAAATAGGTGTTAGCATCCGCTTGATTCTGTATTAATTTAGACAGATGATCTGATGGTGCAGGAGTGGACGGAAACTCCTCAAAAGCTGTCATATATGGTGAGGCACTTGAAAAACCGATTTCTTCCCAAACTGATTCTCCTGAAGCATCCATGATTACCACTTTGGGGATGGTGTTAGCGCTGTATTTCAAAGCGGTGTTTCTATCAGAATCCACGTCTATTTTGAGAAAAATAAACTTATCCGCATAAGCATTCATCTCTTCTGTATTCCACATATCGCTATCCATCTTCTTACATGGTCCACACCAGATTGCCCAAAAGTCCATCACAATAAGCTTGTTTTCATTGAGCGCCTTTGCTCTTGCAATGTCATAGTTTTTTATCCATTGTAATTGTCCAAACGAAAAAGTTGCTGTAAAAACAAACAACATCAAAACTGAGATTTTCTTCATGTCTATATTTTTTAGTGAATTAGGTTTTGTAAAATTAATTTTTTTTACATAACCTACAACTGCTTTGCTTTACATTAGGTTACATAACCTGATCTCAAAAGATCCCTCGACTTTGTTCTCATTGTCAAGAACAGCTTGTAGATATCCTATTACTATCTGGTTATCGATTGCGTAAATTTCCATGAAGCCACTTGTGGCAGTTATGTTTTGTGAGGTAGAAATTTCGAATGTGACTTGAACCTGGTTGGGATCCAGGGCCTGAGGTGTTACAAAAAAGCTGCCCTCGGCTGGTTTAAATATCGCTTTAACGTGAGTTAAAGAGGGGTTGGGTTGAGAGCAGGGGTCACCTACGGTTTCTTCACTTGATAGAAAACGAACCCGGTATTTAAAATCAGACGAGATTAGATATCCGTTTGCGGATTTGTAAGACCACTCCTTTCCGTCAATAAATCCCTCAAGCCTATTGGCGGGAAGCTGCACATCGTCGCTATTGCATCCGGTTAAAAAAAAAGTAAGAAGAAGAAATCCAATCAAATGGATTTTAAAAGATTCTCTACTTTTATGAATTACACCTTTAAACACTATGAAAAAATTCTTACTCACACTTCTAATCATTGTCATCCTGATCGGCGGGTTTATCCTATACATCTTTTCCTCCACCGGATATTTCCGTGAAATTAATAACACTGAATCGTATGAAGTTATTGCAGAAATTCCGATGAAGGGTGCAGAAGACTTTACTATAAGTTATGAGGATGGGTTTATGATCATCTCACAGGATGACCGAGCTGGAAGAAGGGATGGCAAGCCATCACAAGGTCATCTTTATTACCTGAATCTTGACTCAGACAATTTTCAGCCAAAAAAACTCACTGCAAATTATCAACTTCCATTTTATCCACATGGAGTCAGTTTATTGAAGCTGGATTCTGCCCATTATCAAATATTGGTTGTCAATCATGCAAGAGGTCATACCATAGAAAAATTCGAATTGTTTGGAGATAGTTTAGCCTATATGGTCACTTACAAAGATGAAAGTATGATCAGTCCGAATGATGTGATCGCCTTGGATAAGGATTCGTTTTATTTCACCAACGATCACGGATATACCAGCTATTGGGGAAGAATGGCAGAAAACTATTTAGGAGTGGCAGCCTCCAACGTCATGTTTTATGATGGGAAATACAGAAAAGTAGCGGATGGCATCAGCTATGCCAATGGCATCAATATTTCAATGGATCGACAGCAACTTCTCGTTGCTTCACCCAGAAGCTTTAAGTTGAAATACTATGACATTTTGGAAAATGATGATCTTGTACATGATCGGGACCTGAATGTGGCTTCCGGTATCGACAATATTGAATTGGATTCTGAGGGAAATCTCTGGATGGGTTCGCACCCCAACCTTATGGCATTTGCCTCCTATGCTGCAGGAAAAAAAGAAATTGCTCCTTCTGAAGTTATTAGAGTGATAGATGGAGAAAAAGTGGAAAGCTTATTCGAAAATGACGGTGCTTTTGTCTCTGCCAGCAGTGTAGCTGCTCCATATAAAGACCTGATTTTCATTGGAACGGTGATGGATGATCGGCTAGTGATTTTGAGGAAAAAGTGTGTGTAGATAACTCTTTTTGAGCGGCAGTGATATCGTAAGCTCTTATTTAACCTATCCTTGTAGATATTCTCGTTTTGAAAATCTTGGAAAACCTTCTTTCTTGTTTGGGAAATAATACTTGACAAAGGGATGTATCTACATGAACCAGCGATCCGGGATACAATTATTTAGGGCAAATAACTTTTTCATTTTGCTTCCAAAAGGTCGAAAGGTAATTTACTGTCTAATTGTATTATGCAAATTTTGTCTTGGGAGTCAATAACCCTTTAAGATTTTAAAAGTTCGGTTGGTTTCTTTAAGGTGAATAAAATAGATGCCATGCTTGTGCTTTCCTAAATCAAAGCTTAGGCTAGAGCCATTGGTACTTTGTGATTGTAAAAGCCTTCCTGCAGAATCAACCAACTCGAAAGTCAAAGGTGTAGAATTGTTTAACACTTCGATGACCACCAGGTTGGATGAAGGATTAGGGTAAATCAAAACGTCACGCATCTCACCCACTCCTAATGCATCTATTACTATTAACACCTGTTCCACATCTTCAGCAGCATGATAATTTCCATTCCCCATTTGTGACGCTGTAAGGGTTGTTGACCCTTCACCTGCGATTGTAACAACACCATCTGATGTTACAGTCGCTACAGAGGTGGCGGAGGAAGTATATGTCACCTCTAGGTTGGATGAAGTCGTAGCGGTAAGGACAAATGAGTCGTCATCAATATCTTTAATAGGTAAGGGATTAAAAGTGATGGTTTGACCGGCCTTATTAACCGTGATGGATTGTATAACATCATCAGCAGGGTTATAGTCGTCATTTCCTGCCTGAGAAGCTGTGATATTGCAAGATCCGGCACCATTTATAGAAACTGTTGAACCTGATATAGACACTATGTCCTCATCGGAACTGAGATAAGCGATTTGAAGAGATGATGTAGTAGTTGCTTCCAGTTCAAAATCCGGATCTCCGAAGGTAACATCAGCAAGAGGATCAAAAGTAATTGTTTGATCCATTTTATCTGAGAGATTATATTTCCATAAATCATATTCATCTTCAATGTCATCGCTTCCGATAAAATAAAGCTCTCCATTGAAAATGGTTTTAAGGTCATGAACATAGAAATCTGGAGCTGTTGTTATGACAGATGCACCGTCAGTAGGGTTGTAGATTCCAAGGTTATTATCGATACGATAGTAGAGATTAATGCCGTCTGATAATATTTCCGTCCTGTTATTTACATCCGGCACCACAACCGTTGTTCCTTCATCCGTGCCATCCGATTTCCAGAGGTGGCTTTCTGCCACGAAATAAATCTCCCCCATATAGTCAATGAAGTTTTCCGGGAAGCTATCGCCTGCTCCTTCGTCTAAATCCTTAACCAGCCCTGTTCCAGGGGCCGTACCATCAGTTTTGTAAAGCTCAATCCCCGCATCATCATCTGCCGCTCTGAAAAAGAGGTTGCTGCCGGATGCAACCATTGGGTCATTGATGCGGCCACTGGTGAGAATATCTGTTAATTTTTCAGTGCCAGCAATGGTGCCATCTGAAATCCAAACTTCATCTTTAGTTACATCGCTAGCGGTCCAATTGTAAAATAAGATATTTCCCTGGTGAAAAGTCACATATTCAGGGTTGGCATCCGCTCCTAGGTCAGAAAGCTTGTTTGTGCCGACCTCTGTTCCATCGGATTTCCACAATCCAAATTCGGATGCTTCCGCAGCAATAAAATAGAGTGTTCCATTCGCATTCGCTATATATCTAACTAATGAGCCTGTTGCCCCAACTTTTATGTCCTTCACCTGAACTGTACCTCCTTCTGTTCCATCTGAAATCCATAGTTCTTCACCATCTTCATCCTGTCCGGTAAAAGCCACTCCACCATCAAATTCCACAATGTATTCAGAATCAAATCCAAAGTTATTTCCTGAGTAAATATCCTTTACGAGAACAGTGCCGGCTTCAGTACCATCCGATTTCCATAATTCCTGTCCTGTGGATACTCCTTCATTTGCAGCAAAATATAAAACGTCATTTACAACTAAGCCAACTGGTTGATTAGGCATCCCACTTCCAGATGTATGGATGTCTTTTATCATGACTGTTCCACTGACCGTACCATCTGACTTCCACAACTCTCTACCATTTGCGGAAGATGAAACCGCAAAAAAGACATAATCATTATTTTGATCAATGTAGATCCAGCTTGATCCAACGGAAGCATTGCCGTTAAAGACTAAATCGTATTCTTCTTGTGCTTTCGCATAAAAAGTGAAGCACAGAGCTATACAAATGAGGAAAATTTTGTGATGTAACATGGTGAGGGTGAGTTGATTACCCTCAATTTAAATAAAAAAAAGAATAGGTTGTATTATTCTAACTTCTATCTATTTATAAAATCTCCACAATATGTCTCGCTACTTTGCCCGTTCCATCCAAAATCTGATGGCGACAGGATGTGCCAGATGCCAAAATGATCGTGTCCTTTTCTGCTTCCCGTACTTTAGGGAAAAGCACCAGCTCGCCAATTTTCATGGACACCTCAAAGTGTTCTTTTTCATAGCCAAATGAGCCTGCCATTCCACAACATCCACTTGGGATCATTTGCACATCAAAACCTTCGGAAGCCTTTAAAATCTTAATAGTAGGTGTCATTGATGAAAGTGCTTTTTGGTGGCAATGGCCATGTACCAGTATTTTCTTTTTAGATCTTGGGAAGTCTTCTGACTTCAGCCTTCCTACTTCCAACTCCCTAGCTAAAAACTCTTCGATCGTAAAGGTTTTCTCGGCTACTTTCAGTGCCTGTTCCTTTTCTTTTCCCCGAAGCAAATCAGGATACTCATCTCGGAACGTCAGTATCGCGGAAGGTTCAATTCCTACCAGACAGTTATCCTTCTTGAGAAGTGAATGAAAGAGAGCCACGTTTTGCTCGGCCAGCTCTTTCGCTTCCTCCAGCATGCCTTTAGATAAATATGCTCGTCCACTGATGGCATGATTAGCCGCTCTCACTTCATATCCCATCCGGTCCAGAAGCATGATTGCCTTTTTGCCGATCTCCACATCCAGGTAATTAGTAAACTCATCAAAGAAGAAGTAGACCGTCTTTTTAGGTTTCCTCTGAAGCGAATGAAATTTCTTATCAAACCAGGATCGTAAGGTCTGATTCGCCATCTTAGGGATCGAGCGTTTTGAAGCAAATCCCAACATCGGCTTGGACAGATTTCTGGTCAGGTTAAATGCCCAGGGAGCTTTCTCAAACCGCTCCATGCTTTTCGCATAATTGGCGATCATCCGGGTTCGAAAAGGGGCTCCTTTTTCTTTCATTGACTGGTACTGCCACTCGGCTTTCAGCTTTCCCATATCCACATTCGATGGACATTCTCGTTTGCAGCCTTTGCAAGACAGGCAGAGGTCCATTACCTCTTTGATTTCGGGCTGTGTGAATGGGTTTACTTCTTTGGATCGAGTGAGCATTTCCCGTAGAATATTGGCTCTTGCTCTGGTGGTGTCTTTTTCGTCCCGGGTGGCCTGATAGCTGGGGCACATCGTTCCTCCGGTCAGTTCCGATTTTCGGCAGTCGCCTGATCCGTTGCATAGTTCCGCAGCACGAACAATTCCTTCTTCTTGTGAGAAGTCCAACATGGTCTCAAACTCAGGAGTATCTTGATTCTTCTCGTACCTGAGTGACGAATCCATCGGCGCTGTGTCAACAATCTTCCCTGGGTTGAAAATATTGTGAGGGTCCCAGGCAAGCTTCACTTTTTTAAGTAGCTGATAGTTTTCCTCCCCGATCATTCTTGGAATGAACTCTCCTCTCAAGCGTCCATCTCCATGCTCCCCGGAAAGTGAGCCATTGTATTTTTTGACCAAATCGGCGATCTCTTCAGCAATGGTTCTGAAGAGCTTGACTCCTTCTTCTGTTTTCAGGTTCAGATACGGGCGAAGGTGCAATTCACCGGATCCGGCATGCGCATAATGCACACTATACAATCCATACTGGTGTAATATTTTGTTGAAGTCGCCAATGTAATTGGGGAGGTCTTTTACGTCAACGGCAGTGTCTTCGATAACCGGAGCGGGTTTTGTATCTCCTGGAATGTTGGATAGCAGGCCCAAACCGGCCTTTCTCAGGTTCCAGACCTTGGTGATATCATCTCCTTTGATAATCGGAAATGCATAGCCTAATCGTTGCTTACCCACTTCCGTTAGAAAATTCAGGATACGGATATCTACCTCTTTTTCCGTTTCACCTATCAGCTCGACAACCAGTATAGCCTTAGGTTCACCTTCTACAAAAAATCGATTCTCCGCTTGTTCTTTATTTCTTGCAGTAGCCTCCAGAATGTAATGGTCCATCAATTCACAGGCATAAGGCTGATAATTAAGCGCAATCAGGTTTGCTTTCAAGGCATCATCGATTGTTTTGGTATGAATGCAAACGAGCCTCTTATGACCTTCTGGTATTTTGGTGATCTTCAGTTTGGCGGCTGTTACAAACGCTAACGTTCCTTCCGATCCGGCTATCAGGGAGCAGAAGTTGAATGGTTTTCCATCAGGATTAAAGGGCTGCATATCTGCCAGCATATCCAAGGCATACCCGGTGTTTCTTCGTGGGATGTTTGGCTTAGGGAATTCCTTTTTGATCCGCTGGACATTCGCTTCATCCAAAAGGATATCCGAGATGTTTTGATATAGCTGGTTTTCTAATTCAGATGAACCTCGCAAATCATCGTTTTCCTTGAAATGCACTTCCGAACCATCGGATAGCAATGCCTTCACCTCCAGTAAATGTTCTCTCGTACTTCCATAAACGACAGAGTTGGAACCACAACTGTTGTTTCCAATCATCCCTCCGATCATCGCCCGATTGGCGGTGGATGTTTCAGGAGCGAAGAAGTAGCCATGTTTTGATAGCTCCCGGTTGAGTTCGTCACGTACAATTCCCGGCTCCACCCAGGCATATTCTTCCTCAAGGTTGACTTCCAGGGTTTTTGTGAAATGTTTTGAAACATCTACGACAATTCCACCACCAACTACCTGTCCGGCCAGGGATGTTCCGGCTGTACGAGGAATCAGCGAGGTTTTATTTTCAGCAGCAAATCGAATGAGATTTTTGAGGTCTTCATCAGTCTTTGGAATCGCTACACCCTCCGGTACTTCCCGATAGGCAGATGCATCCGTAGCATAGATATGACGGATGGCTTCTCCGGTATGCAGCTCGCCTTTCAATTCCTTTTTTAGACTTCCGAAGTTCATAGGTCAAACCTAGCTGAGATTTTTCATTATAGCACGTCACCTCGAACGAATGTGAGAGGTCTCCTTAATCTAGCGAATCATGAAGATCGTCCCAGTTGGGATTAATTATATTAATAAGTATCGATTTCTTTCTTCTCCCGAATTTCTTAATCTGCTTCTCTCTAGTAATAGCTTCTTCGATCGTTGGGAGATGCTCAAAATAAACCAGTTTAATAATGTTGTACTTCGCTGTAAAGCTTTTGGGATATAACTTGTTTTTATGCTCATAAACTCTTGAATAAAGGTTCGATGTAACACCAGTATATAGCACAGTATTGTGTTGATTGGTCATAATATATACTGAACCCCCTCGCTCCATTTCATAAAAATAGTGATCTGGCTTAAAACAAGGAGACTTCTCAGTCGTACCTCCTTCGAAGTGACGAAAGAAATTTCCAATCCCGATGTAACCTTCCGAAATTAGGGGAGTTTCCCCGACAGAATGCACCAAATGAACCTACTGGAAGACCACAGTTTGATGTTGAAAGTGAAAGAAGGAGAGGTAGAAAAACTCAACCTGCTTTACAAACGGTACAGTCGCCGATTCTTTGGCTTCTTCTATGGAATGACCCATGATGGAGCGACAAGTGAAGACCTGGTGCAAAACGTCTTCATGCGGATTTTGAAGTACAAGCACACCTATAAAGAAAATGGCGATTTTGAGGTGTGGGCCTTCCAGATGGCGAGAAACGTGCATCACGATCACTACCGAAAGAATAAACGATATGCTTTTCAGGAGGACATGAATCCCTATGAAGAGCGATTGAGTGAGAATATAAATCAGGAGGTAGAAATGGAAAAAAGTGATGAATTGAATTACCTGCAAAAAGCACTCGCCAACCTATCAGAAGAAAAGCGGGAGCTGATTGAGTTGGTACGGTTTCAAAAAGTGAAATACGCCAAAGTGGCGGAGATGCTGGGTGTGACGGAAAGCGCCATTAAGGTACGTGTACATCGAATATTAAAAGAATTGAGAGAATCCTACATAAAAATGGACATCTAATCCCCCTTTGAAGGGGGGTGTGGAGGATGTGAGATGGCAGGGGGATGTAAAGAAGAACACTAATCTCAAAATGAGATATTATGAAAATAACAAATAAAAAAGCGGAAGAACTCTGGCAGGATAAGCTGGCAGGAAACATCAGCGAGAATGAAGAAAAGGCATTGAAGGAGTTTCTTCTATCCAATCCTGAGAAAGCTAAGAAGCTGAAAGACCTGGAGCAAACCTGGGACTTGTTTGAGGAGATCGAACGACCTGAACCGAGTGATGCCATGGATGCCCGCTTTGAAGGAATGATGTCCGCTTATTCGGAGAAGCAAAAAGAAGTTCGTCCAAATGTGCTGGACTGGATTGTAGCACAAATGACCAAAAGCTGGCAGGTAGGTCTGGCGTCATTGGTGATGGGGCTGTTTATTGGTTGGTGGATGTTGCCATCTCAGGATCAGAAGCAGGATATTGCTCAACTGAGCAGTGAAATCCAAAGCATGAAAGAAATGATGATGCTTACCCTCATTGAGCAGCCGAAGGCACAGGAACGTATTCGTGCTGTAAATATGGCTGCCGATATGCCAAAGGCAGATGAGAAAGTGATTAATGCATTGATATCTACGCTGAATAACGATGATAATATCAACGTACGATTAGCCTCTTTGGAATCTTTGGTGCGCTATGTCGATGAGCCTGATGTTAGACATGCTTTGGTAGATGCACTGAAGATGCAAGAGTCGCCGCTGATGTTGGTTGCCATAGCAGATGTGTTGGTGGCCATTCAGGAAAAATCATCCGTGGATGCCATGGAAAAGCTGAAAGAAAATACCGAAGATGAATTCGTGAAGGAAAAGCTTAACGAAAGCATCGAAACACTCAAGAATACATAAACTCAAAATAAGGACTAATGAAATTATTACTCATACTATTAACGCTGATCAACCCGGACCTCAAGGAGGACAGGATCGTGATCAACAAAACATACGATATTCCAAATGCTGAGAAAATGCTGGTAATGATCCACAACATGAATGGGGATGTGACGGTGGAGGCCACTGAAGGAAATCAGGTTTCGCTGGATTTAACCATTGAGATTTCAGCATCTTCTGATGATTTAATTGACCAGGCAAAAAGGGACTTAAAGCTTGGAGAATACATCAAAAATGACTCACTGGTTTTGTATATGAAAGCGCCATTTATGAGAAGGTGTGATGGACAGCAGTTTTGGGGATACAATATGAATGATGGCCCTGACTATTCTTTCAAATATCAGTACAAATTGAAGGTGCCAAAAAAGATTGCTATCCATGCAAAAACCGTCAACAATGGAGACGTGCTGGTAAGGAACATGGAAGGGAAAGTAATGGTGAGCAATGTAAACGGCGACATTGAGGTTGAAAACGTCCACGATCTAAGACGTGCTTCAACGGTCAACGGAGATGTGGACATCACGTTTGTGAAAGCCCCTCAAATGCCGGTAAAGTTCCATACCGTAAATGGTGACTTTACTTTCGAGCTGCCGGATGACTTCAATGCGCAGGTATATTTCGACAGCATGAATGGGGATCTGTATACTGCATTTGACTACAAACGGATGAGTCCCAAAGTAGAGAAGAGCGAACGTAATGGAACCTTCAAAATTGGAACCAAAACCGGCGTAGAAATAGGGTCTGGTGGCCCTGAACTTTCGTTCAAAAGCATCAATGGAAATGTTTATTTGAAAAAGAAGAAATCATAAATAGATAAGAAAATGAAAAAGTTAATAATCATATTATTTCTTGTAGCCTCAGCTAGTGTGTGGGCACAGGATTTCAACGAGCGTTTAGTAATTCCGCTCAGTTCACCAAATGCGAAAGGCAAATTGGAAGTTGGCCAAGTTCGTGGTGACATAAAAGTGGAGGCCTATAATGGTAAAGAAGTGATCATTGAAGCGACAGCTAAAACTTCTGATCATGACCATGATGGAGATTGTGTTAGCTGTGATGATAAAGGCGACAATGATCGATCGGTTCCGGCTGGGATGAAAAAGATAGCTAGCAGTCCGATTGAGTTGAGCGCTTCTGAAAACAATAACAGAGTAAAGATAGAAACCAACTCCTGGAAGAAACCAATTAATCTTTCGATTAAAGTTCCAGCCAATTTTGATCTTGAAGTTTCTACAGTACATGGGAAAGTAGATGTAACAGGAATCAATGGAACTCATGAGATTTCAGCCGTGCATGGCCCTTTGACTTTGAAAGATATGAGTGGGTCTATTGTGTCAAATACGGTTCATGGAGACATCATTGTAAATTTTATTAAAGTGACTCCAAATGAGCCCATGTCATTTGTAACCCTGCACGGAAATGTAGACGTGACTTTTCCTTCGGGAATCAAGGCAACCGCCAAGATGCGATCAGATCGGGGCGAAATATTCACGGATTATGATATGACAGTAGACCGATCAAAACCAGAAGTGAAATCAGATGATGGAAAGTATAAGGTATCCATCAATTCCTGGGTATTTGGTGCTATCAACGGTGGTGGTCCGGAGTACACGTTTAAAAACATGCACGGAGATATCATTATCCGGAAGAAGTAAATCTTTTTAAACGTCATCGCGAACGTATGTGAAGCGATCTTAATTTTAAGATTGCTTCACTCCTTCGTCGTTCGCAATGACGATCATTTATTTTATCTTGCCCTGATGGATTCGATCGATCAGGTCACACTCAACTTCAGTGAAGCCAACTTATTTTACCTTAATCTAAGTCTTGGATTCATCATGTTTGGCGTGGCTATCAACCTCCGCGGGGAAGATTTTATTAGGGTGTTGAACAATCCGAAAGCAGCTTTCGCAGGCATCTTATCACAGTTTATCATTCTTCCAGTTCTTACATTTCTTTTGATTCTAATCATTCAGCCTCGTGCCAGTTTTGCACTAGGGATGATGTTGGTGGCGGCCTGTCCGGGAGGGAACATCTCCAACTTCATGTCTGCAATGGCCAGAGGAAATGCAGCACTTTCCGTAAGCTTAACCGCGGTATCAAGTACGTTGGCCATTATTCTTACCCCTATTAACCTTACTTTATGGGCAGGATTCTATCCGCCTACAGCAAATATCCTCACGGAAGTCAGTCTTGATTTCTGGCAGCTGCTGAAGACCATCACTATGCTGCTGCTCATCCCTATTGTTTTGGGCATGGTTTTAAGAAAGTGGAAACCGGGAGTTGCGGACCGTCTGCATCCTGTTATGCATTACAGCTCTATTGGAATTTTTGTGGCCATTGTTCTGATGGCTTTCAGTGCCAATTTCGATCTCTTTCTGCAATACATTCATCTGGTGATTTTACTTGTTCTCGTTCACAATGCCATTGCAATTACAGCAGGATACCAGATGGGAAGGGTTTTCAAACTTGATGAGCAGGATAAACGGTCCATTGCCATAGAAACAGGCATTCAAAATTCCGGGCTTGGATTGATCCTTATTTTCTCCTTTTTCGATGGATTAGGGGGGATGGCGATAGTAGCAGCCTGGTGGGGCATCTGGCATATTATTTCAGGGTTGAGCATTGCCTGGTTTTGGAATAGAAATGCAGAATTATCCACAGCCACCGTTCCTGATTCGAATGGTTAATTAAGGCATGTGATAATCAAGACATTAACCAGATTTCCTGAATATTTCTTGTGAGTAGCCAATAGCAAATTATTTCCTTATTTTTGCCGACCTCAAAAAGAGCATTTAGAAGATTATGGCACTAATAGGAATACTGAGAAACAAGATGGGTAAGATCGTGGTGGGAGCAATCATGGTCACCATGGTAGCATTCATTGGCACAGATTTAATTGGAAACTCATCTATTTTAGGTGGAGGCGATAACCCTGACATTGGGGAAATCGCAGGAGAGAATATTTCCAACGCACAGTTTCAAAACAAGGTTGATGAGCTGTCTTACAATTTTGCTATCAACACTGGAAGAAATCCACTGCAGGAAGAGACTGACCAAATCAGAAATCAGGCCTGGAATGCATTGATTCTTGAAAAAGCATATGAAAAGCAGTTTGAAGAACTTGGCATTGCAGTAACCAATGCAGAGCTGGTGGACATGGTTCAGGGCAGCAACATCAGCCCTCAGATCATGCAGTTTTTCGGGGATCCTCAAACCGGTCAGTTTAGCAAAGAAAATGTGACTGCTTTCCTGGGAAGCCTTAAGCAGGCACCCCCTCAGCAAAGAAATTCCTGGATTGCATTTGAGCAATCACTGATTCCAAGCAGAAAGCTTGAGAAATACTCAAACTTGTTCACTAAGACCAACTATGTGACCAAATATGAAGCGAAGGATGAGTATGTAAGTCAAAATGCCAATGCAACCATTGACTATATGTATGTACCGTTTTTGAGCGTTTCAGATTCATCTGTCAGCGTTACAGACAGTGAGCTTAAGGCCTACTTAGCTAGCCACAAATCAGAGTTTCAGCGAGAGGAAACGCGTAATATGGAATATGTCATTTTTGACATTACCCCTTCAAGTGCTGACTCAGCGATTGTAGCGGACGAGGTTGCTGAGTTTAAGCTGTCTTTAGAAACAGCTACTAACGACTCAAGCTATGTGAGCATCAACTCTGATGATCCATATTCATTCATCACGTACTATGAAGATAACTTACCGGCATCTCTACAGGGCCAGGAAATTGGATTTGTTTCTGAGCCTGAAATCGTAAACGGATCGTACGAGTTTTACAAGCTTTCACGAAAAGATGAAATCACTCCTGACAGTGTGCTTTATCGGGTAGCTAAAATGAAGAAGGAGTTTTTCGTTTCGGATGAGACCATCAATGAGGTTTACAGACAAGCGGATCTATTTGCAGCATCTTCCGGGAACCTTGAGGAGTTCAGAAGACTGGCAGAAGAGCAGGGACTTAACGTTAGAGAGGCAAACAGAATTGGTAAAAATGCACAGCGTGTTGGACCGATGGTAGAGGCAAGAAGCTTAGTGCTTTGGTTATACAATGACGCTAAGACAGGAGCTGTTTCTGAAGTGAAAGAAGTAGGAGATAGATACGTAGTGGCTGCCATGACTGCTGAGCAGGAAGAAGGCGTGGCAAACCTGAATGAAGTTAGAAATCAGGTGGAACGTAAAGTAAGAAATGAGAAGAAAGCACAAACGATCATCAGTAAGCTTAATGGGCTTGATGCTTCAGATGTTGAGTCGTTAGCCATTGCATATGGTGACGGTGCGAAGACAGGGACTGCCGATTTTCAGCTATTCTCAAACAGTATTACCGGAGTTGGTTATGCTCCGGAAGCAATCGGGCTTTCGTTTGCACTGGATGAAGAAGAAATTACTAAAGGGTTTGGTCTTCAGGATGGTGTAATCGTTGTGAAGCTTATTGCAAAAGACATTCCTGCAGATGTGGATGATTATTCAACGTTCGCGTTGCAAGTATCACGTCAGCGATTGGGACAGAATGCCATGGTTGCAGATTTCCCACTTTCATACTTCCGATTATTCGTTCCTAGAAAAATCGATGATGCAGTGAAAGAATTCGCGGATATCGAAGACATGAGATATAAGTTCTTCTAAGAAGCTAAGATTTTATTCTAAAAGCCATTCCGAACTTTATCGGGATGGCTTTTTTTATAGTACTGGATTCCAATTAAATTGAATGTATGAGCTGGGACGAAAAAGCATTTGTTGAAAAGCTTGAGGGAACACATGACTTCCCTGACAATTACACCTTTAAGTTTATTGTAAAGCCGGAGCATCAGCCCAGGGTTGAAGCATTATTGCCCGGTGCAGAAATTAAACTCAAGCCCAGCTCAGGCAATAAATATGTGAGTATTACCTTGAATCAGAAAATGAATTCAAGTCAGGAGGTAGTAGAGGTGTACAAGCAAGCCAACAAGATTGAAGGAATCATTGCACTTTAAAAATCAAGAACTATGAGTTGGAAAGAAGAAGACAACAAGCTTAAAAAGACATTTAAATTCAAAAACTTTGTTGAGGCCTTTGGCTTTATGAGTCAGGTAGCAATCATTGCAGAAAAGATGAACCACCACCCCAATTGGAGCAATGTGTACAACACGGTAAGCTTCGAATTAAACACCCATGATGCCGGTGATGTAGTGACTGAGAAGGATCATAAGCTCGCGGAGGCCATTGATGGGTTGGTTTAATTTTCGCCACATCTGAGATGACTCGATACAGATCTTTCCGCGCCCATCACCTTCTGCCAAGTTCAGGATGACATTTCGATCAATATTCTTAGATATGTACATGAATTAAGCCTTCGATCTTATTTTCAGCTTGATTTTGGATTAACTTTATTAGATGACGCAGAATCAAAAACTCAATGCTATTTTGAGGCATCTGGATTATATATCTAATCATAGAAATAAAAGCATCCTGACAGCCTCAGATGTTTCAAAGTACTTTTTCAAAGAATTTGAAGTAGAGATTCCTCTTGGGGAAGCCAAACGTCTGTGTCAACTTTTGATTGATCACAATGTGGTAAAAGATGTTGATGCAGCCGATGAGCTATGTATTGGATATAGCAATTCCACCTCAAAGGCATTGCAAAACGCAAAATTCATGGGTTAAACATGATGACTTCCAGAAGACAATGTACTCGATCTCCTCATCTTTCCCCCTGCATTCCCGTACCTAATGCTATGAGAACAATCACATCTATTTTCCTGATCATCTTTTCCTTCATTGTCACAGCTCAGAAAAATCCTATCTATACTAGCAATGATGGCGCAATCAAGGGCTATGATCCTGTGGCGTACTTCAAGAAAGGCGAACCAGTTAAAGGAAGTGAATCTTTCAAACTTGAGTGGAAAGGGGCCGAATGGCTTTTCAGTTCACAGGAAAATTTGGAAGTTTTCAAGGCTGAGCCAGAGAAATACGCACCTCAGTTTGGTGGGTATTGTGCCTATGCCGTTGGGAATGGTTATACGTATGAATCCAGCCCTATGACCTGGCGTATTGTGGACGGGAAGCTCTATCTCAACTATAGCAAGGGCATTCAGAAAAAATGGGAGGCTGCTCAGGGTGAATTAATTAAAAAGGCTGAAGAAAATTGGCCGAGGTTAGTGGAGGAGTGACTTATCAATCCACCTAATGTATCGACCTAAATTAAGTTTTCAGCTAAACAGTTTAATAACAACTAGCTATTAAATAAAATTTTCCAAAATCAATCAATTCGAAACCCTTTGAGACAGCCTTCCATAACTAGTTCTTAATTCAAATCGAATCGATCCGCATTCATCACTTTTGTCCAGGCTGCAATGAAGTCATGGACAAATTTTTCTTTGTTGTCATCTTGTGCGTACAACTCTGCATACCCTCTCAAAATTGCATTGGAACCGAACACCAGGTCTGCCCTTGTTGCGGTAAAGGCAACTTTTCCTGTTTTCCTATTTTTTCCTTCATAAAGGTTTGCTCCTTTGGGCTCCCATTTATACGTCATGTCTGTCAGGTTCACAAAGAAATCATTGGATAAAGCTCCCACATTATCAGTGAACACTCCTTCCTTCGAGCCACCATAATTAGCACCCATCACACGCATACCACCTACTAGCACCGTCATTTCAGGGGCTGTAAGTCCGAGAAGCTGTGCATGATCCAGCATCATTTCTTCAGCGGTAGCCGCGTACGCTTTCTTCATGTAATTTCTAAAACCATCGGCCACTCGCTCTAATGGCTCAAAAGCCTCAACATCTGTCATTTCTTGCGTTGCATCACCTCTTCCGGGAGCAAATGGAACCGAAACATTGTGTCCAGCAGCCTTAGCTGCTTTTTCAACACCCACACATCCTGTCAATACGATGGCATCTGCAACACTTGCATTGAATTCATTCGCGATTGGTTCGAGCTTTGAAAGCACTTTTGAAAGTCGTTCGGGCTCATTACCTTCCCAATCTTTCTGTGGTGCCAATCTGATCCTAGCACCATTGGCTCCACCTCGCATATCAGAACCCCTAAAAGTTCTGGCACTGTCCCATGCCGTAGCTACCATATCCTGAATGGAAATTCCAGCTTCTGCGATTTTCTTTTTCATCGCACCTATGTCGTATGATGCGTTACCCGGTTCAATTGGATCCTGCCAGATCAAGTCTTCTTTCGGCACTTCCGGTCCGATGTATCTCACCTTAGGTCCCATGTCTCTATGGGTTAGCTTAAACCATGCCCTTGCAAAGGTCTCAGAGAAGTAAGCCTGATCATCTTTGAATTTCAGAGAGATTTCTCGGTAAATCGGGTCCTCCCGCATAGCCATGTCTGCGTCTGTCATTATGGGCATGGTCCTAACCGAAGGGTCTTCTACATCCACAGGCATGTCTTCTTCTTTGATATCAACAGGCATCCATTGGTTTGCACCGGCAGGGCTTTTCTTCACTTCCCATTCATGCTCAAAAAGCATTTTGAAATAACCATTGTCCCACTTGGTAGGCTCTGATGTCCAGGCACCTTCAAGACCACTCGTGATTGCGTGTCTACCAACTCCTCCGTTTTGATTATTCGACCAACCAAAGCCTTGCTCTTCAATAGGCGCTCCTTCCGGTTCGGGACCTAACTTATTGGCATCACCATTTCCGTGTGCTTTACCTACTGAATGACCGCCTGCTGTCAGTGCTACGGTTTCTTCATCGTTCATGGCCATTCTTTTAAATGTCTCTCTCACTTGAGCTGCCGTTTTAAGTGGATCAGGGTTTCCATTAACACCTTCAGGGTTCACATAAATGAGGCCCATGTGGACAGCTGCCAAGGGATTTTCGAGTGTGGAAGGATCATCGAGGTTTTCATAGCGCTCTTCACTAGGTGCAAGAAATTCTTTTTCTGCTCCCCAATAGACATCCTTTTCAGGGTGCCAGATGTCTGGTCTTCCATAAGAGAACCCAAACATTTTCAATCCCATGGTTTCATAGGCAGCATTCCCTGCTAAAATGTAAAGATCAGCCCAGCTGATTTTATTACCATATTTCTTTTTGAGGGGCCATAAGAGCCGTCTGGCTTTATCTAAGCTGACATTGTCTGGCCAGGAGTTCAATGGAGAAAACCGTTGGTTTCCTGTACCTGCACCACCTCTTCCATCAGAGATTCGATACGTACCTGCAGCATGCCAGGCCATACGGATCATAAGCCCACCATAGTGACCCCAGTCTGCCGGCCACCAATCCTGACTGTCTGTCATCAAAGCATGCATATCTGATTTTATAGCATCAAAGTCTAATTCTTTAACTGCTTCTCTGTAATTAAAATCTTCATCATAAGGATTCGTTTTGGAGTCGTGTTGACTAAGGATATCCAGGTTAAGTGAATTTGGCCACCAGTGTTTATCAGTTGTGCCGGAGGAAGTATTGCCTCCATGAAATGGGCATTTGCCAGCCCCATTTGAAGATGCGTTCATATTCATTTTAGAAAAGGTTTAATATTTTAACGTTAGTAAATGTACTATTTAGATTATTTATAATATTTATATGTCTATAAGCTCATCTTATGTAAGATTATTGTGTGGTTTGTTGGTTTTTTCTGTCTCTCTGAACCTACCTGCCCAGTCGAAGAAGAAGTTCAAAACCAAATATGATCGGGATGATTTAGAGCTGGCTCCTGCAGCACCTGATTACAATAAAATGAAGTACTGGATTGCCCATCCGGAAGTTCAGGATATGGCTGATGAAGTACCTGGAAAAGGTGAGCTTAAAGAATATCAAGCCAGTGCCGAGGTAGATGTTTTTTTCATTTATCCTACCATCTATTCCAAAAAACAGGACAAAGAGTACCCGTGGTTTGCTGATGTTAATGATGAAAAGCTAAACAAGGAAATAGCAAACTCAACAATCAAGTACCAGGCGAGTGTGTTTAATGGTTCTGCAAAAGTGTATGCACCCATTTACAGGCAAGCACACATTGGAATTTACCATATGGACAATCTCCCATTGAAAGTAGAGGCTTTAGAGTTTGCTTATACAGATGTGAAAAGAGCATTTGAATATTACCTTGAAAACTGGAATCAAGGCAGGCCAATTATTATCGCCTCGCATAGCCAGGGAACAAACCATGCGACGAAACTACTTCGTGAGTTTTTTGAAAATCGACCGTTGATGAATCAGTTGGTGGCTGCTTACATTGTAGGAATGCCCATGGATAAAGGCACTTTTTCATACGTTCCTGTTTGCGACAACCCTTTGGAAACAGGTTGTTGGTTGACTTGGAATACCTATGCGCGTGACTACTACCCGCCTAATCATGATTTCTGGTATGCGAATGCCTTGAATGTAAACCCCCTGAGCTGGTCGACTGATACAACTTACGTGAGTTGGGGTGAAAACAGAGGGGCATTTTGAAGAATTTTAAGAAAATCAGACCTGGGCTTTCTGACGCTCAGAATATGGATGGCATGCTATGGATCAATAAGCCTAAATTTTTTGGCAACTTCCTTATCAACTGGAAGCGCTATCACACTGTCGATTATAATTTGTTTTATATGAACATCAGAGAAAATGTAGCTGAGAGGGTGGAGGCGTATTTAGAGGTGTCAAAAGGTCAATAGCGAATAAAGCCAAATCTGAACGCCTCATTATGTCTTTAAAATTAGAGTATTTCATTTTTTTAGATAATCCCCCCTTGAAGGGGGGAGGTGCCATAGCCTCCCCGATAATGCTAGAGGGAGGTTCTACTATTTCTTACGAGCCCTAACCTTTCTCACCACCCAAACAACCCCGACAGCAAGCAAACCAAATGGCCAAAGTGCTAGCGTGTAAACAAGGAAAGTAAGAAATCCCTGCCAACCGGAGGTAATAGAATTAACTAATCGGGTACCGAAACCGGGACGCTGCTCCTGATCCAGTTCGTATGGAATCAATTGGTAGAAGGACACATCGATGGTGCTGAAGCTAATCTGGTGGTTCAATAGCTTAAATTGACCCTGTAACGACTCAATCTCCGATCGTACCTGATTCAGGTTTCTTTCCACCTCCAGAATGTCGCTGATCTTATTCGCTTGTTTGAGTATCTCCAGGTAACGCTCCTCCAGCTTTTTCTTATTGTCAATTCGGGACTGAAGATCATAATACCTTTCTGTTACATCATCGGTATTCACCCATCTGTTATCCAGCTTTTTATCCTTGGTAATATCAGCGATCATTGGATCAAAGTTTTGTGGTGGCACTTTGATACTCACATTATAATTCACCCGATCATATCCCTTATTTTCATTCTCCGAGCTGATGTAAGCCTCATATTTCTCAAGCAAATCATTCAGCCGATTGTATTCCTCTTTTGTACTTTCTACTCTGTAAGAAAGACCACCGGTTTTGATTACTTTCTTTTGAATTTCACTTTGATCCTGCTCTGTATTCGAAACTTTTCGATACGAGCTTGAGGCTGATTCATCCACAGCCTCCATCATTGGAGCCGCTTCCATGTCCGCCATTATAGAGTCAGAACTTCCATTGCCGCCACAGGCAGCCATTAGGAAAACGATTAGAATAGTGAGTGTCTTCATAGGAATAAATTTAGCGGATGTTGCTACAAGAATCCTACCAATTATTAACTATCTATTTGCTGGAAGTCACCACAATCAAGACGAATCTCATTCTCCAATAGTGGCTTTTTAATAAACTGACAATAATGGCCGTTGGAAGATTTTTCGTAAAACCGACATCCGAAACACGTGCGCTGTACGTCGATCAAGCCACGCTGATTTAACTTGAATATCACTTTAGCTAGTGACTGAAAAAGTGCATCCTTTTCCCTGGGATCCAGTTCATCCAAAATGTCTTTAACAGGCTCCCCGAAATCCTTCAGTGAATCAACCACTGACTTTCCTTTCTCCGTAAGTAGAATAGTGTAAGCCCTTGCATCGCTCCCCGACTCTTTCGTAATGAGCTCTTTTTGAAAAAGAACTTTAACAGCATCACTAATGGTGGGCTTTTTCATATTGAACTCACGTGCCAGCTGACTGACATTGGCGAGGCTTGAATCATGATTTTTAATAAAAATCAGTAGTTGTATTTGGATGGGGCTTAAGCTGGTCTCGTTGCTCTTTTGCCACAAAAGGACGCGAAAAACTTCTGAAATTCTTTCCAGACCGACCACCGACTTACTGCTTAGGTCAGACTCTTGTATTTTCGGATCAAATAGATTCGCCATATGACAAAGTTAGCAATCCTAATTATTCACAGAAAGCATCTCCTTTAATTCACCTCTTAAATTGCTCGCCTCCTGATGTCCAAAATAGTGTCTTAGGATTTCATATCGCTCATTGAATAAAATGAATGTGGGAGTGCCTCTCATTTGATTGAGCGTAAAGGTGAGCGGTATGCAAACCTGAGACTTGAGGTAATCAGTGACTCTTTTTCTTAGCTCATTTTTTTCAAACTCCGGCCAATAGCTAAAATTGGGGTTAGACAAGCAGATATCTTCGGCAGCAGCTTTCATATCAAATGTATGATCAGCAAACCGATCCATGGCAATCGGAAACGCTATTTCAATAGGGTATTTGCTTGTGCCCTGCGTGCTAAACGCTTTTTGGGTTTCACCGATCATCTCTCCTGATGAAATTAGTTTGTTTGTGTTTTCCTCGGTGTTCAGATCAAAATCTTCAAAGGCTGTGGATAGGCCCAGGAAAGAAATTTGTTCGCCAAAATCCCTGTACAGTGAGTCGACCAAAGGAATGCCGTACATAAAGCAACCGGGACAATTCACCTGAAATACGAAAAGGAAGTTCAGCTTTTTCAAACTGAACTCCCCTTGGATGGGTGGATAATATTCCAATTTCAACTTTTGCATAGCTACTCTACGGTATACGGCAAAGACAAATCGCCGGAGGCCACACTATAAACAGCGTACACGCCAAGCATCGGAAGATCATCTTTTGAGGTATTTACCTGCATATAAGCGGCCACACCGTTAAAGTTAAAGTCCGTTTTGCCACTGACCCGATAGGTTGGCACCACCACTTTTATTTGATTTCCTTTTGTGATGACATGAAAACCCGGTGAATCCATGTACATGGGCATTCCCGGGTTTGTTGGTGGCAGAGTTACTTCGTCCTTTTCCGGATCAAACTGCTTTACAGCAAGTCCTCCGGCTACACGTTTGTCCTCCGTAAGCACCACCCAATGAGGATGCCAAATGATGCCGTCATTGGCATAATTGCGATCGTAGTTTTCGTCCCACAATGGCGTGTCATCAAAATCTGGATGAGAGGTTAGAGCAAGTGCCACTATTCCATCGGTTTCACTAAACCCAACGTCTATGGGTTTTAGATTAGTAGGAAATACATACCCCAAAACAGGCGCGCCATCCAACTGACCTGCAGCTGAAGGAACCGATTTTCCGGCCTTCCCATTTACCGAAATGGTAAATACGAGGTGTTCGAGTGATTCATCATAAATGACTTGAGCGTTTGTGATCTTCCGGTCATCTGATTTTGCAAAGCTTGGATCTTCATTTTCTCCTTGAGAAAACGATTGACAACTCATGGTTGTGATCAATAATAAAGTCAAAAGGTTTTTCATCATTATTTAATTAGGATTCCTAATAATAATACAAACATAAATTATTTAGTAAGGATTCCTAACTTATTAAATCAAATTTTTTTACCAATACTTCTTGATCACATGTAAAAGCTCCGAATGAACCCCACCTCCCGCTACAATCTCCCTTCCAAAGATGTAGTCATCTCCTCCCTTGAAATCGGTGACCGTCCCGCCGGCTTCCTGAACAAGAATGACGCCTCCGGCGATATCGTATGAGTTGAGATTGTATTCAAAATACCCTCCATACCTGCCACAAGCCACATACGCCATATCAGCTGCTGCACTACCCATTCTTCGAAGGCCCTGGGTGGATTCCATCAACTGATGAAGTATCAACAGGTACTCATCCAATCGCTCAAATTCGTAATAAGGAAATCCGGTAGCCAGAACGGTATCGGAAAATGATTTGGCTTGAGATACCCGAATCGGCTGCTTATTCAGGTAGGCCCCTCCATCTTTCCATCCATAGAAGCATTCATCGTTAGCAACCTCATAGACCACTCCTGCGATGATTTTTTCTTCATTCATCAGGCCAATGCTGACACAGTAATTTGGAATGCCATGCACAAAGTTGGTCGTGCCATCCAGTGGATCGATGATCCAGGTAAATTCTTTTTGTCCTTGTGTGGTGGTCTCTTCCTCAGTTATAAATCCGGCCTCCGGAAGAATCTTTTCAAGCCCGGAAATAATCTGCTTTTCGGATTCAGTATCTACATAGGAAACCAGATCGCTTTCACCTTTGAACTCTACTTCATCATACGAAAACCGTTTTCGCTCCTGCCGGATAAACCCTCCGGTTTTCATGGCTATAGCAGCTACTTTTTCGGTGATGTTTTCTAGGTTCATTTGGCTCCTTCTAATACAATGACAAATTCTCCTTTGATGCTTTTCGTGCTGAAATAGGTCAGCACATCATCTATCGGGCCTGTCACCGTCTCTTCAAACTTCTTTGTTAACTCTCTGGAAACTGAAACGTTTCGCTCCCCCAAAATTTCTCTGAATTGTTGCAATGTTTTTAGGAGTCGATGTGGTGATTCATAATAAACTACCGTTCTGGTTTCATCTTTAATGGATTCAATACGGGTTTGACGACCTTTTTTGTGAGGTAAAAATCCTTCGAAGACAAAACGGTCACATGGAAATCCGGATTTGATCAAAGCTGGAATAAATGCAGTCGCCCCAGGTAATGAATCAACTGGAATCTCGTTTGCAAGTGCTTCCCGAACGAGCAAAAAACCCGGATCTGATATGCCTGGTGTTCCGGCATCCGATATCTGAGCAATCGACTTGCCTTCTTTCAATTTAGAGATGGCTTCCTCAACTTTCTTATGTTCATTGTGGGCGTGGAAACTTTGCGCCGGAGTGCCAATCTCATAATGCTTCAGTAAAAAACCTGATGTTCTGGTGTCTTCCGCCAGAATGAGATCTACATTTTTCAATACCTCCACCGCACGGTAGGTCATGTCGGCAAGGTTACCGATGGGTGTGGGGACGAGGTATAGTTTTCCGGGCTCGATGGTCATGAAGCTAATTTAGAGATTTAACCACAGAGGACACAGAGAATGATTACAGAGGGCACGAAGACTTTTTAAACACAGTTCATCCTGCGCTTAGCGAAGAATCTATTCCAAAAAACGGTAGATTAGAAGACAGCCTCTTATGGCGGTTACAGTGATGCGTTTGGATTTTTAACTGAGTATCCTCGCCGGCAGCATAAACAGCGCGCGGATAAAGGCAAACACTCCCTCGACTGCAAAGCCAAGCAGCCTGAATGGCAGCAAAATGAGCCAGATAACCGGGTAAAAGAACAAAATGGCCAATGCCAGGGGCCAGCAGATGACAAGGAGGATAAACCAGAGTAGTAGTTTCATAAACAGTTATACGGTCGGACAAATAAGGCGGTTATCTGTATCATAAGCGTACAGTTAGTGCCTAAAAACGTTCTTTTTTGAACGATAGACCTGAAACAGTGCAGGCGGCTAGCCTCAGGGTGACCGATTTGTAAATGAATGCCATGCGGAATTCCAGACTTCCGTCAGACAAGTTTTTTCAGCATCTTTCTAATTCCTGACCAGCGATTTTTATCTTTAGGTATGAAGTTACCTATATACCAAGTCGATGCGTTTACCGATCATCTCTTTGCGGGCAACCCTGCCGCAGTAGTCCCAATCGGAGACGAGTGGCCCATCGATGACGTGTTGCAAAAGATCGCCATAGAAAACAACCTGTCGGAAACTGCTTTTTTTCAGGATCAGGGAGATTTCTTTGATCTGCGATGGTTTACACCGGAGTTTGAGATTGACCTGTGCGGCCATGCCACACTTGCTTCTGCGCACGTCATTTTCAATCACATGGGGTATAAGAAAGACAAGATCGACTTTGAGACGATGAGTGGTCCGTTGGTAGTGAAACGAAAAGAGCATTTACTACAACTGGATTTTCCATCCCGAAAACCGGAACCCGTTGAAATGATGGAGGGCTTTTTACAGGCGTTCAATCATAACCCAAAGGAAGTCTTAAAGTCGAGAGACTATGTTTTGGTGTATGAGAGTGAAGCTGAGGTTCGTTCTCTGAAAGTAAATCCGAGTCTGCTTAGTCCGGAGCAGTTCAACAAAGGAGGGATTATTTGTACCGCTCCCGGTGATGGAGTGGATTTCGTTTCCAGGTTTTTCCTCCCGGGGGCTTCCGTTTTTGAAGACCCTGTTACTGGTTCTTCGCATTGTTCACTGATTCCTTACTGGTCGGAGAAGCTAGGCAAAAATGAAATGATCGCCTACCAGCTATCCGAGCGCAAAGGCTACCTCAACTGCATCGCGCTGGGTGAGCGTGTGCTTATTGCCGGGAATGCGGTGACCTATATGAAAGGTGAGATTGAGGTGTAATGAATCTGTCTCAGTCTAAAAAGATAATTTTGTTGTTTGGTTGTTATTAAAAACAATCCTTAGTGGCAATAGCCTTTTGTGTTAGTATAAGTGATTCAAAATTCCTATATAAAATGGAACCGATTTAAATAGATTCCCATTAAATTTATTCTAACAAACACCCGTAACAACTGCGTCATGACTACAGAAGAAATCCAATCCGAAATCACAGAGCTTGAATCCAAGCTGACAGGCGACATGTTTAGCGACATGGAAATCAAAGACAAAATCCACAATTTAAAAATGAAGGTGAACGGAACTCGTCCGATGAACTCAGAGATTGAGTGCGTTGGATGTGGTAGTTGATCGAATATAAATTTTCAGACCTTCCCGAATACGTATATATAGTTAGGATAACGAATCTTAGCCATGCATAAGTATTATTACATATTTCGCGCTACCGTTGCATTTCTTTCCATTGCACTCTTCATCAGCACGTGTGCTTAATCTAAAGCTCTTCACGGAAGCCATTTAGATTTTAGCCTGTCTTTTATAGTGCAAAAGACATTTCACATGATATCTAAAGTTATCCGGGCAACACTATTATGGCTTTTATGCCTTCCAATTTCACTATCAGCGCAAGAAGAACCGACCTACGATTACATTGCCAGTTTTGGTGAGCATGGTAACAGCAGCCTTGCAGTTGTAAGAAAAGAAAATCTATACGGCCTGATTGATCGACAGGGCAAAGAAGTGGTCCCTCCGGAGTATGAAAAAATCTATTCATACAGCGAATCGACATCAAACTGGGCCAAGGTGCAAAAAGATGGGCTTTATGGTTTTTTAGATAGGTCAGGCTCCATTGTTGTAAAGCCTGTCTATGATCGCATTTATGATTTTGGTGACAAAGATGTTAACTGGGCGCTCGTTCAGAAATCAGGTTTTTATGGCTTTATCGACCGGTCCGGAGTAGAGGTGGTCGCACCTGTTTATACAGATATTAACTCGTTTGGCTCTAATGGGCTTGCTGCATGGGCCAAAGTTCAAAAAGAGGGGTTTTATGGCTTTATTGATCGAACAGGGAAAGAAGTTGTGCCGGCGATTTATCAGCGAATCAGCAGCTTTGGTTCTATCGGAACAGACTGGGCAAAAGTTGAAATGAATGGGTTAGTTGGGTTTATTGATAGAAGAGGGAATGAAGTAGTAACACCTGTCTACACTTCGGTATCCTCCTTTGGCAACATTGCTCATCATTGGGCGAGGGTAGAGAAAAATGGACTTTATGGTGTCATTGATCGAACAGGTAAGGAAGTGATCAAACCAAAATATGAGCGTATTTATGATTTTGGCACGAAAGGAGCAAACCACTTAGCAATGGTTAGAAAGGCGGGGCTGTATGGGTTTGTAGATAAAACAGGTGATGAAGTTGTGCCTCCCATTTACGACAGGATCAGTTACTTCGACAGAGAAAATTCTAACTGGTCGTTGGTAGAGAAAGATGGAAAATTTGGGTTTATTGATAAAAGCGGAAAGGTAGTAGTACCAGTAGCAATGACCGATCTGAGTGGTAGCTTCCACGAGTTAAGTGAGCACTACAGTTCTCCCGGAACTCATATCGGAAACATCGGACCTGTTAAGAAATTTTGGGTCAGTGATTTTGTTGGAAAGTATGCTTTGATCAAAAGCAAAAAGACATGGAAGCTAGGTGTCATAGATAAAGAATTTGAGGTTGTGGTGCCAGTGGAGTATCAAAAAATCATGGTGGATGTGGACGGAAATATTCACGTATGGAAATAATAAAAGCTGTTCCAGATTAGTTTTACAAACGGTCATTCTGAATTTATTTCAGAATCCAAGATGTGGATTGCCTTATTTAGATCCTGAAACAAGTTCAGGATGACTGCCTGAAATTTGTGGAACAGCTTTTATTATACTTCTTTAACCTATTTGAAAGCCTCTGCAAAAAGCACTTTCATCTCTGCCCAACTTGCACTGTCAGCTTCAGCATTATATGCTAACGGCATTCCAAATTTAGCTCCGACTGAATCAGCTACTTTGCTGGTGAAGCTGTGAGTAGCACCTTCATAGTTTATGAATTTATAATCAGCACCTGCAGCATCCATGGTAGATTTGAAGTCTTCTATTTGTTGCTCAGGCACAAATGGATCCTCAGCTCCATTTGCTACTAAAACGCGCGACTTAACAGCTCCTGAATCCGGCATTACAGGCAGCCTCAGACCTCCATGAAAAGAAGCCACCGCATCCAGGTCATAACCTGCATTTGCCATACTTAGTACAACAGACCCACCGAAGCAATAGCCTATTGCACCGACTTTTTCATTATCAACATTTGGATGATTTTTTAATGTTTCCAATGCAGCATCAAATCGCGCTTTAGCCTCATCAAAATTACCCATGACCATTCCGGCAAATTCACCGGCTTCATCGGGGTGAGCGGCCTGCTTGCCATCTCCGTACATATCTACGGCAAGGGCCACATATCCAAGGTCAGCCAGCATCTCGGCTCTTTCTCTGGAATATTCGTTGTGTCCCCACCATTCATGAACTACCAAAACACCCGGACGTTTGGATGAGTCGTTGACGTCCATGGCCAGATAGCCTACCATGGTTGTAGAATCAGTGGCGTACGAAGTGACTTTTCCGATCACCTTCACCGGTACTTCTTCCGGCGTATCACTCTCTGATTCTTTTTCTGTGCTGGTGCATGCAAACAAGAATGCTCCAAGCACTAATCCATAAAACAGTTTGAATTTCATCGTTCTTTAGGTTTTTAAGTTTGTATAAAGGTAAACAGGAATCAACTACAGACTGTTCCGGTCAACCAAACTTGCTGATGCCTTAATCTTTGATTCTTAGTTCGTCAGACAGCTCGTTGGTATCAGAGTCTTTTCGAATAAACCCATTGTTCAAGAGCAAGTCCTTGCAGTGGTTGATTCCATTCACCAGTCCATCTCCTATTTTATTTTGTCTTAAACCATCAGTAATAAGAGAGACTACTTTCTCCCAGTCTTCTTTGTCAACCTTGGCATTGATCCCTTCATCCCCCATGACCAACACCACATGTTCGAGCCTGCTTATATAAATCAAAATTCCAACTCGTTCTTTGGTGTCATACACTTTTTCATTGATGAATGCTTCTTTCGCCCGGAGAGATATCATCTCCAAGGCTCTTTCCTCAGAAACAAGAATTCTTTTAAGGATTGGAAATAGAATTGGGAGAAAATACCCAATTGCCATTAATCCAAGAATTACGATAAATACCTCAAGAAAGGATAAAGCAGGAAGCATCCATGTATAGGAGAGCAGCGCAATAATCCCAAATCCCGAGATTCCAAGGATTGCTGATAGATGCCAGGATACTTCAGCATAATCATCACTTTTCCTCGTGAAAAAAGGAACAATCTCACCGCACGACTCTTTTTCGAGTGCTTTAACGGCCTCCTTGACTTGATGCTTTTCTTCTTCTGTGAATATATATTTTTTCATATGCTTCAAATTTTACCAACCGCCAGAAGCGCCTCCACCACCAAATCCACCGCCTCCACCGGAGAAACCACCACCGCTGAAGCCTCCTCCTCCGCCCCAGCCACCGGAAGAGCCTCCTACATAGCCTCCATAATATCCACCTCCACGTCTGCCCCCTCCACCGGAACCAACCCCGTTTAGGAAGAAGAAAGATATTATTGAAGCAAATACGCCAGCGTAGAGATTCACTAAAAGCCATACAAGCAGAAATATACCTACCACTACCACAACACTGCTTTTTGAATTGCCCAATTTCTTCGCGAGGAAAACTTTTGTGACAATCACTATGACGATAAGGATAACTATACCTGTAAAAGAAAAGAGGGTAATGAATTTTTTATTAGAAACTTGCCTGGAATCACTTGTAACCTCAGGCAATTCCTCACCATCAATTAATCCTATGATAGCTTCAACTCCTTCTTCAATTCCAAGGTAATAATCACCGTCTCTGAAATGTGGAACAATAATATTTGAGATGATACGCTTGGCGTAAGCATCCGGTATTGCACCTTCCAGTCCATACCCCACCTCAATTCTAAGCTTTCTGTCGTTTTTGGCAATAATTAACAAGACCCCATCATCAACATCTTCACGCCCAAGTTTCCATTGGTCGACCACCCGAATAGAATATTGTTCTATCGTCTCCGGTTTAGTGCTAGATACAGTCAGGATGGCTAGCTGACTACCCTTCCTTTCCTCCAAATCCTTCAGTTGATTGGTCAGATATGCCACTTCGTTTGGTGACAATATGTTTGCCTGATCTGTAACTCGATCAGTAAGTGTTGGAACTTCCTGTTGATCTTGCGCTTTCAAATGGCTAACGGCTACCATTGCGACAAGCAGAATGACTATTGATTTTAGGTATGATTTCATATCTTCGATGAAAATAAGGAAAATATAAATTCTACGAGAGCCTTGAGCTTTGAATATTAAATAAAACCTATGAGCAAGCGAGTAATTACCATACTGATTATTGTAGTCGTTGTTTTTCTTGGATATAACTTCTTCGCCGGGAAGTATAACAGCATGGTGACTATGGATGAAGAAGTGAATACCGAATGGGCCAATGTTGAAACTCAGTATCAGCGGAGATACGACCTTATTCCCAACCTTGTGAATACGGTAAAGGGTTTTGCAGAGCAAGAAAAAGAGGTTTTGACTCAGGTTACAGAGGCCAGGGCAAAAGCATCGAGCATTCAAATTGATCCTTCGAATCTCAATCAGGAAGCACTTCAAAATTTTGCCAATGCACAGGGACAGTTAAACTCCGCGCTTTCCAGATTGCTTGTTACTGTTGAGCGATATCCCGATTTAAAATCCAATCAGAATTTTCTTGAGCTTCAAGCTCAGCTGGAAGGAACCGAGAATCGGATTTCAGTGGCTCGTACGCGGTACAATGAGAAAACTAAGGCGTACAACACCTACATCAGGAAATTTCCAAACACCATGCTAGCTGGCATGTTTGGTTTTGAAAGAAAGCCACTCTATGAGGCAACTGAAGGAGCGGAAAACGCCCCAACGGTAGAGTTTTGATTAGTGGAGCTGAAAGTTTATCGGAAGCCGCATTCTTACCTTAACCGGGACTCCTCTTTGCTTCCCTGGACTATAGTTTGGTAGGAGCTTTAAAACCCTGATAGCTTCTTCATCACATCCGGCACCAATGCCCCTTATTACTTCAATGTTGGTGATTGCTCCGCTTTCATCTATTACGAATGCTAAAGTCACCCTCCCCTCAATACCTATGCGCTTGGCAGCCTTTGGGTATTTAATGTTTTTTGCAATGAAGCCTAAAAGTGCCGCATCTCCGCCAGGAAACTCAGGCATCTCCTCAACTACATCAAAAGGTGTATCATCGATGACTTCAACTTTTAAGGGTTCACTATTGACAGCATCATCAATTGCACTTTGAACATCTATTTCAGGTCTATTTTTCTCAATTGTTTTCGTTAGTTTTTCAATCTCTTTGATTTCAACAGCTGCTGAAATTACCTGCTTTTTAACTTTTGGCTTTGGAAGTTCAGGAATCTCATGTTTGGTAACCTTTGGCTCCTCCAGGACATACCAGGGTTCTTCATCGACTGGTGTCGTTTCTACAACTGGATCAATCGGCGACCTCCATTCAAATGCGACAATGGTCAAAGACAAGGCGATAATCATACCAATACCAAAGAACATAGGTCGTTTTGACTCTAGCTCATACTTTTTGTTTTTCTTCAGTTCCATGATTCAAGGATTTATAAGGTTTTCAATCATTAGATCGAAATAAAAGCATGAATCGTGCCTGAATGACGACTTAGTTAAAATGGATAATCCCCTTGAGCCGTCCGCGGAAGCGGGGATTACAGGGGTGTATTACATGTTAACACACACCAATTCTACAAAGTCTCGGATCGGTCTCAAGGGAGGAATTGAATAATGAACTCCTTATTCTTTTGCGATTTTTTGCTCAATGTCAATTCAGAAAATCGTTGATGTGTTTGACCAGGTCATCGAAGACTTCCCTTCTTGGGAGTAAATCCTGAGTGTCATTCCCGGCAATGGGTCTGGGGATGGTCTGATGAGAGGCCTGAAGATACTGTTCGCACAGCTTCAAATCTTTTAAGATCGGATTGTTTCTGTCTAGTGAACAGGCATGCCTGAATTCTTCCAGATAAATTTCATACCATTTAGATGCACTGCTAAAGGAAACGAGAGAAGTAAAAAACAACTCCAGGGCATTATCTCTTCCACTGACAAAAGTTAGTCGGGATGGATCAAAGTTATCCTCCTGAAGTGACCATAGTTTTAGAATGTTTCCAGAGAGGTCATTGGTTGATGAGTACAGTACATCTGTACGATACAAAGAGGAAATCACGAGCGATGAGCCATCACTCAATGACTGAATGAGAGACTTAAAATTCTGAGCCGTCTTGTCCCTGAAATAAAAAGGTGGAGCTTCTTTTCCCTGTATGTGAATATAATGTAGCATATCGCAATTCTACATTAATATACACTCAATGGACAAAAAACAGACTGCTCAAAGGTGTTTTTCAATGCCACACCAAATAAAATTTCGAATTAAATAGGTGATCTTTCATGAACTCCCTAAATCCCTCAAGGGGACACTCTCTCCATCGTCTTCTCCACTTGCGACTTCATCTGCTCGAAGGTGGCATAGCCGTGGGCGATCATGAAAAGCTGGTCTTTGTGTAGTAAAACCATCGTTGGGTAGCCTTGCACACCCCACTGGCGGTTGAGTGAGAACTCTGCATTTGTTTCATAGCGAATCTCTTCGCTTTCAAATCGATCAGAGAATTCCTTGAAATTAACATCAAACTTTTCGCAAATGCTTTTATAAAACTCAATCTCCCCAGGATCCTCAGACTCCACATAAAACTTGCGCTGGACCTCCTCGAAGAACTCCATTTCTTTCTCCTGAACCAACGGTCTCGCTGCAACGACAGCCCTGCAGGCCGGCTCTGTATCGTAATTGAAATCATCGCGATCCATGAGCTTGTAGCCAAACGGCTGACCACTCATTTCCGTCACATGGCCCCAGTGTTCTTTCAGGAAGTCTTTCATCTTGTCATCCCACGCATCGCCTCCTCCCGGTCGCAGGCCACCAACAACAATTCGATAGCCAACTTCTTTGTCCCGATAGTAATCACGAAGCTTGATCAGGTCCGGAGAAATGCCCCAGCACCACGAGCACATGGGATCACCGATGTAGATAATCTCCGTTTTGTCTGTCAGCTTATCCTGACCAATGGATTGCAGGTCTTCGAAAGTAGAAGGTGTACAAATGCCAGTTTCCGGATCACAGTATGGGTTCATGCGTTAATATTTGGTTTGTCAACAGCATCAGGAGCCATTGAGTTTCTCCAAACCGCCTCAATTTCACTGCTTATCAGTAGATTGATAAAAATTCATTGAACCTTTTTCGACTTCCACCGACTAAGGGTTAGCAAATGAAAACTTCGGATCAAATAATAGAAGAATGGTTGGTGATCAATTGCCAGGCCGGAGATCGCAAAGCTTTTGAACTGTTGGTGAAACGCTGGAATCCAAAAATGCTGGCCCGGGTTTACTACACAACGAAAGATGCCTCCGCTTCCAAAGACATTGTACAGGATGCCTGGATTACGATCATCAAAAAAATCAAAACTCTAAAAGATCCCGCTGCTTTTCAAGGCTGGTCTTTACGAATTGCTACACATATGGCCATTGACTGGATTCGATCCAATCAGGTCAACAGAAAAAGGGAAGACATTCGAAAAACTGCACAAGCCGAGTTTGCCGAACTTAGTCATCGTCCCGATGAAGGAACGCTGGACGCACTCAAACGAGCAATTGACGAATTGCCCGAAGAGCAAAAGGCGGTGATCCAATTATTCTATCAGGAAAATTTATCCATAATCACGATCAGTGGCTTACTAGGTATTCCTGCCGGAACAACGAAATCACGACTCTTTCGTGGACGCGAATTTTTAAAAGGAATGTTGGAAAATAAAATGTATCAAGATGAAAAAGAATGATGAAATAGATCAGATGATCAAAGAAGCATTGTCTGAAGATGAAAAAGAGTTGTTTAACACCTACGACGAACAAAGCATGTTCCAAATGCTCGGAGGACTATTTCAAGGGAAAATGAAATGGCTCAATGCCGGGATTCTGATTATTCAATTTGTGTTCTTCGGTCTGGCCGTTTACTGTGGCTATCGCCTATTAAGTACGTCGGACGTTGCGGAGATGATACCGTACGGAGTTGGGGTAATGTTTCTACTCATGGCCATCGGCATGCTAAAACTTTTCCAGTTCATGGAGATGCACAAGAATGCCACCATACGAGAGATCAAGCGACTGGAACTCCAGGTTTCGGTGCTGGCCAAGTCTTTGAAGAAAGGCTGATCAACGCTTCCGGGCAAAAGAGGTCACGATCCCGAATTTGATTCCGGAGATATTCGAGCCGTCAGCCTTGTAGAAGGGAATGGACACATTGGTGAACATTCTGAGGTTGACGGTTGAATTTCGATTGATCAGGTAGCCTCCTCCAACGTATGCGCCGATACCTGTTTCAGTAATCGAATAATCTGTGTCGTACAAACGATCTCTGACATTGGTGTAGCCATATTCCATTCCTCCCTGAACATAGAACGTCATACGCTTTCTCGTCAGTGGATACAAAACGCCCAGGTTGATATTCCCTGTTTGCATGCGTCGATCAGGAGAATGATGATTGATGGAAAGATGAGAAGAAGGATACAACTCAAAATCGAAACTGAAAAGAACGGTGGCTGCATCATAGGTGTAGGTAAGCCCAAAACCTGACAATATGCTTTCACTGGGTATGTGTTTACCCCCTAACATCACTCCCACAAAATGATTGACTTTGATTTGCGCCAGCTCAACCCCTTGCTGGTCGTATTCCGTCACTTCATCAATTTCAATGTCTGTCTTCGCCGTTTTATTGGTGAAAAATGACCTCCCCAGTCTTGACAGCAGTGGATCCAGGTCCTGCTCCACAGATCCCTTAGCCATATCGTGCCACACCTGCTTATGGTTGGCCGATTCATAGACGCCAAGCGAGATGATATAAACCCCTTGAAGAAAGTGAATCTCTCCCTTCATAACATATCGTGAGCCTTTAGTAACAGCTACCCTGGCTGATTCCGTCAGCGGTTCTCGCGCACTATAGTTTTGATTGCCTACGTGTTCATTGAGCAGAATGGTGTAATCGTGGTTGTCCTCGATATAAGACTTAATCAGCTTGGAGGTAGAATACTGCAGACCTGCGGCAGAGTCCATATTGATCAATTCAAAGCCGGGAAAATAAACAATGTTTTGAGCGGTTGCTAGATTAAGTGTGAGCGAACCGAGTAGAAATAGAAAGGCCTTCATTGGGTTGTGGTTTAGTTGTCTGGACTAAGGAATAACCAGTGAAATAGCCCCCTAATGACTTCATGAAAAAGTGAAAATAAACTTTGACTATTTGGGGGAGCGTGACTTTTGAAATGACTAAGGCAACTTTTTGGAATCTTTAAAAGCAATGGACTTAATTTTTTCTCCATTTACGAAACAAATGATTTATTATTACGTCTTCATTTAAGAATCATATAGCAAATCATGAAAGGAACACACATTGGAGAATTTCAGGAGATAGTCATGTTGAGCATTCTTATTCTCAAGGAAAATGCTTACGGTGTGACTATACAGGAAGAAATCGACACCCGGATGGGACGCAAGATCAGCAGGGGAGCACTGCACACCGCCTTAACCCGACTGGAAGAAAAAGGCTTCATCTCTTCGAACTATGGAGAACCTACCTCCGAGCGGGGAGGACGAAGAAAGCGCTACTATGAAGTGACCAATAAAGGACTGGCGACTTTGCAGGAAGCTAAGGAACTGCGTGAAGGCATGTGGGACCTGATCCCAAAACTCACCTAAGCATAACTCAAAAAGGACTACTATGAAACATCCGGACATCCCATCATTTGCCTATAAGCTGTTCAAATGGTTTTGCAAGGATCATCTTTTTGAAGAGCTGGAAGGAGATTTGGAAGAATCCTTTCTGGCTAACAAAGCAAAATACGGACTCAAAAAGGCTCGTCGTATTTACACCCGGGAAGTATTGAAAATGTTTAGACCAACAGTACTCAAAAAACCCAAATCAGGACCGGGCTATCAGGCAGCTTTGATCGGAAGCTATGTCACCATCTCCTTACGCAATCTTCGACGACAAAAGCTCTTTTCATTCATCAATATTTTCAGTCTATCGGTAGCTATGTCCAGTGGGTTATTGGTTATCGGTATGATCTCTGACCTTCTCAAGTTTGACGAGTTTCATGAGCATAAGCACGAGATATACCGTGTGATTTCCTCTGCGACTTATCAATCGAGGCAATTAGAAACGCAGGCCTCTTCTCCGCTCGGTTTGGGTCCGGAAATCAAGCAACAGGTTCCTAATATTCAAGTCGCTCAACTGGGCAGAAGGCTGCAGGGAACAGCCACTGCCAACGACAAGAAAATTTTCGTCAAAGGTATCTATGCTGATGAGCATTTCTTTGATTTCTTCACTTTTGACCTGGTAAAAGGAAACAAACAAAATGTGCTGAAAGACCCATTTTCAGTTCTCCTTTCTCAGAGTTTTGTCAAAAAGACCTTTGAAGATGGTAATCCTGTTGGTGAGACCATTGATATTGAAGGGCTGGGAACTTTTAAAGTCACCGGTATTGTGGCAGACCCTCCACAGTTTTCACATTTACAATTTGAAGCGATCGTTTCACTAAGCACCACTTCAATCCTTGCCCGACAAGGAATCATTGACAAGTCTCACGGACAATGGGAAAACCTGGATAGATATTATAATTACATCTACATCCCTGAAAACCAGGAAAAATCCAGTGTGATTGCCTGGTTGAACAACAATGCACCAACCTACTACAAAGACCCGGATAATTTCAAGGCATCCTTTGAGCTTCAGCGTATCAATGAAATTGTACCCGGCCCAAACATCAGTGACTCCATAGGGCCCAAAATGATTTATCTGCCGATTATCATATTATCAGTTATTGCCGCTGCGATCTTACTGTCCGCGATTTTTAATTACACCAACTTATCGATGGCACGCTCTCTAAGACGGGCAAGAGAAGTCGGAGTAAGAAAGTTGAATGGTGCCAGTCGTGCATCAATCTTCGGCCAGTTTACGGTTGAGGCTATCATCCTCTCCCTTTTATCACTTGGTTTAGGAATCCTTCTCTTTCGATTGCTTCGAAATGGATTCATAGAAATACTCCCAAGAGCGGAAGAGATGGTAAGCCTGGAACTTACCCCTCAGCTGATTGGTTGGTTTGTCCTGTTCGCTGTTGCGACGGGTTTGATTGCCGGATTGAGCCCTTCGATATTCTTTTCACGCTTGAGCTCCTTGCGAGCCCTGCGTTCCGGAAAAATGCTAAAGGCATTGTCAGGAATCAATTTCCGTAAAAGTCTGATTGTAGCTCAGTTTACACTAAGTATCATATTCGTAATGGCTGTCGTCATTACGCACAAACAATATTCTTATTCGCTCAATAATGACATGGGTTTCAACAAGGATAATATTCTGAATCTCAGGGTTCAGGGAAATGATCCCCAAATACTCAAATCAGAACTCATGAAACTGCCTGAAGTATCGAATGTGTCGTTTTCTTCCTACATCCCAGGTGTTGGCAATTGGAACAATCTACAACTGGTGGATGCCAGAAATCAGGATTCGGTTTGGGTGCATCACATCAAAGTAGATGATGCCTTTTTGGAAAACATGCAAATCGAATTAGAAGCAGGAAGAAATTTTGTACCCGGTGAAAATGATGTGCGTGAATCCACCATTTTAGTCAATGAGACCTTCGTGAAAAACTTTGGTCTCGGCTCACCTTCGGAAGCATTGGGAACCGTGTTTAATGTTGAGGATGAATCCGTTGAAATCGTTGGCGTTATCAAAGACATCATTTATGCCAACCTGGAAGAACATATCAACAGCTTCGTGATAAGAAATACGGGCGAATATCAATATGCTAACCTAAAAATAGCCAGCTCAGATATATTGGGAACACTGGGCAGTGTTGAGCAAGTTTGGGACGAGGTTGATGCCAATCATCGGATGGATGCCGCATTCATGGATCGACAAATAGAAGACTATTATGAGTTTCTAGTGGACTTCATGAAAATCTTTGGATTCATAGGCTTCCTGGCGGTTTCGATCAGTACCCTTGGCCTATTAGGAATGGCGATCTATTCGACTCAAACCCGCATGAAAGAGATAGGAATTCGTAAGACGTTCGGTGCTTCAGAGGGTAAACTTATTTATCTGCTATCGAGAGGGTTCTTTAAAATGGTACTTTGGGCCATCTTGATCGGTACGCCAATTTGCTATTTCCTTTTTGACAAAGTCATTTTAGCTCAGAATGTGTATCGAACACAGATTACCATTGTGGAAATAGGGGGTAGCATCATCGTTCTGCTTGTGTTGTGTCTGCTCACCATCATCACCCAAACATGGAGAGCAGCAAGAACAAATCCTGCGACGGTATTGCGAGATGAGTGATTAAATGGGGGGTAATTCAGGGTAAGGAACAATCGCCTCAATGAGAAGCATGACGCCATCTTTTGTAAGCAGGGTGAGTGTGATTAAAATACTGCTAATGATCAGCGAGACACCTACATTATTTTTCCTGATCTCTTCAAACTCATCAATAGGTGTCAGTTTGCTATACAGGAATGTGCTGATCAATCCGATAAGGATGGTCGCTGTGTAAGCAATCGCAATGTAAATGGCTCCCGTAGCGATGTATTCGAAGGCTAAAGTGAAGCTATCGGCGCTTTTGTTGAGCAATCGAAATGATGATATCAAGGGTTGCACAATCCCGCTGATCATGATTCCAACTGACAAAATGATGGCAGAAACGAAGATGCTATAAGACAGATTGTAGTCCTGAATCTTATAATACTTTCTGCCTACCCACTGCACGATCTTGTAGGTCAGGGCTAAAATAAAAATGCCAATGGTGATGGCTGAAATGATCTCGATCAGGGCGAGTATGGCGATGTTAGGATTCATATTTCGTTAACTAAAGCAACTTTCCAGTACTTGACATTATTTGAATTAGGCGGCAGCATACCCAGCGGCCACCCCTTTCCGGTTGTCTCCCAAAAATAATAGTTCTTGCCCTGATAAGTCAGGTGGTCTCCAGCGGTTGGCATGTTCAGCGCCAGCATGGCATGCGCATACTCATTGCTCACCACGATCATCGGATCAAAAGCCAACTCTTCCAGAATGGTGTAGATCAAAACGGCTCGTGTGTCGCAATCGCCATATAACGAATGCAAAAATTCATAGGGTGAAAGAAGTCCAAGTGCTATTTTCCCTATGCAGGGTTTTCCCTTGTTGTCAGTTTCCGAGCAATCTTCCACACGAACATAGCTATATGGAATGTCTTGAACAAAGGTGACAACCAGTTCGGCCAATTCCTCTCTCGATAGCTGCTGCTGCAGGGAGATATCCTGAAGTGAATCAACCAGAAAATCGATGTGGCGTTTGCTGTCAAGCACTAGCTCCCGATAGATCTTTCCCCATACATTTTCATAGCTGTCCAACTCGTAGATGATGTCATTTCTTTTCTTTCCGGCCTCCAGGCTTACTTTCTCTACGGATTCATAAGATGCACAAAAGGACTTGGAGTAGTTGACAGACTCCCATTCTCGTTGATGTCTGCGATCGTTTTCAGTATTGATCACCGTAAAACCATCTCTACAGTATTCCTTATCAACCTCTCCAGTCTTTAGCAGACTGATTACACTTGTAAGCAGCGTGTAAACCACCACGATAAAGAAAAGGAAGCGAATGATGCCCTTCATAAAGCTAAAGATCTAAAAAGAGAATGATTTTCAAAGGCTTAATTCCCTTCAATTTTTTGGCTAAATTCCAGTACCTGACCAATTTTCATGATTTATTATATCATTTACACAAGCAAGCCCACGGGCGAAATCACCCCCGAAACACTTAAGGATATAACTTCTGTATCCGAAAAAAACAATCCGGGCAAAAAAATTACAGGAATGTTGTTGGGGGTAGAAAACAAATACCTTCAGTATTTAGAGGGGCCGGAAGAAAATGTAAATGAGCTCTTTCAGAAGATTTGGAAAGACCCGAGGCACCAAAATGTAACTCAATGGATCAAAGGGTATTCCAAAGAACGTGTCTTTGGAAGGTGGTCCATGGGGTCCTGGATGCTAAGCTATTCGGAGCTTAAAAAAATGCCCGCTTTAGCTGACTTAAAGAAGTTTCTGGATGATCCATTAAATAATGATCTGCAGTCAAAAAAATTTATGTCCATGATGCACGATTTGCTTAAAATGTGGATAGAAGAAGAGGCTGAGCACTAATAAAACCCGAGAGGTTTGTCGGATTGATCCTGGTTTAATCGTCAATAAAATAAAAAGACATGCAAGTATTTCACATTCTTACGGCTATCCTGATCTTTTCTATCACTTCACTTCACGGTCAGAATACCGATGTTCCCTACGCCTGGCTTGCCGGAAGCTGGACTGGTGATGGTTTTGGCGGAACTTCAGAAGAGGTCTGGTCTTTGCCATCAGCAGATGGCACGATGATGGGAACGTACAGACACCACAAAGGTGATGGGACTCTCAATTTCTACGAGTTTATGGTGATGGACTCTACAGGTCTTCGGCTCAAGCATTTTAATCCGGATATGACCGGATGGGAAACAAAAGAAGATTTCGTTCACTTCAAAGCCATTGAGTTTACGGAAGACATGATTGTACTGAAAGGGCTGGTTTTTGAGCGGAAGTCTGATGATGAAATCGAAATTAGGTTAGATCTGAAAAATGGAGACAAAGCCTGGACAGAGGTATTTAAGATGAAGCGTAAATAAAAAAGCCCGCATCAGCGGGCTTTTGGTTATCTATCTTCTTTAGAAGGGGATGGTGGCATCCCTTCATAATTTTGAAGTTGCTCATTAATCCATTCTATCGCTCGTTGTAGCTGTGCATCTGTTCCCTGGGCAAGCTGTCCGGGATTTTCTTTCACTTCAATGTCAGGCTCCACTCCATGTCCTTCCTTGAACCATTCCCCATTGGGATCATACATTCTAAAAGTAGGTACAGTAACACCCCCACCATCTATCAGTGATGGTGCTCCTGAAATTCCAATCAATCCTCCCCACGTGCGAGTGCCTATCAAAGGACCGATATCTGACTTTCTGAAATAGTCCGGGAACGCATCTCCGCCTGAACCACTCCATCCGTTGATCAACATCGTTTTTGGGCCGAAATTGGCTACCGGCGGCCATTGCCAGGTTTTTCCATCTCGCACATCCCAATAGGCCAGTGGTTTGCGGTTGAGTACTTCTATGAATCGATCCGGGATCTGACCTCCACTGTTGAACCGCTCATCAATGATGAGACCGTCCTTATGATATTGTGCAACAAATTGTCGCATCAGCTCATTCTGTCCATCAATTCCCGTGCTCCTTACGTAGATGTAACCAACCCTTCCATTTGTTCCTTCTTCTACTGTTTTGCGATTGTTTTCTATCCATTCCAAGTGGCGCAATCGAGACTCGTCATCTAATGTTTTGACCAAAACCTTCCTTGCTCCTGTCATTGAAGGGCTGCTGTTTACCGTCAGCTCAACCGTTTGATTACCAAGTCCCTGAAATGCAGCATGTGGTTCTCTAGAGGCATCCATTGGCACCCCATTTACGGCCAGTACATAATCATTCACTCCGGCATTCACTCCGGGAGCGTCCAACGGTGATTCCGTTTCTGCATCCCAGGAAGCCCCTCTTACGATTCTCGCAATTCGGTAAGCTCCATTTACCTTTTCCCAATCTACACCTAAATAACCCACATTTACATTGGAAGAACTTTCTAAGTCACCACCGCCTCTGTACGTGTGGGAAGCGTTTAGCTCGCCGATCATTTCACCAAGAACAAAATTGACATCCCAGCGGGTTACGCATTGATCTATCAGCTTTCCATATTGAGTACGGATCGAATTCCAATCCACCCCATGCATGTTTTCGTCGTAGAAATAATCCCTTTGCAACCTCCAGGCATCTACGAAAATCTGTTTCCACTCCTGCATTGGATTAACAGTCACCTTCACATTGGATTGATCAATTGATTCATCCATTTTTTGATTCTCCGAAATATCAATGACCGCAATCTTGCCGTTTTTGGAAACCGCCGCTTTCTTTCCATCAGCAGAGATTTCAAACCCATTCATGTCATTGACAATGGTTTTTACCTCCCGCTCTTCGATATCATAATACTTTAGTGCAGAATTGTTGTCATTGGAACCTGCATTCGGAAATTGAGTAAATACGACTTTACCTGAAACACCTTCAAGACTACCATAATTTCCAGCATCAACAGGCAGAAGCACCATGCGATCTTCAAAACCAACAAGATCAATTGCTACAGCCTCATTTTCTTTCTTTTCTTCATCGTCTTTCTTTTTTCCCTTTTTCTTATCGTCATCACCCGACTCCTCCTTCTTCATTTCAACTTCATCATTCTTCGGCTTCAGAGGGCTGTCCGTTGATGCCGTCAAAGGTACTGCTGCCAGCATGGTACTATTGGGATAGATGAATGTGTTATCCAAATCCGAATAGACCGGACGAATATTCCGGTTGGTCAGGAAAAACAAGTACTTATTGTCCGGATCGAAAGTGGGTGAAAAGTCGTTGTAATACTCACCGGTCAACCGGTGACTGGTCTTAGCCTGTGTGTTAAAAACATGAATGGAGTTGTTGCGATTGGCGTTCTCTTTTGTGTATGCAATCCATTTGCTGTCTGAGGACCATGAAAAAGTATAGTTTCCCAATCCTCCGTGGAACAAGTAGGACCCCTGATCCATTTTGATTGTTTGTCTACTGGAAAGATCAAAATAATTGAACTCCATCGCCTGATTGACAAAAGCTACTTTTTTGCTGTCCGGAGACCAAAAGAGCGCATATCGAAAGCCGGAGGTGTAGTTGGTCACAGTTTCAGCCCTATCCGTTTCAGTGTTGTAGATTCTCAATTGATACTCTCCGCTTTCATCGGACCAATAGGCGATTTTCTTGCCGTCAGGTGACCATGACGGAGTTCGCTCAAAAGCTCCGCTCGTACGAGTAAGGTTTCGCGTTACACCATCCTTGGCAGGCACAGTAAAGACATCTCCCCGAGCGGACATGATCACCCGTTTGCCATCAGGTGATATGTCAAACCAGCTTAAGTTTTCACTGGCATCTACCATTTTATCTGCAAGAGACAATTGATCAGTAATGACATTCACGACTACTTCAGTCGATTGCTGATTAGCCAGATTTAGCAGATATAGTTTTCCTTCATTTTCATAGACGATTTCGTTTGGACCCAAAGAAGAGAAATGGGTGTCGTACTCCGAATAGTCTGTGATCTGGGTGTTTGTCCCTGAATTCATATCATAGACCCAGATGTTGTAACGTGAATTGGGGCCACTATCAGAAAGGTAGTAGATCTTGTCTCCAGCCCACATCGGAAATTCATCACTCGATGTATTATTGGTAATGTTGGTTGAGGTATTTGTAGACAAGTCATAAGTCCAGATGTCTGGAGCCCAACCTCCTTTATATCGTTTCCACGTTCGGTTAATTCTGGATTTGAAATTGAAAGCGATCTTTGAGCCGTCTGGAGAATACGAAGCAAGCGAACCGTACGGCAGAGCTAACTTGGCAGGCAATCCTCCGTCGATTGATACCTCAAAAAGCTGAGAAAACCTTTGTCGCCCACTTTCGCGTGAAGAGGCAAAAAGGACCTTATTTCCATCCGGGTGCCAGTCCAGCACCATGTCTCCACTTCCGTGAGAGGTTAATCGTTTAGGCACACCCCCTGTGGATGGAATGACATACACATCCCAATTTCCATCGTAATTGGCAGTAAAAGCGATCATACTTCCATCGGGAGAAAATTTCGGAAACTTCTCTTCGCCGGCCGGAGAGCTTAGCTTGTTCGCCGTGCCTCCATCTTTTGAAACAAGCCAGATATCACCTGCATAAACGAAGGCAATTTGGGTCTGTGAGACATCCGGTTCGCGGAGCATCCGTGCATTTATTTGAGCTGCAAGATCATAGGTAAACAGACTCAGAATGAGTGTGGTAACAAGTGTTTTTTTCATGTTAGTAGGGTTGATTGTAATTGAATTTACTCATTAATACACTGTATATGAAAATAGGTTGCACCCTATTTCTTAAATAATGAAAAAACTCCAAGCAATGGTCCAATCGCCAAAATCAGGTAGAGATTCTCGAAAGGAACGAATTCCACCAACACGCTTAATAGCTGAATACTCACAATGGTAATCGCGAACCCAATGCAGGTCACAAGGGTCAGTGCTGTTCCTTTCAATTCAGGATTGGCATTTTGAGCAACCAGGGTAGAAAATAGTGGAGAATCAGCGATCACTACCAGCCCCCAAAAGATCAGAAATGCAATAAAGTAAGGAAGTGAAAACTGAAACATGAGAGGAGATAAGAGACAACAAATGCCGGAAAAGCTTAAAGCCCAGGTAGCCACTTTTTTCGATCCCCATCGGTCGGATAAATAACCGCCAAAAACGCAAGCCAATCCTCCCAGGCCGATGATAAAGAATGATAGTAGCGGAATGTTGACTGTCTCTAAATGGTAAGCTCTATACTGAGCCAAAATGATTGGAACGAACGCCCAGAAAGCATACAACTCCCACATGTGACCAAAGTATCCAAAAGAGGCAGCCCGAAACTCTTGGTTTTTAAACACGCGACTAATACTATTAAATTTCGGTACCTGCAGCTTGCTTCGGTATGGCCCTTCACCGACAAAAAGTCGTATCAGCAATCCCCCCAGAACCGCGAGTGCAGAGGTGATCACCAAAACCAATCGCCAGTCATAGGAAACCTCCATACTTGCAATCAAATGTGGTAAAGCTGTCCCAACCACCAATGCTCCTACCAAAAAACTAAGGGCTTTTCCGAGTCCTTTCTCGTAATAGTCGGAGGCAATCTTCATCCCTACCGGATAGATTCCCGCAAGGAAAAAACCTGTTAGAAATCGAAAAATCAGGATTTGACTAAATGAAACATCCAACACGATCAGCAGGTTAGCTGTGGCACCTAACAAGGCACTAGTAAAGAAAACATTGGAAGGATGAAAACGATCGGCGATGGTAAAGACCGCATAAACTAATGTACCAATGATAAAGCCGAATTGCACAGAGGATGTCATGAATCCCAGATCTGTTGATTGGAGGTCAAGTTTGACAATCAGATCTGGCATAATTGCATTGCCTGCAAACCAAAGTGAGGTGCACAAGAATTGTGCAAGAACAATGATAGGTAATATGAACTTTCGGGTTGCCATCAGGCAAAAAACCAAAAGTCTTTCACGGGCTTTTTCCCCCAGCTCTCCAGCTGCTTTCTTATTTCGATTTTATTGTCAGGTGAGGCCACCACGATCAGAATTTGCGGATTTTTTAAATCAGGAATGCTTTCCAAATGTTCGATGGTAATTCCATACACATCCTTTCCTACTTTTCGTCGGTTGTCGCACACCCAATGAAACGTGTTTTCTTCTTCAAAAAGGAGTTTAGCCAAATCTTTTCCATTACGACCCGCTCCCCATAGTACAAGAGGTCTTGACCTGTCTCGATCTATTTGATAGAAGTACCGAAGCTTCATATCAAAGTACCTATTATCCTTATACTCATCCCATGTTCTCGAAATCCGATCTGCTCGATCCCTCCAATAGTGCAGCACTTTGTCGATTCCGTGAACCTTGAGTCCTTCTTTGTAAAACCGAAAACACAAGTCATAATCTTCCGGATAAACCTCAGGATTAAAGCCATTCACTTTATCAAAATCTTCTTTATGGATGATCCAACAATGCGAAGGAATCACACATTCCTGATAGATTTCCTGATAGTGCGTCTCGTTTCTAGCTACTTCATTGAGCCAGATTTCATATCGGCGAAAGCCATCACCCACTTCCCCTTTTTCCACAAAGTGCTCCGTACCCCCGGCTATGATGTGACCCTTTCCATATTTCATCCATTCCTTTACCAACACTTCCAGCTTATCTCGTGGCATCTTATCATCAGAGTCCATCCGGTTAATAAGCTCTCCTTTTACAGTTGCATATCCTTCTTTCAACGCTGGAATCAACTTATGGCGTTTGCTGTGCACCACCTTGATCCGCTCATCTTTTTCTGCATACCATTTCAATATCTCCGGTGTACGATCCTTTGAGTGATCATTGATCGCAATCAGCTCCCAGTTTTTATAGGTCTGTCCAATGATTGAGTTGATACATCCGGGCAGATATGGCGCTGTGTCTTTGGCCGCCATGATAATGGAAACAAGAGGTTGAGTCATTTACGTTTTTAGGTTTTTGCTCCAATACTTTTCAGCATATGGGGAGACAGGAAAGCCTAAATTAAAACGAATGAACATATTGAGATCAAACCAAGCGATTTTAAAAAACCCATGCTCGTTAAATCTGCGCGGAGAAGTCTTAATGGATGATTTTATCAGTGAAAGTTTTCCTACCCTTCTTAATCGTTTGCATAAGTAGGCTGTCTCCATCAATGGGTTTTCTGGAACTCCTCCAATCTCCTCCAATGCCGACCTGCGTAAAAAAACTGCCTGATCTCCATAGTAGACCCTTCCAAAACGATATCGAATGCGATTAATAAAAGTGATAATTGAAAGCTTCCAATCCGGCTTCAGAAAAGAAAACTCAAAAGCTCCGCCGTAGACTTTTTGATTCTGTAGCACTTTTCTAATTTTTTGATCAAATCCCTCAGGCAAAAACGTATCTGCATCCAAAAACATTATTATCTCCCCGGACGATTGTTGAGCGCCAAAATTCATGCTCAGGAATTTTTTGAAAACAAACTCTGGCAAAGAGAAGGTCTTCACCCGCATTGCTTCAATACTTTCTAGTGTAGAATCTGTACTCCCCGCGTCTATTACAATTATTTCAAGATCTTCCTTTTTCTCGGCACAACTCAGCGTATGCTCTATGGTTTTCCTGAGATATTCTTCTTCATTGAGTGTTGGGATGATGATGGATATCATGCCTGACTGATCTCAAATAAATGGCCATCCGGATCTGTGAAAAATGCCCGAATCTCAGCACCCCAATCGACCGGTGGCGTTAAGAAATTAGCTCCTCTCTCCTTCAGTGTTTCGTAGCAACCCACGCAATCCTTTACCCGAATGGTAAATGAATGACTAACATCATTCGGGTTTTTGGGTGGAACAAACTGTGTTTCCGGTTTGTCTTTGGTTGGCTCGCCCGAGGTAACAATCAAAATCCAGTTTCCCAAAAACTGAAGCACACACGAATCTCCACCATACTCCCGGTAAATTTCTGCACCAAGTACATTTTGGTAAAAGTCTTTGGATTTGGCCATGTCTGAAACCACCAAAATGGTGGTCAGGGCCATGTCTTCTGAGGGGAATGGTGTTTTAGCCATAACTATAAATTTCCGAGGTGTGTATGCTTAAAGTTATCACTAAACTTTAACCCATACCCGAAAATGCGATCCATACTGGCATGACCAAAGAGGATAATTCCTGCAAGTTGAAACTCTGGAATCATCCACCAAAAGCCTGCAAATCCTATCAAAATAGCAACCCCTTTGTGATGGAAGAGATTGTAGGATGTTGCCCCAATTTTTGTGTTGATTAAGTATCCTAACATCCCAATATCCGGAGCTAAGATCAGCAGCAGGTACATCCACCCGGCATAGTCAAGAAAACTGAACACATAAATCGATAGTAGAAACATCATCAGTTCCTCCAGTTTGAGTTGGTTTTTCATTTGTTTGCTTTTTTAAGAGGTGGCTATTTTGGTAATACCCTCAATCAGCACATCCAGTTCTTCAGTAAGGTTATACAGATTCGGTGTGACTCTCACCACTTCCCGGTCCGGTAAATATCGAATCACCGTAAACACCTTCGTTTTTTCATAAAGTTGGTCAATCACCTTTTTGGTTTCTTTTCCCTCCACTTTGAAACTGGCAATCGCACAACTTCGTGCTGATTCTGATGGAGTAGTAACCATTACATTCGGAATCTCTCTTGCCTTAGTTGTCCAATAGTTTTGAAGATAGCGCAACCGTTTTTCTTTTGTCTGTATGGTAATGGTTTCATTGAATGACTGGGCCTCCGGAATAGTCAGTATAGTTGGAACGGAGAGTGTTCCAAAATGTCCCAACTTCATTATGTCATCCTCTTCTGAACCACTATCTCCATAAAGTGGCTTTAGGTCTTTGATGCGATCTTTATTAACATATAGAAGGCCGGCACCTAGCGGGTTGCCAAACCATTTGTGGAGGTTGACACCTACAAAATCAGCACCTAAATCTTTCAGTTTATACTCGACCTGAGCGAAACTATGGGCCGCATCGACTATTACTTCAATTCCCTGAGGTTTAAATTGATCTGATATTTTCTTAATGGGCATAATCTGACCGGTCAGGTGAATGATATGGGTACATAAAATACCCCTGGTCTTTGGGGTTACCGCCGCAGTATATCTATCAAGTATTTCCTGATCACTTTTTGGAAGCAGTGGAAGGTTAATTCTTTTTATTACAATCCCCTTTTGCTTTTCCAGCATCTCAAAGGTCTCAATCATGCTGAAATAGTCCTGTCCAGAAAGGATGACTTCATCACCAGTTTTCCAATCCAGTCCTTGGATCACAATATTGAGCGCTTCCGTGGCATTTCTGGTAATCAATGCTTCTTCCGGGTCAATCCCGGCAAAGTTTGATAAGCTGCTAACAATGGATTGGTAATCTGCTCCGTAGTTGGTTCTTAGGTACCTGGAGGAGTTAACATTTACCTGCTTGATGTTTTTTAAATATGCCTTTTGTACAGGAAGTGGTTGTACTCCAAAATACCCATTCTCGAGGTTGATAAAGTCTTTGGGCACATCATAAAAATCCTTTCGGAATTTTTTCCAGAATTTTTCATCAGTAGTCTGATCTGATTGGAAGAAACCTGAATAATCTGCAATGGTGGGACGGTTAGCTTTTGCCTGAATAAATGGAAGCCCCGTTATGCCGGCAGCCATTCCTTTAATTACTTTTCGACGGTCCATATCTATCTGTTTGGTGAGGTCATCACCAATAAAGATAGTTACTTCCCGAACTTCTCATCCAGCACCTTCACCCGATATTCAAAAATTCCTTTAAGCTGTTTTTTTACAAAAAGGGTCTGAGCAATGTGACCAAGAAATCCGAATGGAATTTTGTAGGCGACCTTATCCGTCATCAGCACGCCTTTTCCATTTTCCTCAAAGTGGTGCTCATGGTGCCACATGGAGTACGGGCCAAATCGCTGTTCGTCCACAAAGAATTTTTCTTGCTCCACATGTGTAATTTCTGTCACCCAGCTGGTTTTAATTCCTGGTAAAGGCGATACCTTATAACTAATTATTTGACCCGGATACATTTTGCCAGGCTCTCCTGAGGTAATCTTAAACCCCATCTGTTGAGGTGTGATCTTCTCCAGGTTTTTTGGTGATGAAAAAAATTCCCAGGCCTCAGACAACCCAATTGGAAGTTGCTGCATTACTGTTAATGTATAGATGCCGGAATGCTTTTTGATTTCAATCATTACCAATTAACCTGTTTTTACAGAAAATGTTAAATAATCCTAAATCAAAAATTCGCATTTATTAATCAATGATATTTGATTCTTGAAATTTCTGATGACCATATCGCTAATCCTCATTGGGGTTGCTGTGCAGGCGCAGCGTACATACGTCTATGGAGTGGTTCGTGATAGTTTGAGTGGGGACGAAATGATTGGTGTACATGTAAGAAACATTGATGCCGGCAGCTTGACATCCACCAATGAGGAAGGAAAGTTTAGGATTCCCTCACAAATAGGTGATACACTGGTCTTCTCAAGAGTAGGTCATACCACACTTGCCTGGATTGCCGACTCCACCTGGTTTCAGGAGGAAGAAATTGAATTTTTGTTGCCTGTCAATACCATTTATCTGGATGAAGTGGTTGTTGGCGAGTTTCCCGAATATAAACGATTTAAAGAGCTTATTATTCAGGAGCAACCAAAGGACACTACGTTCAAGATTTTCGGTGTGCCGGAAGTGGTGATGGATCCTTATCCGCAATTAGAAAAAAATGAATATCTGAATCCTGTCTTCGTTTTCTTCCATCCTATATCGGCTGTTCATCATTCCTTCAGCAAAAAGGAAAAAGAGAAACGAAAGATGCAGCAGATCATGAAACGCCAGCATATTACCACAAAAGCCAATCTAAAATTTACGCGTGAGTGGGTAGCTGAAAACACGAAACTTGAAGGAGACAAACTCACCAGCTTCATTGAATATTGTGATTTCTCTACCGACTACCTGGCTAGCGCTACTGTATTCGATATTCATCAGCGAATGATGGCCCTTCTACCTGACTTTTTGGAGGAGTATGAGGAGAAGGAAAGGTACAGAGAAGGCTATAAATAGGTAGTTGAATGCAGAATGTATCTACTTTTGTTGGATGAGACAAATGAGCGCATGCGAATTACATGCGTCCATGATAAATAATTAAATCGCATGAAACCCAACATACGCGTCGGTTACGGATACGATGTTCACGCCTTGGCTGAAGGTGTGGATTTTTGGATAGGAGGAATAAAAATCCCTCATACACACGGCGCATTTGGTCATTCAGATGCTGATGTATTGATTCATGTCATTTGTGATGCCTTGCTGGGGGCAGCCAATATGCGGGATATTGGTTTTCATTTTTCAGATAAGGATCCAAAGTATAAAGGGATCGATAGCAAGATTTTGCTGAAGGATGTCATCAAAATTATTGGTGATAAAGATTATAAAGTTGGCAATGTGGATTCAACCATATGCCTGGAAATGCCTAAACTCAATCCTCATATTCCGGAAATGAAAAAGGTACTGTCTGAAGTAATGAAAATAGATGAGGATGATATCTCCATTAAAGCCACAACTACAGAAAAGCTGGGATTTGTTGGCAAGGAAGAAGGCGTAGCAGCCCATGCGACAGTTTTGATTTATAGGGAACCAGATAGGCAAGGCGCGCCAACTTATCAAGGCTTGTGAGATATTGGTAAGAAGGCATGTTAATAAATCTTCTCAGATGTCAGACCATAGAGGGGTGGCGTTTTTACACCAATAGTGAATTTTCCATCCTGATAAGTCCATTTTGAGTTACCCGGCAGGTTTATGGTCTTACTGGCTTCCCTTTCATATTTTTTCAGGAAATTTGGAATGATTCTATGCAATCAGAGGGTTTGTTTGACTAACTAAATTTAAAAGTAGAGTAGATGTTTTTGATCAAGGAAACGAAAATTGTAAATGAAGGACGGATAACTGAGGGGGATGTACTGATCAAAAATGATCGGATTGAAAAAATTGGCACCAATATCAGTGTTGATTCAAACCACCAAATTATAGACGGCAGTGGTTTGCACCTTTTTCCGGGAGTCATTGATGACCAGGTTCATTTTCGTGAGCCCGGGCTCACACACAAAGGCAATATTTTCACGGAATCAAGAGCAGCAGTGGCAGGAGGCGTGACGTCTTTTATGGAAATGCCGAATGTAAATCCACAAACGATTACTCAGGAGCTGCTCGAAGCAAAGTATCAAATTGGCGCAAAAAATTCATTGGCAAACTACTCCTTCTACATGGGGAGTACCAATGACAATCTTGATGAAGTGCTAAAAACAGACCCATCGTCTGTATGTGGTATAAAGATTTTCATGGGATCATCTACCGGAAACATGCTGGTGGATGATCAGGAAACCCTGGAGAAGATTTTTAGGAATGCGCCCATTCTGATTGCCACGCATTGCGAGGATGAAGCAACCATTCGGGCTAATACTGAAAAATTTGTGGCTGAATACGGAGATAACATCCCATTCAAATATCATCCGGTCATTAGAAACGAAGAAGCGTGCTACCTCTCATCTTCGAAGGCGGTAGAGTTGGCGAAGAAGAACGATGCGCGATTACACATCTTACATATTTCTACCGGGAAGGAAACCAACCTATTCACGAATGAAATTCCTTTAGGGCAAAAAAGAATTACTTCTGAAGCTTGCATTCACCACTTGTGGTTTAGCGATGCAGATTATGATAAAAAAGGAGCATTTATCAAGTGGAACCCTGCTGTAAAGACAGCCGAGGATAGAGATCAGATTTGGAAAGCGCTGCTGGATGATCGTATTGATGTGATTGCTACAGATCATGCACCACATACGCTCGAAGAAAAGCAAAACACATACATGAAAGCCCCATCAGGTGGTCCGCTCATTCAGCACACACTGGTTGCGATGTTGGACTTTTATCATCAGGGGAAAATTTCGTTGGAGCGTATTGCCGAAAAGATGTGCCATGCCGTAGCAGAATGTTTTGAGGTAAAGGAGCGAGGATACATTAGGGAAGGCTATAAAGCAGATTTAGTGCTTGTGGACTTGAATAAACCCTGGAAAGTAGAGGAAAAGAATATCCGTGCTAAGTGTGGATGGTCCCCATTTGAAGGGCATACTTTCAAATCGTCTGTAGTGAAAACCTTTATTTCCGGACATCTTGCCTATACAGATGGAGAATTAGACGAAAGTAAACTTGGTCAGCGCTTAAAATTTGATCGAAAATAATCGTTTGTAGATTTCGTAAGGGGTATTACCTTTGCACTCCTTTTGTAAGCAAGAGCTAATTATCGGAGGCTTACTTTTCAGAGAAATCTGAAAAATATGGTGATTGTAGTTCAGTTGGTTAGAACGCCTGATTGTGGTTCAGGAGGTCGCCGGTTCGAGTCCGGTCTTTCACCCTAGTATAGAAAGCAGTTACAGAAATGTGACTGCTTTTTTTTGTTTATAGACCTCCTGAATTGATCCATTGTGGCTCAGGAGGTCACCGGCCAAAGGTTGGTCCCATCGCCTCCGGTCTTTCACGCAAAAATTTGGAACAAATTTTTGCCCTAACAAGCTGTGCTTAGGCGCAAAGCGTTGAAGATGTGCGGTGGGTATTTCCGAATGGAATACTAACTCAAATCTCAATCTCATAATCCTTTGTCATTGCTTGTTTGTCGTACTTCATTAAGAACCTCTTTTATTGATTTAATAACAAGTTCCGGTTGCTCTCTCTGAATATGATGTCCACTGTGCTCAGTATAAATTATTTTCATTTGTGGGACACCTCTGCTAAATTGTCGATAAGTATTTACTTTGGTTGATATCCATTCGTCAGGTCCAGCTTTTTTTCCAGATGCAACTAATAGATGGACTGGTAAGTCAGTAGTGAAGTCCTCTTTGAACCAGTAAATATTTTTGCTTACATAGCTCATTTCATAAGACTCTCCCTTCGTTGCTATTGAATCGGGACCAAATGAGTCCAAGGAGAATAATCGCTTCTGAATTAGTGAGTCATAATAAATTTCATCATTGGCACAGTCAACAAATACAAAGCCTGCTACCTTATCTGGGAACTGCTTATAGTATTGTCTTGCAAGACCACCACCATAGGAATGGGCAACAAAAATGTAAGGTGCTTTAATGTCTTCGCTTGTCAGTATTTTTTCAAGTTCGTTTGCAACATGGTCATAGGTCCGAACCGTGTCGATAATTTCAGAAAGTCCTAATCCTGACCTGTCATAAGAGAAAGTCCGAGTTTCTTTGGATATTTGACTTTGTACTGTATAAAAATGTTCAAGAGGGCAAATTAGCCCGGTGAGAAATACTACAGTAGGTTCGCCAGTCCCTCGGTCAAGTACATGTATTTTTTTACCGTCCACCGTAGCAAATCTGTCAACTGATTTTTCGCAAGCAATTGTCAGTAGTAGTAAAACTAATATTGGTATTACATTTTTCATGTCTCTTTATTTGGAGTGGTCTTTGTCCCAACCCACATTGCCAACAACTTTTTTATATAACTTGTGTATACGTTGTTGAATGCAGTGCATTATTTTTCATTATACAATTCAGATACTTTTTGTAATCAGTTAAACTGTTTATTTGATAAAAATAATTCAATTCCCATTTTTGAGTTCGTTCAGCTTGTTTACTTTTTACAGCATCCCAATTCGGATAAACTCTGAATGCTCGTTTTCCTTCTTTCTTGTCTGTTGATAGAATTCCTTTTTATATCAGCATAGATTTCGGGAATTTCTTTTGGTTTTTCTATTCTATTTGTTACGTTTAGAGTATTACAAATAACGTCCAGATAAATTTATCATTTGTTACCCTTTGTGTTTTTATCATCGAATGTTGGAAGCAAAATGTCTTTCATTACAGCAAATGCTAATTTATCTTCCTGTGAGTTGTAAGCACCTCCCGTAAATACAGCAACAATATCCATTTCCGGAATTACGATTATATATTGACCACCATTTCCAGTTGCTGTTTTGGAAATTAACTCCTTCCCATTTATTATAAAAGGAATGTTCCACCACAGGTAACCATATTCAACACTTGTGATGGCTGTTTTGGTGGTAGTAGATTCCTTAATCCAATTTGCTGATACGATCTGTTGTCCATTCCAACTTCCCTCATTTAATATAAGCTGACCAATTTTGGCTAAATCCCTTGGTGTCAGGTACAGCCTCTTTCCTGAAGGGATTACATCCTTTTCTGAGGTATGCCCCCACTTCAGATTTTCTATTCCTAAAGGTTTGAATAGGTATTCTTCAGCAAATTTGTCAATGGTTGATCCGGATGCTTGACTGATGATTTCTGCCAATATGATTACGCCCATCGAACAATAATTTGAGACCTTTCCGGGAGCATTAACCACTGGGAGATCCAGTGTGTATTGAATCCAATCCTCTTTCTTATAAACCCGATCTTCCTGTCCCTTTGATTTCTTATCCCAATCATTACAATCCCATCCGGCGGACATGGTTATAAGGTGCCTAATTGTTATTTCGTCCTTACGTTCATCGAGGTTTTTCTTGGGGCTATGACTTTTAAGGTACTTGGATATCGGGTCATTTATGTCATCTATTATTCCCTTTTCGATGGCGATTCCGAGAAGAATGGACTTGATGCTTTTGTTTACGGACCGCAGATCGTGCAGTTTCTTTGCGTCATACCCATTAAAGTATTCATCAATAATTAATTGGTTGTTCTTGATTAGCAATACACTATGAAGATTGTGCTCTTCTCCTATGATTTGATTAAAAAAAGTATAGAGACGTGTGGTATCAAATGCTGTTGATTTCAAATGGTTTGTTTCCCATCCATCTCCAAGTTCTACAGGCTGAGAATACATATATCCACTTTGAGCAATACAAAGCGGACTTATAAATAGTATTAAAATTAGGTGGATGATTAAGTTTTTCACAATAAAAGGTAACGACCAGCAAAGCTCCGTAGGCTTAGACTATATAATATCGATAAAAGTATCTTTTCGCAGGGCCTTTTGCAAATAGCTCACTAAGCTTATGGATAATAGTGTTTGCTGGCAACTATCTTGTATCATGAGATTATTACTAATATCATTACGCCAAACCAAAGTAAATACATATTAAAGCAATGGTGTCGAAAAAACCATGTACAGCAATAACAAACCATAAATCGTATTTACGCAAATAGAATATTAGGGCCAAGAGAGCTCCTACAGTTCCTGTAACAAGTTGCCCTGTAATCCCCTGCTGGCTATGCATAAAACCAAAAAAGCAAGCAAATAGGATAATGTTAAGCATAATACTGGCTTTGCTATCACCAAAGAATTTTACGAATTGACGCATAAAATAACCGCGAAAGATGATTTCTTCTCCAAACCCCGCAGTAAGCCATACTATCGGTAAAGCAATTAAACAGGCCGTAAGGTCTCCTTCCAATTGATCAAAATTCGAATAATCTATAGGAGCTCCGGTAAGTATCGCAATTCCAGGAACTAATACAAAGGCATACAATGCAAAGAGCCCTAATGCAACTATTGGGGCAATCACCAAGATGTTTTTGAAATTGAATTTTTCACGTTTAAAGCCAAGGGCTGAAAATGGCTTTCCTTTATATTCTATATAATTAGCTATAATGATTATTATCGAAATAATGATATTCTCTATGATCATTCTTTCCATTGGTCCAAACCATAAAAAGCAGATGATAGAAACGGTAATTAATGGAATTAATATTTGCCGTAAGGTGATTTTGTTCATAGTCCTTTGTTTTTTGATTTGAAACAAAGGTGAATCAAAAAGCTACTCAATTGACACTTTAAGCATGTTTTGGTACAAAAGAACCATTTTTAGGTATGAAGATTTTACCGTAAAATCGACTGGTAGGAAGGCCCCAGTTTTAGGTACAAAAAACTATGCAGACAGAAGTTCCTTATTGAAAGTTTTGGAAACAGGAAGCTCCATTTCGGTCAGGTATATTGTGTTTGAGTCTTTCCACGATTTGAAATGAGTGGGGTTGATAAGATGTGAACGGTGTACTTGCAATAAGAAATTAAATTCAACTTTTAAGTTCTTTAATGAGGTACGAAGTAGTTTGGAATGGAGCGTATTGCTTTGGGTGTAAAAGATCTCGACATAGTTTTGTGCATTAGATACACAGATCAATTCTGCCTTTTTAATTTTTAATATATCTAGTTTATTATCTCCCTTTATGATCAGGCTATCTTCCTTTGCAGGTATTAGTTTGATGAGGTAGCTTCTGGCAATGGCCAGGATAGTTAGGTTTACAATTGCCGCCCTCAACATGATTTCGGTGTTCCATTCAAGGAAAGTATAGCCACCATTAATTATTGGGCTCTTATACAGAGCGAATGTGCCTATAGTATGAATGATGTAAAAAAATAAGAGGGCGCTAACTTCAAGGCCAACAGACCACCTCCGGATTTTTTCAAATATTGCCTTTTGGATCACAGCTATAAATCCATAGGCTAAGAACGCGATCAAATTGAATCCGATGCTGGATCGGACCCAAAAATAGAATCCAGTCGTTTGATCACTAAAAGGTTTCACCATATACATGAAGAGAAAACCCCATAGAGCGAAGCACAAACCTACAAGTAAGTGGTATTTGATAGATGGATTCAGTTTATTCATTTGAACTACTGGTCATTTTTATTCGGTTTTGCATTAAACTTTGCAGGAATTCGTTAAAAGAATAGATGTATGCTATTTAGTTGTAGTGTTTAGCTATTTTCTATTTTGATCAGGGGTTATTTTATCGGTTGTTGCCAACAACCGGCTACAGCACACATTATGCACTATCTCCACTTATATGTGCAATAAAACTACACAATATCTCTTTAGACAAATGTCAATTGTCATACCACTTAGAGTGGTGGGACGACTTTCTTCATGCTTGTGAGAAATTTGTAGCTGTTAGAGATTGCAAATTCTGGATTGCAGGCTTTGCCACATAAGAGTTTTTATGCTCTAAGCTCTTTCACGCAAAAATTTGTTCCAAATTTTTGCCCTGACAAGCTGTGCTTCGTCAGGGCTTTTTATTTTAACATGATGTACTTTGTTTACATTCTATACTCCAAATCATGCGATAAATACTATAAAGGTCAAACCATCCATCTGGATAATCGGCTGAAGAGACACAATGCTGGTTATGAAAAAGGGACCTCACTTGGTCTTGGAAAATGGTTTGGCATGCATCAAAAGATACTCGAGTAGAGGCTGTAGAATTGGAAAGAAAGCTGAAGAATTTGAATAGGGATCGGCTTAAAACTATTAAAAAATACTCTTAGTGATTTTCCATCAAGGCGCAAAGCGTTGAAGATGTGGGATGGATCTTTCGCATTGAATACTAGGTTCAGCTAAGGTGAGTGTGACTACTTTAGGTAAAAACACTAATACACATTCACCTTAGCAACCTGTTATGTCAATACGAAATAGCCAATCTTGGTAATTATACCAGTTGATTGATTATAATCAATATATAAGCACACGGTCTCATCATTTGATGGGACAAACAGAATACTCTTGCCTCCGTCCGTGTCATTATTCTTCTGCGTACCACCAAGCTTAAGGATATGGTCTCCAATTTTGACTGTACGTCCATTTACCGTTATTGAAACGGATGGGCCGGTTATCTCAAAATTTCCAAGATTTCCGGTCGCTTCTATATGATTAGTAAACTCTAATTCTAAATCCGAATAAGTAAATAAGCGACTTAGAGCGCCCGGTATAGGGTCTTGATTAGTTACAGTGACATTATCACCAAGCAAGCTTTTTACCTGATTAACATCTCCACCAGAATCCCAAATTTGCCTGAGACTCGCATTATTGATTTTGATATTCTCAAACTGAGTAGGTGTTAATACGTTTTCTGTTGGTTGTGCCACTATTTGGAAAGCCGATACAGCTATTAACAATACTAATATTAAATTTTTCATATTCTTTTTTTTAAAAATTAGCAATCTGAATCTTTAATTGAAGCACCATCATCGTTGATTATCGTTTTTAGATAAGCACGGGGATCAACCGGATCAAAATTTTTCAAATAATCTGATTCATGGCTTCCATCATGTTCTTTTATTTTGATGTGAACATGAGAAACAGTCATCCCTTTTTCAATGGCTCCTTTCAAGTTACCCGAATCCCCCTGATAGCCTATGATCTGTCCTGCAAGTACATTGCCAGAGGTTACCCGGTTATTTTCTTGCATATGAAAGTATTCGGTAATAATAGTTTTTCCATTAACAGTTGATTGAATACGAGTAAACCAGCCTGCTGACTTGGAATGAAATGATGTATAGATAGATCCAGTGTACATGGCCCTTATCGGGCTTCCATATTCATTCACTAGATCAATACCTCCATGATATTTTTTACCAGGATAAGAAATTCCACTCAATTCACAGACACTTCCGTTCCGTGTACACCCAAACATACCCCCAGCAATACCAGAATTTTTTTGCTCAGCAACAATAGGATAGGGGACTGGATCACCCAAACAAGGAGTATCTTCTACAGTGGCCAGTTCTATCACATCATCACCGGGATTAGGCGATTCACTTCCTCCTGCCTGAGCTTCTATCCCATCTATAAAGTCGCCATCATCTCCACCTGTGTCTCCTCCGCTAGTAACACAAATACTAACAGGGTAAAAAGTCCTAGGCATTACGACCACAGTTCCGTCTGAATCAACATAATTATTGTTGACCTCTATCCAGATGGTGGTACAAGTAGTACTTCCAACCCTGCCGCCTTCATCCGCATCTTCAACCTCTTCATTTCCCCAAATTTTTCCAGTAGAAAGGGAGGTGAGTTGTACGTCTCCATCAAAAGGGTTTTCGATTCTGAAAGAAAGATCACTTCTCCAATTCTTGGAAGGTTGAAAGGAAAGCAAGTATGGAAATAGCTCACCATCTTGCTCAAAAACGATCAAATCATTTGAGTAACAACCATTGTCTAGTCTCACATTCATACTGTAAGAATTGTAATCCAAAGTTTCATTTTCTATAAATCGAACCTTATTCCAACTAGCCTGTTCAATGATATTTTCATCATTCCTAGCCCTATCGTTAGCAATTACTAGACCATAAGAGTTTAGTCGACTCTTTATTGATTGAAGATGGGTATTTTTATTGATGGAAAGATAATCCTGATCGGTTGGTTCGTCAGAATTCAGTTTCTCGTGCTGGCATCCAATTAAGGATAGCAGAATTAAAAAGAACGTTAGATTTTGTTTCATAGATAATTTTAATAGTGAGTAAATTGTTTCTAACTATCGGCTACAGCACACTTTATGCACTATATCCACTTTATATGTGCAATAAAACTACACAATATTTCCCTTACACCTCTTTAGATGTTATGTCAGTCGTCCTACCACTTAAAGTGGTGGGACGACTTTCTTCATGCAAATTCGGAATAGCGGAGCTATTATTTTTTAAGCTAATTTCCTCATCCACTTTTTTGACATCAACGAGACAATAGGAGTACCGATTATTCCCGGAAGTATCCACAACAACCACTGATAGGAACTACCGGGCATAAAAATGTTAGGGTTCTGAACAGCGAATGCGGTGACAGCTGCAATGTAGCTTCCTCCCATGGCGCCAATGTGCTGCTTAATCCACCAGGTCTTCTCAACTGTTGGTTTGCTGATAAAAAACCTTAAGTCCTGAGTCGCATTTAAGGTGGTGAAAACCCCAAACAGTATACAGAGGAAGGCAAGAATCGTATTAGCTGTGTTGAAATAAAGATGACCGCCATAAATGATAATCCCGATTCCGAAAAGGAGGGTAACAATGCTTACCATCCAATCATACCACTTTTCGGAACCGTCTTTTTTTCGTCTCAGAATACGAACCCCTACAAAAGATGCATGAAAGGTTAGTACTGCTATGACCATGAGAAAAGCGCTGAATCGATAAAATGAAATGATCATCCAGGCGCTTATGCATATCCACCACATGGCACCTACATAGATTCTACCCAATAAAATATGATTCGCTGAGCCTTTACGATTCAAAAATTGAATAAGGCCCAGCAGCAAAACTGTGCCACCACAAAAAATATGAGAGAAGATCAGAAACGTGTGCATTGCTTTTTTAGGCAATTCAAAGTGAAAAATAGCCAATCCAAAAAATAGATTGACTGAACTGTTGATTTAGCAAGATGAATTGTGGCTTCAATCTTATCTTGGTGTCATGTATCAGTTTCTTTCTCGTATCTCTAATAAATACTTCAGCAGATACGCACATATTTTGTTTAAGTGGTTCTTCAATAAGTCTCCGATGTATCGCAGAACTACAGGCAGAATTACATCCGTAACCAAAGACCTAAGCAGGATAGAAGTCAAAATCCCTCTTTCTTATAAGAACAAAAATTACGTCGGGACCATTTTTGGGGGAAGTCTATTTTCAGCCACCGATCCAATTTACATGGTGCAATTGATTCAGCTTTTGGGTAGAGAATACGTGGTTTGGGACAAATCCTCCATGATTAAATTCAAGCGACCGGCCAATGAAAACGCTTATGTTGTTTTCGAGTTTACGGATGAGGAAATTTCAAAACTAAAAGCTGATATCTCCGCTAAAAAAGAAGTCGATCTTACGAAAACAGTTCTAATAAAAAGCAAAGAAGGTAAAGTCTTCTGCGAGATTGAGAAAACGATATATGTGGCGGATAAGGAGTTTTACAAGGAGAAGAAAAAAGCTATATCCTAATTCTTAATCGGCATCCGTTTAAACTCCTTCGTTCTATCAAACAGATATCTATAGGTATGATGTGTCTTCACTACATCACCCCCAACCTGCTCCACCACTTTGATCATTTTAGGGTTAAAATCCCCAATCCAGTTCATTTCTAATTGCTCATATCGCGTGTACGTTTCCTGTACCACATCCCTGATGGCCAGAATTAGTGCACCATCTACTCCCTTTCCTTGATGCTCTGGTGAAATGCCAAACACCAAACCAATCATTTTTTTGTTGGTCTTCCTGATTTTGTGATAAAGGAATTTCAATTTTCCAATGAGGTCAAGCTTTCCATTTACGTGTTTGAAAACCTGGTTCAATTCCGGAATATTGATGTAAAAACCAACAGGTTGATCCTTGTGGTAGCCGAACCACATGATCTTTTCGTCCATGATTGGTTTCATCTTTTTGATGATTGCATTAGCCTGAAGGGAAGACATCTCCGCTACCCCCGGATGACGCGCCCATGCATCATTATAAACTGTTCTAAAATCCTCAGCGTATTTTTTTAGTTTCTTCTTCTCGATGTGTCGGAAGGTGTAATCCCCATCTTTTTGAGCCACCTCCGCTTTTTCATAAAGACGATCACTTAACGGATCCATCACTTGCCGTCCAAACGTGAATTGTTTGAAGTAAACCTGAAAGCCATATGTTTCAAACAACTTTTGATAATATGGGAAATGGTAATTGCATTGATAGTTTGGCGGTCGGTCAAACCCATCCACAAGCAACCCCCACCAGGTATCACGGTCACCGAAGTTGATCGGTCCGTCCATAGCTTCCATGCCTTTATCTTCCAACCATTTTTTGCCCGTATCAAAGAGGAGGTTTGCGGCTTCCTGATCATCGATGCAGTCAAAAAACCCAACCCCTCCGGTTGGTTGGTCATTGTCTTTGTTGACGGTCTTTTTATTTATGAAAGCAGCTATTCTACCTATTGTTTTGCCTTGTTCATTCCTTAGTATCCAGCGCGTGCATTCTCCGTTTCTGAAGAATTTATTCACTTTCGGATCAAAAACGCCATTGATGTCTTTATCCAGCGGTCGTATCCAGTTGGGTTCATTTTTATAAAGCCTTATTGGGAAGTGAAGAAATTCGTTAGCTATTTTTTTATCCGTGATTTCGACTATGTGCATGTGTCAAAGTTCTGGTAAAAAAAACAAATTCCTAATATCAAATTTTGCAGGTTATTCCTTTATTATTCTAACAACTTTTACTTCTTCCCCATTAATAAACTTGAGTATATAAACCCCATCAGAAAGGTTCTCGATATTCATGATAAAATCAGAGCTGGCCGTTGTTTGCTTGATCATCTCTCCGGACATAGATACTAACTGGATGATGGTATTAGGCTCATTGATTTTAATAGACAGATTATCCTGTGAAATACTTGGATAAACTTGTGTTGAATTTTTGTTAACACTTAATGGTTCATTCACCAGGATAAAATTTTCAACAATGAGCTCATCCTCCGTGTCTCCAGTAAGAATTAACGTGACATCAAATTCACCAACCTCTTCATAGGTCACTACCGGATTCTCATTGGTAGAGCTGCCAGGAGTTCCCCCTTCAAAAGTCCATGACCAATCGGTTGGATTTCCATCATAAATGGACGAGAAAGTAACACTTTGCCCCTTATCAATCGACGCAAAATCAGCTGAAATGGACTCAATGGTTATCAGATCCAAAACAGTGATCATTTCTGAACGGGTTTCCTCGTTTAAAGTGACATCATATTTTCCGGCTTCAGAGTAAGTAACGGTTGGAGTTGCCTCGGTAGAGGTGCTTGGTGTTCCGCCTTCAAATGTCCACTCATAGCCAGCTGATTCATCGACCAGGATCGCACTAAATGCGATGCTCTCCCCCTCAACTACTTCCAGCAGGTCAGCGGAAATAGCCAACACTCCAGTACCACCTCCAATGATATCAGCAGACCACAGGCCTCTTCCGTATGTTGCTGCAACAATTTTTTCAGACTCGTAATGAATCTCCAGTTCATTTACTATCACATTAGGAAGCCCACTAAACCATGGCTCCCAGGTTCCCGAGTTGTCTTTTTGATATACACCCACGTCAGTACCAACATACAACTGATCATCTGTGTCGCGTTGGTGAACGATACAGTTTACCGGGAGGTTTGGAAGGCCCGCTGAAATATTTGTCCAGGAATCTCCACCATCTGAAGATTCAAACACCTTATTTTGACTATTGTAACCGGAGAATGTAGCCCAAAGTTTTTCTGGATTTTCCTCTGATATTGTAATATATGAAAGGTAATCCGATGGCAATCCAGCGCTGATATTTACCCAGTTTTCTCCACCATCAGTTGTTCGGTAAGTTGTATACCCTGTGGATATATACATGTAGTCAGAGTTGGTTGGTGATATTTTTAGGCTGGTTATATTGGAACTTGACCCAAAATCTGAAATTTCTTCCCAGGAGCTGTTCGAGTTATCATATTTCCAAACATTTTGATATCCGGCATACAAGAAATTATTGTCCGCCGGATCCAGCATATACGGAGTTATCCACGCACCAGTACCATCAAGATCTCCGGCTATATAGTTGATATTTCCAGTCCCTCTGTTGGTGTATTTAATCAACCCACCAAACTGGTACGTGCTGTACACAACATCACCATCTGTGTGGTCTATGACTGCCTCCATTCCATCCGCCCCAAATATGTGCGTCCACGTACCATTTATCATGATATTGCTGCCATTGTCCTGTGCCCCTGCGATGATTACATTTTCATCATTTGGATCAAGGCCTAATCGATAAAGTTGTGTATTATTGAGTCCTTCCGAGAGATCTACCCAGCTTTCACCAAGGTTGGAACTCTTCCAAATTCCTCCATCACATCCGGCATAAAGCTCACCATTCAGGAAGTCCAGGGTGTGATTATCGGCATGAACGTAATTACTTGTATTGGATGGGTTATACACCCAGTAGTTGAGGATTTGAAAATTATCATTATCATCTTGCCAGGTTGCTCCACCGTCTTTAGAATTCCAAATATGCACACCGCTTACGTAGATATCCTCTGCATCATTTGGATTAACTGCAATGGCAAGATCGTACCAGCCTTGTCCAGAGTCATCATCAGCAGTAAGTGAGTACCCAAAAATATTTGGACTATCTGACTGCAACGAAAATGTTTGACCGGAATCTGTAGAACGATAGACCCCACCGAATGTGGAGTTATCCGCAGAAGCGAGGAGGTATACATATTCCGGATTGTCCGGACTTACACCTATGGCTGTTCTGCCAAGGTTTTCAAGTGGGGTGGTAATGGTGCTCCAGGTGTCCCCGCCATCCTGAGAAAGGCCGAAATCACTTGAGGCCCTGGTGCTGGCATATACCACAGATGAATTTCCCGGCTTAAATTCAATGTCTACAAAGGATCCACTATTAACCATCGTCCATGACTCAGCGCCATCGGTTGACTTCCAAATCCCACTCGTGCCGGCAATCAAAATAATATCACTATTGTCCGGATCAACAATCATTCGGTACATTCTGCGAAAGTCTGTTACCACCGGACTGAAGTTAGAATTATTAGCCCATGTGATGCCGCCATCGGTCGATTTAAACACACCATAGCTATAGGTGTCTGCTCCGTACGCATCTCCTGTTAAAACGTACATCTTGTCGGGATCCTCCGGGTCAATGAAAAAATCAGTTACGCCAAGAATTGGAAACTCTTCGGATAGGGTAGACCAGCTATTTCCTCCGGTTTCACTTTTCCAAAGCCCTCCGCTGGCTGTTCCAACAAACAGTGTGTTGGGATCAGTGGGATGAATGTTGATGCTGTTTACCCTTCCAATCCCTGGATTATATCCGTTGGTGCCATTTTGCCAGGAATAAGGCCCCAATGACTCCCAATTACTATTTTCCGCCCTGGATTTTGACATTCTCACGTCTTCTGCTTTTTTGATCTGATAGACCGAAGCAATGTTTGGTATCTGACCATTTATAAGTCTAGGTGCATTTTTATATTCCCAGCGTTTAAACTGCTTGTATCCGTTACCTTTTTTGAGCACTTTGCCATCCCATTCATCATAGAATGCTTTCTGTATTTTCTGGAAATCCCTTTCGCCATCCATCAGGAGTCTTTGCCACTCTTGAGAATAGGCCGTAAGTGAAATAATTAAGGCGGTTAGTAGTATCGGTAGCTTTTTCATTTTGGATCAATTATAAGAGCATTAAATTTAAGCAAATTAGATTGCGAAGACATTAATCGCTAAATAAGTCCTTGTAGCTAAGGATGTTTTAAAAAGATCACCATGAAATACATATACATTGGAGCTATGCTCGCTGCACTTATTTTGGGAGGCTGCAAGGCAAGCGAAAGTTTTTCCGGTTCTGAAAGCGTTTTAGTAAGCAAACTCCAGGACAAATACAGCAACAATGTTTCGTTTGTTCTGACCAATGTTTCAGATGAACCTGTGCAGGTAGAGTCTACCCAACATTTGTATATAGAGAAGAATGAAGAGGGAAGTTGGGTAAGAATACCCTACATACCCTGTGCTTGTGGCACACCATGTAGACCACCGGCTGTCAACGAGGTAAAACCGAATGAAACCATTGAGATTTCATGGGGGTTGATATCCCGAAAGTGCGGGAATGAAAATGGGATAAGGCCACCCATTAAAACTATTGAGGAAAAGGTCGCTGCGGGTGATTACCGAATGACTTTCAACGTGAACAGGCAAAAAGATGGAATGCGACTGACACCTGAAAAGCTGGTAGTCAGCTTTTCACTTACGGATTAATCCACTTTAATAAATTCATAGTCATTCAAGTCCCAGTCGATGACTAAGCCACGACCGACTCCTTTCGCTACTTTGTCTCCATATAAATGGTGAACCAGATATAGCGACACGTCATAAGACTTTGCTCCTCCTGCGGAGGTTAGCAGTTTATCATGATGTACGAAAGAGACGTTTTCATGTACTGTGAGATTAGGGAATGTTTCCCGGAATTTTTCAATATCGGTTGGAAATGTGGTGGACTCTTTTCCTTCTACCAACCCTGCTTTTGCTAAAACAAATGCTCCATCACACAATGATATGACATAATCGGCCTTTGAACCAACTTCGGACACCCAGTTGATAAGGACTTCATTTTCAAGGTCGGTATCCATGTTGTGTTCTGCACTTGGAACCACCAGAATGTCTATCTCCGGTAGATTAGGACTATCAAAGGAATAATGAGGAATCAGCTTTAACCCCTCGAAAGACGTCACTGTATACATCGTTTCTGCTACAGTAAAAACCTTGATTCCTCCGTCAGTATGGAAAATAGTATGCTGGAAAATGTCATAAGGAGCCATCAATTCGGAATTATAAACTCCATCAATCATTAGAAATGCAGCATTGAAAGATTGACCTTCCGCAACAGGATCTATTACAATCGGTGAATTTTCACTGGTGGTCTGGCAACTTACCAGGGTTGCAATTAAAAATCCTATCCAAATCTTTTTCATGGCATTTTCAACTTTAATTTATCCCAAAGGCTCATTTCTTTGAGGTTGGCCAGCATTTTCTCTCCTACTTTCTCAATGGCTTTACTTGGACGAATCATCACCTTGAATTCCGTGATTTTATTTTCCTCATTCCAGGTAATTATATCTACACCATCCATGATGATTCCATCTATTTCGGCATTGAACTCTAGCATGGCGTCTCGCTCACCTATGATTTCTTTTACATAATGAAAGTTGGCACTTTCAAACATTTTAGCTGCTGAAAGCAAGTAGACCATAACGATCTTTCGCCCCTTTTGAGGTTTGAAAAGAATAGGAGAATAGAATATGGCGTCTTTGTCAAGGATGGACTTAAGCAACTTAGCATCTCCGTGCTTTACCACCTCATGCCAGCTACTTATTAGACTATTCATGGTTACAGGCCAAACGCCTCTTTTACCTGATCAACATAATCAAGCTTTTCCCAGGTAAACGTCTCCACCACTTTTTTCACTTCTTCATTACCATTTCCTTTGAAAATCACCTGCTTTACTTCAGGAGCCCTTCCCATATGCCCATAGGCAGCAGATTCAGAATAGATAGGTTCTTTAAGCTTCAATCGTTTGATGATATAAGCGGGACGCATATCAAAAATCTTTGCAACGATTTTAGCAATTTCACCATCCTTCATATCCACATTAGATGTTCCGTAGGTGTTAACATAAATACCCATCGGCTCAGGAACTCCGATAGCGTAAGAAACTTGAACAAGCACCTCATTAGCCACACCTGCTGCAACTAGGTTTTTCGCAATATGCCTGGTGGCATAAGCAGCAGAGCGATCTACTTTGGAAGGGTCTTTTCCGGAAAATGCTCCACCACCATGTGCTCCTTTTCCACCATATGTATCGACGATGATTTTTCTTCCGGTAAGCCCGGCATCACCGTGAGGCCCACCGATTACAAACTTACCGGTTGGGTTGATGTGGTATTTGATCTGATCATTGAAAAGTTCCTGGTTTTCGGCCTTCATTTTAGCAATGACCCGAGGAATCAAAATGTTGATCACATCTGCCTTGATCTTCTTCAACATATTATCCTCATTGTCAAACTCGTCATGCTGGGTAGAGACTACTATCGCATCAATTCGAATCGGATGATTATTGTCATCATATTCAATTGTAACCTGCGACTTGGCATCAGGCCTTAGGTAGGTCATCTCTTTGCCTTCTTTTCGAATGGCTGAAAGTTCCATCAAAATGCTATGCGAGATGTTTAGCGCCAGCGGCATGTAATTGTCCGTCTCAGTGGTGGCATAACCAAACATCATACCCTGATCACCTGCTCCTTGCTCATCTTCTGTAGCACGATCAACTCCCTGGTTAATATCAGGAGATTGCTCATGGATTGCGGAGATCACTCCACAGGAATTTCCGTCAAACATGTATTCGCCTTTTGTGTAGCCAATTTTGTTGATTACTTCACGCGCAATGTTCTGAACATCTACATAGGCTTTGGTTTTTACTTCTCCAGCTAAAGCAACAAGTCCGGTTGTCACCATCGTTTCGCAAGCTACTTTGCTGTCCGGGTCGAAAGCGAGGAAATGATCCAATAGGGCATCTGAAATCTGATCGGCAATTTTATCCGGGTGTCCTTCGCTTACGGACTCTGAAGTAAATAAATAGGGCATCTATGTAATGTTTAAACTGGTCGGCAAATTTAGAAGATTCGGTGAACTACGTTATGGGAATTGACCAAAACTAAAAATGGCTGGAATTTTATGTATTTGAATGTCAGTCTTCTGCCATTTTGATACTGGCTGAGTTCTAATTTTTTCATTAGATCCGGAGATGTCTGCAGCAACACTGAGTAAGGTATCTGGTCTGCACGTCTTCAAAATGTCTTTTATTAATTGCTGATTTCGGTAAGGGGTTTCCATGAAAAGCTGCGTGTATCCGGTCTGACTCAGCTTCTCCAACTCTCGTATTTTTTGCTGTCTTGGGTTTTTGTCAATCGGAAGATATCCGTGAAACGTAAATTTTTGTCCATTAAAGCCGGAGGCAATCAATGCCATTTGGATAGATGAGGTTCCAGGCATTGGCACCACCTGGATGTTTGTTTGATGTGCAAAACTTACTGCCAGGTTTCCAGGATCTGCAAGGCAAGGAACACCGGCCTCAGAGATTACCCCCATGTCTTCTCCATTTCGAAGGGGTTCAAAAAGAGGATACATCTGATCCCAGTTTGATTTTTTATCTAAAATTTTAAAGTCAAGCTCGTCAATAGTGATACCGGCTTTCAGACTGCTTATAAACCGTCTGGCTGTTCGGACATTTTCAACAAAAAAAAACTTCGTGTTTAGAAGCACTTCAGTCACCATTGGTGAAACAAAAGACGCATCGTTATCTGTTGACAAGTAGGTAGGAATTAGGAACAGTTTACCTTGACTCATATGGGCAAAATATTGATTTTAGTTGGAATTGTTTTAGTGATTGCTGGTTCGATCCTGGAATTCGCCCCGAATGTTCCATTAGGGAGGCTTCCCGGAGACATCAGGATTGAGCGTGAAAAATTCAGTTTTTATTTCCCCATCACTACTTGTGTACTCATAAGTCTCGTTCTAATGCTTTTGGGTTATTTGTGGAATAAAATTAGGTGAGAAAGGGTTATCTCAAATTTGTCATTTCGAGCAAAGCGAGAAATCTATACTATTGATACTTGGCCACTTATAAGGAAAAGATTTCTCCTTTCAGTCGAAATGACATGATAAAACATCTTTTGAGATACATTTTCGCTTATCCAAGAAACTCCATTACCATTTCACCTAGTTCCTTTGGCTTCTCTGCATGTACCCAGTGGCCCGCGTCTTTTACGGTTGCTACTATTGCTTTTGGAAAGTGCTCACGAATCAAATCATGGTCTGCATCGGTGATGTAATCCGATTTACCGCCTGCAACAAATAGTGAAGTTCCATTAAAACTCACGTCACCTTCAATTCCCTCACCTACTTTTTCGATCGACTTTTCAATCGCATCAACATTTAGTTTCCAGTCAAAAGAACCATCTTTTTTCCGATCCAGGTTTTTGAGAATAAACTGACGAACTCCCATATTGGAAATCACTTTAGCCATCTGATCATCCGCATCCTTTCTGTTTTCAAGATTATCTAAATCTACGGAATGAAACCCATCAAAAATTTGCTGGTGATGCGGAGGATAATATTTAGGAGCGATATCTACCACTACCAGCTTATCAACTTTCTCAGCGTGTTGTGTTGCGAGATGCATCGCCACTTTACCACCCATAGAATGGCCAAGGATATGAGCCTTTGACAACCCCTCATCTTCCATAAGCTCAATCACATCAGATACCATCAAGGTGTAATCAAACTCATCACTGTGTGGTGAGTTTCCATGATTCCTTAAATCGACGAGATAAACTTTAAACTTCTCTGCGAAAACCTTTCCTAAGGTCTGCCAGTTGTCAGAGGAACCAAAAACACCATGCATGATAATGAGGGGCTCTCCCTCTCCTAATGTTCTAAAATTAAGCTTCATTAAATTTTAAGTTAATTTCCGATCTTTAGAATGATCAAAATAGTCTTTTTGTTCACTTCAATACTTATTAAAATCTACTTGGATCAAAGATACATATTACCTTCACGCGCTTTATGAATTCAATTAGTACGTTTTTATCTGATGCTGTTGCCTTTATCTGGGGTCCACCTTTATTGATCCTACTTCTGGGAGGAGGGCTTTTTCTCCTGATTTATTCGCGCTTTTTGCCTTTCCGATTTCTCCGTCATGCCATCAATGTATTACGAGGTAAATATGATGACCCAAATGACCCGGGAGAGATCAGTCACTTTCAGGCGCTATCGGGTGCACTGGCAGCAACCATAGGCATGGGGAATATAAGTGGTGTTGCTCTGGCAATAGCAGCGGGTGGGCCAGGCGCCATGTTTTGGATGTGGGTGAGTGCCTTCATAGGCATGGCAACAAAATATTTTACCTGTACTCTTGCTGTGCAATTTCGTGGCAAGGATTCCGAAGGGAACGTACAGGGAGGCCCTATGTATGTTATCAGAGAAGCTTTAGGAAAAAAATGGATGCCTTTAGCCGGATTTTTCTGTGTTGCAGGATTTTTTGGAGCTACGCCTGTCTTTCAAACTAATCAGATGGTTGCTGTATTTAAGAATGTGGTGCTTATCCCAGCCGGAATAGAAAGTTCTTTTTCTGTTAACCTAACTATCGGAGTTGTGATTGCCATTCTCGTAGCAATCGTTATCCTGGGTGGTATCAAACGCATTGGGAGTGTAGCATCCAAACTCGTTCCTTTTATGGTTATCTTATTTGTGATTGGGGTTCTTACTATCATGATTACTAATCCCGGAGAGATTATACCTTCTTTTCTTTTCATTATTGAAGATGCGTTTACAGCAAAAGCAATGCTTGGAGGTGCTGTGGGAGCAGTAATCGTGGAAGGAGCAAAACGAGCAGCTTTTTCAAATGAAGCTGGAATAGGGATGGCTCCATTGATGCATGGTGCCGCAAAAACTAAAGAACCCGTAAGAGAAGGACTTGTTGCGATGCTGGGCCCTGCAATTGATACGATCATAGTCTGTACAATGACTGGTTTGTGCATTTTAATTACCGGAGTTTGGAATAGTGGAGAGGCAGACGGTATTGTAATGACTGCAAAAGCTTTTGCTATTGGGTTACCTGGGTTTGGTCCTTATGTATTAATGATCTGTGTAATGGTTTTTGCCATTACAACCATTTTTGGTTTAGCCTATTATGGTCAGAAATGTTTGTCGTTTTTGATTGGAGCTAAATATGGAAGATATTTTTATTATTGGTACATAGCTCTGGTTTTGGTTGGTTCAGTAGCGTCACTAACAGATGTGGTCAATTTGGTTTTTGTGGCCTATGGCCTAATGGCTGTTCCAACCATGATTTCCACTATTGTGCTGGCACCAAAAGTGATGGCTGCAACCAAGAAATACTTTAGTGAAGTATATAATTCATAATGTTTTGGAATACTGGCACTTAGATACAATATCTTTGCGGCCGATATCATTTAAGATAGGATGAGAATTGTAATAGCAGGAGCAGGAGAGATGGGGTTTCATCTTGCAAAGCTTTTAACAGCAGAAGAGCAGGATATTGTAATCATAGACTCGAATGCTTCCGTTTTGGAATATGTGTCTCAACATCTCGATGTGAACACAGTTAGAGGAAGTTCCACATCTCCCAGGGTGTTAAAGGAAGCAAATATCGGCAAGGCAGATCTGCTGATTGCCGTTACTTCAATCCAGGAAACCAATATCACGACTTGTATTCTAGGAAAAAGCCTTGGTGCAAAAAAGACCATTGCTCGAATTTCCAATACCGAACTTCTCCACTCTCGTGAGGAGCTGAACCTAAGCAATGTAGGGATTGATGAAATTATCTCTCCGGCATCATTGGCAGCCAGGGAGATTAAAAGACTTTTGAAGCAATCCGCACTTACTGATACGTTTGAATTTGAAAAGGGAGTGCTTTCCCTTGTCGGTATCACCGTGGATGAAGACTCTCAGCTTTTCGGAAAAACACTTACTGAAACAGCATACCTAAATCCGGATCATAACTTCACTACTGTAGCTATTCTTAGGGATAACAAAACAATTATTCCATACGGTGAAAACAAATTTCAAAATGGAGATCACGCATATTTCATTGCTCAGCCCGATGGGATTGAACGAGTAACTGCTCTCGCCGGGAAGGAAAGTTTTGAGATCAAGAACGTGATGATTCTAGGAGCTAGTAAAGTTGGAATTAACACAGCTAAGCTGCTCAGTAAGAAATACAACATCAAGTTGATTGAGGCAGATAAAGAGAAATGCCTGCATCTGGTGGACGAGCTACCGGATACTATGATTATCCATGGTGATGGAAGGGACATTAATCTCCTTAAGGAAGAGAGTATCGACAGAATGGATGCGTTTGTAGCCCTGACAGAAAACTCAGAAACCAATATCATGGCATCTCTTGTTGCCAAAAATCAGGGAGTAAGAAAAACCATTGCATTAGTTGAAAATGTGGATTATATCCACCTTTCTCAAAGCATAGGAATTGACACCCTCATCAATAAAAAATTGATTGCCGCGAGCTTTATTTTCCGGTACATTCGTAAAGGAGAGGTTTTGAATATTGCCGGTATTCACGGTGTTGATGCGGAGATTTTGGAGTTTGAATTAGGGGATAAATCCAGGATCATGGAAAAAGAATTGAAAGACCTTGACTTCCCTAAAACGGCAATTGTTGGAGGGGTGATCAGAGATGGAAAGGGAATTGCGGTAAGAGGTAATTTTGAATTTCAACCTAAAGACCGTGTAGTGGTCTTGTCAAAACCTGAATGTATCAGAAAAGTAGAGAGCTTCTTCAAATAGTTCATGCAGTTTAACTACAAGGTAATTTTTAAAGTCATCGGGATTTTACTCCTCATCAATGGAGGATTTATGCTGACCTGCTTACCATTTAGTTTTTATTATGGAGAAGGAGGACATGTCGCTCTGATCAGCGCTTCGCTCATTACCATCGGAAGCGGGGGACTATTGATGTTGCTCACCCGAAATCTGGAAAACAACGACATGCGGAAAAAAGATGGCTACCTAATAGTGACCCTGGGCTGGCTATTTATGTCTTTTTTCGGGTGCCTTCCTTATATCCTCAGTGGCGCTATTCCGGATTTAACAAACGCATTTTTTGAAACGCTTTCCGGATTTTCTACAACGGGGGCTACCGTGCTTACAGACATTGAATCCGTCCAGAAAGGAATACTGTTTTGGAGAAGCCTCACACAGTGGATCGGTGGAATGGGTATTATCGTGCTAACGGTAGCAATCTTGCCGCTTTTGGGAATTGGAGGTATGCAGCTGTTTGTAGCAGAAGCTCCCGGTATTTCGCCGGATAAGCTACAGCCCAGAATCAAAGAAACTGCAAAGCGTCTTTGGATCATTTACTGCGGGCTGACGCTCACAGAGATGGTACTCCTTTGGGCAGGTGGAATGACCTTTTTTGATGCAATCAATCATAGCCTGACCACTATGGCAACAGGCGGGTTTTCCACAAAGAATGCCAGCATCGCATATTATTCAAGCCCATTCATACAATATGTAATCATTGGTTTCATGTTCCTCGCAGGAACCAATTTCACCATGACCTATTTTGGACTTCACGGGCGGTTTAAAAAAGTCCTGAATAATGAAGAGTTTAGGTTTTACCTGTTTTTCTGCGTTTTTGTTTCAATTATAGTGGGCTTGCTCATTTTCAATCTGGGTCATGACACTTTTGAGAAATCCATGAGAGATGCCCTTTTTCAGGTGGTTTCAGTTGTGACTACCACCGGATATGTAACTCACGATTATACCGCATGGACATCTTTCCTAACTGTATTGTTCTTCCTGCTCATGTTTGCCGGTGGCTCAGCAGGATCCACAGCGGGAGGGGTAAAACTTGTGAGACATATCTTGCTTATTAAGAATAGTTTATTAGAACTGAAAAGAATCCTTCATCCATCAGCAATTATTCCGGTACGATTCAATGGCAAATCTGTGAGTAGAGACATTACTTTCAATGTGCTTGCATTTATCATGATCTACATCCTGATTATGTGTTTTGGTACGATTGCGGTTTCATCATTTGGCATAGATTTTACTACTTCATTAGGAGCTGTAGCAACGACATTAGGAAATATTGGCCCGGGAATTGGACATGTGGGCCCGGTGGATAATTTTGCCCACCTTCCGATGGGTGTTAAGTGGATACTTTCATTTATGATGTTGCTAGGACGTTTGGAGCTTTTCACTGTACTTATTCTGTTTACACCATTTTTCTGGAGAAAAGTCTAAGGCCTTTCATCAGATTGGGTCATCTTTGAGCGTCTCATAAAAAAATTGAAATGAACACCCTCAGCTATATCATTTGGACGTTTGATCCAGCCATTTTCACGATTCCATTTACTGATTATGCCCCAAGGTGGTATGGGGTGCTTTTTGCATTAGGCTTTTTGCTATCGCAGCAGGTGTTTTTTAGAATCTTTAAAGCTGAGGGCAGACCGGAAAAAGACGTAGAAAGAATAACCGGATATATGGTGCTGGCAACCATCATTGGTGCTCGCTTAGGACATTGTTTGTTCTACAATCCAGACTACTATCTGTCTAATCCGATTAAAATCCTGATGATTTGGGAAGGTGGACTTGCCAGTCATGGGGGGGCGTTAGGGATCTTAGTGGCTATCTACCTGTTTTGTAAAAAATATAATTATCGATACCTGTGGATATTGGATCGCCTGGTAATAGTTGTAGCATTGACGGGTGCCATGATCCGAACTGGGAACCTGTTCAATTCGGAGATGGAAGGAACACTAACTAATTCAAACACAGGGATTGTGTATGCAAGAGCAACAATGGACGTGTTGAATTACTCTCCCGATGTTGATGACGTCTGGTTTGAGAAAGGCGGAGAGATGCAAAGCACGGAGGCTGGCATTGTTCCAATAACTATTTTCATCGAGTACAGAAGGGGATACAAGTTTGAGCTAAAGGACAAAATGTATGTGGAAAATCAAGTGAAAAGTACACTTGACAGATACACCGAAGTAGCAGAACACGTGGACTTTGGCGATGGGCCACTTATTTATAAAAACTACCAGCAGGATGGTAAAGAGCTCGTTGAAATTTCAGCATTAGGAAAGGTACGCCATGCCGCACAGCTTTACGAAGCGCTTTATTGTTTAATACTTATGGTTGTGCTTTATTGGCTTTGGATCAAGAAGCGAGACGTACTTCCTCAGGGATTCAATTTTGCACTTTTTATGATCGTACTTTGGTTCCTCCGTTTCGTGGATGAATACTTCAAGATGAACCAGGAAGCATTCGAAGAAAACATGGCACTCAATATGGGGCAGATTCTTAGTATACCATTAACGATCGCAGGAATCCTGCTCATGTTCTGGGTCTTCCGCCAGGATCGAAAGATGTCAGATTTCAAATAGTATAAAAAAAGGGAGCAGTTGCTCCCTTTATTTTTTGAAATCAATTTTTTTATTGATCTGCTTCTTCAGCCATTTCATCAGCAGCTTCCTCAGCTTCGGCAGCCAGGGAATCAACAGCTACGTCAAGAGAATCCATTGCATCGCCAGCCGCGTCTTCCATTTCATCCATTGCGCCTTCAGCAGCTTCTGTTGCATCTTCTGATTCAGACTCTGATGATGATGACGATGAGGTGCAAGCTCCTAGGAATGCAACCATAGCTAATAGTAATAGTACTTTTTTCATTTTGGTCAGGTTTTTAAATTGAACCCTCAAAATTAGGGGTATATCACTCATAAACAAACGAAAACCCCGATTAAGTAAAAATATACCGAACAAAAGTTTATCATTTTTAGAAATATTTGCAATAGCAAGTACCTGACTAGTTGTCTTGATTTATGAATCACCATGAAAATAATCTGCCAAATTGTCTTGAAATAGTGCAATTAAATCATTGGAATAGCTTTTGTTTTCTTCCGATCGTACAATAAAATGCGACTAATGAACTTTAATAATTATACAATCAAGGCACAAGAAGCCTTACAAAAAGCAACAGAGATAGCTTCTGGTGGTGGACAGCAGGTTATTGAGACAGGACATTTACTCAAAGCAATATTGATGTCTGATGAGAACCTGGTTTCATTCATTTTGAAGAAGTTAGGGGCAAATAAGCAAATGATCTCTAACCCACTTGATCAGTTGGTAAATAATTATCCAAAGGTTTCAGGTGGACAACCCTACCTTTCCAATGATGCAGCCAAAGCACTCCAAAAAGCTGAAAAGTATCTCAAAGATTTTGGTGATGAGTATGTTGCTGTAGAGCATATTATTCTGGGTGTATTATCAGGAACAGATAAACCAGCTCAGATTTTGAAAGATGCTGGTTTTCAGGAGAAGCAATTAATTTCTGCAATCAAGGAATTAAGAGGAGGAGAGAAGGTGACTGATCAAAACGCCGAATCTAAGTATAGGTCCCTTGAGCGATATTCAAAAAACCTCAATGAGCTCGCCAAAAAAGGGAAGATAGACCCGGTCATTGGGCGTGATGAAGAGATCAGGAGAGTACTACAGATTTTGGCACGAAGGACAAAAAACAACCCGATTTTACTCGGTGAGCCCGGTGTAGGTAAGACAGCTATTGTAGAAGGCATGGCTCAGCGAATAGTAGATGGAGATGTGCCTGAGAACCTAAAGTCAAAAACAATTATTTCCCTGGATATGGGTCTGCTTGTTGCCGGAGCTAAATATAAGGGGGAGTTTGAGGAGCGACTAAAAGCGGTAATTAAGGAAGTCACAGATAGTGATGGAGAGATCATACTTTTCATTGACGAGATCCATACACTGATTGGTGCAGGAGGAGGAGGCGAAGGCGCCATGGATGCGGCAAACCTGCTGAAGCCTGCATTAGCCCGGGGAGAGCTTCATGCCATAGGTGCGACCACACTTCAGGAGTATCAGAAATATATTGAAAAGGATAAAGCCCTTGAACGTAGGTTTCAGTCTATTACGGTGGACGAACCCAGTGTTACCGATGCGATTTCTATTCTTAGAGGGATTAAGGACAAGTACGAAGTACACCACGGTGTTCGCGTGAAAGATGATGCGGTAATTGCTGCTGTTGAACTTTCCAATAGATACATAGCAGATCGTTTTTTACCGGATAAGGCCATTGACCTAATGGATGAAGCGGCTTCAAAGTTGCGGATTGAAATCGACTCACTTCCGGAAGAATTGGATGAATTGAATCGAAGAATCATGCAACTTGAGATTGAGCGCGAGGCGATTCGTAGAGAGAAAAACAAGGAGAAAGAAAAACAGCTGAACAAAGAGCTTGCTGATCTGGAGGGTGACCGCAAGGAGCTAAAAGCCAAATGGGATAATGAAAAGTCAGTAATCCAGGGTTTACGTGAGGAGAAAGAAAATATCGAAAACTATAAGCTCGAGGCTGAGCGTGCAGAACGAGCAGGTGAGTATGATAAGGTGGCTGAGATTCGATATGGAAAGATTGTGGAGGCTGAGAAAAAACTAACGGAATATCAGGAACAGCTCTATGAAATGCAGGGAGAAAAGAGTCTGCTAAAAGAGGAGGTAGATGCTGAAGACATTGCCGAGATAGTTGCAAAATGGACAGGCATTCCGGTTTCAAAAATGCTCCAGAGTGATCGGGAGAAATTAATTCACTTGGGAGATGAGCTAGGAAGAAGAGTGGCCGGACAGACAGAGGCGATTCAGGCTGTTTCTGATGCGGTGAGAAGAAGCCGTGCAGGATTGCATGATCCAAAGCGACCGATAGGCTCATTTATCTTTCTCGGAACCACGGGAGTTGGTAAAACAGAGCTGGCTAAAGCATTGGCGGAATATCTGTTTAATGATGAGAACTCGATGGTCCGAATTGATATGTCGGAATACCAGGAACGACATGCGGTAAGCAGATTGATTGGGGCGCCTCCGGGATATGTGGGGTATGATGAAGGTGGTCAGCTAACTGAGGCGGTCAGGAGAAAGCCTTACAGTGTGATCTTGCTTGACGAGATTGAAAAGGCACACCCTGATGTATTCAACATTCTGCTTCAGGTATTGGACGATGGAAGACTGACTGATAATAAAGGCCGTGTTGCGAATTTCAAGAATACCATCATTATCATGACTACCAATATTGGTTCAGGTGTGATACAGGAGAGTTTTGAGAAAATGGATGAGAAAAATCCGGAACCGGTTATTGAAGAAACAAAGAACCAGGTATTCGAGTTGCTGAAAAAATCAGTTCGTCCTGAATTCCTGAACAGGGTGGATGAAACGATCATGTTCCGACCGCTGAGTAAGGAAGACCTTCAAAAGATTGTTGGTATCCAGTTCAAAATCATCCAGAAACGACTGGAGGAAAACGGAATTAAGATAGAAGCCGATAATAAAGTGTTAGCTCATCTTGGCAAGATTGGGTTTGATCCACAATTTGGAGCCAGACCATTGAAGCGAGTGCTGCAGCGAGAGATTCTTAACGAGCTTTCAAAAGAGATTCTGGCTGGCAACATTGCAAAAGATTCTGTAATAGGAGTCACACTTTCGGATAGCGAAGAAGTGGAGTTTTTGAACCTGGATAAGGTAGCCATTGACTAATGGGGTTCACATCAATACCAATATCTCCCTCTTTGGAGCGGTTCGACGTTTCGAGGGTGGGGAGAGGATTTTAAAAAAAATTTGATGTGAAAACCATTTGGAAGCTTTTAAAAAGGATTTTTTGGGTGGCGATCATCGGAACGATGATCGCTTTTCACAATACTTATAAGCAGGAATTCAAATCTCTCGATGATGTTAGGCAGGAGATCATTGAGGAAGATGAAGAAAAGTAGAGACCGGCATGGAACCGATCTCTTTTATTTAAAACAACTTATACTTCGGCGGGACAACACCATTCATACGTAGATAAACTGCCGCCTGTCCTCTGTGATGAGATATGTGCTCATGGGCTTTTTGTATCCACGCCAACCGAGTGATTTTGAAAGGGCCTCTTTCTACGATTTCGCCAAACCTACTCGCATCCATGTTTTTAATTGACAGAATGGCGTAATCAAAACTTTCTGTTACCATCCGCTTTACTTCTTCTTTGGATTGGAGGGAGGCATCCTTTTCCAAATTTGCAGTTGCGTAGATTTTGTCAGCCCCTGTTCCGTTGCTCACCAAGCCAATCGTTCCTTGAGCGGAATGAAGAAACTGTTCAGCAAAGGTTCTTACATCATCTGCCGGTTTGTACCCAAACTTATCCGCTGGCATGGCATCAACATATTCAAGCGACATGGCTTTGGCTCGTTCATAGTCCGCAATTAGCGTTTCAATACTGGTTTGGGCAAAGCAAAAGCTCGCGGTAACCAATAGTAGGATTAGGCATACATTTTTTTTCATAGGAGTCGTGTTTGATTTCACAAATAACAGGAATGCATCCTATATCCCTCACAAATTCAATTTTTACTGAATTTATTTTCCATCATAACGTCCATAAACGATCTTATTTCCATGATTGTCGGAAAGGATAAGGTGATCAATGGTGTTTCACATTTATCCTTTCCTCAAATAAATATTTCCACTGATAGACTCAAATGATGATTCAACACCACCGTTGCTTATTCTTCCACGAACATCTTGTCCAACAACCTGACGCAAGCCTTCTTTGCCATAGGGATAGTTGATCTCTAGGTCGGAAAAAATCTCTCCCGAGATAGTTTTCGCTTTAAAGTCCATTCCGTTTCTTTCTGGGATGGTCACATCGATTTCGCCCGAGATAGTCTTGAGATCCATTTCAGCTCCAAAGTATTCAAAAGCATAGTCACCGGAAATGGTCTCAGATCTTACATTCATTTTCCTGGGTAGATACACCGTGTAGTTGATGGTAGATGTATAGCTGCAGTTACTCCATTTCCCGTTCTCCTTACTGATCTTCTTCCACATGTCCTCATCCATTTCTATGTAAATGGTACTTGTCGATTTGGATGAATTGAGCGTGAAAATATCATTGTCTTCACCGTCATTGATTTCCACCATAACCTCCACGAGTACTTCATTTTTATCCCATGTTTTAAACAGGATGTCGTCTGCAAAGGCAAAATCCAGATCAAGATTGGTTTGCCCGGCCACAGCTACAGATTCTGTGACCTTTTTTGGCTGTGCCGACAACCCAAAGGTCGCCAGGCAAAGCAAGATCAAAAGTCCTTTTACGCTTTTCATATTATTCTGCTTTTCTAATGTAGATATCTCCGCTTATGGTCTTTAAAGTAACTTCTACACCACCACCGTTTAGTTTTCCTGTGGCATTTTGACCTCCGACTCTCCGAATATTTGATTCCTCACCAAAATCAAACTCTACGCCTGTATATACTCCTCCAGAAATGGTTGACATTTTAAATGTCCCTTTTACCGATGCGGGCAAAGTGACATCAATGTCTCCACTGGTAGAACTAAGAGAGGTCGGTGTTTTGCTGGAGAGCGAAGCGAACGACACGTCTAAATCCGAGCTTAATGTGTGTGCCACAATTGGGCCTGTCACGTTAATGAATTCCAAATCTCCCACCTGACTTTTGGCTTCAATCTCTCCTGCCATTCCTCTGACAACCACATCCCCGGCCTGCCAGCTATTGTAGTCTATTTTTAGCATCAGGCTTTTGGGTAAATACATTTTGTACTCTGCATCATCGGCTTCCCTATGAGCGCCTGAGATAGAAATTCTGTTTCCTTCCTGTTTGATGCTAAGTCCTATCCCTGTGTTTTCCGGGCCTGTTGCTGAAAGTGGCTTTAGTCCGGCCGCTTTCTCGGGAAGTCCGTCATAGTTGCTTACTTCTATTTTAATCTCAGAGCCTGAGGTACCTTCGATTTCAATATCTGCAAAAAGGTTATTGATATCGACCCATGTTTCCGCTGCATTACCCTTTACAGCCATTGTATAGCTTGTTTTCTGTTGGGCCACCAAACTGACGCTCGTCAGTAATATTAGTCCTGCTATTATCTTTTTCATTTTTATATTGATTTTGAATTTTGATTAATAATTAAATAGTACCGGTATTTTTATGTCAAGACCTGAATGGCAATTTCTGCCTGCTGTTTTACTTCAGGTGTTGTTTCTTCTTTTTCGATTATATCCTTGAGAGGAGCTATGACGCTTCGCTCTTCTGCCTCTACCAAAATGGTAATCATAGATATTTGAATGAGGGGATCATTTTGTCCCTCAAGGGATTTTACAAGCTCTGCTCTTACATCTTCATTATTGATAAACTTTTGTAAAGCCTGTAGAGCCGCATATCGTACGTTTGGACTTTCATCCGAATTGAGGGTAGAGATCAGGGTTGAAACTAGCTGCTTATTAACCGTGCCTTTTTCCTCAATTTGATTGACCGCCATGATTCGCTCACTTGCTGAGTACCGTTGCAATGTGCTCGTTAGTGTTACTTCTTTGAGTGATTGTACTTCATCTTTTAGCGCCATCAACTCATTAGATGAGTCCGTGCCGGAGAACTTTCCTGCTCCAAATCCTATGATAAGTAAAGCCACCGCAGCAGCTATCTGCAGCCAGGACTGATTGCCGGAGACTTTGTTTTTCTCTTTTTCGATAGCTGAAAGTACGCCTGCCTGCACATGAAATGGAACTTCTACATCTCCTGATGTACTCATGGCTTCAACCACTTCCTTCAACTCATCATATCGCTTTTTCAAGTTTGAATCGCTGGCAAGCTGCGCTTCCAATTCTTCATTGGGCTCACCTTCAATCAGCGCTATCAGTTGTTCATCTGTCATTTTCATTTTCATCAACTTTAATTTGCTCCGGCCATGCCGGTTAGACTTCCTCTAATTGGAAGTATGCTTCTTTCAATTCTTTAATGGTGCGGTGCACCTGTACTTTTATGTTACTCACTGTTGTATCCCGCATCTTGGCTATTTGCTCATATTTCATTCCCTGAAATTTGCTCAACACTAACAGTTCACGTTTTTCATCTGACAACTCTTTCATTGCCCGATGCAGTTTCTTCTCTCTTTCGAAAAGCTCATCATCTCCAACATCCTCCCTTTCCGGTATCACCTCCACCGGGTTGAATTGATCTTTGTGGATTTTCATTTTTCTGAAATGATCCTTGATCATATTCCTGGCTATCTGAAAAATCCAGAACTGAACAGAATGCCCTTCTTTATAAGAGTTTCTGTACTTCATCACTCGGATGAAAAGCTCCTGTGTCAGGTCGTCACTGTCGGCTCGTTCCAATGTGGACTTGAGAAAGTAATTGTAGATGCGCTTGCTATAGCGACTAAACAATTCATTCAGGTAATCCAGCTGTCCTGCCTTGACCAGGGACATTAATTGTTCGTCTGTTGTCTCCAAATTCAACCAGGTTGTGTTGGTAATGCAGATAAGTTACAAGGAAATGGAAGGAAGGTTACAGGTCGGTTTAAAAATTATTTAATCCGACTTTTTTGAGCAGGCTATTGAACCTTGGGCTTTCATGAAGCGGCTCCCAGATTGGGCTGAGGTGAATAAGTAATACGGAACCAAGGCGCTGCTCAACTACTTTTTCCAGATAATTCAACGATTCTTCTATTCTGCCAAGTCCGGCATATAGCGTGGCAAAATTGAGGTAGTTGGTTTCCGGTGGGCTGTTTTGGGCATCCTCTTCCAATTGCTCAAGATAAAATGTTGCTTGCTCCATTTCCCCTTTTAGGGCATAGGCATATCCTAATTGTACATAGGGCTTAATGGCATGAGCGGTTTCCTCTTGCAGAAAAGACTCAAAGATTTGAATAGCCGTTTCATGATCCCCTTTCATCAGGTGAGCCCAGGCTTTGAAATCCAATGCTGACTTAAACTCAGGATCCTGCTGAAGGAGCCAGTCATATACCTCAATCGCCATATCATAATCCCTTCTCAGGTAATAGATATCTGCCAAGGTTCGATTTGTAATCAGTGAGAGTGGGTCGACTTCCCGTGCCTTCTGAATTGCCTCCAGACTCTTTTCTAAATCGTTTTTCACAAGAAAATATAAAGATGCTGCCTGGTTTGCTTCGGGAGATTTAGGATTGATATCTAGTGCTTTATCCAGATATTCTTTCCCCTTGTCAAAATTCCACTTTGCGAAAAGGTCTATCAAACCAAGCGAGACATATCCATTTTCATTTTTGGGGTCAAGGTTTAACGTTTTCCTGGCTGCCTCCTCTGTCAGTCGGTATCCTTCCGATGGGGTCATGAAGCCAGTAAAAGACATCAACCCGTAAGAAAGTGCCAGTCCGGAATATGCTTGTGCATATCCTGGTTCGAGCTCAATTGCCTTATTAAATGATTCAACTGCTTTTTGTGCGTTGATGGGTGTCCACTTATTATAATAGAAGAGCCCCTGCAAGTACACATTGTATGCCTCAATGTTGATGGCCTTAGTTTTGTCGTGATCTTCCAGTCCTTTTTTGGACAATCGCTCTTTTAGCTGCTGAGCGATTTTCAAGGATATCTCATCTTGGACTTCAAAAATATCTTCCAGGGTACGATCATAGGTTTCGGTCCACAGTTGATACCCATCAAACGTGCTGCTAAGCTGGGCCACTATTCTCACACGATTCCCGGATTTTCTTACACTTCCGTCCAAAATAGATTGAACTTCTACCTGCTTCCCGATTTCACGAACATCCATTTGCTTCCCCTTAAAGGAAAAGGATGAGGTCCTTGAGATAACCCTCAACTCTTCCACTTTGGCCAGTGCTGTAATGATTTCTTCGGTAATCCCGTCACTGAAATATTCATTTTCAGGGTCTGCACTTCGATTGATGAAAGGCAGAACCGCAATGCTTTTGATTCGCTCCTTTACTTTTCCTTTGAGATCTGTTCGTTGTGGCACAACTAGCCCCTCATTGGTTAGCGCATACACCTCAACCGGCTTCAGCACATTCTTCAACTCAAACTCACCCATGAGTAAGGGGCGGAAAGCCTGATGGTTTTTAATGTCATCAAACACCTTATCTGAAATCATAACTGATCCCGGCACAGAAAATGATTCGATCCTGGAAGCAATGTTTACTCCATCACCATAAACTCCTTCATCTTCTACCACTACATCTCCAGCATGGATTCCCACCCTGAGAGGGATTTTGTTTTGAATGGAAGAAAGCTGAATAGACAGTGCTGAATTCGCCGCTGAAATGGTACTACTAAAAATGGAAAGAGCTCCATCCCCATAATATTGAAGAATTTGTCCATCGTGACCTTTAATTTCTTTTTCCAAGATTTGACGATGCTGATCTCTAACCCCCTTCGCGTTAAACTCATCTTCCTGCATCATGGCTGTGTAACCGGCCAGATCGGTGAACATAATTGCGCTGAGTTGTCTTCGAGCCATGTTATACTTTCTTTCCCTCCACCATAAAATAGGCAATGGCCGCCGATAAAAATGCGAGCCCCGCACTTATCCAGCAGACAATTTGATAAACATTAATGAACGACAGATCAAAAATTCGGTTCACTGAAGCCTGAAGTTCTTTGCTATAGTCTTTTGAGGCTACAGCTTCACCTAGCTTAGTGGCCTCATCCATAACCTCATTGGTAATGCTTGCTGAAACCTGCATTCCCTGCAAAGACTCTTGAACAAAACTTCCAAAAATCAGAATTACTATGGCCCCCAAAATAGCATTGATAATCGTTCCCGATATCCTGGTCACACTATTGTTAATCCCTGAAGCTATCCCGCTTTTACTATCATCTACACAAGCCATCACAGCGGTCGTCAATGGCACCACAGTAATTGACACACCAAGTGCGAAAACAAGAAACGGCGGAAAGTAAGTTGTCCAATAGGCTGAAGGCCCATCCGTCATACCTATGAAAGCAAACCACACACAGCCCAGGCCTGTAACTGTTGGACCAAGGATCAGGAAGCGTCTTGCTCCGTACTTGCTGGTCAGCTCGCCCATTTTTCTTGCGGCAAGTACCATTATAATTGAGAAAGGAAGAAAAGTGAGACCTGCCTGAAGCTGAGAATAGCCTTGTACCTGAATAATGTTAAGCGAAAGGAACAGCATAACCGCTCCCATTCCTGCGTATAAGAAAAAGCTTAAGAGATTAACTCCCGAAAACGTAAGGTTTTTAAACATGGTCAACGGCACCATTGGCTCATCTACTTTTCTCTCCACAATGACGAACAGGGCCATAAAAAATGTACCCAGAATTAAGCTCGTGATAACCACCCAATGCTGATACCCAAGCTCCGGCATTTCCAGAAAGCCGAAAGTCAATGCCGATAAACTGAGCACGAGTAATACCGCTCCCCACCAATCAATAGCAGATACTTTCGGTTGCTTGCTTTCAGGGACTTTAAGCTGCAAGGCAATGATAGACAATAATCCAAGCGGTAAATTGATAAAGAAAATAAGCCGCCAAAGACCAGCGTCAGCTAATGCTCCGCCAAGCACAGGTCCGCAAATCGTTACGATGGTAGTAGCTGCCGACCATGTGCCAATCGCTTTTCCTTTTTCCTCTTTGCTGAATACTGCGGAAATAATGGAAAGACTCCCGGGAATCATGAATGCTCCACCTATCCCTTGTATGGTTCTAAAAGCTATAAGCTGGGTGATGTCCTGTGATAACCCACATAAAGCAGAACCGATCGTGAATACTAGTATTCCGAATTTGAAGACTTTTACACGGCCTAATTTGTCCCCAAGACTTCCTCCCACAATGATTAAGGCCGCAAGCATCAACAGGTAGCTATTTAGCACCCAGAAGAGGTCTACTCCATCCGCCTCCAGATCTTGCTGAAGAGAAGGGAGGATTACATTAAGGGCTGAACCGTCAATAAATGCCATGCTGGTTGCAAGAATCGTTGAGAACATAGTCCATCTCCCGGTGGGGCAGTTGAGGGGGTAATGGTGCTCCGTTTGAGTAGACATTATCTCAAGTTACTCAAAAAATACTCTCATTGTTGATCCTCTATTTCAATCAAGTTTTTTGACTATTTCATCGACTTATTTTTACATTTTTTATCGATTAGTTTAATATTGAAATCAAGACTTATCTCACCTAACGCAGATTCAACTTAACCTAACCTTTTTATTTATGAATCAAGAAAGCTTAACCTGTTCAAATTGTAAATCGACTATCGCAGATTCTGATAGTTTTTGTGCCAACTGTGGATTCCCTGAACGAGGGATCGATGATGAGAAAAACAAGTTTCACTATCGAGTTAAGCTAAAACAGGATGTGGTGAAGGATGCAGAGAAGAAAGTTAGAGGTGTTAAAACCATGCTTTATATCCTTGCTGGTCTAAACCTTGTCTTAGGCGTTGTTTTTATCTTTTTTATGGACTCTGACTTAACCTTCGCTGATGGGTTAGGTTTCTTAATAACTGCTTTGGTTTTTACTGGGTGTTCAATTTGGGTGAACAAGCAACCATTAATTGGAGTAATGTCTGCTTTTGGGTTTTACATTTTTCTCCTTGTCCTGTCTGGCATCTTTGATCCCAATACTATTTTTCAAGGCTTGCTACTTAAAATAGTCATTATTGGTGTTTTCATTAAGGGAATAAACTCTGCTAGAGATGCTAAGAAATATAGTGAGCAGTTAGCTGAAATGGGCATTCAAAATGGAAGAGGTTGAAATAATTCATTGCCACAATTGTCAGGCTGAACAAACACCAGGCTACAAATTTTGTGGTAGCTGTGGTTCAAAAAACTTAGAGCTTTTTAAGCAAAAGGTTCAGGCAAATAATAAGTTTGATATCAACCTAAAAAGGCTTGCGCAATATTCTGTATTGATTGTAATCGCACTTGTGATTAATGCTATGATTGACACAACCCTTGAGTCAGTTGTCGCAATAACTATTGGTTTTGCAGTAATAGATATTGTGTTTGCTGTGTCACAACCTAGTGTGTGGAAAAGTGTCTTCAAGTCGGTCAGCTTGAAACCTTTTTTATGGATTATTCCGGTTTTTTGTCTTTCCGGAATAGTGATAGGTTATTTGGTTGACTCTTTGAATAGCGTCCTCTTCGAAGGGCAAATATTTATAAGCTATAAAGATTTGTTTTTGGATACAGATGCGCCCTTGATTTATTCACTCATAATCATTGCATTGTTTCCAGCTCTTTTTGAAGAACTTGCTTTCCGTGGCTTTTTATTTGATAATTTCAAAAATATTGTTGGTGTGAATTCTGCTATTTGGGGGTCTGCATTTCTATTTGCCCTTGTTCATTTTTCGCTTTTAAGTCTTTTCTGGCTATTTCCATTTGGACTTATTCTGGGATACATTAGAAAAAAACATGCAACAATTATTTATGGAGTGGTGGCTCATTTCGTTCATAATGCCACTGTAACTATTGTTGAACATTACTACGGGAGCCTGGTTTTTTAAATCAACTCACAAATAAAAGATCAATGCACCCACCCCACTAAAGATGATCATGGCTGATATCACATACATGATGTTCAGAATGACAAGTTTGAAAAAAGTGGTGATCCACCTTTGCTCATACACGCTTCGTAAAGCAAAGAGCAAATACAATTGAAGAAGAAAGACGGTTATCATAAAAGACCACTGGCTTAGAAAAACACTGGTTGGAAAAATATGGTCGATTAGGATAACCATGATAGTTAGGAGAATGAAAATAAAAGCGTGGTAATGAACTGAGAAAATAAAGTGGGTCAAATAAAACCTTCCGGGCTTTCTAAAGAGAACATAAAGAAATAATGCAAAGAGAGGTAGTAGTAAAAAGAATAACCGAGGGAACCACACACTGAAATAAGCATCCAAAAATTCCGCCTCCTCTGTTTTTTCTACTTCTATGGTTTGCTCTACAGGCCCAAGTATCAGGAAGAAAATGATACTGATGAAAATAAACATCCGTAATGGTGGGATGTACTTGACTCTTCTTCCGGCTATAAATTCATTTGTAAGAAATCCCGGTTTGAAAATTAATGGTCGAACGCTTCGAATAATAAGTGAGTCAAAAGTGAAATAGTCGCCAAGGAAATCAAGTATAAACTGCTTGAAGTGCACCACTTTGTCCTTATGCTCCTGACCACAGTTGGGGCAGTATTTAAACCCTTTGTCAAGTTTTGTTTCACAGTTTTTGCAAATCCTTTCCAATATTCCCTGTTTACACTAATATTGATGAACATCGAAAATACTTCGTTGCATTGAGGAATAAACTAATCACCACTTTTCTTTTCATTCTGGCTGTTTCAGGTGTTGCGTCAGGTCAGCGCATTGTGGTGGATTCAACATCGACTAGCAAGTATCTAATTGCTGCTAAAAAAAGCATAGCTCCGCCTAAACAAGATGAAGAGCCGACCTTTAGTGACCGTGCGGTATCTATAGGGCTGGGAATCCTGAATCGATTAAAGGCGAGGTTAAACCTTGAGGAAGCTGCGGAGAGCATCAAGGATAAAAAAGAAGAAATTCTAGGAAAACCGGAAGAAGAAGACGGAGGTTAAGCTGCTCCGTTCAGGTGATGCTCAATCTCTGACCGATCAAAAGGTTTAGTGAAAAACTTTTGAATCTTATTTTCCTTGAGTGCCTGGTCTATTTCATCATTGAAAGCGTATCCACTTAAAATAAAATACGGAATGTCATTTATTTGTTCCTGAGCTTTTTCAATAAACTGAACTCCATTCATTTTAGGCATGTGCATGTCGCTGATTACTGCGCGTATCCGATTTCTGTTTTCTTCCAACGTTCGCAATCCCTCTTCCGGTGAATTGGCTACCAGAACGTCTCGTGATCCCTCAAACGCTATCTTAAAAAGTAGCAGATTCGCCTCTTCATCGTCAATGTATAATATTGCCGGTTTCTCACTCATTTTATAAAGGTAGCTGAATTATAAATTTAGTGCCACCCTGAGGGCTTGATTTTACGTCAATATGCCCATTGTGTTCTTCTATGATTGAAAATGTGATGAATAAGCCCAGCCCAGTTCCTTCGCCCGGAGCTTTTGTGGTAAAGAAAGGGTCGCTGATTTTCATTAGGTTTTCTTCAGGGATTCCTTCACCATCGTCCTCAATCCAGATCTCCATCATATCGCCTTTTTTGCGTGTAGTGATTTCTATCGTTCCTTCTGTCTTTATAGCCTGCTCTGCATTGGCTATAATGTTCATCATGGCCTGGTGAAGGCGACCCTCGTTTCCTTTTAAGACCGATCCCTGACTAGTGAAATTGGTGATTATCCTGATTCTGTTTCGGATTTTACTGTGTAGGATCAACAAGCAGTTTTCTATGATCTCATGAATATTGCATCGCTCATCGATATCGGGTCCTTTCCTGCTAAAGTGGCTCAGGCTTTTCACAATATTAGTTGCCCGATCCACACCTTCATTTACTATTTTGAAGTAGGATCTTAATTCCTCATCCCTGTTGTCTTCGAGCTTTTTTGAAAGTGCTTCAATGCCGTTCTTAATAAAATTTAAAGGATTGTTTATCTCATGCCCCACCCCAGCGGCCAGCACTCCAAGTGAGGCCATTTTTTCAGAAGTGATCAAAAGCTTTTGGGTTCGTTTTAACTCCTCGTTATTTTGCTGTAGCTCCTTATTCTTTTTATCGTTTTTCCGTAATAAAATAATCATCACGATCAGCAATGGAACTGTGATGATAATGATCAAAGTAAACAACTGGTTTGTAATTACCTGATTCCGAATCTGAACCTGCTGCTCTGACAGCTTAAACCGGTCTTCCTCTTCCTTTAATTTCAGTGGTATCAAATTAAGGTTGCGCGACACAACATCCAGAAAAAGAGAGTCTCGTAGGTTTATGTATTTTTTGAGATATTCATTCTCCAGCTTGGTGTTCCCCGTATTTTCATAAATGGAAGCATAAAGCTTCAAATTCTCCAGCTGTTGTTGTCGCAGCTGCATTTGTTTTGCTTTTTCATCACCTGAATCGAGAAAGTCGAGGGCCTGGCTATAGTTTCCAGACTTCATAGCATGCTGCGCAAGAAAATAATTTGCTTCAGCGATTCCCTTTTTATCATCAATGATTTTGCTGTTTTCCAGTGATCGCTGAAAATAGTAATAAGCGGAATCATAATCACCCCGCTCTAAAAGTACACCACCAATGCCCCTAAGGGAAACTGCTCCCCAGTTGATGTTTTCTATCTCTTCGGCCAATTTCCGACCTCTCCTGAAATGGCTCAAAGCACCATCCAGCTTGTTCTGCTTTAAGTAAGTAAGTCCAACATTGTTGAGGGCATAAACCTGATCATCTTTTTTGTTTATTCCAGTAGCTGCCCCAAACGCCTGGTTAAAATATATTCTAGCCTCATCATATTCGCCAAGGCGATCAAATATGAGTCCTATATTGTTAAGTGTTGTTGCCATTCCATATTCCTCACCAATTTTCTCTTTCATCGCCTTGGCACGCAAGAGATACTCCAGGGCAATTTGATAACTCCCCAGATTATAATAAAGCAAGCCGATGTTGTTGTACCCATTGTTCATCAATGAGGAATCTTTCAAAAGTGTTGCGAGCGCCAGTGCCTTTTGATTGTACTCCAATGACTGATCGTAATCACCTTTGTAGTAATACACACCAGCAATTAGCCTTAAAGATTTAGAAATAAGTATTGAGTCTCCAATTTCCTGAGCGAGGGTGAAAGCATCTTCTCCATATTGCATGGCTTTTTCAGGATAATTCAGCCAGGTATCCAGAATAACATTATGTAATGCATCTACTTTCTCATTTCCTTCTGAAGATTCCACAATCTCAATAAGGCTATCGCTTTGTCCTGATAGACATAGGGAAAATAAAATGCTTAATATGTAAGTTGCCTTCCTCACCCCCAGAAGATATTCTCAAAAGATAACAATAAATAAACGAAAAGAGTGGGGTGATTAGATGGTTGGTTATTGTTTTTCGATGCGCTCAAAAGCTCCTATATCAGGATTCTCATCCCTGTCATTTCCAGGAAGATCAATTAGCACTCCCTTCTCAGCACCTTTGTCTTTTGCAAAAGCCAGGGTGTCGAGCTGGTAATCATTAGAAAATGCATCCACAAAGCCAGGAAAATTAAACTCCTGCGAAGTGAAATTGTTAGTAATTTCCTGCCCAGAGCGAATAATGTTTGAGATGAGTGAAAGTGAAATATTAGCTCCACCACCATTATTGATTAAAAGCTCTTCATCTGCTGTTCCCCAAACTATGCAGTTTGTCATTTCTACTGAGAGGTCTGCCGTTAGCAATTCATTTTCGCCAATAACAATGTTATCTGAAAACTGAACGGTTGGCTGATCCTGAACAAATAGTGCTGGTTCATTTGAAAAGGTGCAATGTGTAAGGCTATAATTCCCTCCGGCAAAACCTCCAAATATGTAGTTACCACAGTTGTAAATTAGTGTGTTTGTTACTTCAATATCTGATGTAAAAGCAAGCATACCAGCAAGACTCATATTGTAGATTTCCGTATTGGACACCACAACATCAGGCCTGTCATCATCATCCGGTGTTCCCACCCGCAAACCAACCTGTCCGTTGAAAATATCAGCAAACGCAACCTCATTGTCCACACTTCCCTCCAGGAAGTAAATCCCGTTCCACTGTCCCGGTACCTGATCATAAATGCCATCAAAGCGTGCATTTCTAAAAATGATATGGTTTGCAGAATCTCCAATAGCTTTTAGGGTACCCTGCACAAACATGATTGCATCATTTTCAAAATAAATCTTTGTTCCCTCCTGAATGGTCAATTGGCAACCACTGGAAACTAGCAGGGTATCAGAAATTATATAAGGTCGGCTCTTTGTCCATGTTTCATTGCAAATACTTTCGTTTCCAATCGTGTTACCATCTTGCCCGTAGGCAATCAATTTCACATGTTCTTCATTGGTGTTCCATCTGAAAATTATGGAGTCTTTTACCAGATAGGGAAGGTCTTCACCACGCTCTTTTACCTTGACCTCCACCAAAATCATGATGCTGTCTCCGCCTAGTATTTTTTCGTTGAGAAGTCGGTTTTCCCTTCTCCCGTTGATGATGACCTGATAATCAGAGGTTGATCGCTTTCCCAGGGTGATTTCGGAAAGTTGGATGGCCTGTTCATTAGGGTTGTAGATGGTGAGTCTTCTGGTGCTACTTCGCCTTTCAGAAAGTAGTGTATCAAAAGACACACTGTCATTGCTGAATACCAACGTCAAACCCGGATCGAACGAAACGGACTCTTCATCGGGCGAGCAACCAGCCCAGATTAACATTGAAAGTAGAATTAAGAGAAAGCTTCTCATTTGATGATATAAACGGGCTACTCTGCCTCTTCTTTCATTATCTCCGCATTTTCTGCTATTCGCAGCTGCTCGATAAATTCATCGATATCCCCATTCATGACATTTGGCAAATTGAAAACCGATAGCCCTATTCGGTGATCGGTTACCCTTCCCTGTGGATAATTATAGGTTCTGATTTTGTCCGATCTATCTCCCGAACCCACCATACTTTTTCGCTGGCTACTGATTTCTGCATTATGTTTTTGTAGCTCAATTTCATAAAGACGAGAGCGTAATACTTTCAACGCTTTGTCATAGTTGGCATGCTGGGATCTTCCGTCCTGGCATTCTACTACCAACCCTGACGGAGCATGAGTTAATCGTACAGCTGATTCTGTTTTGTTGATGTGCTGGCCTCCCGCACCGGATGCCCGAAACGTGTCTTTTCGAATATCCCCCATATTCAACTCAACATCTACCTCCTCAGCTTCCGGTAGTACGGCTACTGTAGCTGCCGATGTATGTACTCTTCCTTGCGATTCAGTAGCAGGCACTCGTTGAACTCGATGAACACCGGATTCAAACTTTAACTTGGCATAAACATCCTCACCCTCTACGGAAGCGACAATTTCTTTGTATCCTCCGGCACTTCCTTCGTTGAAGTTAAGCACCGAAAAACTCCACTTCTGATCTTCGGCGTACGACTTGTACATTCTAAAAAGATCTCCTGCAAAGATGGATGCTTCATCACCACCTGTTCCGGCACGGATTTCTAAAATGACATTTTTACTGTCATTCTGATCTTTCGGGATGAGCATGAATTTGAGTTCTTCCTCCAGGGATTCTATTTGTGGCTCCAACTCATCAATTTCTGCTTTTGCCATTTCACGAAACTCGGGATCTTTTTCAGTACTCAACACCTCCTTGGCATTTTTCATGTTGCTTTTGGCTTGAGTGTAAGCCTTGTACTTAACAACAATTTTTTCAAGGTCTTTATATTCCTTGTTCAGCGTGCCGTACTTCTCCATATCCGTAACAATGTCCGGCTGAACAATAAGCTGACCCACCTCTTCAAAGCGGTGCTTTATTTCCTCGAGTTTCTCAATCATCCTCTGTATCTGTTTGCAAGGGCAAAGTTACCGCGATTAAGTGTTTTTGCTAACCGCTATTTTTTGACGATTTTGAATGTGTGTAATTCGCCTGATGTTGATTTTGAATGAATGAAATATATTCCCTTTTGAAGTGCGGATAGGTCCAGCTGACTATTGACAATTTTGATCCGCATAAGCCGATTTCCACCAAGGGAATATACCTCAGCTTCTGTTACCTCAAAATCAAAAGTGATTGTACCGAATGTCGGGTTTGGATAAACATTTAAGCTCGGCCTTTCCAGACCAAGTGGCTCTACCATGATCACCTTTGTTTCGGAATCAGTATAGCTACCGCTGGTTACCGTAAGCGTTACGTTAAAAAGACCGGACTCTTCAAAAGAATGTGTGACATTTACCTCCTCGGCTGTGTTTCCATCTCCAAAATCCCACAAATAGGTAACTTCTGCTTCCGGCAATAATGAGGCTGAACCATCAAACTCTATAGGTTCATTGATTTTATAAACTTTATCAATAACATCAATATTTGCTACTGGCTTCACAACTGTTCCTTGATTAAACTTTCCGGTAAACACACCCCGACCATGAGTGGCTAATGCAATGACACTATCAGATTTTCTTATTTGCATCATATCAACCCGGACATTCGGAAGCCCATCGTTGTAAGACTTCCAGCCTTCTTCTTCTATTTCAATACTCTCCAATCCCCAAACACCAAGCTCAGTTGCTATGAGCACTTTATCGCTATCATAAGGGTTGAACTTCGCATCACGCACGGGAATATCTGGTAAATCGCGCTCAATATTTTGCCAGGTTGTTCCTCCATCGTTTGTATACCATACAGAGGTCACTCCATAGTTGGAAAAGCTTACTAAAATCTCATCGTTGGAAGATCCTATATCGACTCCCGAGATATAGCCAACAGGCAGTTGATCATCGTCGATTTTTGTTGCTGTTGGTGAATATGGAAGCCCAGTTATCTTGTAGACATCCCCCAGCTGATTCCCCAATATCATGGTAGCATCCAGTTGGTCATCATATGGTGAAATTTTGAATGCAGAAAAAGCTACTGTGCTGTTTGTACCAAGCTTGATAGTATCACGCGCTTGTAGGCCAAGCATGTCTTTACCAAGCGGCTCATTCACATTGATAATCCCAAGTGTGTCTAAAAATCTTCCCTCAAGTCCTGTGTTCAGTGCTTCATATCCACCATCAACAGCCATGTTTACATACAAAAGGTTAGAGCGGTCATCATATGCACCAGGGTTAATAAAAGTCCCTGAATTTAGACCATAGAAATAACCTGAATTACCAACCCAAACATTATAAGCATTTGATTGGGAGGAAGTAATGCGAAGGTCTGGGTCATCACTATCAAAAAAACAATAGGCACCATCTCCTCCTCCTATCATGCTGCTATAAGTAATGCTACCGCTTTCTGTGGTATGGGTGCTGTTGTCTTGCGATCCTGCAAGTACTTCCATATTTCCTTTCTCAGGATGGAGGGCAATGGTATAATATTGGGTGGTCGCTAATGAATTGTTGATATGGCCGAAAGTTGGATAGGTGTTCAATCGTGCTCCCTCGAGTGTGGCAAAACCTTTAGTAAGATCAGAAGTATATTGAACCCCTCCATCTGTGCTTACAACTAATTCGTCAGAAGAACCTGTGAATAAAAGTGAATGAACATCTGCGTGAACGAAGTGTTTCTTAACGCTATCAATATTACTTAGTCCATAGTAGGGGATCAGATAGTCAGAAAAATAGTACATAGACGCCCAGTCACTTAAACGAACCCAGCTAAGGGATCCAGCTTCCCGGGCATTGGATAGTGCGTGAACATCTAGTCCACCAACCACCAGGTGATTGTCATCCGATGGATCAACGCTAAATGCAAGCGCATGCCATGGAATAGAAGCCCAGTTTGATGGTGGGCCATCCAAATCAACCCAGTCTGAAGCCCCGTCTTTATACATCATTCTTGTTGCTCCTCCCCAGTCCCTGATTTGATCAAAGTTGTTAAGCCACCCAGCGGTTCCAACAGCATATACCATGTCTCCGCCGGAAGTAATCCTCATTCTTCCGGGGTGTGCCTCCAAACCATAATTGGTCAACAATTCATCTGTGATATTTACCGCAAATCTGTCTTCAACATCCCAGTTTACCCCGTCTGAAGAAGAAAGGATGACTCCTCCTCCTTTTAATTCCAGGTTTCTCATAGTACCAACATACAAATCGCCATTGGGTACAAGCTCAATATCGCTGACAGTATACGGCACTGAAGAGCCTACAATATTAGGCAACACCTGAGTCCATGAGCTACCGCCATCCGTAGATCGGTAAAGGCCATCAGATGGGGAAGATCCAAAAACACTTCCCTGATATATACCAGATGCTACACCTGCATAAACTACACTAGTCCCATCTTCATCCCTGACAACAATATCATTTACGTATTGGAAGTCGGATGTTGAGGATAGCAGCGACCATGTACCTCCTCCATCAGTTGATTTGTAAATTCCAACTCCAGAAGAAGTCGATTCCCGGTAGATATTTACAGATGTAAAGGACTCCCCGGTTCCTACATAAAACACCTGAGAGTTATTGGGATCTGATACAATACTGTTTATAGAAAGGCTTTCCCAGTCGTCAGAGACAGGAATCCAATCTGCATTATTTCTAAAGTTGGGGTTATACCATAATCCCCCTGTGACCGCCCCGAGCCATAGTTTATCTGAGTTATTCGGGTCTATCATAATAGCCCTGGCTCTTCCTGCAATCTCAGTATCTACCTGAGTCCACTGAAAGTCTCTGTTAGCTGCGCCTCTTGCTGATTTTCTGCCCCGAATTGTTTCTTTAATGTTTCTCGTTGGTATTTCACCCGTAACAGGATTCATTGTCATTAGCGCATCCCTGAAAGCAGACTTTTCAGGACCATCCAGTTTATATCGGTTGTGCTTTGAAATATTTGACAAATAAGCTTCTTCAGAAGATTGGTTGGTTTTTACAAGAACTGCTAAAGCAAAAACTGCAGCTATTGCAGCAGGGAATATTAATCTTTTCATATTTGGAATAAGGTGAGCTTACATTAAAGTTACTGGTTTATTAATTCTGAGTATCGAAAGCAATCAACCGTGTGATCGTTTACCAAACCAATTGCTTGCATATGGGCATATATGGTGGTAGAGCCAACAAACTTGAATCCTCGTTTTTTTAAGTCTTTCGATAGCACATCTGATTCATTTGTGGTCACTGGTACTTCCTTCATTGTTTTCCATTGATTCACGATTGGACGACCATTTACAAACTGCCAGATGTATTTATCAAATGACCCAAATTCATCTTGCACTTCAATGAAGCGCTTTGCATTGTTGATTGTGGCTTCAATTTTCAATCGGTTTCGGATAATAGAGGCATCTCGTAATAGGTCCGCTACCATTCCTGTACCATATTGTGATACAGTGGTAACATCAAAATCGGCAAATGCCTTGCGATATCCTTCACGCTTCTTTAGTATAGTAGCCCAACTAAGTCCCGCCTGTGCGCTTTCCAAGACCAAAAACTCAAAATGTTTTTTGTCATTATGAACAGGAACGCCCCATTCCTCATCATGATATCTCACATATTCTTCAAAAGAGTTTGCACACCAGCCGCATCTTGTTTTCATACTTATCCAGTTATACTAAATTGGGTCACTATTGAGTTGAGGTTTATAAAATTAGCACTTTAGTTTTCAACCTATGAAGGGATTTTTTCTCGTACTTCTTTATTTTTTATGCCTTTCAGTGATTGGCCAAACGCCCGTCTATGATTTCGTTTCATTTAACAGAACACTAAAGTTGCCGGAAAATCTAAACAGTGAGCGAAGTGCTGTTGTCTTTTCGGTACCAAATAAAGCAGGCGATTTTACGGAAGTTGGCGAGTATGAAGGAATGTTGTCACGGGTTCATAAAGGATTTGTTACGATGGGAATTGATGCCATTTTCTATCTCAATGATGTCAATCTTACTGCAAGCAACACCGCTCGCCTTTCCTATGTTGAGTTGTTCAACAAACGGAAAGTGGAGAACATTATATTTCTAACGCAGAGGAATAATGCTTATGAGATTTTGATAGCACCATTTAGTGGCACCAGCAGGATGATTAAGGATAATTCCGATGTTTTCTATACCGAATCGGATGATCTTTATGGTTTACTTATCAAGGTAGGAAAAGAGGTGAGAAGAGCGGATCAACCCCTCAATAATTTTCTGATTCCGGAAAAGCCTAATTATTTACAAGGGATGTCTATCGTGGAAAACACACTACTAAAGAATTATCCCGGAATACTTCGAAGAAGCAAACTTGCGGTAGAGCGATTTAGTCCGTTAGACTCCACCAATATTGCTGATCCACGAGCGCTAGCCAACATTACAAAATACAATCAGGAAATCACTCGCATGAATAATGAACTTGAAAAAATAATGCAGAGTTATCCCTATGAGTATGAGTTGATAGATCTTATGACTGATGATGAGCTCAAAAGAAACAGGTATCAGTTTCTGCTTAGATCGGTGCAGTCTTCTGCTGTCATTGTAAAACAGATGTTGGACTATGATGTTTTACCAAACGAAACAGGTTTTGTTTCTATTATCCCTGTGATGCCGGATCAAACCCGCGTGAAAACGATTCCAAGAAATGCCATGGTTTATAAATTTTATATTCGTCAAAATATTTCCAAAAATGTTCATGTGGGTGAGTGGGATGCGGATACAACCTGGCAAAACGCACTCCGAAATATGGTTGGAAACCTGACACAAGAACTGAATATTGGCAATTGAATAAGCTGAATTTTTTCCAGAATAAACCTAAAGCATTAAAAATTGATATTAATGCTTATCTCAATCGAATAGGCTTAAAAAGAGAAGAGCCAACATTAAAATATTTAAAGGCTCTGCAAAAAGCACACCTCCTTCATGTTCCGTTCGAAAACCTGGACATTCATTATGGAAATAAGATTGTCCTCGATTACAGACAGATTTTTGAAAAGGTGGTGAATAGAGGAAGGGGTGGTTTTTGCTTTGAGTTGAATGGGCTATTTTATCACCTGCTTTACCATCTTGGGTACAACTGCTACATCATTTCCGGTGAGGTCAAAAACGAGTCAAGCGGCCAGTTTGGAAAAGCTTTTGATCATATGGCCATTGTTGTCTTACTTGATGATGAACAGTGGCTGGCTGATGTTGGATTTGGTGATGGTATCATCTCCCCTTTAAAAATAAAGGTGGGTATTGTTCAAATGGATTATACCCGGTATTGGAAAATTGAAACCGACCCGGATGAAAATTTACTATTGAAAGTTTCTGATGATACAAGCTTGTATAAAACAAAATTGCGGTTCACAACAAAAGAAAGACAGTTGATTCAATTTATGGAGATGTGTGAGTTTCATCAAACATCTCTTGAGTCTCCTTTTACACAAAAAAAACTAGTGACGAAGATCACTGCCAATGGAAGGGTCACATTAACAGATCGAAAACTAAAGATTACCGAATTGGGGAAAAAAAGCGATTCGGAGATTTTACACGAAGATGACTTTCTATCAAAACTTGAGCATCACTTTGGAATTTCTTTACATCAGCTTATTCCAAAAAGGACATAAAAAAATCCGCCGAAGCGGATTTGTTTTTTATCAATGTCTGTGTTTCCTAACTTCCCTTTTTAGAGAGGCCACATCCGATGCAATGGCCGGGTCGCTATATATCCTGGCAGAAAGCTCTGAAATCACATTTCGTTTAAAGCCAAGCTTTTCAGCCAACTCCTCGCAAAATTTAATCTCCGAAAGATAGACCTGGCTATCGATTTTCATCAATTGAACGAGATGAAATAAATATTCGAATCTATCGTCTTCTGACATTGTACTGAGAGGTGGTAATGGCTCTGGGTTTTCTACCATGTCATTTATCTCATCTGCACTAATGCCATTGGCCTTTCCAATCATATAGATCAGGTCTCGCTCTTCGCCAGCAAACTCTCCATCGATATTTGCTAACTGAACCAGCACGCTAAGTTTCGCCTTGATGCTCATAATTTTTTAATAGGTTACTTTTTTAAAAATTTATTGGCCTCCTTCATTAAAGCCTCTCTGTTTCCGGTGATTGAAGGATCTCCATAAATCCTGGAAGACATTTTCTTTACTACTTTCTTATCATACCCCAATTTCTCTGCTACCTCTTCGCAATATCTAATTTCTGTTAGGAAAACTTCGCCATCGATCTTCATCAATTGGATTACATCATATAAATAGTCAAACCGCTCTTCTGAAAGTAATCCGTCAAAATTGACCTCACTATTTTCCTTTGTGTTAAGCACCTCGCCTACCAACTCGTCAATTTCCTTTTCTGCTACTCTGTTGGCCTTTCCAATGGTATAGACATAGGATTTTTCCGGTTGCCCGAAATCCCTATCTATGATGGATAGCTGAATCAATGCTTTTAGATGGTTTTTAATATTATTTTCCATTTCGCTGATTTGTGTTTCGTCCTTCTAATTTAGGAATTAATCCCTAAAAAGAAACGCTCTTAATGTAAATAGCTTCCGGCGTTGACATCAAAGGTGGCGCCAGTGGCGTGATCAGCCATTCCACTGGCAATAAACGTGACTAAGGGAGCGATATCTTTAGGCTCGGTTAATCGTTCCAACGCAAGATCACTCTTCGCATGATCTTCACCATACTGCTGCATAAATTCCTGGGACATGTCTGTGCGAACAAAACCCGGAGCTATTACAAAGGCTTTAACCCCTTCCTTCCCATATGATCGGGCGATGGATCGCGTAAGAGATACCAATCCTGCTTTTGATGCGGCATAAGAAATATACTCTGCCTCCTCTCCTCTAAACGCTGCTCTTGATGCAATATTAATAATTCGTCCTGCAGCCTTTCGGCTAATAAAATGCTGAACCGCTTTTTTGCTGATAATAGCAGCCGAGTTAAGATTTACCATCATTGTTTCATTCCATGCTGCCATCCAGTCATCATCCTTTGCATCTATACTTGCCGGTTTAGCCAGTCCCGCATTGTTTATAACTATTTCAACACTCCCCATTTCCAGTGCTACCCTTTCAAATAGCTTGGCTGCTTCATCAGGCTTTGAAAAGTCTGCCTGAAAAGCTTTCGACTCATTGCCAAGGATATGAGCAAGGTTTTCTGCCTCCCTCACATTCTTATTGTAATGAACAGCAATTGTGGCTCCAGCCTCTGCCAACTTGGTAGCTAATGCCTTTCCAATTCCCCGGCTTGCCCCTGTCACTAATATGTTCAAGCCTGATAGATTGATATACATATGATGGTGTTTAAAGGCGAAAAATTAGACAAATCCAGTTTGAAGTTGACTTATCTAGAGATAAAAGATGTCGGAACATGTTTCTCAGAACGAAATCTTTGTTAATTTAGGCCTCTCCAGCTAAAAGAGTCACCGCTTTTAACGAACATGAACGTAATAATTAATCCATGGGCATAATCATTCCCCTTCTCCTCATCACGTTTTGTTGCATAATAATTTGGAGAGCCGGAGATGGCTTTATGACAGCATCCGAATATATAGGTCGAAACCTTTCAGAGGGTGTACGAGGAGCAACAATCAATGCGATTGCCAGTTCAATGCCGGAAGTGTTTACTTCACTTTTCTTCTTATTCGTGCTTACCGATGCAGAGGGTTTTTCCGGAGGTATCGGAACAACCGCCGGTAGTGCCATCTTCAATGGAATGGTTATTCCTGCGGTGGCTGTTTTGGCCGTCATCGGGATGAAAATGACCAAAAAAGTCCAGGTTTCCAGAAAAGTCCTTTTGCGGGATGGGATTGCTTTGATCATTGCAGAGCTGATTTTCTTGGTTTTGATCAGCGGTTCAACCCTACATTGGTATCACGGTATGTTGCTCATGCTCGTATATGTTGTTTATATCTTATACATGTTTGGCACCATGAAAAAATCTGAAAAGAAAGATCTTTTAGAAGGTGGCCAGATAGAAGAAGATGTATTTGAGAGTGATGAAGAACCTCAGGGTCCTTTTTTGAAAGGCTTGATCACTTTCGACCTTGAAAGAGTTTTTATAGGTAACAATAGAATTAGTGGAAAGAGAGCCTGGTCGCTTCTCTTGTTTTCAACACTTGCCATAGCAGCCGTTTGTTATTTTCTTGTTTTAGCGTGCGAATGGATTGGATCCGACACCTACTCTGTTGCTGGAATGGGTGAGTTCAAAGGCCTGAATATCCCGGTTATGTTTGTGGCATTGATCCTTGCATCGGCTGCATCTAGTTTTCCTGATACCATCATTTCTATTAAGGATGCCAAAAACGGACAATACGATGATGCCATCTCAAACGCATTAGGTAGCAATATTTTTGATATCTGTTTTGCGCTAGGTTTCCCGCTTTTCATCTTTACGATTCTGAATGGCCCTATCCACATGCCTCCGGAGCTGGTTGACTTGAGTAGTGAGCTCCGCTTTTTGCTTTGGTTGCTAACTGTGCTTGCTGTGATCATTTTCACGAGTGGAAATTACTTTGGCAAGCGAAAGTCTTATTTGCTACTCAGCATTTATGTGCTCTTCGTGCTCTACATCGTAGGTCGTGGATCAGGCAATGAAATTGCGCAGAGCATAGCTGACTGGTTGGTTGGTGTTGTTAAATTTTTCAGAATCGGTTAATCATTCCACCAGGTAAATTCCATCTGGGTCTGTGATCACTTCATAGATTTGAAGCGACTTGCATCGCTGTTCAGCTTCCTCTCCTGTTTTCATATTGAAGCGATAGGTATGAAGCGGGCACACGATTTCATCCAGATAATTGGTTTTTCCTTTATGCAGGTTTTCACCCATATGTGCGCACGCATTCTGAAATGCGAATATTCGCTCACCTTTCCGCACGATACAAATTTCCTTTCCCTCTGCTCTCACGAGTCGTGGTTCATTGTCATTTAAAACCTCTTTTGCCTTAGCTTGCGATTCGAAAAGCTTAACCTTCATATCGTAAGTTTAAATGATGAAGTGCCAACGACAAAAATTTTTGCTTCAACGGAAGCACGCATATCTCAACTGCGCTTATATGTCTCCATTAATGAAAAAAGTGGAGAAAGCCGGAGCAAAAGGATTGAAAAAGAAACGGCAACCTTTCCATATCTCTGCTGATGATTTTTTTAAAGAAACGGAAGACCTAAGGGTTCTCTATTCGCGGTTAATTGAAAATGACCAGCCGAAGCGAGTAGTAGTTATCCCATCGGTTTCGTATGGATTAGCTAATGTGGTCAACAATCTTCCTTTTAAGGATGGAGAAATTTTGCTCGCTGAAGAGCAGTTTCCCAGCAATGTCTATCCTTGGTTTAAGCTAAAAGAAAAAGGGTTTGAGATAAAAACAGTTTCTCCTTCAGATAGTGAAAAAAGAGGAGAGAGCTGGAATTCAGAGATACTAAATGCAATTAATGCAAAAACCAGAGTTGTTGCAATCGGGCACGTGCACTGGTCAGACGGCACATTGTTCGAATTGCAAAAAATCCGCAATAAACTAGATCAGGTTGGTGGACTGCTTATCATAGATGGTACTCAGTCTGTTGGAGCTTTGCCTTTTAGTGTGAAAGAAATCCGGCCGGATGCATTGATTTGTGCGGGTTATAAATGGCTGATGGGGCCATACTCTATCGGGCTTGCGTATTATGGTGCGGCATTTGACGGTGGTGAGCCGATTGAAGAAAACTGGATCAATAGGCTAAACAGCGAAGACTTCAGTAACCTGGTGAATTATCAACCAGAATATCAGGAAATGGCCTTAAGGTACGAAGTTGGAGAGCACAGTAATTTTATCCTCGTGCCGATGCTTCACCAGGCCATTCGGCAGATATTGAACTGGCAGCCTGATAATATTCAGGTATATACGCAAGAGTTGCTGCGTGAAGCCATTAAGGAATTAACGGAGCTGGGATTTGGAATCGAAGATGAGGCATTCCGAGCACATCATCTTTTCGGCATCCGGTTGCCAAAGACGGTAAGTGTAGATGCACTAAAAGCTTCCTTGACAAAAAACAGAGTGAGTGTGAGTTTCCGTGGAAAGGCTGTTCGGGTGTCGCCACATGTATATAACGACGAAATGGACGTAAGAAAATTGCTCAAAGCGATGAAAGAACCTATCTTCGCATCCAGGTGATCAACTGATTAAAACAAGAGAAAATGAACTTAACAAATCCAGCAGTAACCGAAGGCGTAAACATTTTTGTAAACATCATTATTTTTCTTGCTGCATTTGTGCATGCGCTGATGTTTGTAAACGCCCGAAAGGAAAGTCAGAAAAAGAATTAAATCACGTTTATTCTACGTGATCTCCTTTGTGCTTGCTTACCGCCTTATTGGGTAGAATAAACGGGCAAAGAATTGCCAAAACAAACAGTCCGATAATTATTCCTAGCATTGCCATTTTTTGATCAATTTTTATGTGGAGAGCAAATATAGCTGCTTCTTCAACTTTGATCCACTTTCCGCCTCTTCATTTCCATTTTCAGCCTAAATCTCTACCCACTTTTGGGTATTTTTCAATCCTTTTTCAAGCTCTTCTTTGAATAAAATGAAGTTCACGCTACCATTGTCTCTAACCAACTAAACCTTATAGAAAAATGGCAAAGAAAGACGTAAAGAAAATTGGCAAAACGATGGATAAATCCAAAGCCAAAAAATGGGTGAAGGATTACCAAAAAGCAAATCCTAAAGCAGCGCTGAATGGGTACTTATATGGGAAAGATATCCTGGAAAAATTATGCAGTTATCCTGAATCAGAAGGCATTTGGATATTTAAAGGATTGAATGACAATAACGAAGAGTGTCTGGTCCTTTTTCCGGCTGATTCGGATGGAAATATATTGGATAAGAAGGTAAAATCATTGGGTGCAGCAGGCTTAAAAGATCCGGGGGTTGATGATCCGGCGGATAATGGCGAGCCATGTCCACCAAAATGCCCAGGAGGACTGTAGCACTTAGTAAGGCCACAAATGGATTATTTTTGGAATTGGTATATCGAATTAAATAGGTTCTCTGGAATTTCGGGGTGCCTATTCTTCATTTTAATCGCAAGATCCCTCAAAAATGTTTCTGGGATCTTGTTTTTGCTTCTTTTCACATCCCTTTTGGCTGATAATGCAAATTACTTCTTCGTAAGAATGGTGTATCCAAACGCCATGTTCATTGCTAACACTTGGATGATTATTAACTATTTCCTTTGTGTACTTCTCTTCTTTAGAATCTTGAATAGAAAAAAATTAATTTTCGCTATTCTATTGTCAATATTTATAATTGGTTCCCTTTTATCGTTTATACTAATGTTTGATTATTCTGAATCAAACACTTTTGTGAGTACATTTAGTAATGTAACACTCGTTTATCTTTCCCTCATAGCATACTATGAACTCTTAAAAAAGCCGAGTGTTAATCTTTCCAAACATCCTATTTTTTGGATTGTCACCTCACTTTTTATCTATAACAGTGTATTACTTCTGATAAGTATATTTGACAACTACCTTGTTTTTGGATTGAATATAAAAGCTGAGTCATATGCGGCTGTTTCAATAATAAATTTATCTGCTAACATCGCCAAAAATTTCATTCTCTTCTACGCGCTTGTCCTTATAGATAAAGGCTATCCGAACACCTTAAAGCCGGTAAAGGCATGATTGAGATAATCGTAAATATCGTGGTGTATGGGACTGTGCTTATCTTTGGTGGAGCACTTTGGTTTTTGTATGCCTTTTCGAAAGCCTACCATTCCAAGAATAAACTACCAAATTGACCTCTTCTGATATCTACTGGATTTTTGCAGACCTAAACCGATATTCCGGTGTTCCCGGAGTTTTGTTTTTTCTGTTCTTTATCCGTCAATGGAAGTCAAATGCGGCCATTATATTCTACATCTTATTCGTCAGCTTCATTTTCGATTTTTCCATCTATATCTACATCAAGCATTTTTACCCGAATAGCTACATCGGAAGCAACTGGTGGGTGATTGTCAATTATGGTTTGATGTCATGGTTTTTTGTTCGGGTATTGCCGAGACTCAAAAAGGTCATTACTGTCCTTGCTATAATTTTTGCGCTCACGGCCATTATTTCATTTGGTTTTTTCATGACCTTTCTGGAGTCAAATACCATTACCTGGGTCTTTTCTTCAGCTGTTTTTCTCACATTATCCATTTTAGGATTTAAAGAAATATTAAACAAACCTAAAGGCGAGCTTCTAAAAATGCCGGTCTTCTATGCATTAACAGCACTTTTCACTTACTATGCCCTCACATTTCTCAAAGGGCTTTTTATGCAATACCTCGTGTTTGAGTTGGAAATCACCTCCAGCCAACTCTTTCCAGTCAATATGGTCAACCTCTTTGCCAATACATCAAAAAACTATATCCTTTTCTTTGCTATGGTGCTTTTGCATAAAGGTGTCTATGATCCGATTTTAAATCCAAAGACAAATGGAAAGTAAAGTCATCTTACTGGTTATCATCGGTACCATCGGGGTAATGCTGATGGCATTTTCTGTGGTCTTCTTTGTATTGCTATACAGAAGAAAAGTGCTTGAAAACCAGCTGGATATGCAGGAGGTTAAAACTAAACATCAGCAGGAGATGCTCAATGCGACACTGAAGTCACAGGAATCTGAGCGGAATCGATTAGGAACAGAGCTTCATGATAGTGTAGGGGCTATGCTTTCGTCCATCAAGCTAAACCTGCAGGTAACCAAGAAAAGAGAAGGAGTCGTTTCGCTTGAGCCCATCCTGGGTCATCTGGATGAAACGATTTCCCAGGTTCGCACTATATCTCACCAGATGATGCCCATCATTCTAAAGAAATACGGACTTAAGCATGCTGTTGAAGATTTGTTTGAAAAAGTTTCTTCTGATGAAATTACTGCAAGTATTTCTGAATGGGAAGAGTCCAAACTTGATGAAGAAAATACGTTGATGCTATTTCGTATTATCCAGGAGCTTGTCAATAATTCACTGAAACATGCCCAGGCAAACAATATTACCCTAGGAATCACCACTCAGGAAGGTAAAATGCATCTCTGTTATCAGGATGACGGTATTGGTTTTCCGGAGGGTGTGATTAAAAACAGTGATGGAATGGGTTTGTTGAACATTAAAAACAGAGCTCAGGCCATTCATGCCAGCGTTGATTTTTCTAACCCGGAAACTGGCGGAGCAAAAGTAGATTTGGTAATAGACGCTTCGATTGATTAATTTGTAAGAGTCAACCTAGTGAGAAATGAATCAACCAGAGAAGCTAAACATCTTGGTCACAGATGACCATACCCTATTTCGTCGTGGCACAATGATGCTTCTCCAGTCTTTTCAGGAAGTTGGGGATGTTGCTGAAGCTGAAAACGGCAAAGAAGCACTAGAAAAACTAGAGGATGGAGAATTCAGTCTGGTCTTGCTGGATCTGGAAATGCCGGTCATGGATGGATGAGAAGCTGCCAAAAAAATTGTCTCCAAGCATCCGGAAGTAAAAATCATCATGATTTCCATGCATGATTCCCTCCAGATTATTTCTGATTTAATAGAAATAGGTGTTCACAGCTATCTACTAAAAAATGCGGACCCAGATGAAGTCCATAAAGCCATTGTGTCTGTTGTGAACAATGACTTCTATTACAATCAGTTGGTTTCTAAAGCTCTGCATAAGAAAGTGCAAAAGGATGGACTGGATAAAGGAGTAGCTCGGCGGGCGGATATCAGTCCCCGTGAAATTGAAATCCTGCAACATATCTGTCAGGAGCTTACCATGAAGGAAATTGGCGAAAAACTTTTCCTCAGTGAGCAGACCGTACATACTCACCGCAAAAACCTGATGAAGAAAACGAAAGCCAAAAATGCTGTTGGCCTGGTGAAGTTTGCTTTTCAGAATGGAATAGCAGCATTTTAACCCCTACCCACTTTCGGGTATTCTCCTACCATAATTCAGGTAAAAAAATAGACGCTGTTTTTTATAACAATCTGTTTTTCAGCACCTTATATTCATTGGGTTTTTCCCTAACTGTTTTGGTGTGTTTTATGAATCATGCGAATGCCTAATTTCATATTGTCATTTATTCTTTAATAGATGATATGCTCTTAGGTTGATGGTTAATCTAGAAGATGCCGGGAGTCCAAGGTTTTCGCTTAATCCTTTGGTTTGCCAACTATCTCACTCACATAGTGGACTCCCCGGTATTTTCAATTAAGAAATTCAGTTAGTAAAATCCACACCACTAATCCTGTAAAAAAAAAGGCCCGAAATGGGCCTTTTTTTATTACTGCAAGTCTTCTTCAAGAGATTTCCATGATTCGGACTCCCTTACGGTCATCCTCTCAAGGAATACGGCTTTTTTTCGTTTGAGAGAGTTTCTACTTATACAACACTTTCCCTGTCTCATAATACTTATCGTCTTTCACCCAGAATGGTGCCTTCTTCGCATTCCCGATCATGCGACATGCGTAGACATAGCTTCGAAAAAACTTTTCCAGATATACATAATCCAGGGTTTCAGGATTATCGCCCGGCTGGTGATAATATTTGGTGATCTCATCATCAAACGCGGTAAAACCCATCCCAAAAGTGGGTGCCGGAATACCCTTTGCCGCAAAACGTACATTGTCCGATCGGTCGAATAAATTTTGCTCTGGTGCCGGATCATCTGTCGCTTCCAGACCAAAAGCTTTGCATGCCTCGATAATCATTTCATCGGCCGTGGTTCTACCCAAACCAATAATGGTTGCTTTGGAAGTGTCATTATATCCACCATTATCAGAGTTAAAGCAGTAAACCATCTTATTCAACTCAATTGGTGAATTATCCACGAAATACTTGCTTCCAAGCAGTCCCTTTTCTTCTCCGGTAAACAGCACAAAAAGTGCAGATCGCTTGGTTGGGTTTTGTGCAATACTTTTCGCGGCAGATAAAACAGTAACCGTCCCAACTGCATTGTCTCTGGATCCATTATAAATGCTATCTCCATTCGCATCCGCTTGTCCAATTCCTACGTGATCGTAGTGGGCTGAGTACACAATGAACTCATCTTTTAGCTTTGAATCTGAACCCTCAATATATCCTACCACATTTTGCGAGTTGAATTTTTCATTCATAGCACCACTTATTGAAAGATTAGCATCCCCCTCAATCTTCATATCATAGTCAGAAGGTCGATTCATCCATAAGTGAACTATCTCTTTTCGATCTTCTCCTCCTTCATCAAGTATTATTTGGTCGCCAGAAAAATACCTTACCAGAAAGTTCCATGGAATCTGTGGTGAATTATAAAACTCTACCAAAGCCAACGCTCCCATTTCGGAAACCCTCTTTCGCTTGGCTGCCGATTGGCCAAACCACTGCCGAGGGTTATCGCTTTCGCCATCCCCACAAATCGCAACTACAATTTTACCTTCTAAATCCATTCCTTCAAGATCAGCATCCAACCCATAATTGACGAAAACATATGCTCCTGAGAGGTCTTTGTTGTCTCCTTCCATCATGATAAAATCTTCCGTAAGGTTATATGTTGAATCTCCCAACGCAAGTGTTCCCGATTTAGGTGGTGCAACTTTTTTCATTGGTACATCCTGAAAATAGCTGGTCATGCCAGGAGCCATTTGAACACCATACTCCAGAAATCTACTTTCGATGTACTTTGCTGCGATTTTCAATCCTTCAGAAGGAGTATCTCTTCCTTTAAGTTCGTCAGATGCAAGAAAACCAATATGGCTTTTAATTATCGCCTGGTTTGTGGCTTGCTCGGCCAGCTCCTTGTCTGTTTGTGCCAAGGAAAAAAGTGAGGCAGTGATTAACGTTAGTGATAAGAAGTTTTTCATTGTTAGATATTTTGCCACAAGATAATAGCTTGGTGTTTACCCTCAAACAAAAAAGGTCATCCACCGAAGTGAACGACCAATTTATCACTAACCTACTACTATGTCTAATTCAGGAATTCGTAAATACCAGCCACTCCTTGTCCTCCTCCTACACATGCTGTAACCATGCCATACTTACCTTTTCTTCGTCTCATTTCATTGAAAAGCGAGATGGAAAGTTTTGCACCAGTACATCCCAGCGGATGTCCTAACGCAATGGCTCCCCCATTCACGTTCAATTTGCTCGTGTCCAAATCCAATCCACGGATAACACCTAAAGATTGCGCGGCGAACGCCTCATTTAACTCAACCAAATCAAGATCAGATTGCTTTAAGCCAGCTTGCTTCAGAGCTTTCGGCACTGCTTCTACCGGACCGATTCCCATAATTCGCGGATCAACTCCAGCTGCAGTATAAGAAATCATCTGTGCAATTGGCTCCAGATTGTGTTCTTTCACCATCTTCTCGCTCATCACCATAACGAATGCAGCGCCATCAGAAGTTGGAGAAGAATTACCAGCTGTTACTTGTCCACCTTGTTTGAATGCAGGACGAAGTTTTGCAAGTGTATCCATATTGGTTTCTTCTCTGACGCACTCATCCGTATCTACTACAAATTCTTTGGTGTGCCTTTTGCCGTCCTCACCAACAAATGTTTCGTTTACGGTAACGGGCACAATCTCATCTTTGAACTTTCCATCTTTGATTGCCTTAGCGGCCTTTTGATGTGATTCCATCGCAAACTTGTTTGAGTCATCGGCAGAGATATTGAAGTCTTTTGCCACTTCCTCCGCAGTAAGACCCATGTTCAAATAATATTCCGGATGATCTTTTGCAATCTTCCAGTTCAGTGCTGCTTTATATCCCATCATCGGTACCAATGACATGGATTCTGTTCCTCCGGCAATGATGCAATCGGCTGTTCCGGAATGAATTCGAGCACACGCCAGGTGAATCGCCTCCAACCCTGACCCACAATATCGATTGATGATCATACCCGGGACTGACATTGGTAACGAAAGAAGTGAAATGTATCTTCCCATCTGCAATCCTTGCTCCGCTTCGGGAATTGCATTCCCAACTATTAGGTCGTCCACACGGGTGGCATCAAAGTCTTTGATCGAGCCAACAAGGTGTTTAATCACATCTGCTGCCAAATCATCCGGGCGGTAAAAACGGAAGCCTCCTTTTTTGGCCCTTCCAACCGCCGATCTATATCCTGCTACTATATATGCGTTCATAATTTTTTTGAATTTATCTTAAAACAAATGTTAGTTCCTCAAAGGTTTACCCTTGAACAAAATGCTTTGGATTCTCTCCAAAGTCTTTGGCTCTCCACACAAGCTCAAGAAAGCTTCTCTTTCCAAATCCAGTAGATATTGCTCAGAAACTTCGGTTGGAGCTGAGAGATCTCCGCCAGCCATTATCCAGGCTAACTTTTGACCAATCTTCTTATCATGCTCAGAAATGTAGCTTCCATACTGCATTCCGCTGATTCCGGCATGGAACATCGCAAGAGCAGCTTGCCCCTGAACTTTAATATTTGTTCGCTCAACTGGTTGCGTATAGCCAGCGTCTGCTAATGCCAATACTTTTTCTTTGGCATCTGTAAGAAGTCTTGTTCGATTCAGTGTGATTTCATCACCACCTCTTAGGATGTGCATGTTTCTTGCCTCTGCCGCTGATGTTGCCACCTTTGCTGTTGCAATGTTCATAAAGTATTCCTGAAGCGTATTCAATTCCGGATCGCCTGGAGTAAAGTCATCTGCCGCTCGAAGCGTCATCTCCTTAGTTCCACCACCTCCGGGGATTAGACCTACACCTACTTCAACCAAACCAACATAAGATTCGGCATGTGCCTGAATTGCATCACAATGAAGCGAAAGCTCACAGCCTCCTCCCAACACAAGACCAGAGGTGGCCGCTACAACCGGCACACTAGAGAATCGTGCTTTGGTCATGGTGTTTTGGAAAGTACGAACCATCAGGTCAATTTCATCAAACTCCTGATCTACCGCATACATGAACAGCATTGCGAGATTCGCTCCGGCTGAGAAGTTCTGTCCTTCATTACCGATCACCAACCCTCGATAATCTTTTTCCGCCATGGTAATCGCAGTGTTGATACCTTCTATCACGTCAGCATCAACTGAATTCATTTTTGTGTGGAACTCCAGATTGAGCACACCATCACCAATATCATAAATGGTAGCACCCGGTTTCTCCCAGACTACCTTGTTTTCTTTAAATGCATCTAGGAAGATCAGGCCTTCCGTTCCTGGAATTACCTTGTACGACTTAGATGGGATGTCATAATAATGCTTCTTTCCGTTTTCGAATTTGTAGAAAGATTTGTTTCCGCCATCCAGCATCTCATGAACCCAGCTTGCCGGCTCCATGCCTGCTTCTTTCATTTTAGCCGCTGTGTCTGCAACGCCTAAAGTATCCCATGTTTCAAATGGGCCAAGCTCCCAGGCAAAACCAGCTGCTACCGCCTGATCGATTCGGTAAAGCTCATCAGCTATTTCAGGAATTCGATTCGAACAATATTTGAATAGATCGTAAAATGTTTTTCGATAAAAGTCTCCTGCTTTTCCATCATCCTTCAACAGGATCGGAAGTCTACCTCTCACATCTTCGATGTTTTTGGTTTTATCCATCACATCGAATTTTGCTTTTGATTTTTCCTCGTATTCGAAAGTCTTCAGGTTGAGCTCAAGAATCTCAGACTTGCCATCCTTCTTTACTTTCTTGTAAAAGCCCTGACCGGTTTTGTCGCCCAACCACTTTTCATCTGAAAGTTTTTTAACAACACGCGGTAATTTGAACTTGTCTCTTGATTCGTCTTTTTCAAGTGCTGCATAAAGGTTATTGGAAACGTTCACCAATGTATCAAGTCCTACAACATCAGAAGTTCGGAATGTGGCAGATTTCGCGTGACCGATAACCGGTCCAGTCAATTTATCTACTTCATTCACCGTCAGGCCGAGCTCATCTACTACATGCATGGTTGACATCATGCCATAAACACCAATTCGATTGGCGATAAATGCTGGGGTGTCTTTACATAGTACTGTTTCTTTGCCCAGATACAGATCACCGTACTTCATGAAAAAGTCTACAATCTCAGGATCTGTCTTCGGTGTAGGTATGATCTCTAGCAACCTCAGGTATCTCGGAGGGTTGAAAAAGTGGGTGCCACAGAAATGCTTCTGAAAATCTTCACTTCTGCCCTCCAGCATCAAATGAATTGGAATACCCGATGTGTTTGATGTAATAAGCGTTCCAGGCTTTCTTTCCTTTTCTACTTTATCGAAAAGTGATTTTTTGATATCCAGGTTTTCTACCACCACTTCGATGATCCAATCAACGTCTTTGATTCGATTCAGATCATCATCAAAGTTTCCGGTCTCGATTAATCGAGCTTTTAACTTATCGTAAAGTGGTGATGGGTTTGATTTGATTGCAGTTTGCAATGCATCATTCACCAGTTTATTCCTTGCTGCAGGATTGTTTTTGTCTTTCTCGTCCAAATCTCTGGGAACGATATCAAGTAAAATCACCTCTACACCAATGTTGGCAAAATGGCAGGCAATCCTTGATCCCATAATTCCGGATCCTAATACTGCTGCTTTCTTAATGGTTCGTTTCATTAGATATATTTAGGTTCTGTATTGACGATTTGTTTTCAATGATTTTGAACTAGGCCTTTGTTAGCAAATTCACTTGAAATTTGCTCGGCTATCTTATTGAACAAAGAAGCGTCCTCAACAATTGCATTAATTTCCTGCACAACAGAAAAAAAATTGCTAAGACGTTCCTGATCAATAAGCGTTCGGATTTTTGAATTGAATTCGCGAACTGCTCTTCGTGAAAGCTCTCGCTTTTCTTTACCAATTTCTGACAGGAATATTCTTACAGACCTGCCGTCTGTGGGGTCTTTCTCCCGATACACCCATCCCTTTTCTTCCATTGCCTTGAGCATTCTAGTAAGGCTTCTTGATTCCATTCCAAGGAGTGGTGCAATTTTAGTTGCAGGAGTTCCTTTTTCTACATCAATGTTGAGTAGCACGAAACCTGTGGACGCTGTGATATCATATTGTGAACCGAATTGATTGTACATTCGGGAGATACTATGCCATAGTCCTTTGATATTATAATCGATGGTTTCTTCCCTTTTCATTCGATAGGTTTATGCTCTGTAGTTCAAATATAGCAAAATTTGTTATGCATGCATACTATTTTTTCTTCCGTATGCATTTCACCTTAGCTTTGATGTATGCGAGAAAATGATATTCCTAAAGAGTTTTATTCTTTCGAAACCAATGCCCCATTTGAGCGATGCATTGAGTGTGAAAAGTATCTGCTGGATGATGAAACTGAGTATATCATTGAAAAAGCAGTGAAAAACTATGAGGGGTATGCTGCAAAGGATACCGTTTTCGACTATGCCATTTGCATGGACTGTGCTGAGCACATGCGAAAAAAAATCTCGAAGGAATCGTGGAGTAGTATGATGCGATACTTCCAAGAAAATATGGACATAGAAAGGAGGCTGGAAATGCAACACAAGCATCCCGAAGAAAACCTCAAATCATGCATGATCAAAAAAACTCAAATAGATGACTGTCGGGAATACCAGATATATGCTCACTGCAAAGGTGGACGGTTGAACATGGACAATCCGCCTTATCTCATTTCTGGTGAAGTAATGGAAGAGTTGATTCCACTACTTTCAGACAAAACAATTGATGATATGAATGGGTTTTTAAACAAACACTTTTCTCCTGATCCTTCCTTAATGGAGCCTACTCCTCCAAGATTGATTTTGGTTTAGGACTTAACCACAGAGCGAACGGAGAACAAAACAAAGAAAACAGAGGGGTTAATTTTTGAATTCGGGATGTCTTTCCAAAAAATCATGGTAGAGTTTGATAAAGCGAGGATCTTTTGCCGACAAATGAATTGACTCAATAAAATATTCTTTTGCGACAGCTGGTTGATCCCATTGTAGCTGAAGAGCTCCTAGAAGTCTATTGTAAGAGTCATCTTTATTTATTTCTAAAAAATGAAGTGCGAAAACTCCAGAGGTAAACTCTTCATCAATAGATCTGACTTCAAAAAGAGTTAATTCAGTGGAATCAAGTTTATTTCTGGGGATAGCTATTTGATTAGAAGTAGTCTTCACTAAGAAAATTTCCTCATCAAAAATATTGACCAATCTCACAAGATATTCATCAATATACTCTTCGGATTTCCAAACAAGATTGATTGAATCTTTAAACGCAGGAATAGAAGCATAAGCATCTATTATCACAGGGTAAAGTATTTGAACTTGAGGCGTTCCACATATAAATACGGCTCCTTCACTATTCAGTCTACTCCTAAATGGAATAGAATCTAAAGTGGTGAGTTGAGAATCTATAGTTCGTGAGATCTCCGGTCTTTGAATGCTATTCCAGAATTTACTTGAATAGTTTTTACTTATTTCTCGAATTCTAAGTATTGGCTCAGAGGTTTTATGAATTTTTCCTGAATAGTGAACTAGTACTAACTCACCATAATTTTGAATCAACTCATATTTTCCAACAAAATCATATTGTTTAATTGGTTCCTCTTTACCAATTAGAGTTGCACTGTCAACAAATAATACTTGAAAGGGATGTGAATTATTACTTTTTGCATCCTGTCCATGAATTATCACTGAAATCAACAAAAGAAAACTTGAGAAAAGTAGCTTCATTCGAATATGAAGATACAGCCATCTTAGATTCTTCGAAAATACTTTCGATTAATGGAACAAGTCTTATGAGGGCTGTCTTTGTTTGTTCGAAATACTGGTTAAGACTCTAACGCTTGCTCAATATCCCAGATCAAATCATCTGCGTTTTCAACGCCTACTGAAAGTCTCACCAGGTTATCAGAAATTCCATACTTTTTGCGATCCTCCGGATCTACTCCGGCGTGAGTCATAGAGGCCGGATGCTGTGCAAGTGATTCAGTACTTCCAAGACTCACAGCAAGTTTGATCAATTTCAAATTGTTCAAAAATTTGAACGATTCTTTTTCTCCGCCTTCCAAAATGATGGAAAGCATCGCTCCCGCTGATTTGTATTGTTTTTCGAAAATTTTATGCTGTGGTGTTCCCGGCTTCAATGCTCCCAGGTAGTGAATGGTTTGTACTTTCGGATGCTCTTTGATGGCTTCATAAACAAGTGCTGCATTTCTTGCCTGCTGCTCCATTCGCACTTTTAGCGTTTCCAAACTTCTAAGCAATAACCAACCGGTCCATGGTCCGGCCATGTTACCCAGAAATGTCCGCATGCCTTTCACTTCTTTGATCAGTTCTTTACTTCCAAGGCAAGCTCCGGCAATTACATCACTATGTCCGCCGATATATTTTGTTGCCGAATAAAGCACTAAATCGGCACCATGTTTTAACGGGTGCTGCCAAAGCGGTCCCATGTAGGTGTTGTCCACCGCAACCAAAACTTTTTCTTCTTTTTGAAAATTATCAGCAATGGAACGACACATTTCCAAATCTACCAGGTGGTTGGTCGGATTTGCTGGTGTCTCCACATAAACCATCTTCAACCGATCCGAGTGACCACTGTCGACAATCATTTTCTCAATTTCCTCTTGTGATTGGTCTGGATCAAAGCCAAGAATGTTAATTCCAAATTTTGGCAGTACATGTTTCACAAAATGATCAGTCCCTCCATAAATCGGATTGCTATGTACAAGCAAATCTCCGGGAGCAAGAAATTGTAAAAGGACTGTGGTGATTGCACCCATTCCACTTTCAAAAACTGCTGCATCTTCCGCCTGATCCCATAGGGTAAGTCTGTTCTCAAGAATCTCAAGATCCGGATTGTTGAGCCTGCTGTAAATCAGTCCCAGCTCTTCTTCCTCGTATTTTTCACGAAGGCCATAGGCCTGTTCGAAAAATGCCTTTCCATGTTCAGCACTTTTGAAAACGAACGTGGACGTTTGAAAAATGGGTGGCTTTATGGCTCCTTCGGAAAGCTCCGGCTTAAAACCATAGGACATCATCAAACTTTCAGGACTCAATTTCTTCATGACTTTTTTGAATTTTAGTGAAAGGTGAATGATTTGTCCATATATTCAAATTGGTTTGGAAAAATCATCTAATATTTAATAAAATAGTTTGTTTTTTTTCTAATTTTCTTGCGATGATAGTACAAATGAAGAAAAGTAATGGATGATATTGATAAGAAGCTGGTTTCACTGCTTCAGCAGAATGGAAAGCTGACAATGAAAGAGCTAAGTGCTCAGTTAGGATTGAGCATCACCCCAATCTATGAACGCTTGCGTCGGCTGGAAAATAATGGCATGATAACCGGGTACCATGCCGCCGTTAATTCAAAGAAAGCCGGGTTTGGGTTCGAGGTGTTTTCGTCTGTGACGCTTGAATCACATAAAGCAGATTACCTGAGAGAGTTTGAAATTGAAATTACGAAATTTCCTGAAGTGATGGAATGTTATCACCTTGCAGGAACATTTGATTTCTTACTGAAAGTGCTAGTGAGAGATATGGATGAATATGCCGCATTCGTCAATCGAAAACTGGCCAAACTCAACAACATCCGTTTGGTGCAGAGCATGATGGTTCTGAAGAAAATAAAACAAACCGCAGTACTACCGTTAATTGATAAAGTCTCCTCTTAGTTGGCGGAATCTTTTTCGAGCCTCAGCTGCATACATGCTTCCAGGATACTCTATTAAAAACTGCTGATAAAGTGTTTTGGCTTGCTCCACATCTTTGATGTGGCGTTCCAAAATTTCGGCTTTTTTAAAGGCTGCATCATCTGCGAGAATATCGTAAGAATAGCTGGCGACAATTTTATCCAAATACTCGATCGACTTTTCAGTGTTGCCGGCTTCCAGTTCGAGTTTGGACTTGAGCCAAAACACTTCATCCGTTATTGAATGATGCATATAATCTTCCAGCATTTTGGAAAGTCGTTGATTTGCCTCTGCTTTTTTGTTTTGGAAAATCAGCAATTCAATATCTGCAAATTCCTGCATCACAGCATCGGTGGTGTCAAGTGCTGTGTTATCTGTGATGAGCATACCAAGCGAAATGGCATCATTGGAAATTTCGCGGGTTGTATTCTTTTTCAAAATATCCAGATGGCCTTTTGCCAACGCGAAGTTTCCGGTAAAATAATGTAAGCGAGCATTTCTCAATTTGGCATCATAACCCAGCTCATGACTTTTGTATGCTTTTTCGACCTGGGAATAAAGTAGAGTGGCTTCCCATGGCTCACCTTTCAACAAATAGATATCTCCGAGATCCAATTTGCTTTGAGAAATAAGCTGCATCCCGGCTCTTGGATTTTTAACCAATTGATTCAAGAGCTGAGCGGCCATGTCAATCTCATCCAGATAAAAGGCATGCAATAGTGCTTTGCTACGTAATGCATCAAATGCTGTTTGTGATGGATATAGTTCTGTATAAAGTGCTTCGTATTCGCGTGCTAACTCTTCAATATCATCCTGACTAATCGGATAGGTGTTTTTTATTTTTTGCTCCTTGGCTTCCATCCAGAGTCTTCTGGCATATTGATAATTTCTCGATCCGGGATATTGTGAAGCGATGTATTCGAAAATTTCCTCAGCATCTTCATAAGCATTATTCTCCAAAGCGATTCTTCCAATATCCATTGATCTGTCACCCGGACTTTCGTTTCTTTTATCAATGGCTCTGGCCTGAACAAAAGCACCGTAAAAATTTTTTCGTTGTAGTTCAACCCAAAGGAGTAATTCAGCAAACTTTGTGTCGTCCGGATTTTCCTGCATTTTCCGGATAAGGGTAGATTCCAATTCATCAAGCTCCTCTTCTTCCTGAATGAAGCTTTGAAGTAAATTTTTGATGTAGCTTAATCGGTTTGGACTATCAGTGGCATAATTCAGATACTCTTCGATCATTGCAGATTTGTCATTAACCATTCGATAGATTGACGCCAATTCAAGTGCGTGAACCGTAGGGTTATTTCTAACGTCTCTTGAATCCTTGAAAAATTGAATGGCTTCATTATACAACTGCTCATTTGCCATATACTGAGCAAGGATGCTCAGCTGAAATGGATTTGATCTTGATTCCTTCCTGAGATTCTTTATATAGTTATCGAGTTTATTGTGATCTCCGGATTCACTGTAGACTGCTGCAAGATTTGACTGGAATTGTAAATTGGAAGGAAAGGACCTTATTGCTTTCTGCAAAAATTTTTCAGCTACATCAAACTCCCCTGTTGACTTTAATAACGTAAGATAGTTCCCGGCAACCAGCTGAATATTATATGGATTTTCAATCAACTCTTCGTAAAGCAATTTCGCTTTTTCTAAATCTCCCTGCAGATAGTATTCATTGGCGAGCTGGACCTGATCCTGGTTTTGACCCATAATCAAATTGAGCGGAAGGAAAAATATTATCAGTATTCGTTTGATCATATTGCTGAGACATTAACATATATACATACCTATATATATTATATAAAGTTTAATTAAATACTATTCTTATTATTAGGGCTGTGGATACGTGGATAAGATTTAGTGATTTGTTTTGGTTTTGTTGATTGTTTATAAGCTTGTTGTTTATGAATTCAGATTGACAATATATTAACATCTAATTAATTGAGAATGAAAGGTATAGTAGAATGTTGTGGATAAGATAAATGGTTGGATGTTGGTTAATTTTTTTGATTGTTGAGATACAAGTTGTCTATAAGTCTGATGTTGTTAGGAGTTGTACTTTTAGTTTGTATGATCTCATCTTACTAATGTGATAAGTTGATAAATTATCCACTGTTATGCAGAAGTTGTTAACAAGAATTATAGGGTTATGCTTAGCTCAATCTCCCAGTTTTCTCTAACGGATGTTTCTTCGGGATGCAGGTATACTTCTTCCGGCTCTTGATTTTGAATGAGATTTCCGTATGACCAATTACCATCTTTATTGGAGTCGATTAGTATTCTGATTTTATAGGTATCAGGTTTTATGGAGGAGAATATGATATTTTTTTGATTGGCTATTTGATATAATACTTTATCTCTTTTGGTAATAAGCTGTAGAGTAAAATGGGTGAGCTCTGTATCTAATTTGATTTTAAGCTTTCCCGTTTGTTGTTCTTTAGGAACTTGAAGGGGAATAGATTTTACTTTAGATGTGTCTTTTTCTGCTGATACGAACGCACCTTCTATAAGTTTGATTTCTAGTCTTTTTACATTTTTCTGTAGACTTATTGGTTGTGATGTTGAGTCGTTCGAGATGGTATCTTTTGGTAATATTTTTTCTAATTCTGATAACAGTATGTCTGCATTAGCCTTAATAGTTATGTCAGCCTTCGTGAAGTTGTAATTCCATTGAATAGTCTTTTGATGAACAAATGTTTTAGTACTGTCTATTACAATTTGAATTTTAGTTGAATCAAATTTTGTAATTGGTTTATTGAAGTCAATTGTAAAGTTTGGATCATTGACGAGAGGTACATTGTTTGGTTCTATGGTAAAAGAGAAACCGGATGGTTTTCTATTTGATTCAAGAAATACAAACTTAATGGTGTCATTGGCCTGATTACCCAGACTATCGGAGGCGATGATTATTGTCTCAATACTGTCATTGTAATCAAGCAGTTCTGGTTTGAATATGCGCACAACTTCTTTCTTTTCACCTACCCTGTTGCTTTTCAGAATCTCATTAGTTAGTTGATAGTTGTCTATTTGTTTATTGTACTTCGCCTCAACATATGGACCGGCTGGTCTGGCATTAATTAGCTTGATAGGTTTTACGTTTTGCAGAACACATCTTAAGGTTGGGAGAACCAATGAGGAGTCCAGGTCTATGATTGATTCCAGAAAGCCATGAGATTCGGTTTCAGGATCTAAAAGAAAGTTGCCATTGTCGTCATCAAAAGCTAATATTTTGTACTTGCCGCTTTTAATATAATTCAAACTGTATTTTCCTGAATCATTTGCTGTTGTAAAGTATATCGGGCTGTCGGTGAAATAGTCCAATGAGTCAGTGTATGGATACAAGGAAACGACATATCCTTTTCCGGCTTCTTTGGTTAGCAATTCTTCTACTTCTCCCTCTATCGATAGGCTGTCTATAAACGGCCCGGTACTGAATGCTAATGATAGATTTATAACAGGATTTTTTTCTGTGATATCTGTTACGCCATCACCGAAATTAAAGCTGTAAGTGGTAGAGTCCAGGAGATCACTCTCTAGTTTTATAATAAGTTTATTGCGTTTGACTATGTGCTTATACCTTAAATCCGTTTTCGGAGTAATAATTAGTTGTTGCTTTAGCTTATCCGCATTGATGTATTCGGAGAATTCAAGTTCTATTTCTGCACCAGTAAAATTAGTTGTACCTAAGGTCGGTATTGCATTGATCAATGTTGGAGGTATGGTATCTTTTGGTCCACCTGTTGGTCTACCCGGATTCGCACATTGCTGGAATGTCAGATCTAAAAGAACAACGAAGATAATTAGGTATAGGAATCGCCTCATTTTTTAAAAATATAGATCAGGCTTGAATATTCTTTAGACGTGGTAGCTTTTGAATTCGATTTGAATCCAACCTTTAAAGCATTTAAGAGATTGCCATTCCCACGATATTTCTCACTAAGCATAGATACGTAATATGAATCGAATTTCATTGGAAGAGTTTTTGTCAATGTCATTTTAAGTTCGGAGGCTAAGACCTTCATACTTGTTCGATCAAAGTGATAGAGATGGCGGGGGACATCAAATGCTGCCCAATTGTTTTTATAATATTGTGCGTCGTATGATTGATGATTTGGAACAGCCACAATAAGATGACCCTTATCTTTTAATTTTTTCTTAAGACTTTTCATGGTTTCCTTCAAGTCAGCAACATGCTCGATCACATGCCAGGCGGTAATCACATCATATACTTCACTTCCACCTTTTATCGAACTTATCAGACTCTCGGGGTTTTTTCGTGATGCTATCGATCTTGCGCTCTCGTCAGGTTCATAACCAAAAGCTTGCCAATTATTTTCTCGAGCTTCTTTTATAAAATCTCCAGTACCACATCCATAGTCAAGCAATGTCCCGGTTTTCTTATTCAACTGTTGAATTAGCTTGACTTTCTGTTTTAGGGTATGGTTTCTAACTAGCTTATAAATAATATTAATGAACGAATTCCCCTTATCGGTGTGGGAGATATATTCATCACTTTTATAGTAATTAGATAGCTGATCTTCCTTAGGCCTTGGGTTGGTGAAAAGTAATGAACAAGATGGACATTTTACAAGTGCAAAACTTTCTCCGGAAACAGAATCGTCAGCACAAATCATATAATTGTCGAATTGCGTGCTTTTGCAAACAGGACAATACTCAAGCCTTTCGTACATTATCTTCCGAGGTAAACCATTAAAACTGATACATCTGACGGAGAAACACCGCTTATGCGAGAAGCCTGTCCCAATGTTTCGGGCTTTATTTTGAGAAGTTTCTCTTTCGCTTCGGCGGATAGTGATGGTAGTTTGTTGTAGTCGAAAGTTTTATGAATTTTCAGATTCTCAAGATTATTCATCTTTTCAGAATTTTGCTGTTCCCGCTCAATGTAAGTTTGATATTTGACTTGAATCTCAGCTTGCTCAATAATCTCGGGAGTGTATTTATTCAGCTCTTTTTCAATTTCGCCTGAAAAGATCTTGAAATCATAAATTGAAATTTCCGGTCTTTTTAAGATGGTAGATAAATTGGATGTATCCTTAATTGGAGCAGAGGATAAAGAAGCAAGTGTTTCCTCAACCTCAGCCGGTTTGAATTTTGTTGAATCCAATAGCTGTTTGAGGGCATTTGTTTGTTTTTCCTTTTCCTGAACCTGTTCTAGTCGTTCATCTGTAGCCAGACCGATATCATGACTTCTTTTCGTTAACCTGATATCTGCATTATCCTGTCGAAGCAAAAGCCGAAACTCAGCTCTTGACGTAAACATTCGATAAGGCTCGTCGGTACCCTTGTTGATGAGATCGTCAATAAGAACACCAATATAGGCTTCATTTCTCTTAAGGATAAAAGGATTGTTCTCATTGATTTTCAAATGAGCATTTATACCCGCTATCATTCCCTGGCATGCGGCTTCTTCATATCCTGTAGTACCATTGATTTGTCCTGCGAAATAGAGATTTTCAATCAGGTTGGTCTCAAGTGTAATTGACAATTGTGTTGGAGGGAAGAAGTCATATTCGATCGCATATCCTGGACGGAACATTTTCACCGCTTCAAATCCAGGTACTTTTTGTAGTGCTTTGAGCTGCACATGCTCAGGAAGAGATGTTGAGAATCCATTCACATAGATTTCTACCGTATTCCACCCTTCAGGTTCTACAAATATTTGATGTCTGTCCCGCTCTGCAAATCGGTTTATTTTATCTTCAATGGATGGACAGTATCTAGGACCTAATCCTTTAATTCGACCGGTGAACATTGGGGACTGCTCAAAACCTGTTTGGAGAATTTCGTGAACTTCCGGGTTGGTGTAGGTGATATGGCAACTTCTTTGTTGAGACAAAGGCCTTGAAGACTCCAGGTATGAAAACTTTCCTGGCATTTCATCCCCCTCTTGTTCCTCCATTTTAGAGTAGTCTAATGACCTGCCGTCCACACGAGGAGGAGTTCCGGTTTTCATTCGTCCTGCTTCAAAGCCTAAACCAACCAGTTGTTCTGTTATTCCTGTAGCAGCTCTTTCTCCGGATCTGCCTCCTCCAAATTGTTTTTCTCCAATATGAATAAGTCCGTTGAGGAATGTCCCGTTGGTAAGCACTACAGCTTTAGATCTTATTTCTAAACCTATGCCGGTCTTAACCCCAACTACTCTTCCGTCTTGGACAAGAAGTCCGTTCACCATTTCTTGCCAGAAATCAAGATTATGGATTCTTTCTAAGGATAGGCGCCATTCTTCAGCAAATCTCATTCTGTCAGATTGTGCCCTCGGACTCCACATGGCCGGGCCTTTAGAGCGATTGAGCATTCTAAACTGGATCATGGATTTGTCAGTGACAACCCCGGAGTATCCACCGAGCGCATCTATCTCCCTAATAATTTGCCCTTTGGCAATTCCTCCCATGGCCGGGTTGCATGACATATGAGCAATGGTGTTCATGTTCATTGTAACCAATAGAACTTTAGAACCCATGTTCGCCGCAGCAGCTGCAGCCTCACATCCGGCATGCCCGGCACCTACAACAATGATATCGTACTCTTGAAGCATATAATTTATGTTTCACGTGGAACCTAAACTAGCCCCACACCTGAATGTTTCACGTGGAACCTTAATTTTTCAGCAAAGATAAGCAGGCATCTTCTTTTTCTCTCATCACCTTTTGCTCTGCTTCAGACTTGTCCCCGAAACCTAAAAGATGCAGAACACCGTGAATCATTACACGGTTCAGTTCATTTTGAAATGAGGTCCTTTGAAGTTGAGCATTCTCTCTGACACGATCAATGCTTATAAAAACGTCTGCCTCTATTTCATCCCCGGTTTCAGAGTTGTCAAAAGTGATGATATCCGTGAAGTAATCGTGATTAAGGTGTTCTTTGTTTACCTCCAAAAGGTAGTTATCAGAACAAAAGATGTAGTTGATTTCTGAAAGCTTTCTCTGATGAGTAGTGATAATGGAAGAAACCCAATGGGCTATTTTCTGAGAGTGATCGAGTTGGAAATCTATATCCTCATTGAAAAAGCTAATATTCATTTATGATAGGTAGAAACTTAGCTCAGCAATTCTGCCATCATTTTTAAATGAAACTTCATCACATAAGTTTTTCATAAGGAAAATTCCTCTTCCACCTGGCTTGCTCAGGTTTTCTGGAAGTGTAGGATCTGGAAGATCGTGATAGTCAAACCCACTCCCCTCGTCTTCAATGATGAACTTTATTAATGACTGCTCCAATGCCAATTGCAGGTGAACGTTTTTCTTGCTGTCTGATTTATTTCCATGAACGATCGCATTGTTAACAGATTCTGTTACGGCTATCATGATGTTGCCATAGATATCGTCGTTCAATTGATACTGATCTTTGGCATTATCAATGAAACTTTCTACTATCCTGATATTTTCAGGAAGGGAAGGTATTTGTATTTGAATGTTATCAATCATTCTTGTCATCTGAACTTAAGCGTCTAAAATAGTCGTTTACTTCTTTTTTATAAAATGGATTTAACTCTAAAGGAATAGTTTTTAATAATTCAAGCTCTTTCTTTTTCAATTCGAGATATTTTTCAAAACCAGGAGGGATTTCCCGGGTGATAACACGGGCTTTTTCCGCTTCTCTTTCCTCATCCATTTCCTGATCTCTTTGGGCTTTTTCTGCTTCTAACATCCTGGTCATGATCTGCTTTTGACGGTTGATGAGCTGTTGAGTTAATCGTTTATTAACTAGATCTACCTCATTTTGTTCCATCATATCTATCGCTCTTCCAAGATCATCAGATCCATTTCCACCACCCGGTCGACCATCCTCAGCCTCTTTCAGCATTTCCATTTGCCTCCGAATCATTTCCTGTTCGGCTGCCAAACGTGCTAATTCTTCAGAGAGTTCACGGCCCGACTTGCCTGATCCTTTGAGTTCATTGATTTTTTCTCCCAGCTGATTTTGCATCTCTTGAAGATTGGGCATTCCTTGAGGCTGCTTTTTGTCCCCGGAGCTAGAGTTACCCATCGCTTCAGACATGGCCATTTGCATTTGCTGCATCGTGTCATCTAGTAAAAGCGCAAGGTTATTGATGGATGTCATGGCAAATTGCTGGCTTGAAAGGGCACGCCCCCTATTTCGATCTTTTAGAAACTCGATGGATTCGTCGATGTTTTCATTAATGGATTCAACCTCTCTGGTGACATAAGATGAAATCTGAACAACCTTCGATGCAAGTGAAAGCAAGCTGTCCTGAATCACCTTTGCATCGTCTTTTAGTTTTAGCTGATTTTGAGAAAGTTCTAAAAACCTTGGATCGGATTGGTTGACCTCCCTCATTTCGAGCATTATTTCTTCCTGATTGAATGAGAGCTTCACCAGATTGTCCAGAATGTCACGTAGTTGATCCAGGTTGGCCTGCATCATTTCCATTTGCATACCACCCTGCATGTTTGAAAGCTTTTTGCTTAAGCTTTTCATTTTCTGAGCAGCGTTCTTTTGTTTTTGCTTGGTTTGCTGCTGAGAGGAGTTTTGTTTTTGAGAGCTCTGGTTGGATGGACTTTGCTGATCAGACTCCTGATTTTCACTTTCTGAGTTGTTTTCAGAACTACTATTCTGATCCTCATTTCCGTTTTCACTATCCTTGTTCTCCATCTGCTCCATTATTTCACGCAGTTCTTTAGCGATCTGACGCTCCTCAAGTTCAAAATCCTCCATCGCCTCTGGTCGTTTCAACTCTTGATTTAGTTTTTGAACTTCGTCCATCTTCTCCCTAAAATCATCAAACTCTTTATTTATTGATTTCTGCGTTTCTTTATCTGTAGGAGACTCGGAAGCATTTTCCTGTTTTTGGCTTAAAGTGTCTAGCTTTTGAAGGTTTTCTTCCAATGCACTTTCCATTTTTAAGCGTTTGAAAAGTTCAAGTGCACGCTCCAGGTCTCTTTCCAGGTTTTGTTCATTTTTCTTTAGGTCATTGACTTGTTGGCTGATCTGATCGGAAGGAGCATTTTCCTTCATAAGTTCTTTTAGTTTCTCGTAAAGCTTTTTGGTTTCTTCATCCATTAGCTGATCCAGCAACTCCTGCAGTTTCTGGTTTTTTTCCTGGAGCCGCTGGCTTTGCTGCTGAAAACTTTTGGAAGACTTCAAGAGCTCTTCATGTTGCTTTTTTAGTTTTTCCAGTTGTTCAGATAGTTTTTCTCGATCTTTAATTACATCGTCTAATAGTTTTTTCTCCTGCCAGTCAAATTTTTGCTCTGACTTTAAACGCTCTTCTACTTCTTCCAATCGTTCTGCAATTTCTTCTGCTCTTTTTTCTGTCGCCCCTAATTGGCTTTCTACATTATCCTGCTTTTCGGCAATAAGTAAGCTTATTTCATCCTGGCTCGGGGCTTTTAATATAAACGTTCGTGCTTTGGTTTCTTTAGGGCCATTTACTCCATCATTGTCTAAAACGCTTAAGTATACCTCGACGGATTCTCCGGCTTTCAGATTTAGACTATCCAGGTTCCAACTTGCAAAGTAGCTTTGGCGGTTAGTTTGCTTGCTTATTTCAATGGGTATTTTGTCAAATGAACTTTCATTTGCCTTTCTAAAATTAATTCTGAGATCGCTGAAACCGTAATCGTCTGAGATTGAGCCTGCAAACGCCAATGATTGATAGGTAACAGAGTCTGGAAAGTACTCTGCTACTATTTCGGGATACTCATCTTTGATTACATCAATGGAATAGCTTAATTCGGATTTGTTTTTGCCGAACTCATTGAACAACTCAATATTATAACCACCTTTTTCAAAAATTCTTTGCTCAATCATGAAGCTATTTTCGTCTAATTGAGAAACATGCGCTTTTTTGTCATTAATGGTTACAAGAGCACTATCAGTAGCAAGTGAATTTATTTCCCACAAAACTGATGATCCTTCTAGCAAAGTCAGATCTCCGGTATTCTCAATGGTTCGTCTTTGCCCTCCTGTATATGCAGGTTCAGTTACTTGTATAAGCATTGAAACCAGGTCTGGTCGGTCTACAACTGAAATTTTAAACATTTGAGATCTAAAACCAGCAGCTTCAATTTGGAACACCTTGTCTTGCTGAATTTTAGAGAATCCATAAGAGAAAGTTCCATCTGACTTGTTCAAAACCCGATTGGACTGTCCATCAATTTGGATTTTGGCAGATTCCGGGATTTGATCGCCTGAGAGTTCAATAGCTAGCGTAAAATCCTCTCCCCGATAAGCAGTTAACTCCTCGTTTAGAATTAAAAAATCAAAAGGAGCCTTTGGTTGAAATTGCTTTTGAAAATTGACGATTCTTGCAGGACTCTCCATAATAATGGAAGGATTAATAAACGAAACCAGCGCAAAAGTTGACACAATTATGAAAAGAAACAGTGCATATTTCTTAACTGGCGAGAAGTCAACTGCCTGAATAAAGGTCAGCTTGCTAAAAGCAGCAGATTTTTTATCAATTGCTGCCGCCAGAAGTTCATTGTTTGAATGATTTGCTAGTTGCAACGTATTGAGCAACTTGTCTTCAATCTCCGGAAAATGCTTTGAGATTTCGTTGGCTGCTTGCACATCACTGATACCTTTTTTCACTTTTGTTAATCGAAGCAACGGTGCACCGATCAATAAATAACCGGAAAAGGTAATTGAAAACAAAAGCAAAAAGAATAGGATTGTTCTACCGGTAACTCCCAACCAAAATTGGTTTTCGAGGCTACTAATAAGGAGGAAAAGTGTCGAGTTAATGATTAGAAAACCAAAAGTTCCTATGATCACCTGCCGGATGTAATATCTTTTCTTAAAAGATTCGAGCTTGCTTTTTATATTTTCTAAACCAGTCATCGTTCGATTGTAAACGGACAATACGAATCAAAGGTGCATGTTACCAACCAATTTCTTCTTTGAAATATTCTAAAATTTGAATTTTTAGCAACTTTTCCTGTTCCAGCAGGTCGAAACGAGGAAGTTTTTTCACCAGTTTCCAATGAGGCCAGCCATCTTCATCGTGACCTTCCAGTTCATAATAGCCTGCAAGCGAGAGTACTTTACAAATTGCTATGTGCAAAATGTCTTGTTTCTCTTCTTTAGAAAAAAGCTTGTTTCCCTTACCTAGCTCCTGAACACCGACCAGAAACAACACAGCATTAAGGTCGGCAGGTCTTTTTCCTGTCACTTCTTTTATTTTGTAAAGAAGCGCTACCCATTCCTTTTGTAAATCAAGGTCTTTTTTATAAACCATTATTTATCATTATTTTTCCTTTCATGATTAGAGATTTTGTTTCACTCATTTTCCCTCAAAACTGCATAAACTGTCAGCAATCGTTAATTTCTGAAGAGAAATTCATTTGCACAGCATGTAAGATTGACTTGCCGTTAACCAATGATCATAAGAACACAGATAATGATCTCTTCACAAAATTTGCATTTGAATCCAAAGTAATGTCAGCAACCTCATTTCTTTACTTTATTAAGGGAGGAATTACACAAAAACTATTGCACGAGGTTAAATATAAAGGCAAAAAAGAGTTAGCTGTTTTACTAGGTTTGTTGTTTGCTCCCTATCTGGAGGATATTAAAGTGGATTTAATAGCACCAATTCCGCTACACAAATCAAAACTGAGAAGGCGTACATTCAATCAAAGTGAGCAGATTTCATATGGCATTTCAAGCGAGCTTGATGTGGAAGTCAATCCTCATTTAATCCAAAGAGTAGTAGCTACAAATAGTCAAACCAGAAAAGCTAAAGTTGAGCGCTGGCAGAATATGAGAAATGTATATTCTGAGGCACAAACTTTACTATCCGGTAAATCTGTTTTGGTGGTAGATGATGTAATAACTACCGGAGCTACGATAGGCATGTTTTGTCAGCGACTTGTAGAAGCTGATGTTAAGGAGATTCATATAGCATCTATCGCGAGAGGGAAATAAAAAAGGCTGCCCAAATTGGACAGCCACTTGAAAAATCTGTGAGATTTAAATTTAGAAATTAGATCCTGCGCGAATCATCGCACATCTGAATCCAATAGTTGAAGTTGCAGAATCTTCAAATAGGTATCTTCTTGTTCCCGGAGATAGCCAGTAAGCTACATCTGCCCAAGATCCACCTTTATAAACCCTTAATCTCTTCATTGGTGGATTTTCAGCATCAAATGACTTCTGAAGTCCTGATGTTGCCACCCAATCTGCTTCTTCATATGCACCTTCACGACCAATGAAAGAGTAGTCAGCATCGTAACCGGTTTCTTCATCCAATACCGCGTCTCTACGTGCCGGGTTCAAATCATTCATTTCCTGGAAGGAAAGAGGTCTGTACACATCCTGCACCCACTCATTCACGTTTCCAGCCATGTTGTAAAGTCCAAAATCATTTGGAGGGTAATCGTAGATATACGTAGTTATCATAGCGCCATCATTCAACTTACCTGCGATACCGGCATAGTCACCATTTCCTCTTTTGAAGTTGGCCAGGAAGTAACCCATGCTTTTTCCGTATGGATTCCTTAACGCATGACCATCCCAAGGATAAAGTCTTTTGTGAGTTTGGTTTTCATCGAGCCATTGAGTTCCAATAAGTGCTTGAGCTGCATATTCCCATTCAGCTTCCGTTGGAAGTCTATAGCCTGGAAGTACAACACCTGAACTAATTCCTGGAACCGTTCCGGCAGATGCACCTAAATCACCGCCTTCAGCTCCAGCAAAAGCATCGTCACCTGCAGCAACCGGATCAAGATAACCAGCATCCTCTGCTAGTTTTAGGTTTACCACAGTGGTTCTCCACTTGCAATAGTTTACAGCCTGTCTCCAGTTTACGCCAACAACAGGGAAATACCTGAAGCCCGGGTAACGATAGTAACTATTTACATATGGATCGTTGTAAGCAAGATCTTTAGCCCAAACCGTAGTATCAGGAAGGTTGTTTTTCCAATAATACTCATCTGAGTCTTGTTTGATGTAATATTCATACTCTAACCAGTGGATGTTGGCAACTTCTGTTTCATCCATATAGAACGAAGCAACAGTCACCGCTCGTTCCAGGTTATCATGTGTATAAAGCACATCTTCTTCAAATGAACCAAGCACTGTCCTTCCACCCTCAATAAAAATGAGGTTTGGCCCGTCTGGTTGCCCCTTAAATTCATTTACTTGAAAGCCACCCTCTTCATTGAATTCTAGTCCGGTGGCCGAACTAGCATATCCGGGTCTTTCAGCGGAAGGAGCTCCCCCACCACCTCCAATGAGGTTACAAGCACTAAAAAAAGTTGCAGCAAGGGCTGTGTAACCAAAGCTCTTTACTGCTCTCACATAATTTTTCATAACACCGTTTGAATTTGTCTTGAAACGTTTCAACGTACTAATAAACACAAATATTTCAAAAAAGCCATCGTAAGTCCATGGATTTTAGATTAAACCTATAGTTCTAATGCCAATCTAACCTGTTTTATTGTCTTATTCATAGAAAATAGGTTAGACGATAGCATGAGGAGTATGCATTTGATCAATCACCGCCCTTGCTTGCTCAATAGAAGCAACATTTTCAACCGAGATCAGCAACTTGTTCTTGACCTCTTTCATTTTACTGTCACGTGGGTTTGACTTTATAAAGCCCAGCACATTACCAAATCTTGATGATTGGAAGTATTCCTGCGGTTTTTTATCAGACAAATAACACCTCATCTTTTCATTTTTTATGGTCACTTTTTCAAAACCAATCTGCATGGCTTTCCATCTTAGCCTGACCGTTTCTGTTAAGTTGCTTACACCGCTTGGAATGGGTCCAAAGCGATCTTTGATCATTTTAATAAAATCGGAAAGCTCTTCTTCTGACTTTAAATCATCTAATTGGGTGTATAGTCCCAGCCTTTCAGAAATGTTGCTCACATAGCTTTCAGGAATTAAAGCTTCAAAGTCAGTTTCTATATTGCAGTCTTCAACCATTTTATCAAGGGCATTCTTGTTCTTTAGCAAATCTGATTCAAAGAGTTGTTTGTATTCGCCTTCTTTCAATTCCTGAACAGCCTCATCCAGGATTTTGTGATACATATCAAAACCTATGTCATTAATAAAGCCACTTTGCTCTGCCCCAAGCAAATTACCGGCCCCACGAATATCCAAATCCCTCATAGCTACTTTAAATCCATCACCCAATTCGGAAAACTCCTCTAGTGTGTTTAGTCTCTTCCTTGCATCACTGGTTAGAACTGATACAGGAGGGGTAAGCATAAAACAATATGCTTTTGTATTCGACCGGCCGACCCTTCCTCGCATTTGATGCAAATCAGAAAGACCAAACATGTGGGCGTTGTTGATGATGATAGTATTGGCATTAGGTATATCCAAACCACTTTCGATAATATTTGTGGAAACAAGTACATCATACTCTCCTTCGATAAACTTTAGCATGACTTTTTCAAGCTGAGGTCCTTCCATTTGTCCGTGTGCTATTCCAATTCGGGCATCCGGGACAAGTTTAAAAATCATATTTCCCACTTGTTCAATATCACTGACCCGATTGTGAACCATGAAAACCTGTCCGCCTCTTCTAACTTCATGACTAACTGCATCGCGAATCACTTCCTCATTAAATTCATGAAGCTCTGTTGTGACCGGCCGCCTGTTTGGTGGCGGGGTTGAAATGATGGATAAGTCACGCGCCCCCATCAACGAAAAATGCAACGTTCTTGGAATTGGAGTTGCTGTAAGAGTTAAGGCATCCACGTTCACCCGCATATCTTTCAGCCGTTCTTTTACCTTCACTCCAAACTTTTGCTCTTCATCAATGATCATGAGCCCCAGGTCCTTGAACTCAATGTCCTTATTGACGATTCGATGCGTTCCAATCAGAATATCAATCTTTCCCTCCTTCACTCGTTTCTTTATGTCTGTTATCTGTTTGGACGTTTTAAACCGATTGATATACTCAATGGTAACAGGCATATTTTCTAACCTCCCTTCAAATGTTCTGTGGTGCTGCATTGCCAGTATCGTGGTTGGAACTAAAACGGCAACTTGCTTACCTGAATTTACAGCTTTGAATGCAGCACGGATCGCAATTTCCGTTTTCCCAAACCCAACATCGCCACACACCAGCCGATCCATGGGGTGTTCCAGTTCCATATCGGCTTTTACGTCTGCAGTGGCCAAAGATTGATCTGGTGTGTCCTGATACATAAAAGATGATTCCAGCTCAGCTTGCAGATAATCATCTGGTGGGAAGGAGTATCCCCTCGCCGCTTTTCTTTTAGCATACAGGTCAATAAGGTCTTTGGCTATGTCTTTGACCTTGCGCTTAATTTTCTTTTTCTTATTTTCCCAATCCGGCGAGCCCAGTTTGTTGATGGTCGGAGGCTCACCTTCTTTCCCGGAATATTTCGAAATCTTGTGCAGGGAATGTAGACTGACATAAAGCAAATCATCGTCTCTATAAACCAACCGAATAGCCTCCTGTTTATTGGCACCAACATCCACGGTATCCAGTCCGGCGAAGCGGCCTACTCCATAATCGATGTGGGTAACAAAATCCCCTGGCTGAAGTGTTTTTAGCTCTTTGAGGGTAAGGGCTTTATTTTTGGTAAACTTTTCCTTGCCCTTATACCTATGAAACCGATCAAATATTTGGTGATCTGTATAAATAGCTAGCTCCTCATGGTCATCAATAAACCCTTCTCTCAAGGAAGCGGTCACACCTTCAAAACTCAACTCAGGATCAATCTCCTCAAAAATGGTTTCGAGTCGTTCGATTTGCTTGTAGGATTCTGCGGCTATAAATTTTTGATAATTGTTTTGCTGAAGCCCACGAAGGTTTTCGGCCAGCAAAGAGAAATTTTTATGAAAAGATGGCTGGGGTCTTGTCGAAAGTGTCAATTCCTCATCCGGCTTCAGGTAAAACCTTTTACCAAACTCAATTTTTGTGAATTTTTCAAGGGAATCAGTAAAGGATTGCTGGGTCTCGAATAGCTGGCTTGGCGAAGTGATGAGTTTGGAGTCACCACTCATTTCTTTTATGATCTGAAACTGCTCTTCGACCTTATGAAATGATTTGTCTATGATGTCAAGTGATTGTTGGTAATCTTTCAACCAAATGGTGGTTTCTTCCGGGATGTACTCTAAAAAGGACTGTCGTTCCTCACTCACCAACTTGGTTTGGACATTCGGTATCAATGAAATATGATCCAGCTCTTTAGTTGATAACTGGCTCTCCGGATCAAACTCCCGAATAGTTTCAATTTCATCACCGAAAAGCTCGAGTCTGTAGGGCCTTTCATGAGCATAGGAAAAAACGTCAATTATTCCTCCACGAACGGAAAATTGCCCTGGTTCATAAACGAAATCTGTTTTTTCGAAATCATAAGTAACCAACAAGTCTGTTAGAAATTCAGTATCTAACTGCTCTCCGGGCCTGGCCGTGAATGTGTTTGAAACCAGCGATCGTTTATTAATGACTTTTTCAGAGAGTGCTTCCGGATAGGTGACTATTATGAGGTTGTCCTGATCATTCAGATCATTTAATACCTCAGCTCTCTGAAGAATATTGGCATTTTCAATTTCTTCAAAATGATAAGGTTTCCTGTATGAAGAAGGGAAGGGGATGAACTCATCAGTTAAAAAATTGGCAAGATCATTTTGAAAATAAGAAGCTTCTTCAAAATCATGAAGAACTATCAGGTGAATACCACCTAGAGCCTTGAAAGTTGAAGCAACTAATAATGCATCATAACTTCCAGCAATTCCCTTTAACCGAAGCTGTTGCTTTTTTTCAATCGATTCAGCAATCGCCTGGACATTTGTGCTTTCCTGATATTTTTGTAATAAGTCTTTCGTGTTCAAACCCGCTATTTCAAAATTTAGATGGCAAAAGTAACCTTTATACTACATCATTAATGAAGGAATGGTTTTACCATATTCCAGAGTAGCTGTTAGTAGAACCTAAAGCCTTGTTTGTCTAAAAAATGAACTATTTCAAGATCACATTGCAACATTTTGTGCGTATTACGGGTTCTTAAGACTAAGAATTTCATAATAAAATAAACATCATACGTTTATTAAAAACTTTCTTTTAGGTTAGGTTGGTGATTAGGCGTGTACCGATTCTTCGGTCACGCCTTCTCTTTTTTAATACTTTCATAACTTGTTTGCATCCTATCAAACTTTACTTCAGTTTACATTTAAGGTATGAAAAGAGTTTTAATTTCTTCTTTGGCTTTGCTATTTGTACTTCAATCTTTTGGATGGGGAGCAACTGGCCATAGAATTGTAGGTCTTATTGCTGAACGACACTTAACCAAAAAGGCCCGAAAAAACATTGAAAATGTACTAGGCACAGAAACACTTGCTGAGATTAGCAATTATATGGACTTCATAAAATCCGATGAGACTTACGTACATATGTCCCCTTGGCACTATGCGACCATCCCTGACGGTAAGACTTATGAAGAAGCCGGGACTCCTGATGAAGGGGATGTGATTATAACTATTCAGCGGATGATGAAGGAATTGGAAACAAAATCATTTACTGATGAAGATGAAGCCTTTGCATTGAAATGTTTAGTTCACTTGATTGGAGATATTCATCAACCATTGCATGTGGGAAACGGGGAGGACAAAGGGGGCAATGATGTGAAGTTGGATTACTTCTGGGAAGACTCTAACCTGCACCGGGTTTGGGATAGCGGCATGATTGATGGCCAGAAATACAGTTACACTGAATATGTAGAATGGATTGATCATGCTACAGAAGAACAGCTTGCCTCATGGTCATCTTTAAATGTTCTTGATTGGGCCAATGAATCCAAAGATCTGAGAAGGCAATGCTATGAAACCATGCCGGACAGCAAGAAACTTAGCTATCGCTACGATTACGAAAACATTGACTTATTGAATCAACGCTTGCTTCAAGCGGGCATTCGGTTAGCGAATGTGCTGAATAAAATATATGGTTAAAGAATGGTCATGCGGAGTTTATTGGCCGCATGCTCTAAATCAACAAGTGCTTCAATGGCCATAACCGTATCCATCGGTACTTTTAGAATTTGTGCCGCATGATGTACCTGCTCACGCTCATCTTGTGCATAGTCTCCATCCGCGCTAGACATTCTAATGGCATCATAAATCAATAGCTTGCTGAAATTAGCGAAAGATTTAGAGTTGAATTCATAAAATATTTCTTCCAATTCCCCTTCTTCAAAATCATATTCTTCCCAGTCGGCTATGATTTCTTCATCTACTCCCACTGCTTGAGCACACTCGATTGTAAGCCATTCCAACTCAGGGTCTGACACATCCCCGTCAGAACCAGCAATGGTCAAAAGAGCATAACCATATTGTCTCCAGGAATCTTTAGGAACCATTGTGATTCCATAAAAAGAAGGTGCGATGTTAAAAATATCTGCGCTCATAATTGTGAGGTAATTGCTTTGTAATATTCCAAATTAATTGTTTTCCCTTTAAATGGAACAACTTCGGTTGCTCAATTTACATTTGTGTTTTTAAATCGGCAATGTTTTCAGAAGCGGACAAGATACAAATCAAAGAAAAGGGAATTTCAATAGACAAAGTTGAAAGGGAAATTGAGCGTTTTAAAAAAGGTTTTCCCCATGTTCAAATTACCGCTCATGCATCTATTGAAAATGGCATTTTCAAGCTGACCAAAGAAGAAACCGTATTGTATCAGGGTTTATACGATCATGCAGAAGTTGATGCAATGAAATTTGTGCCCGCTTCGGGCGCTGCTACTCGCATGTTCAAATCATTGTATGGATTCTTAGAAAAATTTGATGGTTCAAATGAGTCCATTTCCGAGATTAAAAGGGAGGAAAAGAAAATCGGGAAGTTTTTTAGTGATATTGACGAGTTCGCTTTTTTCCATGAATTGAATCAAGCAGTTATTAAAAGCTTAAATCTATCAATTGATCAGGCAAAAAAGGAGTTAAAGCATAAGGAGATAATCAAACTACTTCTTGAACCTGAAGGCTTGGGCTATGAAAAGAAACCGAAAGGATTGCTAACATTTCACGCCTACGAAAATGGCGAAAGAACAGCGGCGGAAGAACACATCCATGAAGGCCTGGCGTATGCCGAAAAAGGGAACAAAGTAAGACTGCACTTCACAGTTTCCCCAGAGCACATGGAAGATTTCCAAAAGCATGTGGCAGAAGCGATCGATCAGCTATCAACAGGTGTTGAAATAAAAGTGGATTATAGCACCCAAAAGTCAGAAACTGACACCATTGCCTCAACGCTTGAATATGAACCATTTCGCGATTCAGCCAATAAATTACTATTTAGGCCAGCAGGTCATGGGGCATTGCTTAGAAACCTGAACGAACTCACTGCAGATATAATTTTTATAAAAAACATTGACAATGTAGTTCCGGATGCGCTAAAGCCGGAAACGATTAAATTCAAGAAGGTTCTCGCAGGTGTGCTACTGTCTTATCAAAAAAGGGCTTTCCAACTTCTTGATCAGTTTGATTTCGGAACAAATATTTTTGAAGAAGGAGAACAACTACTTATGGAGATGGGGATCAAGGGGTTTTCTAAAAATGATATTCCGCATCTTCTCAATCGGCCGATAAGAGTTTGCGGCATGGTTAAGAATGAGGGTGAGCCAGGGGGGGGACCATTTTGGGTTAAAAATGGAGCTATTGAATCACTTCAAATCGTAGAGTCAGCTCAAGTCAATAAAGCAGATTCGGAGCAATACCGAATCTTTAAGAAAGGCACCCATTTTAACCCGGTTGATTTAGTGTGTGGAGTTAAAAATTATAAAGGGGAAAAGTTTGACTTAACGACTTATCGTGATGAGGAGGCAGGGTTTATTTCTGAGAAATCCTACAACGGTAAAAAACTACTGGCTATGGAGTTACCTGGTTTGTGGAATGGTGGAATGGCACATTGGAACACGATTTTTGTAGAGGTTCCCCTTGTGACGTTTAATCCTGTAAAAACTGTTACTGACTTACTGAAGGCAGAACACCGCTAAAGGGTACTTTTTAAAACCGAATCAATTTCATTATAGTCAAATGGCTTTTTGAACATGTAAGCCACTTTCTTAGAATCTATTGCTTCTTCGATTTGCTTGTTTCGGTCGTAACCGGTCAACAAGAAACAAGGGACATCTATGAGCGAAGGGATCGCTTTGTCGATAAGCTGCAAGCCATCCATTTCGGGCATTCTTAAATCACTTATTATGGCGTCAAGGCTGCCTTTATTTTCTTCTATAATCCTTAATGCGTCATGACCGGATTCTGCTGTTAGTACATTGTACTCAGATTCAAACCTTTTTTCCAGCACAAAAAGATTGATTATTTCATCGTCTACAAAAAGAATAGTATGCCTCACTTCTCACTAAATGATATGACAAATTTAGAACCTTTCCCCGGTTTAGAAGAAACCTTAATTATTCCTTTATGCTCTTCAATGATTTTGTAGGTAATGGAAAGACCAAGCCCCGTGCCCTTTCCTACCGGTTTAGTGGTAAAAAAAGGATCGCTGATTTTTTTTAGGTTTTCCTTAGTGATTCCGATTCCATTGTCAGCTATTTCCACATAGATTCGTTTCTTCTTTTTTATCGTGCTGATGGTAATTAATCCATCTTTTTGAATGGCTTGTTCTGCATTCGAAATTATATTCAGGAATGCCTGGTGCAGCTTTCCTTCATTTCCTGATATTACAAGTTTCTCACTCGTAAACAGCTTTTTGACCTCCCCTTTATACTTTAGTTTAGGCTGAAGCATTACCAGGCTATTGTTAAGAATCTGATGCAAATCACAAGATTCATTCATTGTTTCTGTATCTCTACTAAAATGGTTTAGGCTTTTTACAATTATAGAAGCACGTCTAAGCCCTTCTTTCATAACGTTTAGACAAGGGGTTGCTTCAAATTTTAATTCTTTTTCATCTTCCAACCCTTGCTCTAGGAGTTGAAGGCCTCCTTGAATAAAGTTCAGGGGATTGTTGATTTCATGCGCTACACCTGCAGAAAGCATACCAAGAGAAGCTAGCTTTTCCGACTGGATTAGTTTACGGGTTGTCTCCTGTAATTTTTTCATTGCGTCACCCATTTTTTCATTGCGTCGTATTAGAGCATTTCGAAACATGAAAGTATAAATGATTACGCTAGCAAAAATGAAAACAGTACAAATTACCCCATGAGTCAACTTGAACCCTTCAGGAACTAAATCATAGGGTAAGTCCATCAAAGAAAGAGGCAGCATAGATATAACGCATGCACCAGATAGTATCATAAAAAAATACCTATCGTGTATAGGCTTATAAAAGAACGCTAACAAGGGTGGAATCAGAAAGTTTGGATATGCGGAAGATTGAGATCCTCCGGTAAAAAAAACCTGAAGATAAAAAGCGATCAGGATCGTTAAAATTGATAAGCGAAAAAGCGTAACAATACCCACTGAATAGAATGAAAGAGCTCCTAATATTAAAAAGATGAGGAATGCAGATAAAGTTGTCAAAAACAAGATTTGTACACCAGCAAAAAAGTAGAACCCTCCAAAAACAAGGGTTGAAGCATAAGCGGAAATCATAAGAAAGCGATAAAAACTTTCTTCTCTGGTTAGGTATTGACTTGTACTCAAGGTGTGGTGACTTTATCCTTGATGAAATTAACACAATCTAATCATCTAAAAATGTAGTAAGTCATGGTTTTATGTGATTTTTGCTGACTTAATAGAATCCTCTAAAAGGGAATAAATTTCATTTATCTGGGCCGTTGGCTCAGACTGATCAGACTTTAGATGGAACAGGGTAAGCTCTTCTTTCGTGATTAGCTGAATCTTAATCGAAATCAAATATTCTTCCACGGAGTTTCTAGCTGCGGTTGTATATTCATCTACAAACTTTGATTGAAGCGTGATAGTCGAAATCATTTTTAAAGGTTGATCTTCCTGATAATAAGTGCCAATGATGGCCGTAAATGTGTTTTGGTTCAGGTCAATAGTAAGGCTTGATTTTTTTGCAAAATAGATTTTACGGATAATGATGCCGCCAACCACACCGCCAATCAATATTACACCGTAGATAGTACCTGCCGAAAAAAGAGGAATAGAAAGAAATAGGGTAATAAAAAGAAGCACGATGGCCCCCATATATCCCGATTGGTGTTTAATGGTGATTTTGCCATCTTTTGATTTGAAAGAATAGTTGTTTTCCGCAAGAATATCTAATGCTTCTTTGCTGAGATTGGGTGACTTCATGGTTAATTGGTTTGAAAGTCCCTCGACTTTACTATCAATTGTAATCTAATATTAAGCGAAAAAAAGGAGTATTCCTCTCTTTATTCGAATAATCATAAACTATCTCTGGTAGATTCAAGAGAAGAAAATCAAGCAAAATTTTTTGCTTTAATAGACGATTCTAAAAAATCATACACTTCATTCATCTCTTTAGAAGGTTTGGCATGATCGGAGATGAGTTTGAAGAGCGGTGCTAATTTCTGATTGTCCAGTTCAAGACCGATTGTGATCTGATGTTCTTCGCTCGTGCTTTTAAACGCACTGGAGTATTCATCAACAAACTTTGAGTGGATATAAATACCAAAAATCTGGTCGAAATTGTAGGCTCTGGTACGGTTGTCAATTTCAACAATCTTCTTTTCCGGATCAATGACCAATTTTAAGCTCCCTGGTATTCTTTTAACCAGTGGACGGAAAATGAGAAAAGCGACAATCAAGGCAATTAAACCAGCCCACCATTGAAGCGCAAAAATAAGTCCGACAAACACCAGACTAACGATTATGACAATCGTAAGCCCAACCCGATCCGTACCCGCTTTTCTAAAGAGGATTAGATGATTATCCTTTTTGTACCGGTATCCATTGTAATCCAGCATATCGCTGGCTTTTTTGCTGAGACTCATGCGCTTTTGCGATCTAAACATTTAATCCCCAGTTGCCGCATATGCTTTCCTAACTTTTCGTAAACACCTTGCTTAGAATTTTCGCGGAAAAGGAAGTATTGCCTTCCTTCTGAAGTTAATAAATAAACGTAAACAACAGTATATGGAGAAGAAACTGATTGAACCGCTGGGTTTTGCCAAACGTCTTTCATTCTACTTGAATTTAGCCAAAAACAGTTTAGTAGATCATACTTCTTTTTTAAGCCAAATCTTATGAACAAGATACTTAGATACGGCTTAATTGACTTTCTCCTCGTATCGATTACAGTTCCGAAACGTGAAGTGGTTAAGAAGGCTCCAGCTATCAAAAACCAGATGGAGTAGTTAGAATATTCACTCTCAAGGCTGAGATAGCTAAACAGTATCAGTATGGCTCCAAGTCCAATAATATGGGGCGGAAAAATGTCTCCTTTAATTATGTGCTTAGTTTTTTTATTTGTCACTCACCAACTCTAAATCAATGGTTCTTCGGTCAATATCTGTTTTGGCTACAATGACGTTTAGTTTGTCACCTAATGTAATAATTCGTTTGTTATTTCTTCCAATCACTCGCATTTGCTTTTCGTCAAACTCATAGAAATCGTCATCCAAATCAGTCATTCGAATCATACCCTCACACTTGGTTTGGATAATCTCTACAAAAATGCCCCATTCTGTTACACCTGAAACAATTCCTTCAAACTCCTGACCAAGCATGGTTTCCATGAATTCAACCTGCTTGTATTTGATAGAGGCACGTTCGGCATCAGCGGCACGTTTTTCACGCTCCGACGAATGCATACACAATGGTTCATGCTCTTCATTACCCACATTTTTTCCTCCCTGCAGATAATGCTCGAGGAGGCGATGCACCATGACATCCGGATATCGCCTGATCGGAGAGGTGAAATGGGTGTAGTGCTCAAAGGCCAAACCAAAGTGACCTCTCGGGTCTGTGGTGTATTTGGCTTTTGCCATCGATCGGATGGCTAAGGATTCAAGTACGTTTTGTTCCGGCTTCCCTTCAATGTTTTCCATCAGTTTGTTCAACCCGTGGGAAATGTTTCCACCCGTATCAACCTTGTGACCAAAGCGTGCTGCAAACGAAGCAAAAGTGCTGAGTTTTTCAGGATCAGGGTCGTCATGAACCCGATATACAAATGTCTTGCTTCCTTCCTCTTTGCCTTTTTCTTTCCATTTGTAAATGTGGGTAGCTACTTCTTTATTGGCCAGCAACATAAACTCTTCGATCATCTTGTGCGCATCTTTTCGCTCTTTCGGGATCACCTCAAGAGGCTTGCCTTTTTCATCCAGCCTGAATTTTACTTCCACAGTTTCAAAATTCACAGCTCCTTGCTGGAAGCGTTTCTTTCGGAGTTGCTTGGCAATGTTGTTAAGCGTCACCACCTCTTTTGTAAAGTCACTATCCAATCCCTCAATTCGTTCTTGCGCCTCTTCGTAGGTAAATCGACGATCAGAATTGATGATGGTTCGTCCAAACCATTTTTTTGAAACGGCTCCTTTAGAATCAATATCGAAAACGGCCGAAAAGGTCAGCTTTTCTTCATTGGGTCTCAGCGAGCAAAGTCCGTTGGACAATCTTTCGGGCAGCATGGGAATGGTTCGATCCACCAGGTAAACGGAAGTGGCCCGATCAACAGCTTCTTTATCCAACTCACTTCCTTCGTCTACATAGTGAGAAACATCAGCAATGTGAATTCCGATTTCGTATTTGTCATCACCCAGTTCCTTGATTGAAAGGGCATCATCAAAATCCTTCGCATCATGCGGATCTACCGTGAACGTAGTGATATCTCTGAAATCTCTACGTTTTTTGATTTCCTCATCCGTAATAAGGTCTGAAATCTGATCAGCCGCTTTCTCCACTTTTTTGGTGAATCGAAATGGCAAACCAAACTCTGCCATAATGGAATGAATTTCTGCTTCATTTTCACCGGCCTGTCCCAGCACTTCCGTCACTGTACCAAGTGGACTCCTGTTTTTCGCATCGTGCCACTTGTCAATTTTGACCATCACCTTATCATTGGGTTTGGCCTTCCCGATTTTTTCGGGGTAAACCATGATGTCAAAATGAATGTGTCTGCTATCAGGAACTACAAAAGAGAATTTTTGCGAGACATCTATTTTCCCTACAAATTCATCCCGATCTCTATTGAGAATATTGACGACTTTACCTTCCGGGCGAAAACCTTTTTTGGCTGGGCGTGTCAGTACGACACTTACCAGATCACCATGGATAGCAAAGTTCAGATCCTGGGTCTTTACCCAGATATCGTCTTCTCCATCCGGTGTGAGGATATAGGCAAAGTTCGGATTGACATGATCGACCTTTCCCTGAATGTATTCGGTCTCAGCATTAGTGATGTATCGGCCGTCGCTTAGTCTTCTGATTTTGTCTTTGCTTTCCAGGCTGAAAAGCTGGGTTTTTAAATAATCTTTTGATTTTTTATCCCGAAGCTGAAGCTTTCGGATTAGCTCTCGATAGCCGTATGATTTTCCATCGTTTAAGGTGAAAATTTCATGGAGCTTACTTTTAATTGCTTTTACGTGATTGGGTTCTTGATTTTTTGATCTAGTTCCTAATTTCTTTTTTCGTTTTTTACTCATTGTTTGTTTTTCGACCGTGCGGTCATTTTACGATGTTTATCTGATCAGGATCGATCAGAGGTAAATTATTGAGGCGGAGGTAGAGCTGGGCGGTTGCTACCACATCTTTTTGACAATATTCCTCAATTTTCTTTAACCCATCTTTTTCTTCATAATATGTTTTTGTCACCATTGACCCGTCTAATTCTTTTTTGCTTGACGGAATTTTGAAAATGGTTGTTAGCAAATCCAGCGAAGTGAAACTTTTCCAGTCGCCGAACTTCCATAGTTCCATGGTGTCTATGTGATTTACTTCCCATGGTTTTTTCCCGGTCATGTTTAACGACCAGGGGATTTTAATGTCGTTGATCAGCATGCGACGGCACAAATAAGGAAAGTCAAATTCTTTTCCATTATGTGCGCAAAGCTTTAAGTTGTCCTGATCAAATTTTGATTCTATAAAGTTTTTAAATTCAGTTAATAATTTCTTTTCGTCTTTGGAAGCGATGGATTTGACCCGTAACGCCGGTTTTCCTTTATGTTCATGGTAAAACCCCATTCCAATGACAATGATTTTTCCAAACTCTGCGTAAATAGCTGCCCGATCATTATACAACTCATCAGGTGCTTTTTCTTCAGGGTTTCGAATAAAACCGGCTTTTCGTTCCCAGTGTTTTTGTAAAGCTGGAGGCAACTGCTCTACATTTTCATTTCCTGAGACAGTCTCAATATCAATGATGAGGAAATCTTGAAAGTGGTTACGCAAACTTCGTTTGTTTTAATACTTCGCTTGCTCTGTCTATCTAATCAATTTTGGAAAAGATATCTCTGTTTCAGAGATGATGGAGCAATTAGTCATGCAAGATACCGCTCATTTGCAACTCTTCAATGAAGGTGAGGTTTTCTTCAACGATTGAGTCTGGCACAAAGATAAACTTTTTATCATAGACCTGTCCATTGATAAAATAACTAACCCAATATTCATTGTTTAAATGGAACACTGATTCATCAATCGGTTCAATTAATGCATATTCGCCCGAATCAATGTAGGGAATCATGTGCCTGAGCGTGGAGGTCTTCTGCTTTTCCATTTTGGTCTCACCATAACCACGAGAAGTGACCATTACATTTTCGAGTTTGGCATGATTTCGGTTAATAAGAAAGACTTTCCAACCTTCATCACCTTTTCCAATGACCACATGAACATCTTTTACAGGCGAAAAATCAATGTCTTTTTTCACGAACTTCTATTCAGTTAAATAATGAGCTCAATGCTATGTTGCTCACAATATATATTTTAGGCAAATGAACCAAAATAACCCTCAAAAGGAAAGAATTTTTCCGTTTGTATGGCCATGGAAAGGAGCGGATAATGAAAATGTTTCTCTTGGAAAATTGATACGGCTAAAATCGTTTTCGATTTTGTACCTGATCATCATCTGGTCAATCATTGGAATCCTTGGTTTTGCTTCGACACGCAACTGTGAAGGAACCTGGCAGCTGGCACTTCAATGTGATTTCGCATTCTGGGTTAAAAACCTAAGAGAAGCTCCGCTGATTTTTGTGCGCAACATGTTTACCACACTGTTTCTCCACAATGGATTTGACCATATTCTATTTGTTTCTATTCTTGGGATTCTGGTAATTGTCCAATCACATGAAGCAATTTTTGGTTTTAAGACCACTGCGCTCATTTTTCTTTCTGCCTATCTTACGGTAGCTCCATTTTTTGGGGTGTTTTACACCATAGGTCTGAACCTTTTTCCGGATAGCGTATTTATGCAGTTTGCATTCGAGCGAAACTGGATGGGAGGATCGATTGGGATGTTTCAGGTATACGGTGCATTGGCAACAAAAAGCCGAAAACCGTGGATTATTTTAATGATACCAGTAGTTTTTGAGATATTCAATTTATCAGTTTTGGGAATTGACCTGCATATTTCTTTGATGCATTTGATGGCAACATTCCTCGGATATGGAATTTCAGTTTGGTTTGTAAGGAGATAATTATTCAATCAAATCCATTTCAAAGACAGAGGCCAGATGAAGTTTGAGTTTTTGCTCGACTTCCTTAATATCAACTTCTTTACCAAGTTCTTTTTGAAGTGAAGTCACCGCTTTGTCCTGAATGCCGCAAGGGACGATGTAATTGAAGTATTCAAGGTTTGTATTGACATTGAAGGCAAAACCATGCATGGTTACCCATCGGCTGCTTTTCACACCCAATGCACAAATTTTTCGTGCTTTCTTTTCATCATCACCATCCAGCCACACTCCCGTGAGCCCGTCTACTCTTCCGGACTCAATGCCATACTCTTTCAGCGTTAGAATCACAGCCTCCTCCAGAAACCGCAGGTACTTGTGGATGTCAGTAAAAAAATGATCTAAATCTAAAATTGGATACCCCACTATCTGACCCGGTCCATGATAGGTTATATCACCGCCTCTATTGATTTTGTAAAAGGAGGCTTTTTTTTCCTTCAAAAAAGCCTCATTGGCAAGGAGGTGGTTTTCATCCCCACTCTTACCCAAAGTATAAACGTGAGGGTGTTCACAAAAAATCAGATGATTTTTGGTTTCAACTTGTTCTGTTTCCGGCAGCTTCCGGTTGGCAATTTTCTGATCGACAGTTTCCTTAAAGAGAATTTCCTGAAAGTCCCATGCCTCCTTGTAATCCTTAAGTCCTAAATGAATGAATTGCGTTTGTTTTGTCATGCTGAGCTTGTCGAAGCATCAATATAGGTTTCTAACAACTCTAGTTCTCCATTCGGTTCAATGTTATAGGTCTTCATGGCTGCCGGAATAAGGACAACATCTCCAAGCTTGATGTTTTCGTTTCCAATTTTCCCCGAACCACCAACACCAATGTAAATTTTGAAACAATCAAGTTCTTTACGGTCAATTTGTTTCTTCTGGTTTATGATCAGTTTGTTTGTGGTAAAATATGGGGTAGCGACAATACCATTTGCCTTGTTTGGCTCGTTGGAATATTCGCTTTTTATCTGCTCAGGCTTGGAAAAGTTAATGGCATCCAATGCTTGATCGACATGGAGTTCTCTAACATTTCCATGTTTATCAACTCTGTCGAAATCATAAATTCGATATGTGATATCTGAAGTCTGTTGGATTTCCGTAAGGAGAATTCCAGCACCTATTGCATGAACCCGACCTCCAGGCAAGTAAAATGCATCTCCTTTAAATACAGATTCCATATTAAGTAGATTAAGAACATCTCCATTCCGAAAAGCTTTTGAGAATTCTGCCTCATCTGTTTTTTTGTTAAAGCCATTGATTAGCTTCGAATCACGGTCACACTGAATTATATACCACATTTCAGCTTTTCCCTTGGAGTTATGCCTAGCGTGTGCTAACTCATCATCAGGGTGTACTTGAACAGATAAATCCTGAGCGGCATCAATGTATTTGATGAGTAAGGGAAATTCATTACCAAACCTTCCATAGACACTCCTACCCACAAGATCGGCCTTGAGATCAGAAACCAAATCATTTAAAGACTCGCCCTTTAAAGCCCCATTGGATACTTCGGAAACATTTCCAGGAACCCCCGATAGCTCCCATGTTTCTCCACAATTGTCAAGATCGCCAAAATCTTTTCCAAGAATGGTTTTAATTTTCTGCCCGCCCCAAAGCTTTTCTTTGAAAATGGGATTGAACTTAAGTGGGTATAACTCTGACATTAACTTTAAGCTGTTTCGACAGGATAAACCTGACTGATAACATGGATCGCAAAACTAAAGGTATTGTAGGTGAAGGAATAGCAAAACGGCACTATGAAAATCAAGGTTGTGAAATTTTGGAATCAAACTATCGATACAAACGAGCCGAAATAGATCTGATCGCCTTGAAAGATGAGCAGATTTTAATCTTTGTAGAAGTTAAAAAGCGAAGCAGAGCAGACTTTGGTGAGGCAGAGACGTTTGTTTCAGAAGCACAACAAGATCGAATAAAAGAAGCAGCAGAAGATTACATCTATGGGATCAACTGGCAAAAAAACGTCCGCTTTGATATAGTCTGCATAGACGCTGAAAATAAAATTGAAGTGTTTGAAGATGCATTTTAATCATGGATGATGAGCGAATAAAAACCCTGGAAGAACAATTGGAACAAGCAAAGGAGAATCAGTTCCTCTCTCAAAATGATCTGGATTTTGCACGTACAGAAAACATTGCAATGAAAAACTTCATTCAAAACTTATATGTAAAGTGATGAGCTGGATTTGGCTGAAGTATTGAAAAATCTACGTGAGAACATTCGTGTGTTTGCAAGAGATCACAACATTACACTTTAGGCTACTTTTGCCGGATGATTAACCTTGCCATCTTCGCTTCCGGGAGTGGATCGAACGCTGAAAATATTGCAAAATATTTTGAAGGTCATGAAAGCATTCAAGTCAAAGAAATACTTTCAAACAAAAAAAATGCTTTCGTTCATCAGCGTGCGGATAAGCTTGACATTCCCTCTTCCACTTTTTCAAAGGAAGAGTTTTACGACTCATCGTTTATAAAACAATTATCGGATATAGATTATATCATCTTGGCTGGGTTTTTATGGCTGATCCCAAAATATCTGATAAAAGCTTTTCCAAACAAAATCATAAACATTCATCCTGCGCTGCTTCCGAAGTTTGGTGGTAAGGGAATGTATGGAGAGCGGGTTCATATGGCAGTGATTGATGCCGGTGAAAAAGAATCCGGAATTACGATTCATTTGGTAAATGAGGAGTACGATAAAGGGGAAATACTTTTTCAGGCCAAATGTCAGGTTGAACCAAACGACACACCTGACCTACTCGCTCAGAAAATTCACGCTTTGGAACATAAACACTTTCCCAAAGTGATCGAGGAGTATATTGTATGGGGAGCTAAATATAAAACCATCACAGATGGTACCTTTGCAAACCTTGAAATAAACCAACCCAAAAACATGTCCACAAAAAAGATTCAATCTGCACTTATTTCTGTGTTTCATAAAGATGGCCTGGAGCCAATTGTTCGAAAACTGGACAAACAGGGAGTAAAAATTTACAGTACCGGTGGAACGGAGAAATTCATCAAAGAACTGGGAATTGATGTTATTCCAGTAGAGAGTTTGACTGATTACCCGTCTATTTTTGGAGGGCGCGTAAAAACACTTCACCCCAAGGTTTTTGGTGGTATTCTTCATAGAAGAGATAATGAATCAGATCTGACAGAAGCCAAGAAATTCGAAATTCCACCAATTGATCTCGTTATAGTGGATTTGTATCCATTTGAAGAGACGGTTGTAAGTGGAGCAGGAGAAGATGACATCATAGAAAAAATTGACATTGGTGGAATAGCGCTTATTCGAGCCGGAGCTAAAAATTACAAAGATGTGGTGATGGTAAGCTCAATGGAATACTATCATGATCTTCAGGACATTCTTGACAATCAAAATGGCGAGACAACAGAAGAAGAGCGTAAACTATTTGCCGCCAAAGCATTTGCTACATCCAGTCATTATGATTCAGCGATCTTCAACTGGATGAATGAGAAAAAAGAAGTGCCGGCATTCAGGGTTTCATCCGCTCCGGGCCGAACATTGCGATATGGAGAAAATCCGCATCAGAAAGGTTACTTCTATGGAGATTTTGAAGCATATTTTGAGCAAATCCACGGAAAGGAGATTTCCTACAACAACCTGGTAGACATTGAGGCTGCCGTTCAGCTAATTGCAGAGTTTAAGAGAGATATTGCTTTTGGAATACTGAAGCATAATAACGCTTGTGGTATTGCAATTGGGAAAACAGTGAAAGACGCATACCAACGAGCTTTTGCTGCAGATACTGTTTCTGCGTTTGGGGGTGTTTTAATTACCAACCAGGAAGTGGACAAAGCAGCAGCTGAAGAGATGAGCAGCTTGTTCTTCGAGATTCTGATTGCCCCAACTTTTGCAGTTGATGCGCTTGAGATTTTGGAAAAAAAGAAAAACAGGATCTTGTTGATTCAGAAAAAACCATGGCATCAGGAGACACAATACAAAAGCCTGCTCAACGGTACGATTGTTCAGGACTATGATCTGAAATCTGAAACCAAGGCAGAGCTGGAAGTGAAAACGAAAAAAGCACCTACGGCTGATGAAGTGGAGGATTTGATCTTTGCGTCCAAGGTGTGCAAGCAGTCAAAATCGAATACAATCGTTTTAGCGAAAGACGGCCAACTACTGGCAAGTGGTGTAGGTCAGACTTCCCGTGTAGATGCGCTGAATCAGGCGATTGAAAAAGCCGGAAAGTTTGGTTTTGACCTCAATGGTGCCGTGATGGCATCTGATGCGTTTTTCCCGTTTCCGGACTGTGTTGAGATTGCACATCAAGCAGGCATAACTGCAGTGATTCAGCCGGGAGGTTCTATCAAAGATCAGGACTCCATTGACTATTGCGATGCAAATGGCTTAGCGATGGTGATGACCGGGGTGAGGCACTTTAAGCACTGATTTTTATTTTTAACCACAGAGAGCACAGAGACTTTCACAAAGTACTCAGAGAGAGTTTGTAATATTGATCGCTCTGTGTCCATTGCGTCTACTCCGTGTCTCTGCGGTTAAAATCCTCACGAAGTGAGCTTCATCAACAACTCCACCAACTCATTTTTCTTCATACTTTCAAAATGCTTTTTACGTTCTGATTCACTCATATTTTGTAATTTTTTTACAAAATCATTACCCAATACCTCTGCAGCATGATTTTCAGGAGCGCCAAAAATTTCAATTTCATCTATTGCAGTGTTGAGGATTTCCTTGCCCTTGAGTTTGGCAGTTTCTACAGGTTTATAGTTGGCATTTGAATCTCTCAGTGCCCAACTACTGTAGTCGATCTTAAGGTTATCAATTTGTTTAGCTCGAGGGTCTGATTCGCCAAAGATTCGTTGCAGGACGGTGATCGCACTTGTTTTCCAGGCTTCCAGATCGAAGCTTTCTTCTTCCAGTTTAGATATTTGCTTTTTGAGGAGTTTGATGTATTGGGATTTCATGGGCTAGCTGTAAGGATTAAGTCGCAAGCTTCAAGTTAGTGAATTGTTAATTATTCATTCACCATTGTCAATTATGAAATCCTTCCCCAATTAACGGCATTTTTACTGAATGAATCAATATGGGATTTAATCATTCGGTGCTCCGGCTTTAGCAGCTTTGGATCGCCTTTCAACAAATCTTGTGCTGCAATTCTAGCGGCTTTCAATATCTCCCCGTCCTTCACCAAATCAGAAACCAGCAAGTCCAGCGCACCACTTTGTCGGGTGCCCATCAGATCTCCCGGTCCACGCAGTGCTAAATCAACTTCTGCGATTTTGAATCCATCAGTAGTGTCAACCATCGTGCGGATTCGGGTACGAGCTTCTGTGCTAAGCTTCACTCCCGTCATCAGGACGCAGTAGGATTGATCTGCACCACGTCCGACCCGACCTCTGAGCTGGTGTAGTTGAGATAAACCAAATCGTTCGGCATTCTCGATTACCATGATGGAAGCATTCGGTACATTAACTCCAACTTCAATAACTGTAGTTGCAACCATGATCTTTGTTTCACCTTTGACAAAGCGCTGCATCTCCCATTCTTTGTCTTCTGATTTCATACGCCCATGAACGATGGAAATCTGATAATTTGGAAACCGGCGCGAGATTCCTTCATACCCATCCATCAGGTCTTTGTAATCTAGTGTGGCGGATTCTTCAATGAGTGGATATACGATATATGCCTGCCGTCCTTTTTCAATTTCCTTTTCCACAAACCCAAACATCTCCAGTCTTTTGGTTTCGAAAAAGTGCCTGGTTTTGATTGGCTTCCTTCCTGCTGGTAATTCATCAATTACCGAAATATCCAGATCGCCATAAAGTGTCATGGCCAATGTTCTTGGAATAGGTGTGGCGGTCATCACCAGTACATGCGGATATACTTCTTTGGTTTTGGTCCAGAGTTTGGCCCGCTGAGCTACGCCGAAACGGTGCTGCTCATCAATAACTGCCAGGCCAAGGGTTTTAAATTTCACTTTGTCCTCCAGCAAAGCATGTGTCCCTACCAAAATCGTGATCACCCCGGACATCAATCCTTCATGAATCAGCTTCCGTTCAGAAGTTGGAGTTGAACCTGTCAGTCTTGCAATGTGGATTCCGAGCGGTTTGGCTTGTTCTTTCAATCCTTTGAAATGCTGTTCAGCCAAAATCTCGGTTGGCGCCATAAAGGCACATTGAAACCCGGAACCAATGGCGATAAGCATGGAGAGAAATGCCACCATGGTTTTTCCACTTCCCACGTCCCCCTGCACCAACCGATTCATTTGTTGACCGGAGCGGAAGTCTGCATAGATTTCTTTTACCACCCGCTTTTGCGCGTTGGTCAGTTCAAAAGGCATGTGCTTCTCGTAAAACTCATTGAGGAGGTCGCTCTTGTTGATGATGGCTCCCCGGTATTTTTCAGTTCGGGCAATTTTTAGTTTGATCAGCCTCAGCTGAACAAAAAACAATTCCTCAAACTTCATTCGGTTTTGTGCTAAAGAAAGCAAATGCGCATCTCGCGGAAAGTGCATGGACACCACAGCAGTTTTCTTATCGATTAGCTTAAACTGATCGAGGAGGTTTTGTGGAAGTGTTTCAGGAATGTGGTTAACAGCCTCTACTAACAGCACCTTCATCACCTTAGAAAAGAACTTACTCTCCATTCCATTCTTTTTCATTTTCTCAGTGGTGTGGTACACGGGCTGGAGATAACCGCTTTTGGTATTTTTCTCTGTTTGAATTTCAATCTCCGGGTGGGCAATGTTGAATTTACCATTGAAAAGAGTGGCCTTACCAAAAGCCACATACTTTACGCCAATAGTCAAACTCTTCTGGATCCACTGGACACCTTTAAACCAGACCATCTCAATGGTTCCGGTTTCATCTGCAAATACACCAACCAGCCTGGCTCGCCTGCCAATACCTATGGTTTTGAAAGATTTAAATTCACCAATAAGTTGGACATAGGGAAGGTCAGGTTGCAGTTCATTGATTTTATAAAACTTACTCCGGTCTTCATGTCTGAAAGGGTAGTGCTGAAGGAGGTCACCGAATGTGAAAATCTGCAATTCTTTGTTGAGTGTCTCGGCACGTTGCGGACCTACCCCTTTTAGGTACTCGATGGATCGATCAAAGAATTGGTGCATCCGGCTAAGATAATCGTAAGCATAAAAAAAGGGAGCTATAAAACTCCCTTTGGTTCACCTATTCATCTTCTCATAATAAAAGGTGATGGTTAATCACCTCGCAATATAATATTTTGTTTTAAAAAAGGAAACACAAAAAAAAGGGGACTAACCAGCCCCCTTTTCCAAACACCCTTTTTGGTTAATGTATTTTAGTATAGGTAATCTAGTGCGGTCTTATCATCATTGTTGAACGGACGATCCCCACCATCGGTACAGGCAAGCATCCATGACTTTTTAGATAATGAAGCACCAGTTGGAGTTCCCGGGATATGGTTTGCGCCTATGGAGCCGGCACCTTCATCCCCTCCGCTTCCACAAGAAATACTTCGGTCAAAGTAGTCGGTGTGACGGAAACCAATGCAATGTCCCATTTCATGCGCCATGATGGTGGCGATACCATTTACTGACAAGCCATAATTGGATTCAAGGACACCACTCATTTTTATTTGACCATATGGATCGCAATTATTTGGGAATCCTGCTGAACCAAGTACGCCACGATTTTCATCACGCTTACTTAGCCTGGAAAAAACGATATCAGCTCCAGAAGAAGTGGATCTTTGGAATGTTAATGAAAGATTTTCAGCGTTAAATCGCGCAATAGCTTCATCTACGGCCTGTCCATAAGTAGATGAAAACGATGCAGAAGAGGATGTTTTATTAGGACCTTTTCCTGGGGGCGGACCTCCTCCGTTTCCACCACCATTTCCACCCCCGCCATCGGAGGTGCCTTCATCTAAATACACGGTGATAACGCGACCACCATTAGCACAAACTAACTCATTCGTGCTGTACTGCTCAACAGTAGCCAAAGATTTGGCCGGACTCATGTTGATTAAATCCTGATCTGTTAAATAGATATCTCCTTCAACAAGGTACCCATCTTCGAATTTGGTTGGAGCGAAGTTGGTCACATCAAATCCAAGTGCTGCAATTTGAGCTGTGACCTCATCAGATACAGAAAAATCATCTGTTAAAGGCTCCTGTTCTGAACAGGAGAATAATATGACACTGGCTATCAGACCCAGTGCCAACATGTTGTTCATTCTCTTCATATTATTAGGGTTTTGATTAATAGGGTGTTTATATCATTTTGCAATGTATAAAAAAGATAACACAACCCCAATTACCTGTTTTTAACCCAAAAACGATAGATTATTCTGAATTAGGCAAATAAAAAAGGAGGCTGTTCAGCCCCCTTTTTAAACACCCTTTTGGTTAAAGTATTTTAGTATAGGTAGTCTAGTGCTGTTTTATCGTCATTGTTGAATGGACGATTGCTACCATCAGTACAAGCGAGCATCCAGGATTTTGCTGAAGCAGAAGCTCCAGTTGGTGTACCTGGGATGTGGTTTGCACCTACTCCGGCAGTTCCTTCATTCGAAGTTCCACCTCCACAAGAGATGCTTCTGTCAAAAAAGTCTGTGTGACGGAAACCAACACAGTGACCCATTTCATGAGCGATGATAGTCGCGATACCATTTGTGCTAAGTCCATAAGAAGACTCAAGCACGCCACTCATTTTGATTTCACCGTAAGGATCTCCAGAAGCCGTAGGGAAACCTGCAGATCCAAGCACCCCTCTTCTTTCATCTCTTTTGTTTAGTCTGGTCATTACAATATCAGCACCTGATGACGATGTAACTCTTTGGAAAGAAATCGTTAGGTTTTCTGAGTTATAGCGAGCGATCGCTTCATCTAGTCCGGCAATCATTGCAGGGCTGTAGCCATCACTACCTCCACCACCTTTCTTACCTTTTCCGCCACCACCACCAGATCCTTCTTCAGGAGCATAGATGGTAATCACTCTTCCACCACCAGCGTTTACCAGGTTGTTGGTGCTATACTGCTCAACAGAAGCAAGTTTATTAGGCTGTCCCATTTCGGCAATGGTTTGATCTGTTAAATAAATGTCACCTTCTACCAGGTATCCATTTTCAAACTTGCTAGGGACGAAATTGTCCACATCAAATCCAAGCGCAGCAATCTTTGCTACAACTTCACTAGGTACAGACAAATCATCTGCGATTGGCTGTTCTTCAGAACATGAAAATAGGGTGAAACTTGCGATTAGAGCAAGTGACAAAATGTTATTAATTCTCCTCATAATATTTAGGTTTTGTAAAGGGTGCATTTTTAGCAACGTGGCAATAATAGGCTAATTTTCATTAGCAGAACAACCAATTTCTAATATTCAGAAATATGTATGGAATAAATTGATATTACTTTCTCAAAACAAATTTTAATTTGCCTTTATCGATTTGACCAAATTTCATGAAAACAAAAAAAGGAGCAAATGTGCTCCTTTTTCATACCCCCGGGTTAATGTTTAATTTTAGTATAAATAATTCAAAGCGGTTTGATCATCGTTGTTGAATGGACGATCGCCACCATCTGTACAAGCCAGCATCCATGATTTCGCAGAAGCGGTAGCTCCTGTTGGGGTTCCCGGGATGTGGTTTGCTCCAACACCAGCCGTTCCTTCATTCGATGCGCTTCCACCACAAGAAATGCTTCTGTTAAAGTAATCTGTATGACGGAAGCCAACACAATGCCCCATTTCATGGGCGATAATAGTAGCAATCCCAGCGGTACTTAATCCATAGGAAGACTCCAGGATACCACTCATTTTAATTTGACCATAAGGATCACCAGAAGAAGTTGGGAATCCTGCTGATCCGAGCACGCCTCTTCGCTCATCTCTTTTGCTTAGTCGTGTCATTACGATATCAGCACCAGAAGAAGAAGTCTGTCGTTGAAATGAAATAGTAAGATTTTGAGCATTGTAACGAGCAATCGCCAGATCAAGACCGGCAATCATACCTGCACTGTATCCGTTATTTCCTCCTACAGGAGCATACATGGTTATTACTCTTCCTCCTCCAGCATTCACCAAATTATTTGTGCTGTATTGCTCAACAACAGCCAACCTATTGGGTTGGCCCATTTCAGCAATACTTTGATCTGTAAGGTAAATATCACCTTCAACCAGGTAGCCATTTTCAAATTTTGTAGGAACAAAATTGTCCACATCAAAACCTAAAGCAGCTATTTGAGCCACCACTTCGGATGGTACGGAAAGGTCTTCCACCTCCAGATCTGAGTTATCAGAACATGAAACAAATGTGAAGCTTGCCAGGACGGCAAGACTAAGCACATAATTAATTCTCCTCATAATATTAAATTTTGTGTTTAGGGGTATTTAAATAATCGAGTAAACTAGATATTAAAATCTGATATTACAAGATTTTGCAAAAACTAAATGAACAAAATTATCTTCTATGAAGGAATCAAAAAGAATGTAATAATTGGAGGGCTGATTTCAACGCCACTCAAGGGTGGTCAGCAAGTGAATAATATCACTTTTTAAGTAGGTAATGACCGGGGCAAGTGAGTCGTTTTTTGTAGCAGTCCTGAAATAGAGTGCACCCCTCAAAAAGTGCTCTGAACTGTCTTTATCGGTTACATGAAATTGAGCCTGAGTGGGTACTTCTCCCTCGAGCTCTGTGAAAGAGGCATAAAGTCCGTTGGGTAGTTCAAGAATACTTTCTTCAATAGCGTAAGCTTTTACGTTATGCTGAGAGGTGAGCTTGTATGAATCGCTTAGATATTCTCGCACAATCGAGTCTGTTACTGGCTTGTAGGTGATTTGAATAGTTGCACCCATTTTCGGATAGAAAAGGTTGATCCAGTACCGCTCGGTAATCCAGCTAGAATCCCGCAAAAGCTTTGCATGTTTCGAATACTCAAATTGATAAGGAAAAGAATCAGGAAGTGGTTGATAAGAGGATTGTGGAAGGTCTATTCTATTATACCCTTTTGGCTTAGGAAGGTAGTCGGTACCACAAGCCACAAACATTAATGCAAAAAGTATCAGGAAGTATTTCATAAGCTCGCAAAGCTGAGGCTAATCTTCAAACCCTGCAACGTTCGTTTTGTCTGAGTTAATATAAACCCGAAGGCGCTTTATCCTCCTTTGATCTACAGCCACCACAGTGAAAACAAAATGTGAAACACGAATCTTTTCCCCTGCACTCGGGAGCTTTGTGTTTATCTCAAGAAGCAATCCGCCGAGAGATTCACTCTCTCCTTTTACTGAATCGAAAAGGGTGATGTCCGAGTTGGTGATTTTGCAGAAATCATTTAGGGAAGTCTTTCCTTCAAAAATAAATGTCTGATTGTCCAGTTTATTGTAGGCTACATCACTGTCATCATCAAATTCGTCATTGATTTCACCAACAATTTCTTCAATGACATCTTCCATGGTTATCAGTCCGGAAGTTCCTCCATATTCATCGATAACCACGGCTATATGCACTTGCTTTTCCTGGAAGTCTCTAAAGAGGTCGTCAATCTTTTTGCTCTCCGGAACGAAGAATGCCGGTCTTAATAGATTCTGCCATGAAAAGTCTTCTTCTTCACCTATGTGCGGAAGTAAGTCTTTTATATACAAGATGCCGTCGACCTTATCAATGGTCTCAGTGAAAATGGGGATTCTTGAATAACCGGTTTTATTGATTTGGTTCATCAGCTCATGAAAATCCGTTTCCCGGTCGATGGCTGTAATGTCCATTCTGGATTTCATCACCTGCTTCACTGATAGTGTTCCAAAATTTACAATCCCTTTCAGGATCCCCTTTTCCTCTTCGCTCACGGCTTCTTTTTCCACAGAAATCTCCAGTGCCTGATTTATTTCCTCCACAGAAAGGTTATATCCTTTTTTCTCCATTCTGCGCTCAATCAACCCCGTCACACTCATTAGAAACCACGATATTGGTTTGAAGAACCTGTATGAAAGCATCAGCAGGCCGGAAGTCAATTTTGCAAAGGCAGTTCCATTGTGATTGGCATATACTTTTGGAATAATTTCCCCAAAAAAGATGATTAATAATGTAATGATGGTTGTCAGTATGACAATGGTGAGACCCTGTTTTCCATCCTCTCCAACAATCTGCCAGGTAGCAAATGTTGAAATTGTCACAATGAAAATATTGATAAGGTTGTTGAGAATAAGAATGGTGGCCAGTAAGCGCTTTGGATGGTGAAGAAGATGACTTATCCTTTTCTCATATATATCAATGGAAGCATTAAACTCTTTGATTTGATTATGAGAAAAAGAAAAGAATGCTACCTCAGAGCCAGAAACCAACCCGGACAAACCCAACAGTACCAAAATCACTACCCCATTGATCAGGAAGAATGAAATAGGCATTTCTGCCATCATACTCAATAAAACCGTGGGGAATGGATCGTCTAAAGATGTTTCCAAGAATGCTTATTTAATTTTAAAATGGGAGGTCATCCGACACATCACCGGAAGAATCCTGTGATGGCGCTGACTCCTGCTGCATTGGTTGGCTCTGCTGGCTGTAATCTCCTCCTTGCTGAGAAGATCCGCCTCCGCTACCGCCAAGCATGGTCATGTTGTCACCCACTACTTCAGTGGTATATCTGGTCACTCCGTCCTTTTCCCATGATCGGGTACGCAGTTTACCTTCAATGTAAATCATATCACCTTTCTTGACATACTTTTCGGCTACCTCGGCCAAGCCTCTCCATAGCACTACGTTGTGCCATTCGGTTTGTTCCCTTTTTTCACCTGTCTGGCGATCCTTATAGGTTTCAGAAGTAGCCATAGAAAAGTTGGCTACCGTTGCTCCGTTTTCAAGATGACGAACTTCAGGATCTTTACCCAGACGACCGACTAAGATTACTTTGTTTACTCCAGACATATTTCTTAATGATTATTCAATACCTATTCGTTGTAGGTAATTTACGATTAGTTTAGGTTTCGGCAAATTTAGCACTTCCTCAACGGAATATGCTTTTAATGAGCTTTTTTGAGAAATAATATCCTTGTCTTCATCCGTAAGTGCTATCTGATAAAATCGGGCATTTATTTTTTGATGACTCAAAATGTGAATAAAGGTTTCGGAGACTTCCTCAATTATTGGTTTACGAAAAGCAAAGGTTTTTGTGATAGATTCCAATACATATTCCTCATCTCCATTTCCTTCAATTAGGTAAAAATCAAACAGGCCACTCCAGACATCTTTTGTGGTTCGCTCATTCATGAAGTAATTACCAGCATTTTTAAAAACCACGTAAAGAAGCTGACGATCTCTCACTTTTGTTTTGCCTGTTTTAACTGGAAGGCTCATTTGCCTGTTTTTTGAAAAGGCATAACAACCTGTTTGAAATGCGCAACTATCACATTGAGGTTTGGGGGCGCAAATGGTTGCCCCAAATTCCATCATTGCCTGATTGAAACTCCCCGGATGTTTTTGGGAGATCTCCTTTTCCAGTTTTTTTTCAAAAATTTTTCGGGTACTGGATTTCGAAATGTCATCTTTTATCCCAAAATATCTGGACGAAAAACGGAACACGTTTCCATCCACAACTGGAGTAGGTTCATCAAAACAAATCGAGGCTATTGCAGCAGCAGTGTAAGGACCCACACCTTTGAGTTTTATAATCTCATTATATGTAGAGGGGAACTTCCCGTCCAGTTTCTCCGCTACGTGCTTGGCAGTTAAATGGAGATTGCGAGCTCTAGAATAATATCCTAGTCCTTGCCACAGTCGAAGCACTTTTTCTTCCGGAGCATTGGCAAGATGCCTGACGGAAGGAAAGGTTTCCATGAATTGCTCCCAATACGGCAGCCCCTGATCTACACGCGTCTGCTGCAGGATGATCTCCGAAAGCCAAACCGGATAAGGGTCTTTTGTTTTTCGCCAGGGAAGATCACGCTTTCTCTCTGTATACCAATTAATTAGCCTTTCGGCAAATGTTTTCCCTTCGATGACTTAATAATTTAGAAATCCTTTTTTTATGTGAAGGTGCAAATTTAATTTTGGCCTCCCAATTTTAACCCACCTATAAACCAGACAGTTGTGACAAAAGCGGATGTGATAAACGAGATATCTGATAAAACAGGAATTGACAAAGCAGATGTACAGGCTTCTGTGGAAGCTTTCTTTACTGTTGTGAAAAACAACATGGCCAATGGAGAGAATGTGTATGTGAGAGGATTTGGCAGCTTTGTGAATAAGAAGCGTGCAAAGAAGATTGCCCGAAATATCTCAAAGAATACAGCCATTGTCATAGATGAGCATTTCATTCCTTCGTTCAAGCCATCCAAAATTTTTGTGGAGAAAATCAAAAACTCACCAAAAATCAAGTGACAAAAACGCAACTCTTTTTAGTCTTAGGAGCTGCCGTATTGGTGGTTATCCTATTTCAACTACCTCGTAGTGTAGTGGAAAATGAGCAGTTGCAGGAGGTAACACAAACGGAGAGTCACTCCATGGAAATTCCTCAAGAAGTTGAAACTCAGATCAATGAGCTAAGAAGATTAGTAGAAGACGAAGAAAATATTGATAAAAAAGCTAACTTTGCGCACTCTTTGGCGAGACGTTACCTTGATTATGGGGTAGTGGACAGTGCAGCAAGGGTTGCGGAGGACATTGACGGATGGACAAATGAGCCATCTGAACTGGTCGCTGATATTTATTTTACAGCTTATGAAAGGTCCTCAGGACCAGAGCAAGCAAAAAAATATGCTGCTGAAGCCAGAGCGGTTTTGCAGGAGTTGTTGGATAAAGATCCGACAAATCATTTTTTGAAAAACAGACTGGCTATGACGCTGGTGGTATCGGAGAATCCCATGGCGGGAATCGGGATGTTAAGAGAAATCTTAGCCCAGGATGAAACCAACAGACAAGCCATATTAAACCTTGGGCTTTTGGCAATCCAAAGCGGACAGTTTGAAAGAGCCAGGGAGCGTTTTGAAAATTTGGTGTCAATGGACGCTGGGGATTACGAAGCAAAGCTTTACCTCGCAGTTTCATTGATGGAAATAAATCAACAATCGCAGGCACGCCTGCTTTTGGAGGAAATTTTAGCCACACAGGATTCCATTCCGGCCATTAAGATGATGGCCAGTGATTATCTGAGTGGGCTTTAAAACATTTTAAAAACTTTAAAAAATAGAAATTATGCCTTGCGGTAAGAAAAGAAAGAGACATAAGATCTCCACTCACAAGAGAAAAAAGAGACTTAGAAAAAACAGACATAAGAAGAAGTAATAGGCACCCATTAAACAATCGCTATGAGTAATGAACTAATCATTAACTCAACTCGCGAGGGAAGTCGTATTGCTTTACTTAAGGATAAAAGGCTGGTAGAATTTCACCAGGACGGAGGAGGTCAAACCTTCAACGTTGGTGACATTTATCTTGGATCGGTTAAAAAGGTTGTTCAGGGATTGAACGCTGCTTTCATTGATTTAGGATACGAAAAAGATGCCTTTTTACACTACTTGGATTTAGGACCACAGGTCCAATCACTTAATAAGTTTACCAAGCTTACACTGGCTAAGAAACTAAACAGCACAAGGCTGGCAGGTTTCAAAACAGAGCCGGATATAAATAAGCTTGGAAAAATGAGCCAGGTCCTTACCAAAGGGCAAAAGATTCTGGTGCAGGTAGTAAAGGAACCTATTTCTACAAAAGGTCCACGACTTTCATGCGAGTTGTCATTGGCAGGTAGATACCTGGTAATGGTGCCGTTTTCAAATACGGTAAACGTATCAAAAAAAATAACTGACGCAAACGAACGCAAGCGTCTTCAAAGGCTAATCAGCTCCATCAAGCCGGAAGGGTTTGGTGTGATTATCCGTACTGTTGCAACGGGAAAGGATGTAAAAGAGCTTGACACTGATCTCCGCAATCTTGTAGAAAGATGGGACCAGGGGATGAAGATGCTTCCAAAAGCAAAAGTTCGGGATAAGATTATCGGTGAGATGAACCGAGCCAACTCGATCCTTCGTGATGTGCTGAACGAAAGTTTTGATAGCATCCAGGTCGATGATAAAGATCTCTATCAGGAGATCAAAACATTCGTAAAGAATATCGCCCCAGATAAGGAGAAAATCCTTCGTCACTATACAGGCAAGGTAAAAATCTTTGAAGCAACAGGGGTTGAAAAGCAGATGAAGACCTCATTTGGTCAATCTGTAAGTATGCTCAATGGAGGATATATCATTATTGAGCATACAGAGGCACTTCATGTGATTGATGTCAACAGTGGAAACAAATCCAACAAAGAAGACAATCAGGAGGACACGGCACTTAAGGTTAATCTTGATGCTGCGGAAGAAATTGCCCGGCAACTTAGGCTTAGGGACATGGGGGGAATCATTGTGATCGATTTCATCGATATGCGAAGGATAGAGAATAAGAAAAAACTCTATGCCAAGATGAAAGATGCCATGAAGGATGACCGTTCAAAGCACACAATCCTTCCTCTTTCAAAGTTTGGGCTTATGGAAATAACCCGTCAGCGGGTGAGACCGGAACTTTCCATTGCTACTAAGGAGGTTTGTCCTACCTGTAGCGGAACCGGGAAAATTTCAGCATCCATTCAGGTAGCGGATCAGGTGGAAAATACCATCAAGTACTTCTTCGAGTCTCAAAACGAAAAGAAGATCACGGTGGCACTGCACCCTTATTTGTATACCTACTTTACTGCAGGTGTTTTTTCTCGTCGCGTTAAATGGTTTTTCAAATACTTTCGTTGGGTTAACATGGAGGAGGATAGCTCGAAAGCTCTCACCGAATTTGAGGTGCTCAACGCTCAGGGAGAACCAATTCAAATCTAGGAGACGAATCGAATCGACCGAATCGTTGAGATTATCACCTAAATTGTGAACCTTTGGGTGAGACAGAGTGAATGAAACGGTTTCTGATCATAACATTATTAATTGGCGCGGCGGTTTATACCGCCGACGCTCAATTACTAGAGGATTCAGATAGAAGGCTGAAGACAAAAAAGGTAGAACGAAAAGGATTCCTTTTTTTCCGAAGCAAAAAGAAACCGGGCAGAAGTGATGGTATTCCTGCAGGAGATGGCAGGACCAGCCCACGATATTCAACTGCTTCTTCACCGTTTAAATTATCTCATTCCACCTCTCCAAGGTATTCACCAGCCCGTGATAGGCAAAAGCGATATTCATCAAGGCCTAGATACTCGAGTGGAAGGGTGGCTAGTTTTAAGCCGAGAAAAACATCACCCAGATATTCCGGAGGAAGCCCATTCAGAGGTAGGGACTATAAGGTAACACCCCGGTATTCTTATGGAAATCCATTTAGGGGCAGTAAATATAAATCTTCACCAAGGTACTCGCCATCGAATCCGTTTAGGGGAAAAGACTATAGAGTATCTATCAGATACTCTCAAGGAAGTCCATTTAGAGGCCGAGATTATAAGGTAACACCACGCTATTCTCCTTCTAATCCCTTCAGGGGAAAAGATTATAAAGTCAATATTCGATATTCACAGGGGTCGCCTTTCAGGGGACGAGATTACCAAGTCACTCCAAGATATTCGCAAGGAATGCCGTTTAGAGGAAGGCATTATAAAGTAGCACCTAGATACACGCAAGGAATGCCTTTTAGGGGTAGGGATTATAAGGTCACCCCAAGGTATTCAGTTGGAAATCCATTCAGAGGCCAGCGATATAATGTGAACCCGCGCTACTCGGAAGGAATGCCATTCCGTGGCAGGGATTACAAAGTAAACCCAAGATATTCGGCAGGTTCACCTTTCAGAGGGATTGACTTTAAAGTGAAGCCAAGATATACGGGTACCAAAATCAGATTTTTTGCAAATTCGAAAGAGTGGGGAGAAGCCAAATACTTCCAGGAGTCTTCTTTATGGGAAGGAGATATGAAAGTGAAGCATCGAAAAATTGGTGACCAGCACCCAAGCAGCAACTATCATATTGCGATAAAATTCAGTAATCCCAAAGTCAGAAAAATGTTTAGGAAATGGAATATCTTCTGGACACGAATGAACGGGAACAAGCAGAACTCAGATGGGGTTAATGAACCAGTGAAAGAGCCGAAGTTTGATAAGAAGGAGCGTGTAATCTGGAATAATCAGCCTTAGGCTCGAAAATTATATAAATAGATGCTATCAAAACTATTTTCAAAGCCCGAAAAGGTTTCTGTACCATGGAAGCACATAAGCGATATCTCTCAGCTGGATGAGATTGATAAACGCTCGGTAGAGAAACCTGTGGTACTATTCAAACATAGTACGCGATGTTCAATTAGTGCCATGTCCCTTTCAAGATTTGAAAGGTCATATGAAGAGGAGTCAGTGTTTGATTCCTATTTTTTGGATTTAATCGCCTACAGGGAAATCTCAAATGCGATTGCCGAAAGATATGGGGTGCGACATGAGTCCCCACAAACAATCCTCATTAAAAATGGAAAGGCGGTATTTGATGCCTCTCACATGGGCATTAGCTATTCAGATCTGAACAGTCAGGCACAAAAATTTTAGGGACTTGCGCATTATTTTTGTTATATAAAGCAATCATGAAAAAGGCAATCATTTCTTTTATATTCGTTTTCCCACTTTTATTAAGTGCACAGCTTTTTGAAGGTGAGGAGTTTGAATATTCATCGGAATGGATTTGGGGTATAAACAAAAACACCAACGGGGGATTGATTGGCGGACTAATGCTTCGTCACAGCAGGAAAAAGGCGGATGATGTCTATCACACATTTGGCCTTGAGTTGTCCAATGTCAAACATCCGAGTGAGGCCAGATACATTGGGCTTAGTGGTGCGGGTTTTATTTATGGCAAATCCAATTACCTGTATGCTATTCGAACCAATTATGGTTTGGAAAAGTTGATGTTTAGAAAGGCCAATCAGCAGGGGGTTCAAATCAGTTTTGCTGTAGCAGGTGGGCCTACTTTTGGCTTGGTTACACCATACTATTACTTGAGTGCCGATCAAACCTATAAAGTTTATGGCCCAGTTAACGACTCTAACCCACCTTCTTATCCATCCCCCGAAAGTTTTGCAGGACCAGGAAAACTATTTCAGGGACTTGGTGAGGCCGATTTTGAACTGGGTTTTCATACGAAAGGATCAATTTTTTTTGAGTTTGGAACCTACAGAAGCAATGTTGCTGGAGTGGAAGTAGGCGTAATGGCAGAAGCTTTTACGAAAGAAATTGAGCTTGTTCCCTCACAACCGAACAAATCTGTTTTTACTTCTGTTTTCTTCACACTGTTCTGGGGAACCCGAAAATAAGAAGGAATCTCCCCCGGAGCTGATTAGATTTGCACTTTTACATCTGAATAGTAGCGCATGATTGATTTACCAGTAGTAGAAAAGCCGGAAAGAAAGAAAAAGCCTGATTGGTTACGAGTGAAGCTGCCTGTTGGTGAGAACTACGCGAAAGTGAGAAGACTCGTGGACCATCATAAACTTCACACCATCTGTGAGAGTGGAAATTGCCCTAACATGGGTGAGTGCTGGGGGGAAGGAACTGCTACATTTATGATTTTGGGCAATGTCTGCACCCGTAGCTGTACTTTTTGCGCCGTGGCAACAGGAAGGCCTCCGGAATATGATGAAGAGGAACCTAAGCGAGTAGCCGAAGCTATTAAATTGATGGGCGTAAAGCATGCGGTGCTCACCTCTGTCAATCGTGATGAATTGAAAGATCGGGGGGCTGAAATTTGGTACCAGACGGTAATGGAAACAAAGAAAGCATCTCCTGAAACTACCATTGAAACATTAATCCCGGATGTAAAAGGAAACTGGGATGCACTTTACCGAATGATAGAGGCAGGGCAGGAAGTCGTTTCTCACAATATGGAAACGGTAGAAAGCCTGTACCGAAGAGTTCGTCCGCAAGCCAAGTATAATAGAAGCCTGGAGCAAATCAAACTTACCTATGAGGCCGGTAAAAGAACCAAATCAGGCATCATGCTTGGACTAGGCGAGACAGACGAGGAGGTTTATAAGGCGATGGATGATTTGGTGGCACATGGACTTCATATTTTGACCCTGGGTCAATATCTGCAACCCACAAAAAGACACATTGAGGTTGCCGAGTTTGTGCATCCTGATAAGTTCGATCACTTCAAGGAAGAAGGATTGAAGCGAGGACTCAAATACGTAGAGTCCGGACCTTTGGTAAGATCATCCTACCATGCAGAGCGACATGTCAATGTGCCTATTTAAACCCTTCCGCTCCGAATAACTTTTCTTAACCAATCGTAATACACTGCGATAAACAGCACAATGGTCATTAACCAAATAATGATGACATTGAAAATTTTTGTGTCGATGTAATTACCGGCAAAGTATTTTTCAGGATAATAGAAGTTGGTTCTAAAATCTAACGGACCATCCGGGTGCTCATTTTTGGCATAGATCGGATATATTTTTTGCACCAGTTCATTGTCGGAAGCCACAATCCTTTTTTCGGTCTGAATGTTTTTCACCATCAATCCGATACGCTCATTTTCAAAGGCATCCCGCCGAGCCAAATATTCTTCTTCCAGCGCAGGGGTCTTTGTCTTTTCTGCTATTAGCGCATCCAGATCGTCTTTTGCTTTTTTCCTTCGGGCATTATAAACAGATCGAATGGCCTCCAGAAAATCTGCCGTTTCCTGGTAGACTTCTTTTGTGAGTCCATCAGATGTGAGCTGATCGACGACCGTTAGTTTGTCCTGTCCAAAAATTTTAAGCTGTTTTTGAATTTCGTTTCGCAACAATCTCAGATGCTTGTCTCTCCCACTAAATTCTTTGTTTTCATAGCAGTAGTCCAGATGTTCCTGAAGGTACTTAGCATAGTAAACGGACTTGAAAGTATTATCAGCTACTTCCCGGTCTAGCGGATATATATCCTCATTGGATGGATTATCCCGAAACTGCGTGACGGCCAGTGCCTCAAATGCCCATCGAGATGCCATTATTTCCCCTATCAAAGGAACTTTTTCCTGGTTGGAGAACGAAGTGTTGAGTTTATCAAAGTTCACTACTACGCCACTTAGGATTAATTGAGGAATGATCAATAGCGGGATCAATATGTATACTGTAATAACCGAGTTGAATCCGGCTGAAATATTTAATCCCAGAATATTTGCGAAACATGAAATGGAAAAAAGAATGATCCAGTACCACAACGTCATTCCTTGAATTTCTAAAATCAGAGATCCAACGATGACAAAAAGAAGAGTTTGAAGCGCAGACAAACTGAATAAAATAAGTGTCTTCGATGAGAGGTAACTTAGTTTGCTCAAGTGCAGAAACGCTTCCCTCTTTAATATTTTCCGGTCTTTGATGATTTCTTCTGCACTGACTGTAAGACCCATAAAGAGTGCTACTATTATACTCATAAAGAAAAAAACCGGAATATTTTCATTGTGATAGAATGTGTAAGAAGCACCAGCAGGCGAATATTTAGTAATCAATGCCAATAAAATAGCAAGAGCAGGGGCCTCTAATATATTGATTAGCACATATTGACGATTGCTGATTTTCGACAGCAGATCACGCTGTAAGAATATTTTAGCTTGTTTTAGTTTATTAGGTAGGTCAAGAGATTTTTCCGGTTTTTCCTCAACCTCCTCAACTTCCTCAACTTCTATGTTTTTGACAAATTGTTCGTGCCACTGCTGTGGGGAATATTTACGTTTTTTGGTAAATCGCCCATACTCATCCACCACCTTCATTTCGATGATGTTGAAGATTTGTTCAGGATTCACATTTCCACATTCAATGCATGAGCTTTGATCTTTATCGATCATTTCCACGATGTTCTTGAAGTAAGTCACTGCCTTGACAGGGTTGCCATAATAAATCTGATGACCGCCTGTATCCAGAATAAGGAGTTTATCGAACATTTTGAAAATTTCCGAAGAAGGCTGGTGGATAACCACAAATATCATCTTACCACGAAGGGAGAGTTCTTTTAGCAGATCCATGATGTTTTCAGAGTCTCTTGAAGATAAACCACTGGTTGGTTCATCTACGAACAGAACAGATGGCTCCCGTAACAACTCAAGCCCAATATTTACACGTTTTCGCTGACCACCGCTAATGGTTTTTTGCAGTGGGCTTCCTACTTTCAACCCTCTGGCTTCAGTGAGTCCCAAAGAGTCCAGAGTTTTATTTACCAATTGGTGTAAGACTTCTTTCTCAGTCTTATCAAAGCAAAGCTTGGCTGCATAGTATAGGTTCTCAAAAACGGTAAGATCCTCAATGAGTAAATCATCTTGTGGGACATTGCCAATAATACCTTCAACTTCTTTCGGACTTTGATAAATGTCAATACCATTGATACGAACAGAGCCTTTGTTTGGCTTAGATGTTCCATTGAGGACGTTAAACAAAGTGGACTTTCCAGCACCACTGCCCCCCATGATGGCTACAAGCCTTCCGGTTTCCTCTGCGATATTGATGTCTACCAGACCAATATTACCATTCTTGAACTTGTAGGTAATATTTTCTGCAACAAAGGACACATTCGTTTCGGTGACATCATCTCTAAAAATCCCAACTATATCGCTGTAATAAAGTCGCTCTGTATGTTTTCCCTTGATTGAGCTGCCGGTAGATAAAACCTTGATCTTATTCGGAGATAACATCAAGCTATTGAGGCTCAAAATATCGGCTCCATAGTACTTAAAAAAGCAGGTATCGATTTTTGGAAGCTTGAAGAAAGCTATATGACCTTTGAGGTTTTCGAGATGAATTTGGCGGCTTCTTTCAGGTTCATCAATTCCTGAAACCACTACAGTGTAGGTTTTTGGATAATTATTCGGGTCTCTGTTGATTACAAAATGAGTAATTGCATCTACTTCGTCTTGTTCAAAGTTTAAATGTTTGCCAATTAAATTAAGGAGTTCAGTTTCTCTTTCGGTAATAATGCCGTCTGCAATGATCAATTCCATCAACCGAACCATTACAACCAGCTTTTGCCGTTGGGTTAGCTCGTAGTTGATGTTTTTCGTGATTTCCTCAATTTGCCGATAATCATCCTTTGAGGTATCAACTTCATTAACATATTCATCGAGAATTTTCAGATAGTGCTTAGTGTCGTCTCTAGTGACATTCTCATACAAGAAATCTCGTACGGTATCTTTTTCACTTTCATCAACAACTCCCTCTTCTTTTGCAACAATTACTAATAGGCGAATAATTGCTTTCAGTAGTTCTTCACTCATGTAGTGGTGTGGTTAGATTAGTTTGGTATGCTAAAGTTAGCGTATAAGTAGGAACCTTTAGAAATAAAAAAGCCGTCATTGCTATTGGCAGTGACGGCTTTATTTTGGTTTGAAAGTCTATTCTATAATAGAACCTCTTATTCTGTTCACTTCGGCAGAAAGGTTGTCAAGTGTGCTGGGCTTTAAAACAAATCCTCCGGTATTTTCAGAAATTTGCTTTTCTACCTCTGCTAATTCACCGTCATAAATGGCTTTCACCTTTTCAAGTTCTGCGATCATGTTTTTAATATCGTCAGTTGCAGGCACATCATTCATCACTTGAAGTAGGTCAGCCAGAGATGTTTTTTGATCCATTACAATTTTTACCAATGGTTCCAGGATCAAGGTTCTGGATTCTTCAGGAAGATCATCAGGATAGTTGTTTACTATACTGGTGGAGATATAAACACCCTCTATCCAGCTACCTGCCAGCAATAATGCAGCGCTATTCAACTCCTCTAATTCACCCAATCGCTCACCGGATTTTTGCATAACTTCATTGATGATTACTGCCAAGGAATCTTTGTTTTCCATATTGGCTTCAAATCGTGAAATCATGCCATAATCAATGGCTTCCGCAACGCCTACAGGAGCAGCCAGCTTTTGGCATTCACCCATGTAGTCTAGTGCTAACTCAGACTTTCCGTATGATGCCAGGTACCCGATATCTGTAGCATAGACACCAAGGTTAAGCGCAGCTTTCGCTTCATTTGATTGATAAGACTCCATTTTGTCAAGGCCATTGATGATGTTTTGATCAAAATCTGCACCAGCATTCATAAGCATATATGGAACCTCTGATGGAGGTGGCAAGTCACTCAATACTTTTGAAACATCGGCAGCTACTTGTTCTTTGGCAGCTTCAAATTCAGATGAAGCATCTGATGAGGACTCCTCTTTGCTGCTTCCTCCACCACAAGATGAAACAAGCACGGCGGTTGCAAGTGCAAGAGAGGATAGTTTAAGTTGATTGAATTTCATAATATCAGGTTTTTATAGCGATTTAGATTACCAAGTTAGTTATTGTTGAAAATTTCTATGATGTTCTTTTTGATTTTTACACAAAGCTCATCAAGAGGAAGGTCATTAATGTCCTTACCGAAGGGATCCTCAATTTCTTCGGATATAAGCTCCACACTCATCAAAAAATAGAAGGCCACCACTACCAGTATAATAGACCAGTACCCAAACTCACCAATGAATGTCATTGGGAGAGTGATACAGTAGATGAACAAAAATTTCTTTATGAACATACTGTATGAATAAGGAATAGGTGTCGACTTGATCCTTTCGCATGCGCCAATAATATCAGTGAACCCTTTAATCTCTTTATCCACTATGAAGAGCTTGTCGGCACTTAACACTCCCGATTTGTTCAGCTGAACTACCCGTTCCATAAGAATCTTATTGATGATATTGGGCCGATGGTTACTGTTGATGATACGATCCTTGCATTTTTCATCATAGAAATCCATCTCACCCACTAGAATGCTATTCCGAAGATGATGCTTCATCGCGAAGGTGATATTTGGAATCATCTTTTTGAAAAAGAGCCGGTCCTCCTTTGCGTCCTCCGGTAAAAAAGTGGTGATTTTAATAGCTAGTTGACGTGTATCGTTTACCAGCTGTCCCCAAAGTTTTCTTCCTTCCCACCATCGGTCATAGGCTGTATTGGTTCTAAGGACAAGGAACAAACCAAGGATAACCCCTAAAATGGAGTGAAAAGCCTTTGTGTCAATGATGACGACTTGCATCACATCGATGAAAAGAAAGCACAGCACAGATGTAAGTACTCCGGCGAATAGTATTAGTGGGAATAACGCCCGGATGACATACCTGCTGTAGACATCAAAGATGAGCGAAAACCACGATTTAGGGTTGTATTGGATCATGGAATGGTGAAGATAGTAAAACAGTTTTTATTCTATGCTTAGTTATAAGCTCTGAGCTTATTTTTCAATGAACGGTAATAATTCTCATCACAGAGTCCGGCTTCTACTTTTAGTTTCATGACTCGTTTATAGGACTCGTAAATACGTTCTCGAGTCACAATTCCTTCAAAAAGAAGATCTTTTATAATGGCATGTACAGTATTGGCAGTCACCATATTATAATCTTTTACATTATTGGCAAACATGAGCATATCTACTCCCGCCTCGATAGACAGGCGGATTGCTTCACGCAACCCATACTCATTGTTGATGGCGCCCATTTGCATATCATCAGAGATGATAACCCCCTCAAAGCCCAGAAAATCACGGAGCATGCCGGTAACAATCCGTTTTGAAAGTGTTGCCGGGTTTTTGGAACTGTCTAGTGATTTATTGACGATGTGGGCGGTCATAACAGCTTTTACCACACCACTATCTATTAGAGCAGAGTAGGGATACATCTCTTCTATCTGCCAGGTTTCTGTGACGTCAGTTAACCCAAGGTGGGTATCACTCCTACTGCTTCCATGTCCCGGAAAGTGTTTCAAAACCGGAACAACACCTCTTTTATTGTGCTGATCAATGACATGATATGCTTGTTCGATCACTTCTTTATAATCTTCTGAATAGCTTCTCTCGATTTTTCCTATTACCGGATTTCTGGGATTTAGGTTAACATCCACCACTGGCGCATAATTCATATTGATGCCAAAGCTGCTAAGGATGGATGCGGTTTGATTGGCATAATATTTTGTGGAATCCAGATTGTTCATGTCTCCCAGGTACTGTGCAGAAACATTCTTTGGAAAACCATACCTTGTTTTCAATCGGGTCACCCGGCCTCCTTCTTCGTCGATGCTGATGAAAAGAGGAATGGGGGAGTTTTTTTGTAGGGTTTCTACCAAAAGTGCAAGCTCTGGTTTAGGGCTCTCAAAGAGGATATTTTTTTCATAAAGCACTACTCCACCAACTTTACCGGTTTTCACCTCATCAAATATTAGCTCATCACCGTCTACCAGGTTGAAGTCACCGATTCCGATCATGATCATCTGACCAATCATCATATCAATGGTATCTTTCGGAGGATCGGTTCTTGAAAAACCGGAAAGGGCGAGCACGATAAAAAGCAGCGAAAGGAATTTTTGCATTTTTAATTTTTGGTCATCTTTTCAATTTTGTCTCCGGAAGTCGAGAGATAATGTCCTTGTAAATCAGCAGTGAGACACGAATGTACAGGAAGAATCCCAATCAAGTGACCTACTTTTACACGAGCGATTTCATCTGAGGATAGCTTGATGATTCCATGTTCCTGAGATAAACGAACTACGTTCCCACGAATTTCACTGCTCCACCCATCTTTTTGAAGCGATACCATCTTTCCAAAGCACTTCAGATCCTTACCCATGATGTCTTTTTCCTGAACCATTTCTTTCGATAAATGAACTCCGCCCCCGTAAACCACTATTTCATTTCGCTCTTTATGTATTGCAACTACTGGACATGCTAGGCATACTGCAATTTCGTCTACAGCACATGATCCAATTTGATGTTGCATCCAGTCGTAAAAGACAAAATTTCCCGGGCGCATTTCGTCGCAAAACGAAAAGTCATCAATGAGGCTACAAGTGGGTGTGTCTCCATAAGAAATGATACCACCAAACTTATTTTTCAATTCGCTCAGTGTTTTAACTGACCCATCAAAAATCCATTGGATTCCTTCCAAATCGCGACAGCCGTATGTATGACCGGCATGGGCCAAAAACCCTTTGAATTGAATTTGATCTGAAGAAATGTCAACCAGTGTTTTTATCAAAGCCCCATTTCTTGGATCAACTCCTGTACGATGTGTGCCGACATCTATTTTAATGAAGTAACCAATATTGGCAGCAATGTGTTTTTGAATGTGGGCTAGACTTTCTTCTGATTCGACAAGGATATTTAGGTTCACCTTTTCTGCGAGCTCATTGATTTCTGCTGACTCAAGCAGGTTGTATGGAAATGCAATGGTAATATCATCCCAGTCATGAGATGCAAAATACTGTGCCATCGAGACAGAGCTAACCGTGCACGTTTTAACGCCAAAATCTTTAAACCAACCTCCAATTTCTGCGGAAAAATGAGTTTTAAAATGTGGTCTTAATACGGCACGTGATTTTTTGGCTTTTTCAGCCATCTTCTCAATGTTCCTGATGACCTTTTCTTTATCTACAAGAAGTGTTGGGGTTTTGATATCCATAGCTGCTAAAAATTGGTACTTGTAAAATAAGAATCAAATACTGAAAAAGCTAAGCCTGAGGGGCTATTGAAATAACAAGTACATCCGATAATCAAAGGCATCAAATGCCTTTAGTAGCTTATTAACGAACTCAGGATCATGGAGGTAGAAATTAAGAAAATTGTCCTTTCGTTCTTGAAGACTTCCTCCGGGAAAAAGTACTTCTTTCACAGATTCTATTTGCTTTTTTCGATCTTCGTGTAGTCGCTTTTCAGCTCTCACCAGTTTCTTCTCCGCTTTTTCAATTCGTTTCGAAAATGAAGTGTGAAGTGCTTCAATATGTTGCTTTAATGTAGGGTCAACTTCTTCTGCTTTATTCTTTAGAGAGTTTTCCAGCTGTTTTAGTTTTTCCAGTTCTGAAGCATAGGATATCTCATGATTACAATTCGCTTTCACCCATTTTTCAAAAGCCTTTTCACTGCTTAGAAAAAGATCAGATTGTGAGAGACCGGATTTCCCCCACTTTCCAGAAACGACCCCTGGAACAACCAGGGCAAAATTTCTGGGCATCAATATAGGGAAGGCTGTTTTAAAGTGATCAAAAACACCTTTTAGTTGAAGCCAGTATACCGCCTCCGATGGACCGCCCACATAAGCCAGATTTGGAAGAATAGTCTCCTGATATAGTGGACGAAGAATGACATTGGGACTAAATCGCTCCGGATAATCATGAATCAGCTTTCTCATTCCATCATTACTAAAAGTGATATCCGTATCTGCAACCTGAAATCCAGCATCTGTTTTTTCAATGCGTTCACGAACACCTTTATCCAGGTAAAAGAAGTTGATTTGACGGGCATGAACCTGAGTTTTATATCCAAGCTTATTTAGCGAAGAGGAGGTCTTAGCAACCAAACCTTCAGAAGAGTGTTCAAAAAGATCATCCTCAATTACATGACTGAATAATGTTTTTAGTTTGGAATGATCTGCATCAACCACAACCAGCCCTCTATCACCAAATAAGTGATTGACATAAGCCCTGGCGGCATCTGCCAATGTCTTGTGTGAATATGCGTCTTTGAAAAACCCAGCTCCTTTTGGGAGTTTGTCTGCTATTTCCTTTAGTGCTGAAGGGTCAAAATGACCTACAGCACCTGTCTGATCAGTCTCCCACTCATATTTTTTTCCTTCAAAAAAGAAGTGATTGATCTCTTCAAAATCATGATCCTCACTTGCCATCCAGTAAACGGGCACAAAATTGCAATCCGGGTAAGCCTGATTTAAGGTTTTGCAGGCATTAACAACCGTTACGATTTTATAAATAAAATAAAGTGGACCTGTGAAAATATTGAGCTGATGACCGGTAGTGACCGTGAAAGATTTGGAGTCTACTAGCGATTCAATGTTAGCAGAAACTTCACTATTTATATGGAGCCCCCGATATTGTTCTTTAAGTACCTCTACCAAAACGCTCCGATTTTCATCTTTGAACTGCCGGTTTTCTATTACTTTCTTGAAATTCTGAACAGTTGGGAAAGCATTATAGAATGGAGTGAGCGCTTCCTTTTTGTTGATGTAGTCAATGAAAAAGGGCGAAAAACAATCAGTCTCGTCTAAAGGAATGGTTTCGGTTCGCACCATAGATATTTCTTATTGAAGGTCTTTAACCCAATTTTCAGTTTTTAGGTTTTCCAGTCGCGTAAATTCGCCTACATTTTCCGTGACCATAATCATTTCATTAGCCAAAGCTGTGGCACCAATCAGTAAATCAAAGTCGCTGATTAAAGTTCCCTTCTTCCTTAAGTCAGACTTCACTTTTCCATAGATAGGCATCATAAATGGGTAAGACAGGAATTTGAGAGGTGAAGTCTGAAATTATTTGAAGATGTTTTTTGGGCTTAGAACTGTTTTCAGGTCCATAGACCAACTCGGCAAGGGTAATTTCTGAAATTGCACAATTTCTGACTCCTTGATCAATGATTTTTTGATCGATTTGAAACTTACCACGAAACAGGTAAATACAAATATTGGTGTCGAGCGGATACTTCATTCGAAATTCAATTCCGAAGAGCGATCAATTCTGGAGTTTCGAATTTCCTTGATTTGTTCCTCAGCAGAAAGCGAATCTTCCCATGATCCATATATATCTGATATTGAAGGGACGCTTTTCTTTGAGCCAGAAATAGATTTCTTCCTATCGATTAACCTGGTTTTGGATGAATCGTCCAGCTTATTCAAGAAAGTAAAGTATTTCTTTAATGTCTTATCGCTAACGTTTAATGCTCCCATACAATTAAATATACGAAATTATTTAACAGGTTCGCCGTACAGATCAAAGGCTGTAGCGTCGGTAATTTTTATCCGGGCAAAATCTCCAATTCGCAAGTATGAGTGGTCGGCCGGGATAATCACTTCATTATCAACTTCAGGGGAATCATACTCGGTTCGTCCGATGAATGTCCCGCTCTCCATCCGGTCGATCAGAACTTTATATTCTTTCCCGATTTTTCCCTCATTGATGCTCGTGGAAATTTCTTCCTGCAAATCCATTACGGCATTTGCGCGCGCTTGTTTGGTTTCATCCGGCACATCATCTTCAAAATTGTATGAATGGGTGTTTTCCTCATGTGAGTAGGTGAATATCCCCAGTCTTTCGAAACGATTTTTCTCCACAAAGTCCAACATCTCTTCAAAATCCTGCTGCGTTTCCCCCGGATGACCAGCAATCAAAGTTGTACGAATTGCAATATCCGGAACCTTGCTTCTCATCTTATCCAACAAAGCTTCGGTCTTTTCTCTGGTCGTTCCTCTACGCATCATTTTTAGCATGTTGGTGGATGCATGCTGTAAAGGAATATCCAGGTAGTTGCAGATATTTGATCGCTTGGCCATTACATCCAACACATCTTCAGGGAAACCTGTTGGGAATGCATAGTGAAGACGGATCCAATCTAGCCCTTCCACATCAGCTAATCGATCCATTAGCTCAGCTAAGTTTCTCTTTTTGTATAGATCTAACCCGTAATAAGTAGAGTCTTGTGCTATGAGTAAAATTTCTTTGGTTCCCTGTCTTACCAATGATTCTGCTTCTGCTACTACTTGTTCCATTGGTTTGGAAACATGCTTGCCACGCATCAACGGAATCGCACAAAAACTACAGGGGCGGTCACATCCTTCTGCAATTTTTAAATATGCGTAATGGTTGCTGGTAGTCAGGATTCGCTCACCAAGCAATTCCTTTTTATAGTCTGCCTTGAATTTTTTCAGAAGCGCAGGAAGGTCTCCTGTCCCAAACCAGGCATCTACATCCGGTATTTCTTCTTTGAGTTCGTCTTTGTAGCGCTGGGATAGACAGCCGGAAACGTACACTTTCTCAACCAGCCCCTCCTGTTTCGCATCTACATATCTCAGAATTGTATCAATGGATTCCTGTTTGGCATTGTCAATGAAACCGCATGTGTTTACCACCACCACATTCGCATCATCTTTGGTTGACTCATGTGTGGCATCAATGTTGTTTCCCCTCAGCTGTGTCAACATCACTTCAGAATCCACCAGGTTTTTGGAGCACCCGAGTGTGACGATGTTGACTTTTGTTTTCTTTAACCCCTTCGTTTTCATGACATTAATAAAGCTCTACGATCTTTTTTTAGTTCAATTTAGCTTGGCATGTGCAAAGCTAATGGAAATCTGAGGGTTACGTTCTGTTAGAAACCTTTAACGTTTAATTTTGCCAGCCTGTGAAAAAACTTGGAATCATACTTTTTGCTCTTGTAGTCCTCTCATGTCAGGACATTGAAGATTGCCGTACCGATGATAATCTGGATGTGATGATTGTTCGCTTTTATGATATAGAAACGAAGCAATCTAAAAAAGTGGGATTTACGATAGGCTCAGGTAATTATATTTATGGAGAGGGATTCTTCTCCGAAGACTCTACAGCAGTGGCACTTCCTCTTAGTCCCTCGGATGACGCAACGTCATTCTTTTTTCTCACAGATACCTCAAGTCATGAACTGGAGATGAGTCACGAGGTAGAGTTTTCGATTTTCGATCCCAAGTGTGACCCTTCCATTACATTTATTAATCTGGATACAATTCGATACACCTTTGATTCACTATCCATTCCAGGGACAGTTACGAACATACAACTAGACACCAATGTTAAAATCTATTTTTAGTCTGTCAGCATTGGTTTTTAGCCTAATTGCTTTTGGTCAGGAAACAGCTCCTCAAAAGAAGAAGGAACCTGTGGATTTTAGGCCATATGAGCTGAAAATGGGAGTGAACTCAATACGCAGTGGACGAACCTTTTTCGGTTCGGATCTCACCTCCCATGAAGTAGAAGCAGCTGTTGCTTTTCATCGCTACAATCTAGTGCTTGATTATGGGGTTGAGGAGCATCAGCGAGGAGAGACCTTTGATTATCAAAACAAAGGGAGCTACTACCGGGTAGGTTTCGACAGAAATTTCTCTAAGGAAAAAGAAAGTGGCAATGTGCTATCTCTAGGTCTGAGGTATGCAAGAGCTAATTTCGAAGATCAAATAACCTACATAGCTGATCAGGGTTTCGGTGAGCAGACCTATTTTTTTGAAAATGAGAATCTATCTGCCAGGTGGCTGGAGGTTGCTTTTGGCTTAAGAGGCAAGGTTGTTTCCAATCTCTACATGGGGTTCACTATGCGGTGGCAGTTTTCCAGAAAGATCGATGGAGAAGGCGAACTGAAGACCTATGACATCCCCGGCTTTGGAAAAACCCGCAGACAAAACTCAACGGCCTTTGATTATTATTTAATGTGGAGGGTGCCGTTTAAGGATTAAAGAAACCTAACATCCTCCACCTCACCTTTTCCGATTTCCTTTTCAATTAACTCAATGATCTGAGTTTTGGAATTTTGCATTTCGCTTTTGAGTGGAGCGGAAGAGAGCTTCACAAAGAGCGTTTTTTGATTGAAGAACATTTTGGTGGTTCGGGAGGCGATGGTCTTGCCCATTATCCGTTCCCAGTCCGTAATGACTTGCTTTTGCTTGTAAGTATGCTCCAGGTTTTCCTCTTTAAGAAATCCCTGAAAGGCATTACGGAAACTTTTGATTGGGTCTTCTTTCATGGAATCAGTGGTAGGACGAGTGTCTTGGGTTCGAAGGTAGCATGAAAATAAGTCCTTAGGAATTAATTATTTAACTCGTCCTACCCCTATTGGGTAGTTCAATAAAATTCACCTCTTTCTCCTTCCTGAATAATTCCTTGCTTCGATCTTTCCTCGCATCCGTAATAAAGATCTGTTGAAACCGATCGTGATCAAGCAAGAGAGAAACCAGTAGCTCGATTCTGGAGTCATCCAGTTTGTCAAAAATATCATCGAGGAGGAGGAGTGGCTTTTTAGCTGTTTTTTCTTTCAAGAAATCATAAAGAGCTAGTTTCAGTGCAATGATGAACGTCTTTTGTTGGCCCTGAGAGCCAAACTTTTTGATCAATTCTCCATCCAGTAAAAACTCAAAGTCATCTTTATGGCTACCCATCAGGGTACGCTGCATGATTTGATCCTTTTGGGAATTAGCCTTGAATCGATCCCCAAAACCTTCTATGACATGTGTTTTGAAATTCAATCCCGGAACTTCCCCTCCTTCATGTAGCTCGGAATAGTTTTTTTGTAGGAATGGGAGAAATACCTCTTTCATTTCCTGTCGCTTATTGGAGATGTCAATTGCCAGTGGAATCAGCTGGTCATCGTAGGTTTCAAGCAGCTTTTTATTGAGACTTCTTCCGTCCTCGATTTTAAGCAGACTGTTTCGTTGTTTCAGTACTTTGTTGTACTTGAGAAGTGATTTGAGGTATTCTCCGTCAAATTGAGAAAGTGCACCATCAAAAAACTTTCGCCTTTCCTCACTCCCTTCCTTGATCATGGAAGTGTCATCAGGAAGCACAATAACAAGTGGTACTTTTCCTATTACATCACTTAGCCGCTCTGGTTCTTGGCCATCTATTTTAAGCGTTTTCACTTTCCCTTTTTCAAACTGAATAGCTATTGTCAATTCTTCATAAGTGCCAAAAAGTGTAAATGCTCGTTCATCATGGGTGATGGCGAGTCGGTCCTGAGACCCAACAGCACTCTTTGTAAATGATAAATAGTAAATGGCGTCTAGCAAATTGGTTTTGCCAACTCCATTTTTTCCAAGGACACAATTGATCCTTTCCCCAAACTCAAACGAAGATTCGGGGTGGTTTTTGAAAGTTGTAAGTTTTAAATTCTTAAGGATCATTTATCAAATCAAACTCCCCTCCTGGGAGGGGTTGGGGTGGGTTGCTCGTGAACACAAAGTATTCAAAAATGACTGTTTTAAGATTAACCCACCTCTTTCTCCTCCAGGGAGGAGACTAAACGAGTCATTTTTGATTACAGGGATATCTTGAGCATCTACAGGCAATTCTTTTCAACTCACCCTGTTTTACGCTAATTTCGCTATCCGTTTAGCAAAGTAAAACAAACAATTGGGTCCTATGGCGGCTAAAAAGACAACAAAAAAATCAGGTGAGTTTTCTAAGGAGCAGTATATGGAGTGGTTTCGCTCAATGCAGCTAATGAGGAGGTTTGAGGAGAAAGCCGGTCAGCTCTATGGTCAGCAGAAAATTCGCGGATTTTGTCACCTTTATATCGGGCAGGAGGCGTGTGCTTCCGGTGCTGTGTCAGCCTTGGAAAAAGATGACAAGTGGATCACAGCATATAGAGATCACGGTCATCCGCTGGCATTGGGAACTGATCCCGGAAGAGTGATGGCTGAACTTTACGGTAAGTCTACTGGTGTTTCCAAGGGCAAGGGCGGATCTATGCACATGTTTGATAAAGAAGTGAATTTCATGGGAGGTCATGGAATTGTGGGGGCTCAGATTCCTTTAGGAGCAGGAATTGGATTTGCGGAGCAATATAAAGGGACAAAAAGCTTATGCATTTGCTACATGGGAGATGGCGCTGTTCGTCAGGGAGCTTTGCATGAGGCTTTCAACATGGCTATGACCATGAAAATGCCTGTCATTTTCGTTGTGGAAAACAATGGCTATGCGATGGGAACTTCTGTGAAAAGAACTTCCAATGTTACAGAGCTTTATACATTGGCTGAAGCATATGATATGCCATCTGAGCCGGTTGATGCGATGAAGGTAGAGGACGTTCATAACTCGGTGGCTAAAGCCGCAGCACGAGCACGAAAAGGTGATGGTCCTACTTTCCTGGAATTCCGAACCTACAGATTTAAGGGTCACTCCATGTCCGATCCGGCAAAATACAGAACCAAAGAAGAGTTGGAGGAATACAAAAATCAGGATCCGATTGAGCAGGTGAAGCAAACAATCATCAAGAACAAATGGGCCACTGAAGATGAGTTGAAGGAAATCGACAAAGAAATTAAGGAACAGGTTCAGAAAGCAGTTGATTTTGCAGAAGAATCACCATGGCCGGAAGCCTCTGAAGCGTATACAGACAATTATGTGGAGAATGACTACCCATTTGTAAACACATAATTGACTGAGAGCCTTATACATCTGAACAAAAAATATATCTTTGCGTCCGCATTTTTTATCGGCTATTACAATTGATGTCAATTTTGAGTTGGAATGCGACAGAAAAAATTAAGATTTTAGAATAAAATGGCAAAAGGAAAAAAGCAAGATGATGGTATTGAGATCCTTGAAGATCCAAATGCAATCGTTGAAAAAGCCAATGAATTTTTTAGCAGCAAACGAAACAAAGCAATGGTCTTTGGTATCGGTGGGGTCATCGCCCTACTTGTCGTAGGTTTTGCTGGATATAATTACTACATCACAAATCAGAATCAAACTGCACAGGAAGAGCTTTTTCAGGCACAATTCTATTTTGATGCTGACAGCTTAGGGCTTGCGCTGAATGGAGATGGAAACAGTTACGGGTTCTTGGAAATCATTGAGGAGTTCCCTGGAACCAAAGCAGCAAATCTATCCAGGTTCTATGCCGGAGCTTCATTCCTAAAGCAAGGAGATTTTGATGGAGCAGTTCGCCAGTTGGAAGAATTTAGCAGTGATGATTACTTGTTGCAGGGAAGGGCTTACTCATTGATTGGTGACGCATATATGGAAATGGATGATTTTTCAAATGCAATCTCTTATTACAAGCAAGCCGTTGGTTACAAGGAGAATAAATCATTCACTCCGATTTATTTGAAAAAGTTGGCGATTGCCCAGGAGCAAAATGGAAGTCTAGCAGCAGCAGCAGGAACGTACGGAGTGATTGTTTCTGACTATCCAAACTCTGAACAAATTCACGATGCAAAAAAGCAGAAGGCAAGGCTAGAAGCATTAGCTCAATAAAATATTTAAGTCATGCTGAACTTGTTTCAGCATCTTCACAAAAGGAAGTTATCCTTCGACATGCTCAGGATGACTTCCTTTTTTAATTTTACACCATGTCATCAGCAGATAAAAACCTCAGCGACGTTAAAATCAGTTCATCCATAGACGTCAGCAAGTTCAAATTTGGAATTGTAGTAGCCGAGTGGAATGAGCAAGTGACTGAATCACTTTACTCGGGAGCCTATCAGACGCTAACCAATGCAGGCGCAAACCGTGATAATATTGAGCGGATGAATGTCCCCGGCACTTTTGAACTGAGCCTTGGAGGTCAGTGGATGGCAGAGCGCAAGGATATTGACGCAGTGATTTGTCTGGGTTGTGTGATTCAGGGAGAGACTCGTCACTTCGATTTTATCTGCGATGCGGTGGCTAATGGAATCACGAACGTTTCTTTGAAATACAATAAACCGGTGATTTTTGGGGTTCTCACTCCAGATACGATGAAACAAGCACTAGATAGAGCCGGAGGCAAACATGGCAATAAAGGTGATGAAGCAGCTGCTACCGCAATTAAGATGTTGGGAGTGAAGTTATAATAGGTATGAAATACCTAATCTATTCGTTCTTTTTACTTTCCTCATTATTTATTCAATCACAGGACTTTTCAAAACTTCCAGTCCACTCCATTGACGATAAGACCGATTTTTCTTTTTTAAAACCAGTTCTTGAGGATAAAAAGGTTGTCCTTCTCGGAGAGATGACACATGGAGATGGAGCCACATTTGCATTAAAAACCGAAATAGTAAAATATCTCCATGAGGAATTAGGTTTCAATGTCATAGCTCTTGAAGATGGAATGTATTCCTTTATTAAGTGGAGGGAGAAAATGGAGAGCGGGCAAGCTGAATTTGAAGATATTTTTAAATCAATGCCTTATCAATGGAGCGGTGCAGCAGAGATGAAAGAGTTGTTCGCCTACTTGAAGGTAAATCCTGATTTGGTTTTCACAGGTTTTGATAGCTATGATAATTTTCTTTATCGCAACGAATTTCTCAAAGAAGTTGACTCCCTGGCGAAGCATTTGAATGTTATCAAATACCAAGGCTTTGAAGAAGATTTTAATTTTCTCATGGAGAACAGAGCATCAAAAATACCCCCTAAGAGAAAGAGGAAGGGCTTCTATGATTTTATCAACAAGCTGTCAAATGGAGTAAACATTAATTGTAAGGGTTGCAGGTGTAGGTTCTGGGTTAGAATATTAGATGGGTTGCTGACTCAAAGTCAAGCCTGGTGGGATAGGTCGGACGATAATATCAAAAACTGGTGGATTCAGAACCCCAGAGACAGTACAATGGCATCAAATATTTTGTGGTTACTAGAAGATAAGTATTCTGATGAAAAAATCATCGTATGGGCAGCAAACTTTCATGTGGCAAAAAACCTGGAAGGATCAGTGAAGCCACATAAATATTTTCAAAATGAGGGAGTAAAAACTACCGGCGATTATTTGAGCGAAAGGATCGGGAAAAAAATGTATACCGTCGGAACTATCTCCTATACTGGGTCATACAGTATTCCTTATGAATGGCACATACAAACAATCAAGGAAAAGTCTAGGAAAACATTGGAGCACTTCATGGCTCAAAAACACCAAAAATGCTTCGTAGATTTTTCAAATTATACAGATTTCAGCTCATTCAAAATGTCAGGTGTAAGCCACTATCTGGAGCTCAAAGGGGATTGGGCGAATGTTTATGATGGTGTTTTATTTATTAAAGAAATGACTCCTGCTACTTATCCGGATCGGTAGATCCATAGACCCACTTTATAAAAAAACTATCCAAACTTTTGCTTGAAGCTTTTTCCATCGCTTTTTGGAAAACAGATGTAGTAACAGACTTTCCAAAGTTTTCCTGAGAATAGTGTTTCAAGCCTTTCCAGAAGGCCTCATCACCAATTTCTTCTCGTAATAGATGTAGTACAAATGCACCCTTGAAATAGACAATATTTCTATCATCTCGACTTGGGTTTGACCAATCATCGAAAACCAACGGCTTATCAACACCTCTATCTTTTACTTTTTTATAAACCTGAAAATATGAATCAATGTCTGATTTATATTTTTCTTTCCCAAATCGTTCTTCATTATATGCGGCAGAGAGGTATGTGGCGAACGCTTCATTTAACCAAAAGTGATTCCAGTTTTGACAAGTAATCTGATTCCCCCACCATTGATGTGCTAGCTCATGAGTTATAAGGTTGGTTTCGGTAGAGTCGCTGAGCACGTGATCTCCATAAGAGCTTTTTATCATCGCAAAACCAGCCATTTCTTGATAATGATCGCCAGCAAGAATTTGTGAATAGCTGTCTTGATAATAAGGAACACCTGACTTTTCCTCTAAAAATGCCAGAATGCGAGGCGTTTCTCTGAATATTTTTGCAAGCTGTTTTTCAGAGTATTGATTTGAATAATATGTCAAAGTTGTGCCATCAGATACTTCCGAAAATTTATCGAATGAACCTACTGCAAATCCATACGTGTAAGCAGGGGCTTCATAAGAATTACTTGTAATTAGATTCAATGTGTCAGCAGCTGCTATCTCCAGCGTTAACTGAGCCCTGTCGGATGGATCCATATTGCAAACCATCCATTGATCTGTGGAGAAAACAGTATAGGCCAGGTCTTCTTTAAAAATCAAGCCTCTTTTTGGTGAACCTGAATATTCGATACTTACCTGTAAACGACCGCTTGACTGGTTAGAAAATTCAATGATCAATTGACTGTTTTCTTGTCGAAAGGATTTAACATGATCACCTCTTACACTCGAAACCTCAAGATTTCCACAATCAAAATAGACCTGTGTTTCTTCGGAGGATATTCTAAAATCAATTGTGACATTCCCTTCAATTGAACGATTGACAAGATCGAGAATAATTTTAGCATTGTATTCTTGAACATCTGGATAACCTTTTTCACTTTGACCAAAAGCCAGAAGAACCTGAAGAAGCAGAGTTGTTAAATGAAGTTGTTTGAGGATCAAGTTACTGGACGTTAACATTTATCCCAAACCTCACCGTATCCTTAAGCATCATTTTCTGATAGCCATCAATGCTTAAAGAGTTGAGTATTCCTTTTTCAAAATTCATTTCAATATCCCGATGATGGACATAGACATCTTTGTCTTCGTGAAATGTGGCAAGAATAGAATGGTACTCTCCTTCAGTATAGGTGTACTTTACCTGTTTTAAAGCCCCCCTTTCATCAGGACCTAGCGTCAGTATCTGATAATTATCTTCAGTTGACTTTTCAAAAGCACCCACATACTCAGGTTGATTTGGATTGATTTCTTTTAGAAAGGATAGTTCTTTAGCCCAGTTGGCAGAGTCCATTGTCATCTCCTGAACTTCACTCTGTCCTTCAAGCCACACTACTTTTTTAATTTTGGTCTGTCCCAGGATTTCCACCTGCTGAGTCATCAGCTCCTCAAAATCCGGATACTCCGGAATTGATACTGATTCAGGCTTCAGTTTTTGACATCCCAGTAGAATGAGTATCAACAAACACCCCTGTAGTCCCGTAACGACGAACCGCCTCAAGGGGACATTCTTCAAATTGAATAATTTCCTCATCTTCAAATCAAAATATCTCCGGTCATTTCTTCAGGAGCATCTAGTCCCATAAACTTCAAAATGGTTGGGGCTAAATCTCCCAGCTTTCCGCTCTGTAGGTCACCTTTAAAGTCTTTATCAACCACAATGAGGGGTACAAGGTTCGTAGTGTGCGCTGTATTTGGAGTTCCATCGGGATTCAGCATCATATCAGAATTGCCATGGTCAGCGATAATGATCGAAAGGTAGTCGTTCTCAAGAGCTGTTTTTACAACTGCTTCAGTACATTTATCGACCGTTTCGCAGGCCTGAACGGCTGCTTCAAAAACACCTGTATGCCCGACCATATCAGGATTCGCAAAATTTAAACACACAAAATCGGCTGATTTTGCCTTTAGCTCAGGAATAATTTTGTCCCGTATATCGTGTGCACTCATTTCCGGTTGCAAGTCATAGGTAGCTACTTGCGGTGAAGGACAAAGAATGCGTTTCTCTCCTCTGAATGGATCTTCCCTACCTCCGGAAAAAAAGAACGTAACATGAGGGTACTTTTCCGTTTCAGCAATTCGAATCTGCTTCTTTTGCTTTTTTTCAAGTACTTCGCCAAGTGTCATCTCCAGGTTATCCTTTCCATACATCACATTAACGCGCTCAAAAGAGTCGTCATAATTAGTCATGGTGACATAGTGGAGGTTGAGTTTCTGCATATCATACTCAGGGAAATCCTGCTGAGTAAGGGCTTGTGTGATTTGCCTTCCACGATCGGTTCGAAAATTAAAGCAAAGGACCACATCACCCTCTTGAACTTTGGAGTCTGCACAAATGATTGGTTTAATAAACTCATCAGTCACACCCTCCAGATACGATTCTTCAACGGCTCTTAATGGATCTTGTACTCGCTTTCCTTCCCCCTTCACCAAAGCATCGTACGCCAGCTTCACCCGCTCCCATCTATTGTCCCTGTCCATAGCATAATATCTACCTGTTATAGTTGCCAAGGTTCCTGTGGTGCCGGCCATATGGCGTTGCAGATGACGGAGATAATCCACTCCTCCCTTTGGGTCAGTATCTCGGCCATCCGTAAAAGCATGAACAAAAACATTGTCAAAATCCTGCTCATGAAATGTGCTAAGCAATCCTTTCAGATGGTCTATGTGAGAATGCACTCCTCCGTCAGAGACAAGTCCTATAAGGTGAATGGGTTTATCATTTTCCTTTGCATAGGTCACTGCTTCCGTTAAAGTTTTATTTTGTGCAATTGACCCATCATTCACTGCATTACCGATTTTAACCAAATCCTGGTAAACCACTCTTCCGGCTCCTATATTCATATGACCCACTTCTGAGTTACCCATTTGCCCATCTGGCAGACCAACAGCAAGACCCGACGCTTCCAACGTGCTGTGAGGATATTCTTTAAACATGCGATCCATGAATGGGGTATCTGCCTTATCAATTGCGGAGACAGATTTATCTTTCGCAATGCCCCAGCCGTCAAGGATTAGCAGAATGACTTTCTTATTCATACGGCAAATATAGAGGGGTCATTTTTTGAATGTCGTTCATCGAATGAATAAATTGGGCATGGTTTTTACTACATTGTGTACAAACATTTTGAATTAAAGCCAGATGAAGTTTTTGATTTTGATATTCTCCCTGATGCTGAGCCCTGCTCAGGATGAGACTGTAAAGGACATTGGCACTGCCATGAAAGCCGGTAGTTCAAAGGAGTTGATAAAATTTTGCAATCAAACAATAGAAATCAAGATAAACGGAGAAAGCTCCAATTACAGCAAAACACAAGCTGAGGTTATTCTTCGCGATTTTTTCTCGAAAAACGCACCTAAAAGCTTCACGTATATTCACCAGGGCTCTTCTCCGGAAGGATTGAAATACACGATTGGAAGATATACACATAATGATGGTGCATACAGGGTCGTTATGTTTATTAAGAAGATAGGCGACAAATACCTGATTGATACTTTGAATTTCAGTCAAGAGTAGCTTATTTCGCCGTTCTCGCCTGTTCTAATTAAAATTCGCCACAGTATGAATCTACCATATCTGACGACAAAAAATATCAATGCTTTTATCAAAGCAGCTTTTGCTGAAGATATCGGCGATGGAGATCACTCTTCCCTTGGGTCTATACCGGAGGATGCGAAAAGTAAAGCACATCTGATCCTCAAAGGAGATGGAATCATCGCTGGATTGGAATTGGCTGAAAAGATCTTTCATTACGTGGATGAAAGTCTTGTTTTGGATTTTCATAAAAAGGATGGAGACCCGATAGAGCATGGTGAAATAGCTTTTTCTGTAGAAGGCAGCTCACGATCGATTCTGTCCTCAGAACGACTGGTTCTGAATTGTCTTCAGCGAATGAGCGCTATTGCCACATATACCTTCCATATGAACCAATTGATCAAAGGTTCGAAAGCAAGACTTTTAGATACCAGGAAAACAACACCACTTTTTAGACTGGCTGAAAAATGGGCAGTAGTAATCGGAGGAGGGGTTAATCACCGTTTTGGCCTTTACGATATGGTTATGCTGAAAGATAATCACATTGATTTTGCAGGAGGAGTGAAAAATGCCATCAATCAAACGGTGGCATACCTGGCAAAAAACAACCTGAACCTCAACATTGAAATTGAGGTGAGAAGTTTGAGGGAACTGGAGGATGTCCTTGAAGTTGGAAGGGTTCACCGAGTAATGCTTGACAACATGCTTCCATCTGATATCAAACAGGCGATCAGGATGATTGGCGGAAGGTTTGAAACGGAGGCTTCCGGTGGTATTACTGAAAAAACGATTGCAGAAATCGCGGAAACAGGGGTGGATTTTATTTCAGTAGGAGCTCTAACACATTCATACAAGAGCCTGGATATGAGTCTCAAAGCTATTTAAATTCTATATTCGCGGTGTAATTATTAATGAAACACTGAAAGTCGAATTAAAAACATAAGGAAAACACCTAAAATCCCCTCTTTGGAGGAATCGGGGTGGGTAGATGAAATTGTTTCCTTATCGATCAAAATGACCTTTATTTTAGTCCCACCTCCAGCTCCTCCTAAGAGGAAATGTTAGGTGTCATTTGGATCGAGTTTCAAATATTGTATCTACACAGTTAATAAGAAAAAGCGCGATTGAGAAATGATAGTACGAACAAAAAAATATCAGCTACCGACTAAAAAATATATAGGAATTGCTTTTAAATCAGCACTCAAACAGCAATGGTGGGTGTTTTTGATTTTTGCTGCTATTTGCTCGGGATATTTTCTGGCACCCAGCCACTGGTGGATCACAGGTGCATCCATTGCATTAGCACTCTATATGCTTTTTTGGTTAATTCAGTTTGCAGGCATCACCCAACTGGAGCAAGGCAAATTCATGTTTCAAAAGCTGTCTTACGAAATTTCTTCGCACCAGATTTTGATTAAGATGAATGCGAAGCAAGGCATGCCAATGAAGTGGGATCAAATTAAGCGAGCTAAAAAGGGAAAAGACGCATTTATACTTTTTGCAAGCAAGGCGCAATTGATCCACTTGCCTTTCCGAATTTTCAATAACGATAACGAGATTCGTTTTCTCGAAACGGTACTCAAACGCAAAGGCTACATCGCTGAAAAATAACCATGGCTCGAAACCTGGGCATCAAAGAAGCGAAGCAGCGAGCCGGAAGGTTCTGTGCCATTCGTGAACGATCGCCAAACGAGCTTTTCGAAAAATTACAAAACTGGGGACTCTCCGGTGAGGAGGCTTCCAGATTAGTTACTGAACTATCAAAGGAGGGGTTTGTAGATGAGCAGCGGTTTGCCAACGCCTTTTGCAATGACAAATTTGAATTTAATTCCTGGGGCAAGCTGAAGATCAAAGCGCATGTGTACGTTCACAAACTTTCCAGCGAAGCAGTGCAAAATGCTTTGGATCGCATCAACTCCGAAAAGTATGAGCAACGTCTTTTTGAGCTTGCCAAAGTGAAGTGGGACAGGCTTGAAAAGGAGGATCCTTTAAAAAGAAAACAAAAGGCAGTATCCTACCTGGCAAACAAAGGATTTGAGCAGGATCTGATCTGGAGCGCCATCAACCGATTGGAAAACAAAGGTCAGTAAGCTTACTTTTTCTGTGATTATAAAATCAGAACCACTGAAAATCCGTAAGTTTATTTTTCGATAAATTCATAATATGATTCATAAATCAGCTAAGGACCTACTTTCACAACTGGATGAAATTGTCGACGCATGTCAAAGTGACGATTTTGCCCGACCATTGGAAGAGCTTAGTCATGCGACTTTTGGTCAGCACATTCGTCACACGCTAGAGTTTTTCATTTGTCTTTTTGATGCAAGAAATGAAGGAGTGATCAACTACGATCAGCGTAATCATGATACACTCATAGAAACAGATAAAAAGTTGGCACGAAGTGTCATTACTTCGATCATCGAATTTTTGGATAAAAACCATGATGATTTTGAGTTGACCTTTGAGGCCAACTACACAGAAGAAGAGGGAAAAGATAGCCGGATGAAAAGTAGTTTTTATCGGGAGCTTGCATACAATATTGAGCATGCCATCCACCACATGGCGCTACTTAAAGTGGCGGTAAATCAATCGCTGACTTACATACAATTGCCGGATAATTTTGGTGTCGCAAGCTCAACTGTTCGATATAGAGAGGGTTCAAAAACCAATTAAGTCCTCTTGAAAAAGCTCCTAATCCGAATTAAGAACTGGGAGTACTGGCCCTTTGCATTTTTGTATTTTCCTGTCTTTTTCTATTACGGGTGGCTGGTGCTCAAGCACCGCTCTTTTTTCTTTTTCACTGCCTCAAATCCCAGCATTGAGTTTGGCGGAATGTTTGGGGAAAAGAAGTCTGATATCTTCAAATTAATTCCAGAGGAATACCTTCCTAAAACACGTCTGGTTGAAAAGGGAGATATAGAAAGGGCGTCATTTTTAGCCGAGCAAATCGGGTTTCCGTTAATTGCCAAACCTGATATTGGAGAAAGAGGGGTTTGGGTAAGTAAGCTTGAAGATCAGCAGCAGCTTAAGAAATATGTGGCTAGTTGCCCTGTCAATTTCCTGCTTCAGGAGGTGGTTGATTATCCTGTAGAATTGGGAGTTTTTTTTATCAAATATCCCGGTAAAGAAGGGCGTGTTACATCAATCGTACGAAAGGACTTTTTATCGGTAGAGGGAGATGGGCAGAGCACTGTGGGGGAACTTCTGAAAAAAAGTACGCGAGCACTTATGACCGCTGATTTGGAAAGCGAACACCTGCAATCTATTGAATCTAAGATTCCGGGCAAGGGCGAGCCTGTATTGATTGAACCGATCGGAAATCATTGTAGAGGAACGAAATTCCTGAATGACAATCATGAAATTAATACTGAGCTGAATCAGGCGTTTAATCAGCTAGCCGGTCAGATTCCGGATTTACACTTTGGCAGATTCGATCTGAAGTGTAAATCTTATGATGATCTGAAGGAATTGAAAAATTTCAAAATACTGGAGTTGAACGGAGCAGGCTCAGAGCCGGGACATATTTATCAGCCGGGATACCCTTTATGGAAAGCTTACAAAGACATCCTTTGGCATTTATCTGTTTTGTCGGATATTAGCGCACAGAATCGAAAAAAAGGGTATTCCTACTGGAGTTTTAAGCGGGGCTTCAAAAAATGGGAAGCTCATCAGAGATACAATCGCCTGCTTGCGAATCCATGATTTTACAAACACTCATAGTTGCTTTCATAGTTAGTTATATAGGTTCTATTCCTCCCGGAACGATCAATGTTTCTGTGATGCAGCTGGCAATGCTCAACAAACGAAGAGCTGCAGTTTTCTTTGCTTTAGCAGCCTCAGCAGTCGAATTTCTGTATGCAGGAATCACGGTCCAGTTCCATATTTTTCTGAATAACAATCAAACGGTTTCGAGTTATTTCCAGATCATTACGGCCGTAGCTCTAATAGGTCTTGGACTTTGGAACATCTTTTCTACCTCCACCTCATCTTCCGTGAAAGTAGATACGAAACTTACCGGGAGACATGGATTTGCACGTGGGATCATTTTAGGACTACTAAATCCGATGACTATTCCCTTTTGGTTAGCGATTACGACCTATTTGGAAAATGACGACTGGATCAACGTAGACGAATATGGTTTTTGGATTTACTTGATGGGACTTTCTACAGGGACATTTTGTTTGTTGCTTACTGTCAATGCCTCTGGGAAGCGATTTATTAAAATTGCCGACAATCCTTTCCTGGTTCACAAAGTACCAGGGTTTCTACTTCTAGGCTTAGGAGTTTACTTTTTGTTGAAGTTGATGATGTAAAATCATCATTCCACCGCTCATAACTATTCTTGTGGTCTTGATCATTCATTTTCACTAGTATTAAACCCCATGAAGAGATTAATACTATGAAATAACCTTAAGCTGAGTACAACAACCAAGGATGAGTATTTAGAAAAACACGTTCAATCTACAGGAAAGCTCGATCCCGGTTATTCCGTGGTGACCACTAAAAATCAATTTATATACACATGAAAAAGCTTATTTTACTCCTTACCATTCTTCCATTTCTAGGATTTTCACAAACCAAAAAAGAACTGGATCACAGTGCCTACAATGAATGGCGTAGTGTAGAAAAACAGCTGGTTAGCAATGACGGGTCTCATATCGCTTACACACTTAAGCCCAATGGATATGGTAATGAATCCCTAATGCTTCATCAATTTGATGGAGGGCTGGTGCTCGAGCATGACCGGTCTTATAGTCCATCTTTTACTAACAACTCACAGTTTCTGATTTTCAAGGTTTCTCCGGATTTTGATGAGCTGAGGGACTTGAAGAGAAAGAAAACAAAGGAAAAGGATCTGCCTGGAGATACATTGGCGATTTATAACATAGCCTCAGGAAGTATTGAAAAAATTGGTGGATTAAAGTCATTCAAAGTACCTGAAGAATGGGATAATTATGTGGTGTACCTGTTTGAACCTGAGCCGGACACTACGAAGAAGAAAGAGAAAAAGCGAAGCAAAAAGAATGGCTATGACCTGGTTGTAAAGAACCTAAATGATAATTCGGATTACACATTTTCTTATGTCCTGGATTTTGAAATAGCAGAAGAAGGTGCTGCACTGGCATTAACTACTACAGGTAATGACAGCACGATTGTAGCCGGTGTTTATCAATTCGATTTTGACGATAAAACCTTCAAACCGATCTACCGATTAAAAGGAGAATACAGTCAGCTCACCTGGGATAAAATGGGAAACCAACTTTCTTTCATATCAGATACGGATACGACTAAAGCATTAAAAAGAGATTACCATCTCCATTATTATAAAACAGACTGGGACAGCAGCAAGACCATAGCCAAGAATGAAACTTTAGAAAACCTAATCGTCAACAATGATTATAAGCCCAACTTCTCTGAGTCGGGCAAAAGATTGTTCTTTGAGGTAAAGGAATTTCCTGTTTTACAGGACACATCGTTGCTCGATGAAGAAATTGTAAATGTCGAGGTTTGGAACTATCAGGATCAACGACTTTTCACGCATCAGGAGAATGAATTAAAAGATGACCAGAAGTTTGGCTATCTGAGCTATTATGATGTTGAAAAGGATGCGTTTGTCCAATTGGGTGGCGAGGAATATTCAAGAGTAGTGGTAAGTAATGAAGGAGATGGACAGACGGCTATTGCTTTGAGCGATTACAATTATCGAAAACTGATTACCTGGGAAGGGTACACCTTAAATGACGTGTATCGTGTGGATCTCAGCACGGGAAGCAAGACGAAAATAGGCGATGGAGTTCGAGGGTTTGTCTCTCTTTCGCCAAACGGGAAATATGCCTACTGGTATAACAACACCGACTCGGCCTGGTTTGCGTATTCATTTAGTGAAGAGGTTACTATCAGCATAACCAATAACCTCAAAGTCCCATTCTATAGTGAAATCCACGATACCCCTTCTGATCCATGGCCATACGGTGTAATGAGCTGGACTGAAAATGATGCGCGGGTGTTGATTTACGATCGGTATGACATTTGGGAAGTAGACCCTTCCGGAAGCAACACACCCAAAAGAATCACCCCAAATGGAAGAGCAGAGCAGCTCACCTATAGATATATTCAACTAGATAAGGAGGAACGTTTCATCAAGAAGAATCAAAAGCTTTTGCTTTCCGGATTTTATGAAGCGGACAAAAGTGAGGCACTTTTTTCATACACTTATGGAAAAAATAAGCCCGAAAAACTTATCTCCGGTGATTATCAGTATACTTCTTTTATCAAGGCACGAGATAATAAAAACCTGATTTTCACACAGGAAAACTTTCAAACTTTCCCTGATATTCTTGCAACGGATTTTTCATTCGGATCAGTTAAGAAAATCAGCGACATCAACCCACAGCAAAAAGATTACAAATGGGGTACCATTGAGCTGGTGTATTGGACTTCACTAGATGGGCAAAAAATGGAGGGAATGTTGGTGAAACCTGCGGGTTTTGATCCGGCTAAAAAATACCCGATGATTGTCAATTTCTATGAAAAAAGTTCCGATGGACTTAATCGTCATAGAGAACCATACCCGGGTAGATCTACCATTACTTACAGTTTCTATGCGTCCAGAGGATACTTAATTTTCAATCCAAACGTGAATTACAAAACTGGTTATCCGGGAGAAGATGCTTACAACTGCGTAATTCCTGGAGTGACGTCATTGATAGAACAAGGGTTTGTAGACGAAAATAACATTGGTGTGCAAGGACACAGCTGGGGAGGTTATCAAATTGCTCATTTGATTAATGAAACCAACATTTTTAAATGCGCAGAGTCCGGAGCTCCGGTAGTGAATATGATAAGTGCCTATGGAGGTATTCGCTGGGGGTCAGGGCTGAGCCGGATGTTTCAGTATGAGCGTACACAAAGTAGAATTGGCGGAACGCTTTGGGAATACCCTCTTCGATACATTGAAAACTCTCCGATTTTCTTTGTAGACAAAGTGCAAACACCGGTTCTAATCATGCATAATGACGAGGATGGTGCAGTGCCATGGTATCAGGGAATCGAATACTTTGGAGCTTTGAGGAGGCTGGGTAAACCAGCTTGGTTACTGAACTACCGTGGCGAACCTCATTGGCCCGTGAAGGTTCAGAACCGAATTGACTTCAATATTCGACTCGCTCAGTTTTTTGATTATTATTTGAAAGGAGAACCAATGCCCAAATGGATGAGAGATGGTGTTCCGGCTACTGAGCTTGGGATCAAGCAGGGGTATGAGTTGATTGAGACCAAAGATTAGGGAGAATGCTGGAAGACCTGAGTTTTTTGCTCAGGTCTTCTAATAGTTAATTTTTTATTTCACCTCCACCAAACATGGTGAAACCTTTGATATGAACAGTGGCTGTTGGATTCTCAGTGATATTTTTCCGGGCATCACTAAAGCCACCAAAAATAGCAGTTGCATCCATGTGGATTTTCCAGTCTTCTGGGACCATTAGTTCTGTGCCACCAAACATGCAGAAGATTTCAATCACTGCCCCATCCTGAGCTTTTGATCCTCTGAGGTCTATTTCTGATCCACCAAACATGCAGGTAATTTTACCTCCCTGGAGATTATCAGAAACAAACTTTCGTTCAGTTCCACCAAATATGGCTACTTCATCAAAGTAGTTTTCTGAGCTTTCGGAAACACTTCTTGGAGCTGATTTCTTACGAAGAATAAATGACAGACCAATAATAATCAGGATTACAGGCCAGACGTCCCTAAGATTGATGACATCATAATAGTGCAAGTAAAATATAGTCGCTAATCCGAAAAATATCAGTGAAGAACGTCGGTTTCCGGAAAGAAGATTGATAACACCGAGTACTACAAACACTGCCGGCCAGGAAAACAGGTAATAGGGTATATCGATATCAAATCCGAGATTATCTAACAAAAAAAGTGATCCTAGTATAACCAGGATGAGTCCAATTATGACTCGTTTACGATTAGGTGCTGCCATGGTGTTATTTAGTTTAGGTTGTTAAAAACGAAAAATCATTTCAAGAAGTAGATGAATCATTTCAAAAGGAAATTTAGCCCATTTTTAGGTTAATTAAACCACCCGAAAAGCAACGAAATCCCAAAAGTTGGTCCATCAAAGTCTGTTGAATCAAAGAAAGTATTGTCTACGCCAATTGTTTTTTGATACCCGATCGAAGCATTTACTTTAAACCAGTAGGCAATATTCGCTTCTCCGAAAACCTCAGGGTTAAAAACAAATACTTCATCGGAATCGACTTGCTCATTCGTTGATAAAGATTTGGTCGTTATGCTTCCCCATCCAAGTTTTGTTTCTACTCCCATGTGCAATAGGTTGTCCGGCTTAATGTTGTAGCCCAACCAAAACCCTCCATGCCCAAAACTGGTAGTATAGTCTTCTCCATCCTGATCAAATTCATGATTTCCGGTAAGGCCAAGACCATAACCTCCAATGAAGAAAGTGTTGTCAAAGAGTACGGCACCTCCTCCTCCTGTAAGTGTTGAAAGGCTGCCATCTATTGGCATGAATGAAAAAAGTACGGCTCCAAATCCGGAGATATCCTCCGGATCATTTCCGATGAGTGTTTTTGGCTTGCTATCCTGAGCTTGCACAATGAATGAGCCGGCAATTAGTAAAATGAATAATGTCCTTTTCATGTGAATAGTTGTTTTTAGTTTGCCACATGGAATTCGTCCTGAATATTCGGGTCTCATTCCATGAGTTTTTGCTTTATGAGTTTGAAATTATATGTTCAGATTATCTCAATGACAGATTAAATGACAGAATGTTTCTTTTGACGGATGAATTGTAGCATTAAGTAAATAAGCCAAAATGGCTGATGGTCATAAAAGAATCGGCCACAGTGGCACGTTTAAATGTTAATCGCCCTTTGGAACAGAATTTGATTACAGAGGAAGAATTGAATGGAGATGATATGAGAGTAGACAGAGAAGCAATAAAAAGGCTGGCGGAAACGGCAAACATTGTAAACTCAATAAATGGGGGTGCAGTATTCCCTACATTTAAAACGACTACAGAAAAAGATCACTATCGGTTAGAGGTGAGCGTACCTTCTGTGGAACCCGAAGATTTGAAGGTTGAAGTGAATGGAAGTGATCTAATGGTATATCAACAAATCCATGTTAATGGCTATTCCCTCCCCAATATTTTGGGGGACATCAAAATCTCTGCTGATGTGGAGCTAGAGAACATTTATGCGGAGTTTGAAGATGAGCTACTGGTAGTTATTCTTCCATTCAGCGAGATGTCTGGAGGGTTTCAAAAGGAAATAGATATTTACAGGCATTAAATTGCTTTTGTGAATACACAGGATTTCAACAATCACTTCGGCGACATGGACCTGTTCCTTATGGACCTAATCCTGAAAGGGAAGGTTCCGGAGAATTCAAGTGTGCTTGATATTGGGTGTGGAGAAGGAAGAAACGGTATATACTTTATCCAAAATGGATATGAATACCATGGGTGGGATATGGATGCTTCCAAACTGAATTTGATTGCTTATTTATCCGATTCACTCTCAGAAGTAAAAGCTCACTTTAAAGAGATAGACATTATAGATGCAGACTCATCAAAGCAATTTGATTTCATCATTTGCAGCAGGGTATTGCATTTAGCCAAATCAGAACAGCATTTTTTCGAAATGTGGGGTAAGGTGAAAAGTTTATTACTACCAGGCGGAATGCTTTATGCAAGCATGGATTCTGTCATTGATAATAACATTGCAAGCCATTTAGAAAACGGGCAATATGAATTTCCGGATACCAAAGTTCGATTTGCCTTAACCAGAGAGATTTATAAAGAAATAAAAAAAGGGTTCGATGAAATTGAACCCCTTAGAACAGTAGTGCATCATAATGAGCGTGCACAAAGTTTTTTTATATTTAAGAAAATGTCCCCTTGAGGAGGACTGCAGCGGTGTTAAACTGCACCCTGTGCAAGCATAGCGTCAGCTACTTTCACAAATCCGGCAATGTTGGCACCCTTCACATAATCCACATAGTCTTTGGATACTTTTCCATGCTGCACACAGTTTCGGTGTATTTCCTTCATAATACCTTGGAGTTTTTCGTCTACCTCATCTCTTGACCATGAGAGTCTAAGTGAGTTTTGAGACATCTCCAGCCCTGATGTTGCTACTCCACCGGCATTGGATGCTTTGCCAGGGCTAAACATCATCTGGTGTTCTTTAAACATCTCAACAGCCTCAGCAGTACATGGCATGTTTGCCCCCTCAAATACTCCAATACAACCATTTTTCTGAAGCGTTTTCGCATCATCTATCAACAACTCGTTTTGTGTAGCACACGGATAGGCAATATCACATTTGATACTCCAAGGAGTTTTATCTTCCAGGAATTCAGTTTTGTATTTATCTGCGTATTCCTTGATTCTACCACGCTTCACATTTTTGAGTTCTTTGATAAACTCGAGCTTTTCTTGAGTGATCCCCTCCTTGTCATAGATCGTTCCTCCTGAATCGGACATTGACAGCACTTTAACTCCGTTTTGAAGTAGCTTTTCTACTGTGAACTGAGCCACATTTCCTGATCCGGAAACGATCGCGGTTTTACCATCAAGCCCATCTCCTTTATGGTGCAATATTTCTTTTGAGAAATATACGCATCCGTATCCGGTAGCTTCCGGACGAATAAGCGATCCCCCATATTGTAGGCCTTTTCCTGTAAGGACACCTGTAAATTCACCCTGAACTCTTTTGTATTGTCCAAACAGGTATCCTATCTCTCTTCCGCCAACACCTATGTCACCTGCCGGAACATCAGTAAATTGACCAATATATTTGCTGAGTTCAGTCATAAAGCTTTGACAAAACTTCATCACCTCATTGTCACTCTTTCCTTTTGGATCAAAGTCTGATCCTCCTTTTCCACCACCCATTGGCAGGGTTGTTAAGCTGTTTTTGAAAGTTTGCTCGAAGGCTAAAAACTTAAGAATACTTAAATTCACGGAAGGGTGAAATCTTAACCCCCCTTTATATGGTCCTATGGCAGAATTCATTTGAATACGATAGCCGCGATTCACCTGAACATTGCCTTTATCATCCAACCAGGGAACCCTGAACATGAAAACCCTTTCAGGCTCACAAATAGTTTCGAGGATATTGGAATCCTTGTATTTCGGTTTGTCAGCTATGAATGGGATAATGGTTTCAGCAACCTCATGAACTGCTTGTAAAAATTCAGGTTCATTTGGATTCTTTTTCGCAATCTTATCTACGAACTGCGAGATTTCTTTAGAGTGATCAGACATTGGTTAGTTGTTTTAATGAATTGAATTTAGGTGTTTTTTATCTATTCCTATTCCGTAAAAACACGGAATATTACGAATGTTTAATATTTAGTTAAGTGCATTTAATCGAAATACAATATTAGCCTAAAACCTGACTAACATAAGAATCGTAAATTAGTTTAGATATAAACCACATGTACTATGAATTATTTAAAGCTGGAAAGCGAAATCATTTCTTCTGTACAGGACTTAAATGGACATCAAAAAAGTGACGTTCTACATTACATTCGAAACATTGAGCCAACAAAGCACAATACCCGGTTATACAGAAGAAGGGCTATGAATGAGATCAGGGAAGCTCTAAAGAACTCTTAGTCTTCAGATAAAACGATTACCATATCGTTTTCTTCAAGGACGAATTCTTCTGACTTTTTAGGATTGAGCACAACACCATATTGCTCATCCGCCAGCCTTGCTTTCGAAATATTTCGGTAGCCGATAGCCACTTCATTCTTTCTAGCCGCAGATTCCAATACCGTATAGAAGTTCATAGAGATACCCGTTTGAACATATTCCCTGGCAGGCTTGATATAGATTTCCGATCCATCTGCATCAAATAAATCTTCAAATACTCGCATCAAATCTTTGTTCTCAGACACCTGGCTCATCAATAAACTGATCAGTTTGTCACTTACAATGAAGTCGTCGGCACTGGTAATATCGGCCAATTGCCTGTTTCGAATGTCCAGCATCTCACTCACAATCTTATACTTGCTTCCTTTGATTTCCGTGAAATTCCTGAGGTGAAGTAGAGTGATAAGCGTTTGGGCATCCGCCTCCTGAATTGGGAAGTAATTTTGGTAACAGAGCAATATGATATAATCATAATTCTCAAGGTTCATAGACTCAAGCGTCTCTCTACCTGTGGTGTCCAAAACTTCAAAGTCAATGGTAATATTTTGAACGGAATTCTTAAGCTTATTTATCGTTTTTTCTGCATCAGGGAATTTAGAAACAATTCGAACTTCAGACCCCTTTGGAACGTAATTATCTAATTCTCTAATGATATATCTAGCCCGATTATTCCACCCGACAATTAGTAATTTCTCTTCGTCCTGAGGTTCTGGTTCAGTATATACAATCTTACTTTCATGCGGATCTACAGGAGAGGCATTTGGAACCAGCGTATCATCATCTTCAGTGATCCCAATCACTTTGTCTCCCTTATTAAATATCGTATCCATCGGCGGATTGATATCCACATGTCCATCGGCAAACTGAATTCCCATGATCGCGGAATCTTCATAAGCGAACAATATGTCCCTGAAAGTTTTGCCCACAAGAGAGGGGGCACTTTCAAAATAAATTTCATCTCCATCAAAGTCCATTAAATCCTGGTAAACAACACTCAATCCGGACTGCCTGCTGGTTTGTACCATGATCTTGGATATAATCTCATCGGATAGAATAAGCTCCACTTCATCTTTGCCCACCATTTTAGCTACATCGAAGTTTCGTTTATCCTCCATCTCTGCAGTAATATGATATGGACGCTTCTCTGCCAACCCTCTAAGCTTGTCTCTTTTGGGATCAGTTACTATCGCAACGATGGTTTTGATAATCTGGCTATCGGAGTTTTCATTTTCCTTGTCCAAAATAATAATGGACTTGGTTTCAAAAGGATTAGCAATTTTTAAATCATGGACATCAATTGGATTACCGGTTCTACAGATTACATGGGTATTTCCTGTGTTCCCTACTTTGTCTTTAATTTCATCCTCCATCAACACTTTGTCCATATCGGCAAGGATGACAATTACGCCCCTTTTTTGATTTTCATTGGCCTCTACAATCTCCGGAATGATGGTAAAGATTTTGGATGACCAGCCAAGTATGAGCACATGGTCACTTTCTATCACAAAAGAACGACCCTTTCTTAAAGCCTCCAGTTTTGTAAGGATACCATTGGATACCAAACCAATCAGTGTGGAAATAATAACCAGACCTATGATGGTGGTAAGCATCATAAATAGACGGAAAGGCCAGTTTTCATCATGATTACCAAGTACACCGGGATCCAACGCGTGGGTAAGGTTTACCCAGAAAGATTCATAAAGGGTGAAGTCATTGTCATGGTCTGGGTGAAGACCCAGCGCTAACAAAAAGGTGCCAAACAAAACAATGATCACAACAGTGATTATTCCAAGACCTTTGATCATGGAGATTGTTCCCTGAGAAACAAAACTGTCGAAACGATATTTAATCCTATCCGAAAAGGAAATGTTTTTCATGTGTCTTTCTATTTTCTGCAGCCTTCTTGCAAATCTCTATTTTGTAGATTCAAAACGGAATAATAAGTGACTTCTTTTCATTCAAAAAAGAATCACCAATCGCTACAGGCAGCAAAACTACTCCTAAAATAATGCAAATTTATGACTGCTTAGCTTTTAGGTCTGGCACCAAGTGTCAAAAGGATGACACAAATTATTTGGTAGTAACTTTAAAAACATCGTAAAATGCTTTCATGAAGAAGATACTAATTGCTGTCACCGCCATCATTATGTCTGCATGTAATCCGACGCTGACTCCTTTTACTTTCATATACAATGATGAGGGACCAAACGAAGAAATTGCTAGGAAAATGGAGGAACTCCTGGAAAGGGAGTTTTACAATGTAGACATTCAATTAATAAAGGGAGCCAGCACCAATGCAATACTTGACAGCATCAGCTCAGGAAATGTGGATATTGGCCTAGTTGAAAACTATGTCAACTATAAACCTGGAATCAATTCTGCTTTTTCAGTTTATTCAGAGGTCCTACATATTTTTTATCAGGAAGGAGTTGATGGGAGTTCATTCGAAACACTGGCTTATTCGGCACCTGTTTACATAGGTCGTGAAGAATCTCCTACCTATAACATGATGATGGACCTGTTTGATTTTTACGGACTCGATCTTTCCAAAATCGATGTAACGTTTAATATGGCTGAAGCGGGCACTATATCAGTACTCACTAATCTTTTTACAAAGGAGAAGCTGCAAGAATTCCAGGGGTTCAATTTGTTCTCTTTTGATGATGTTGATAATCTTGGAAATGCCTCTTCTGTGGAGGGTATTTCACTGAAAAATCCACGACTGTCTCCTTTTGTAATTCCTGAAAAAGCGTATTGGTCGTTTACCAAAACCCCTATTGTGACACTATCAGTTGACTTAATCATGATCGTTAGAGCTGAAATGTTGGAAGTTTCTGTAAATGATTTTACGAAAACCATGCTTAGGAACAGGCAGGTATTTACCTCCATTGATCCTTTACTTTTTAATGGTTTAAGAGAAGATTTTAATCAGGGTATTCTAAATATCCCACTTCATGAGGGGGCCAGGACATTCCTGGATCGTGATGAGCCAAGCTTCCTTGAGAGGTATGCCGAATTGGGCGGTGTGGCCCTGTCCATTGTGATTGCTATCTTCAGTGGTATTGTATCGTTAACAAAATGGCAAGCGCAGAAGAAAAAGGATAAGATCGATGAGTTTTATGAAGACTTGATGAACATTAAAAACACGATTCCCAAAATAAGCGGAATTCCTGAAGCCATAAAAAATGTGAAGCGGGTACAGGCGGCACAGAATAAAGCCTTTGAAATGCTGATAGCGGAAAAGCTGGTGGCCAACGACAGTTTCCGGATTTATATGGAGCTATCCAAGGAAACCATCAATGAGCTACGTGGGAAAATGCGAATAATCAAGGCAAAAAAAGCGAGCACAACTTCTTAAAAATGAAACTTTTATCACTAATTGGTGATGCTTTAGTTTTTATGCAAAATCGAACCTAAATTCGTGCTCAAATTCTGAGTGAGCATTCATGGGTCTTTTTGATTTTTTCCAGAGCGACATAGCTATTGATTTAGGAACAGCCAACACACTGATTATCAGTAAGGATAAAGTGGTTGTAGATGAACCTTCCATTATTGCAATTGACAAAAACACAAACAAGGTGTTGGCGATTGGCAGGGCTGCCATGCAGATGCATGAAAAAACGCATGAGAATATCAAGACTATTCGACCGCTTAAAGATGGTGTGATTGCTGACTTCCATGCGGCTGAGCACATGATTCGGGGCATGATAAAAATGATGGACAAAGGCAAGAAGAGCTTTTTGCCGGCATCACATCGAATGATCATCTGTATACCTTCTGGAATCACTGAAGTAGAAAAACGAGCGGTACGCGATTCGGCAGAACATGCCGGGGCAAAAGAAGTGTATATGATACATGAGCCAATTGCTGCAGCTATTGGAATTGGGATTGACATTGATCAGCCGGTTGGTAGTATGGTTGTAGATATCGGAGGAGGTACCACTGAAATCGCAGTTATTGCGTTGAGTGGGATCGTATGTGATCAGTCCATTCGGGTAGCTGGTGACTCTTTCAATAAAGATATTTTAGATTATATGCGCCGACAGCACAATTTACTGATTGGGGAGCGTACGGCTGAGAAAGTAAAAATAGAAGTGGGGTCTGCTCTAACTGAACTGGATGATGATGCTCCGGAGGATTACGAAATAAGAGGAAGGGACTTGATGACTGGCATTCCAAAAGTGATCAAGATTTCATATTCAGAGATTGCGTTTGCAATAGATAAGTCCGTTTCAAAAATTGAAGAGGCAGTGTTGAAGGCACTGGAAATTTCCCCTCCAGAACTTTCGGCCGATATTTACGACAATGGCATTTATTTAACAGGAGGAGGAGCGATGTTACGAGGTTTGGACAAACGTCTTGCCATGAAAACGAAGCTTCCTATTCACATTGCTGAAGATCCATTGAGGGCAGTTGTGAGAGGGACTGGAGCGGCGCTCAAAAACCTCAATCAGTATAAGGCAGTATTAATGACCTAATGGTGGATGCAAAGGCTTTTAGATTTCCTTTATCAGCAGCGAGAGATAGCCGTTTTTATTGGCCTGGAAATCCTGAGTGCATGGCTTCTCATCAATTATAATAATAGATACAACGCTTCCTTTCTTAACTCCAGTAATGAGGCAGCAGCCTCAATCGCTCAAACCTCCAATGAGATAAACGAATATTTCTACCTTGATGAGGTAAACACACAGCTAATGCGCGAAAATGAGCGGCTTCAGCAAGAGTTGCGCATGCTCCGATCAGAGAAAGCTTCTTTTCTGGATACAGTAGATCAATACCAGGTTATAGGGGCCAAAGTTGTCAATAACACGTTCGATAGAAGTGCCAATTTCATTACTATTTCGGCAGGAAGAAAGGATAGCGTTGATGTGGGGATGGGAGTGATATCTTCCTTCGGTGTTGTAGGCCAGGTAAAATCTGTAACGAACAATTTTGCCACAATCTATTCATTGCTCCACCCTAAACTGTTGGTTTCCTCTAAGGTGAAACGCACCGAAACGAAATGTACTGTTCAGTGGGATCAGGAAATTTATGACCGGGCTAGCTTAAAATACATTCCACGCCACATCAAACTCAAGGAAGGTGACTCCATTGTTACTTCGGGTTACAATTCTGTATTTCCTGAAGACATTTTAGTAGGAATTGTAGATGAGCTTCATCTGGAAGAGCACATGACCTTTTATGAGGCGAAGCTGAAATTGGCCACCGACTTTACCAGTTTGTATCATGTATTTGTGATCAAGGATTTATTGAAACAGGAAAAAGATTCTTTGGAAATACAATGACCAGAATTAGTGTAAAAGAACAAGTACTTAATTTGATCCTGCTTCTGCTGGTTCAATTGCCTTTGCTACATCGCATAACCCTGTTTGATAAGGCATTCGGTTTTTTTTACATAGGCTTCTTGCTCTTGCTTCCCAGAGGACTTAGCCGATCCTATTTAATGGTCATTGGTTTTTTTGCAGGGTTGCTGGTTGATGTATTTACTGATACGCCGGGGATTCACGCATCCGCAGCAGTATTCACACTATTCGTCAGAAATTTTTGGTTGAATATAGTTAATGACGATGCTCAGGAATTGACCAACCTAAATATTGGAACGCTGAAAAAAACAGGTTTTATATATTTCGTATTTCCATTAGTCTTCGTGCATCATTTTTTAATTTTTGTAATTGAGAATGGAGGATTTCATTTGTTTGGGATGGTATTGAGTAAAGTTTTTTTCAGTGCTATCTTTAGTAGCACAATCATCTTTGTGATCAATTTTGTTATTTCACCTGCGAGGAGGAGAGTATGAGAGAGAGGAGTTTACTCATTAGGGGACTCGTTCTTTTTACTGCAATCATTTTTGCGGTCAGGCTTTTTTATATACAAATTTTAGAGGAAGACTATAAGGTAGCTGCAGAAAATAATGTAGTACAAAAGATCATTCAGTATCCTTTTCGCGGATTGGTATATGACAGCAATGACAGCCTGGTCATTTATAATTCTCCTGTCTATGATCTGATGATTGTACCTAAAGAAGCTGAAATTGCTGACACCACAGCTTTTTGTGAGCTTTTGGAGATTGAAAGAGAGGAATTGGAAGAAAAGCTATACAAAGCAAAAAAATTCTCTTCCATACTCGCTTCGAAACTCATCGAACAGATTTCAGATGAACTTTTTGCGAAGCTACAAGATCAGCTCATAAACTACCCGGGCTTTTATGTGCTTCCCAGAACTATCCGTTCCTACAACACCCAATCACTTGCAAATGTGGTTGGCTATGTGGGGGAAGTAAGCAGTAACTTTCTAAACAGGGACACGACAGACTACTATAAATCGGGTGATTATATCGGCATAGGTGGTATTGAAAAATCCTACGAAACATACCTCCGGGGAATGCGTGGTGTCACCTTTAAAGTGGTGAACGTTCAGGGGATAGTAAAAGATGACTATCAGGATGGTGAGTATGACACTTTGCCCAGGCCGGGCGAGAATATTCACCTGACCATCGACCTTGAATTGCAGCAATACGCTGAAAAACTCATGGAAGGTAAGGTAGGAAGTGTTGTTGCTATAGAACCAAAGACTGGTCGCATACTGGCCCTGGTTTCTGCCCCATCATACGATCCACATTTATTGAGTGGAAAAAACTTAAGCAAAAACTTCCCCGAGCTGAACAGCAATGAGGATAAACCACTTTTCAACCGACCGCTTCAGGCCCGGTATCCACCCGGGTCTATGTTTAAGACCATTCAGGGTGTGATCGCAATGCACGAAGGAGTAGTCAAATCAAAGGAAATAATAAGAGTAGACCATAGCAACATTGGTGATTTGGCACCACCGGGACCCTATGATATGGTAAAAGCGATCACCAAATCCTCCAACAATTACTTCTATCTGATCATGAGAAGAATGGTGGAGCAAGGTGCAGAAGAGAGCCAGTTTATAGATGCAAGGATAGGTCTTGAAAAATGGAGGGAATACGTGAAGGAGTTTGGTTTGGGAAGAAAGCTGGGAGTAGACCTTCCAAATGAAATTTCAGGAAATGTACCTAGTCTGGAATACTATGATCGGGTGTACGGTTCAAAACGATGGAAGTATTCGAACATCGCTTCGCTGAGTATTGGCCAGGGTGAGTTATTGGTTACACCGCTGCAAATGGCCAACCTGGGAGCAATACTGGCAAACCGAGGTTATTTTATAACCCCGCATGTCGTGGATAAAATTGAAGGTTGGCCTAATCCTAATATCAAGAAAGAAATCCTTCCGTATGATCCGATGCATTTTGAACCAATAATTGCAGGTATGGAGCAAGTGGTAAGAGCTGGCTCAGGGATAAGAGGTTATTTGGAAGCACTTAAATTAGCCGGTAAGACGAGCACCGTCCAAAACCCTCATGGTGAGGATCACTCAGGATTTATGGGGTTTGCTCCGCTGGATGACCCGAAGATTTCTATTGCCGCTTATGTTGAAAATGCCGGCCAGGGAGGAAGAGCTGCCGTTTCTGTGGCCAGTTTATTGGCAGAAAAGTATGTACTGGGTACCATCTCAAGACCCTGGCTTGAAGATTATGTTTTAGAAGAAAGATATTTACCTAAAAATGCGCCAAGACCCACTCTCGCAGAAAATTGACTGGATCTCAGTCTTAGTATTCGGGGCGCTTGTTATCGCAGGCTGGTTGAATATCTATGCAGCAGAGTATGATCCTGAAATCAACCAAAGCATTTTTGATATCAGTACCAGTGCAGGGAAGCAGCTTGTGTGGATTGGCACTTCGGTGGTTATTGCGTTTACCATTTTTTTCTTCGACTATAAGTTCTTCGATTCTTTCGCATACGTGATTTATGGAATTTTCATGGCCATGCTTCTATTTATTCTGATCGGCGGAAAAGAGGTTGCCGGATCGAAATCATGGGTAGGGCTTGGAGGGTTTGGATTGCAGCCGTCTGAATTCGCAAAGTTTGCCACTGCCTTCGCCCTTGCAAAATACCTGAATCATTCCACCCGAAAACTGACTGATTTAAATACTTTGAGCGTTTCGTTTGTCATTATCTTATTGCCTATGGCGATGACTATTTTGCAGGGGGATACCGGAACGGCACTGGTATTTGCAGCCCTGGCTGTGCCAATGTTTCGTGAAGGAATGCCACCCCTGCTTTTGATTGTAGGTATTTCTATATTTTTAGTTTTCATACTCACATTATTGGTAAGTCAAACGGTGTTGTTGGCGGGTATTGCAATCGTTACGCTGCTGGCCCTTGGCCTCAATGCAAGAAACCCAAAGCGACTGGTTTATATTGTAGTTTCAGCGATTGTTGTGACTTTTGCTGTTCGGAGTGTGGATTTTATTTTGACGGAGGTGCTCAAACCGCACCAGCAAAAAAGAGTTCTTTCACTGATCAACCCCAACATCGATCCGCTTGGGGCGGGATGGAATGTTACCCAATCTAAGATCGCAATTGGATCGGGAGGTTTTGCCGGAAAGGGGTTTCTGGAAGGAACACAAACTAAGTTTGATTTTGTGCCTGAACAGACGACTGATTTCATATTTTGTACGATAGGTGAAGAGCACGGCTGGCTTGGCAGTATCGTACTTTTAGGATTGTTTACTACTCTTTTATTGAGGCTGGTATACTTAGCAGAAAGACAAAAATCGACCTTTTCTCGTGTGTTTGGCTATGGTGCAGTTGGAATTATATTTTTCCATTTCACAGTCAATATTGCCATGACGATTGGGTTATTTCCTGTTATTGGTATCCCCCTCCCATTTTTCAGCTATGGAGGTTCTTCACTCTGGGCATTTACTATTTTGCTCTTCAGCTTTCTGAAGCTTGACGCACACAGAATGCAGGTGTTGCAGCGGTGGTGAGATACCCACCCAATTCTGCTTATAAATTATCTGCTTTCTCTTTTGCCTCTGATACTAATTTATCCGCCTTTTGGTTGGCCTCAGCCTCAATTTGATTGGCTTTTTGATCTGCTTCTGATCGCAATTTCTTAGCAGCTTCTTCAGCGACTTTCTTTTTTATTGGATTGGATCCGGCATCTGAAATTAATTTATCCGCTGCTGCATATCCTTCTTTTCTTACTTTTTCGGCACTCGCTTTTCCTTGTTTTCTTATTTCTGCCGCCTGAGCTTGGGCTTCTGAAATAATTTTTTGCCGCTGTTCTTCTTTCTTAGCTTCTAATTCTTCTTTTCTCTTGGCAAGTTCGGCTTCAGCCTTTTGCTTTTGTTCATCTACCTTGGCTGTGAGGTCTTTCTTAAAGTCACTCGCACCACTTGCAGATCCATCCGCATTGCTGGTTCCTAAAAGTTTTACTGAGACATCATCGTAGGTTCCACCAATTCCAATGTTCAGGTTGATTTTATCTGCAATCAATTTTTTACCTCCTGTAATTGAGCTAAGTGCGCTGTTGAGAGCGTTTCCAACAATGCCGGTCGGCACGTTTTTCATCAGCATGGAATAATCAAGACTACCGTCCAGACCGTTATTTCCTCCTACTACGGCTTGCTGTCCACTCACATTCAACTCAAACGGTTCTACGAAAAGCCTACCATCTTTTATTTCTGTAACAATATCCACATCCTTGATGGTTATTTTGTTTGAGGTCTCAGAATTATCTCCTTTTTTGAGCGACGCAACTGTTGACAGCTTTTGCATAAACTGACCTTTTTCTAATGTTGCCTGAGCAACGTTTACAATTCCTTTCAGATACACCTTATCCATTATTGGCATCATGTCTTCACCTAAAAGTCCATTCACATTAAAATCAGTTGAAAACTTTCCGGTGACCTGTTCAGCTATTGGGACATAATTTTTAATGGTTTCGAAAGTGGTAAATGCTTTTGCAATCGAAAGATCTTTGACCTTAAAACCAAGATCGTACTTTGGTGTTTCGAGATTTTTAGTGACATAGGAGCCGGTCAGCTCAAATGTACCATCCAGCAGGTTGAAGCTGTTTTCATTCAAAATGATGGCGCCATCCTTGATTAAAACCTGACCTTTGAAATTAGTAATCGGCATATTAGAATAGGCGATCTCTCCAATCGAAGAAGCTAGCGTGAAGTCGATATTTTCAGGAATTTTAATGACTTCTAATGCAACTGCCGTAGTATCCTCAACTTCTTCCTCTGTGCTTTCCGGCATCAGTTCATTGATGTCGATGAGCGTTGAGTTAAAATCTAGCCGTCCGGTCAGCATCTCATTTTCTGAAAGGGCAAAAGCAAGGTAGTTGCTTAATTTTCCTTTTAGACTAAAATCTGAGTTGCCTGATCTTGCAGAAAATTCGGATAAGTTGATTTCAGCAGGATCAAAAGAAAGATTAGCTCTAGAGATGCTAAAGCCTTGAGGCAAGTCCTCACTTTTGAAAAGGAAGTCGTTGATGGTTAGACTTCCGGAGGTTGGTAGTTTGTCATACTGCTCAGCTTCCACATCAGCCATCTGACCGGAGGTTTTTAGTTTAGCGTTGATTTTACCTGCTAGGGTCATCCCTTCCAGCGGAACTACTTTAGTTATTTTCTCTAGATCGGCGTTTCCTTCAAATCCCAAATCCCACTGGTAATTTTCCAGGTCTTTAAATTTTAAATAAGCAGCAACAGACTCTCCATCCACCAACATAAAGAAGTTGTCAATGTTGAAGCTTGTTTCGCTAAGATCAGCGGAAGGATAATTAAAACTTGTTTTTAAGTCTATGTTCTCTATTGGGATATTGAATTCAGCATAGCTCACACGTCCTTTATCTATAGATAAGTTGGCAGCAACTGCGGGCATGGATTTTTCATTGAAAGTGCCCCTTACAAACCCATCAAAATTAATTTCACCTCCGGCATCAACCCCATCAAGATATTCCTGATATACACCCGGTATAAGAGACAGAATACTGGTCAGACTGATGTCCTTCCCACCAAAAGTGATGTCCATATTTATGTCATCTCCGGGCATACTTACGTATCCATCAGCTTCAATAGCAAATCGATTAATAGCGAATCGATTTTCTTTGAAAGTGAATTTCATTTCTGCCAGGTTCATGTTGAGTGTTACGTCCAGATCCAGTTGCTTATTGGATACATACTCCACACCTTCAAAGCCAAGAGAAACAGCTTCAACGGTAGTCTTGGTAGTCAAATCGAAAACATCAAGCGTAAAATCGCCCGACCCTTCATGATTAAGACCTAGTATTTTGGTATAGAAATCCATGGATTGATCCATGTAAACAACTTTACCATTTTGGATACTCCACTTTTCAATTCCAACACTTACATCGCCCGATTCAGAGGATTCTTCTTCAGAAACCTCTTCAGCAGCAGTTTCTTCTGTGGTGCTTTCTTTGGCAATATCATAGTTTGCTGTTCCATCTGGCAAAACCAGCACAAGAATCTCAGGCTGATCAAGTAGCATTTCTTTTACAATGATTTGATCACCAGTTAAGGCAGACATGATGTCTACTGTGACCTGGAAGTTTGCCACAGATGCAAGGGTGTCGTTTTCAAATGGAGCAACTCCCACCACTCCAAAATCACGCATACTAACGGTGAGATCCGGAAAGCTTTTGATCAAAGAAAGGCTAAAACCATCAATGTCATAATAGACTTTAGCATTCAGGTTTTCGGCCATTCCATCATCCAGAGCCTTCCGAATGTCATCCTTGAAAATTATAGGCAACACAATGATCGCGGCGATGAGGATGACAAATACAACCCCGAGTATGATTAGAAATTTCTTCATAGCTATATTCTTTACTACCAAGTTATAGAGAATGCAAGCGAACTAATAGAACGCAAATGGTTTTTTAGCAAAACGTCAACCTATTTTGTAAGTGTGACGAAGATATCCTCCATCAGTTGCAGTGTGATACGATTGTTGGACATGGTCGAAATCCGATACGTCATGCCCGGACTTTCAGGATCGTTTACCAGAAACAGCGTATCACTTGAAACATACCACGATTGAGTATGAGACAAGGTGTCTACATTGAAAATACAATCAGGATATCCGTTTGCTGTAACGGTTAGGCTGTCAGGAGTAAAAACAAAGCTTCCGTCCATGTAAAACTCCATGTCTTCTATTCCAGGATAGGATTCCGGTGGGGTTTCCCACTCAGCAACCCATTTACCATGCCATTCGGCGGGTCTCAAATTCGCTTTTTCATTCGATGAAGAACTACAAGAGCAAGCGATGATCAGTAGAATAATCTGTAACTTTTTCACACTCAAAAATACTTAACCATGAAATCAATCATAAATTTTTTAAAAGCCGAATATGGAGGATAAACCGTCTTTGCCATGGTGAGCCCTTTCCTTTGTTTGACAATGGCTTTTTCATTGGAAAATGCAATGAAGCCGGTGTGACCATGTGCCTTACCGATTCCGCTATTATTGACGCCCCCAATGGGTAGGTTTGGATGAGCAAATTGTAAAACCACATCATTGATGGTCATCATGCCGGCACTCGTTTCTTTTTTCACTTTATCTATCACACTTTTTTTATTGGTGAAAACATAGAGTGCTAAAGGCTTTGGTTTCTGATTGATGAAATCGATAACATCTTCAATATTTTGATAGATAAGTAGCGGTAGAATAGGACCGAATATTTCTTCTTCTAAAATCCTGGAATCCTTCGATACATTGCTTAGTAAAGTGGGAGTGAAACGTAGATTATCCCGTTCTGATTTACCACCAAACTGAATATCCGCACCTTTATCTATGGCGTCAGCCATGAGGTCATTGATACGATTGTGATGCTCGCGACTGATGATTGCTCCATACGTTTCTCTCTGTCCATACATTTTTTCGGACTGAACGATAAGTTCCTCAATCAACCTTTCCTTTACATCCTCATGAACATAGAGGTAGTCCGGGGCGATACAGACCTGACCAGCATTTTGCCACTTGCCCCAGGCTATCTTTTGAGCGGCATCTTTGATGTTTGCACTTTTATCAACGATGGTTGGTGATTTTCCACCAAGCTCCAGCGTTACAGAAGCCAAATGCTTGGCAGCAGCGGTCATTACAATCTTTCCAACCTGCGGGCTTCCGGTAAAAAATATATGGTCAAAAGGGAGAGACAGAAGCTCCTGAGATTCATCAATGGCTCCTAGCACAACACTTACTTCTTCAGGCAGAAAAAGCTCCGAACACATTCGCTGGATTAGCTCCGAAGTATTTTCTGAAAACTCGGAGGGTTTGATAATGACACTATTGCCTGCGGCAATGGCGGAGACCAGTGGCCCAATCGCTAGCTGGAAAGGATAATTCCATGGTGCGATAATTAAACAAGCCCCTTTTGGTTCATAAAAAGTTTCTGCTTTTGTTCCCAGATAGGTGATGCTTGTTTGGGCCTGCTTGGGCATCATCCAGGACTTTAAATTTTTCCTTGCCTTTCTGATTTCTGATAGCACGACAAAAATTTCGGTAAGGTCTGTTTCTTGTCGAGGCTTTTGTAAGTCATTAAATACAGCCTCCTGAATCTCTTGCCTGTGATTTAATATCCATTTTTCAAGCTTGTTCAGATGATCTTTTCGATCCGATAGTGTAGAAGTTCTTAGCGCTATCGAATGCTTTTTAACCTGATCAAATAAATCGCGGATTTGAGATTGTGTAGCTGTATCCATAGATTAAAAATAAAAAAGTCAGCTTGGAAAGCTGACCTTTTATTGAGAAGTCTTTTTTGCCTATTGAATTTGGAACTCGACTCGCCGATTGATTTGTCTGTTTTCAGGGGTGTCGTTTGGCACTTTCGGTTTAGATTCTCCAAATGCTTTGTAAGCCAACCGATCCCTGCTGATTTCATTGCGGATAAAATAATCCATTACAGCCTTGGCACGTTTACCGGATAGGCTCATGTTGTAATCTTCATTGCCTACATTGTCGGTATGGCCTGTAATGAGGATTTTATCGATGGTTCCTTTCTTGAGGTAATCCAGTACCCGGTTCAGCTCCGGATACGAAGCAGTTTTAAGTTCTGCCTTGTCGAAATCGAAGAAGATATTTTTAAGCTCTATGGTTTCACCTTTTTGAATTGGGAAAATTCGAATGAATTTCTCAACGGTATCTGATTTCTTTAACTCTACAAAATCCAGCCTTTCAGTTTCTGAAATATAGCCTTCAGCCTCTCCTACTAGCCCATATTGCCAACCTCCTTGCACGGTAAATTTGAATGTGCCTGTTTCATTGGTAGCCGCATGACCTATATCCAAACCATCAGGAAGCCTTTCGATCAATACTGTGGCTCCATTAACGGGCTTTTCTGTTTTTGCATCCAGCACAGTGCCTGAAACAGTTGCAATAATGTCTTCAGGAACCAAATGTTTAACCGAAGCTACCAGCGGGGATTCAACCTGATCAGAGAACAAATCCTCTACTTTAAAACTGAATATGTCTGTGTCCTCTCCTTTTTCACCCCTGGTGAAATACAGATTTTGACCGGTTGCAGGTATACTGAAATATTCATCATTACCTTCTTTATTAATTCCCGGCCCCAGGTTTTCGGGTTCCGACCATCGTTTCCATGTATCGTCAAGCTTAAAGGAAACATAAATATCTGCACCTCCATATCCGGTATACCCATCAGATGAAAAATAGAGTGTCCGGCCATCTTCAGCCATAAAAGGTGATTCATCCTCTCCTAATGAATTGATATCATTGCCCAAATTCATTGGCTCGGTCCAGGTACCATCATTTTTCTTAAAAGAGACGTAAAGATCTCGCGCACCATAGGTATCATCACGTTCTGCTGACATGATCATGGCCTTTCCTCCGGGAGCCAAAAAGAAGTCTGCATTCGGAGAATAGTTGTACTCGTTTTCAATTTCTATTGAAGTAGGGTCTTCAAAAGTATCACCCGTTTTCTTGGACATGGAAACACCGGTATACATCCTACCTTTTTTTCCATACCTGTTTCCCAGGATTAGTACTTCTTCATTGTCAACCATGCTGATAGAACTTATAAAATTGGGGCCAGGTGTATTTAATGGGGGACCCACATTTTTGGCGGGGAGCCATTCACCGGTTTCTTCATCTAATTCGGAAACCCAAATATCTTCTGCGTCATTTTCTCCTCCCACATTGTCCGGGTGAAACTGGCGGGAAAAGTAAAGCTTCTTTCCATCAGGGGAAATGATGGGACTGTGCTCCACATAGTCACTATTTACATTTGTGCTTAATTTTTCAGCATCCACAGTACTGTTTACACCTCTTGCAAGGTTCAGTAATACATTGATAGGGATATTGGATTTAGATACCCCTATGGCATCTATGGCATTGTATCCTTCTGAAACACTACAATCAAGTACTACACGAACAGCATGAACTTCATAGGGTGTTTCTTCAAAGAAGAGGTTCAAAAGACGAGACTCAATTGGAAGATCACGAGGAGCAAGTTCGAAAAGGGTGTATTCGTTGTATTCAGCATCATAGCCATATACCGCTTTCACAGCTCCCGGGTTTTCAGACTCGGCAATAGCAATTTGCTTGGCTTTTATGGGTGTATTGAAAGAGACCATAATGAACTCTTCCTTGTCCGTGCTTTTTGGACGCCAGGCGTTAGGGTTCTCACCTCCGCCCGGAAGCACATTGGGTCTGTGTAAGGTTTGAATGGCAGAATATTCATAAGGTGAATACTCTGAAGAAACGTCAATGACTTGTGTGCCCCATGCAACAGTTTCTTGTGCGTTGGACGCATAGGTAAATACTAAGCCAAGTGCGATTAGGTAGATTTTTTTCATGATGTCTAAGTTTAACGGCGAATTACTCTAACTTCTACTCTTCTGTTAAGCGCTTTCGCCTCATCAGTTCGGTCTTGTGTCACTGGCTGGGATCCACCAAAAGCCTTGGTGAATATTCTACTTTTCTTCACTTTCTGATCGATAAGATATTCCTGGACGGCAACAACCCTGGCTTCTGATAGTCGCATATTGGCATCAGGATTACCGGCAAAATCGGTATGTCCTTCCAATTGGATAATAATGGATGGGTTCTCATTTAGCCAAAGTGCGAGTTCATTGAGCTCCTCAAAAGAGCTGGATGAGATTTGATCGCTACCGCGTGAGAAAATAAGGTTTTCAAGTTTTCTCAACTCTACTACATCTTCCTCGATATAGAGGTTACGTTCCATATTTCCAGATACCTTAATTTCTTCGCTGTATTTATTGTATCCACTCTTGGTAACAGAGAAATTATAAGTTTCACCCTGGATGAGCTGAATTTCAAAAGTGCCATCCGATTTAGTTGAGGCCATCCCCATATCGTCATAATAGGGGAGCTTTTCATAAAGTATATTGCCTGCTACTGGCGTTGAGTCCGCGGCTTTAAGCATTTGACCATAAAACAGCACGAGAGTATCGCTGGAGACTTGGGCTGTGGCGGCAGTTACTAAAGCGAGCGAAAAAATGGCAAAAAAATAGATTTTCCGCATTTGATTTTTGGATGATTTAGCCCAAAATAACTCAAATAAATGCAAAATCTAAAGAATTGTTAATCGTTTCGATACCAAAGTCGGTAAGAATAGCTCATTTATTGAGTTGGACTATCTTCAGATTGAGTTGGAATTTTTGCTAGTAGCTTCTCTTGAGTTTCAAAATTGATTTGATCCAAAACATTTCTTATTGAATCGCTCACAACCTTGAAATTTGCAATTTGTGTAGAATCAATACCTCCAGAAGAAGGTATATCCACTTTCAAAGCGTCAACCTGGCGGCCGTTTTTCCAAAATCTATAGCACAAATGCGGCCCATTTGCCAAACCCGTGCTACCTACATAGCCAATGGTCTGTCCTTGTTTTACGGTGGTTCCAGGCCGGATGCCACGCTCAATTTTAGACATGTGAAGGTACTGGGTGGTGTAATTACTGTTGTGTTTGATCTTTACATAATTACCGTTTCCACCATGATAGCGAGCTTCTAAAACAACGCCATCTCCTACTGTTCTAATGGGGGTTCCGGTTGGAGCAGCATAGTCTGTACCCAAATGTGCTTTATATCTTTTTTGTACCGGATGGAATCTTTTAAGCGAAAAGCGGGAACTTATCCTGGTATAGTCAAGTGGAGCTTTTAATAGGGTTTTTCTAAGGCTATTTCCTTCCTCATCAAAAAAATCAAGCTTTTCTTCTGTTTCAAATGGAATAGCATAATAGGATTTGCCCCAATGCTCAAAGTAAGCTCCTTTTATATTTCTTATACCGACAACCTCACCATCTACAGTCTCCTCTTCAAAAACCAATTTAAACTTATCGCCCTTGGCAATCCTGAAAAAGTCCACCTGCCAGGCGAAAACGTCTACCATTCTGTGCACCAGTATCGGTGAAGCACCCAAATCCATTAAGGAGTTGTAAAGCGAGGAGTTGATTTCTGCGGCCAGGGTTCTTTCTTTTACTTCAACAGGCTTTTGCTGACGCTCTGCGTAAATAGTATCCACGAGATTATAAACAACATATTCGGTCGGGGATGGCTCGAATATGAATTGTCGCGCTGTTCTTAAAGAATCACGATTATGAATAATTGCGTAAGAAGCGCCTGCTTTCAGTTTTCGCACATCATAAACCTCCCTTGCATTTTGCGCAAGCGTATGGATATCCTGGAATGAAATATTGAAAGCAGAAAGTATCTCAGAAAGGTTTTGGTTCCACCTCACTTTACCCTCCACAATGTCAAAGGAGTCAATTGGATATCCGTAGTATAAGGTTGGGAGTTGAAAAAATGTAGAATCAACCTCTATCTCAGCCAGGAAACCTTCTTGCTCTGCCAAAGGAGCTTTAAGGTAAATAGCCGAAATGATCGTGATTGTTAGCCCAACTATAATTAGCCAGATTTGGTTTTTTCTCATGCAATTCGCTTGATGACGCTACAAAACTGCGTTTTTTCGGTGGTTTTCCAATGCTTTATCCAAAAAATCCACAAAAGCTGAAATATCTAAATCATATGCTTTCGGTGGAATCAGCAGCTTTTCATCTTCATTTAGAATCACATAAAATGGCTGTGCATTGTTGTTGAATCTAGTGATTTGAAAGTCAGCATTTTGCTGGCCTATGGTTTTCTTGGTTTTACCATCATAAGTAGATGAATACCACTCACTTTCTGAAAGTTTAGTTCGATCATCCACATAAAGCGCTACCAGAACAAAATTTTCACTCAATCTTTTCAGAACGGCCGGATCAGACCAAACACGCTGCTCCATTTCTCTACAGTTTACACACCCATGACCCGTAAAATCAATGAAAATTGGTTTCCCCTGTTCCTTTGCACATGCTACTGCCTGGTCATAATCAAAGTAGCCCTGCAACCCATGTGGCCATTCAAGAATGTCGTTGTACTTAGGCTCCTCACATGTGTTGCCTCCAGCCTCTTCTTGCAGAAGGTTGAAATTATGAGTGGACATTGGAGGAAGGAATCCGGATAAGGATTTTAAAGGTGCACCCCAAAGACCTGGAATTAATGCAATAACGAAGGAGAATGTGCATACAGCCAGCATCAGTCTGGCCACAGAAATCTTATCTGAGTCTGTATCACTTTTGAGTTTCAGTTTACCGATAAGATAAAGTCCAAGTAATCCAAAAATAGCAATCCATAATGCGATGAAAACTTCACGATCGAGAAGACCCCAGTGATAAGCCAGGTCCGCTACACTTAAAAATTTAAGTGCTAGCGCCAGCTCCAAAAATCCTAATACCACTTTTACTGAATTCAGCCAGCCACCTGATTCAGGCATAGACTTGAGCCATGTTGGGAAAATTGCAAAGCCGGTGAAGGGAATGGCGAAAGCCAATGAAAAGCCAAACATAGCTGTCGTACCTTCAATAATACTTCCTCCGCTGAGCGTATTAATTAAGGCTGTACCAACGATAGGGAATGTGCATGAAAAACTTACCAGCACCAGTGTGATAGCCATAAAGAAGATGCCTATCAAACCACCACGATCTGCTTGTCGGTCTATTTTAGTAACCAATCCTGAAGGAAGGGTGATTTCGAATAGTCCAAAGAATGAGAGTGCAAACAGCACAAAAACAGAAAAGATGATGAGATTGAAAAGCCAGTGGGTACTGAGCTCATTTAATGCTGTGAATCCCCAAATCAGTGAGATGAGGAATCCCAGAAGGCTAAAGAAAACAATAATAGAAAGTCCGTAAATAAGTGCTTTTCCAACTCCCTCTTTTCTTGATTTACTCTGCTTAAGGAAAATTGAAACCGTGATGGGAATCATAGGATAGACGCATGGCGTAAGCAATGCAACCAGTCCGGCTAGAAATGCAGTAATTAGTATTGACCAGAGACTACCAGTTTGCTCCTCTGGTTCAGCCTTTTTTTTTAAACCGGATGCTTTTTTCTTGCTACCTAAAGAAAACTCATCATCAAAAGGGATACACTTCCCATCGATATCAGAGCAAACCTGGTAGGTATAGTTACCGGAAATGCTGAAGTCTTCATTAAGAATTTTTACCTTTTGAATAAACAATCCTTCTTTTTTGAAGTAGGTGTATTCACCCATCCAAATGGCAGAATCATACGTTCTACTTGGATTAATTGGTTCTATTTCACCAACTAACTCGTAAGTGTCGTTTGTTTCGAAATTGAACTCTGTGACCATGGGACCGAGATCCGGATCAAAATCAGTAGAGTAGAGGTACCAGTCCTTTTCAATTTTTGCTTTGAAGCGAATCTCTATTTCATCACCTACATTAGGCTGGACTTCTGAAAGCTCAACTTTCCAGCTGATTGGTTTGAGCACCTGGGAAAAAGCCCCCAAAACCATGGTGGCGAAAACAAAAGAAAGAAATAATTTTTTCATAATTGGTCTATAAAAACATCGCCAAAGAAGCTGTTCAAAAGGTCAATTTATTTTTTCTATTGTCACATTGAGGTTCTCGAAATGTCGTTCTATCTATAGCTGAGAAAGTTTCGAGAGCCTCAACCTGACAAGTGAATAGACTTTTTGAACAGCTTCATTTATTTTGACATATCTGTGAAAAACTGATAGAAGTAAGAAATCGTTTCAATTCCACGGTAGTAATTAAACAAACCATAGCTTTCGTTTGGTGAGTGAATGGCATCTTCATTCAGCCCAAAGCCCATTAAAATCGAATCCAGTCCAAGCTCTTCCTTGAACAAAGCAACAATTGGGATGCTACCACCTTCTCTTGTAGGAATAGGATCTTTTCCCCAGCTTTTTGCCATGGCTTTAACAGCTGCCTTATATCCGATAGAATCTGTCGGTGTTACAGCTGGCTCACCACCGTGGTGTGGTGTTACTTTCACTTTCACGGATTTTGGTGCAATGCTCAAAAAGTGATTCTTAAAAAGTTCTGTGATCTCATCACTGGTTTGGTCTGGTACCAATCGCATAGATATTTTTGCATTTGCCTTTGATGGCAATACCGTCTTGGCACCCTCACCGATGTATCCACCCCAGATACCATTGACATCTAAGGTAGGCCGAATTCCGGTTCGTTCGATGGTAGAGTATCCTTCTTCACCTTTCACCTCATCAATACCCAAATCTTTCTTGAATTTTTCCAGGTTGAATGGAGCTTCTGCCATTTTGGCGCGGTATTCATCCGATAGCTCCTGTACTTTATCGTAGAATCCGGGGATGGTAATTCTTCCTTTTTCATCCTGAAGCGAAGCAATCATATTGCATAAGATATTGATTGGGTTGGCCACCGCCCCACCATACACCCCTGAATGCAAGTCACGATTTGGGCCTACTACTTCTACTTCCAAATAGCTCAAACCTTTCAACCCAACATTGATTGATGGCGTGTCGTTGCTGAGCATGGCAGTGTCAGAAATCAAGATGACGTCAGCAGCTAGTTTCTCTCTGTTTGCTTTTACAAATACTTCCAGATTTTCCGAGCCTACTTCTTCCTCACCTTCTATCATGAATTTCACATTGCATGGTAGACTGTCAGTTTTAATTAGGGCTTCATAAGCTTTTACATGCATGTACATCTGACCTTTGTCATCGGCAGAGCCACGTGCATAGATCTTTTCATTTTTGATCACCGGCTCAAAAGGAGGAGAATCCCATAGTTCATAAGGATCGGCTGGTTGCACATCGTAGTGACCATAAACCAGGACTGTAGGCAGGCTTGGGTCTTTGATGTGTTCTGCGTATACGATAGGGTAGCCAGCAGTTTCACAGATTTCTACATGAGTGTCTAGTTTCTCAAACTGAACTTTCAGATACTCGGCTGCTTTTCGTACATCTCCGGCAAATTTTTTATCTGCACTGACGGAAGGGATTTTGAGCAGTTCCAATAGTTCGTTCAGAAATCGATCTTTGTTTTCTTCTATGTAGGATATAGCACTCATGTGTTTAGCATTTTTTGTGCAAACTTAATTCACGACGAGAAGCTCTGCACGATTTAGTTAGTGAAAGGCTTACTCAAACCCAAAACCATCGTCCTCATCATCCTCGATGGTCTTGAAATTTTCATCTTCAACTTTGATCTCGTCCGGGGATACCAGATTATATGGTTCTTTGATTCCGAAATAGCTTTCACGGAAGCGATTGATGAATCCTAAGGTCTCGTTCGTGTCTCCAACTGCAAGAATCAACTCGCCGGGTTTAGAGCTTTCCACATTAGATTTGGATTGTATAAGCTCATTGAATTCAGCATTGGAAGAATACAGCACCAGCTGATTAAAAGTATAGCCGATGTAGTACCAGATGCCGGGAGCAGCCTGAATGAATAGGTTCACAACCTCAGCCCCTGATTCATCTTTTTTGATTTCAAGGAAGCCGTCCAATTTTGCATTCAGGTCATTCAGATAGATATTAGAAATGCCCAGTTTGGTGGTGTTGTGCCACGCTTTCTGACTCTTATCCCATTTCATTTTCACTCCGGAAATAAGAAACTGTCTCTCCAAGGCTTTGGAAACGGAAACCAAAGCGGTGTAGTCTTTTAAGCTGGATTGTTCATATTGCTTGGCTGTGGCATCACTGGTCATATTGGCCAGTTTATAAAGAAGTTCAAGTGAAATGTCATTGGCCAGTGGAGGCCCAATCCGCTCGATGATGTCAATCAAGTCTGACGACATGATATCGAAAGCTTCGGGAGGCGCAGCAAAGTCCATGGCAAACATAGCATCTGCACTATATTCATTTGATTCTTTATCTCCTACACCAAGTACCGAGGCATCCACTTTGACTTGAGTGTTGAGCGGGTTTAGAAAGTTCGCTCTTCCTTCGAAGACAATGGACTTAATGGTGTCCATGTAAAGCATGGTATGTCCCTGATAGGAAGATCCGTCTGTCTTTGCAGGATTTTCTATACGGTAGGTTTGGATGGAATCAATGTATGTAAGAAGGCCGCTTGCATTAAAGAAGTCAAGATCAGTTGAATTGGCTTTTTTCTCTACAAAAGTGGTGTACAGTTCATCTCTAACATCCATGTGAATTCCTGCATAAGCTTTTTCTCCAGTTTCCAGAATTGCATTATCGAATGGTAGCTGCACATTGCGTTCGCCCTCTTTTCGCTGAAACCGCACCCAGTGATTGTATTCGGGATCATTAAGATCAAGCTTGACAAGTCCGTCCAATTCTAATGCAGGCTTTGAAGCATACATGGTTACTGATCCTTTATAGAGGAAACCTGGAGATATAATCAGGTTTTGGTCTTCCATCACCTCACCACCGGAAACGGTCATTTTCCTGGTTTTTACATTGCCTTTCCGATCCGGTTGGTCAACCGGGACATCCAGTAATTCGAAGCTATCAAATCGAATGTCGAATGTATCCGTGCCAACGATCTGTTGGTAAAAAGCATTTCCTTCAAACTTGTTTCTGGACCAAATGCGGATGGACGCACGATCCAGGTAGTGATACCCGTTGAGTGTGTCTATAATGATTTGGGCATTTTCAAATTTTTGTAAAACAGAGTTTGCTAAAATGGTAGTCTCATGTCCTTCCGGGATGATTTTTGAATCTGCAACGATGATGTACGGAATACCCTTAACATTTAACTCTTTGGTGTTGATATCATAGATGGCCTTCTCAGCATTGAAGGCCAATGAGTCCAGGTCGTCCCTGGTGGTAAAGAAGTAGGAATCCTCAATTGGTATGTTTTTGGGTTTGGTCATGGTCACCACTGAATCTTCCAAATCCCATACTGCCTCGGTAATCGAAGTTTTCATTTGTGCGTACGGGAAGGAAATGGCTGCCACACCAATGCGCTCGGGACGAATGGTTGCCGTGTTGTCAGTCAAATCAAAATCCAATCGAATATCGTCACCCTCCATGGCCGGCTTGGTTGGGTCATCTGTTAGTACTTGAAACTGCGCGTGACGCGCACCATATGTTAATTCTTTAAAGTTCAAATCATTTGATTCAGCCTTAGACCCACGGGTGAGCATCGTTCCTCCTCCGTAGACACCTTTAGTGGTGATGTTCGCAAATCCTTCCAGTTCCGCAGTGGAGTTATAGAATTTGAATGGTTCTCTCACTGTTCGCAGGTACATACTATCCTTCCGTGGAAGCCAATACATATCATAAGCCCCCAAGACGGCTTCCGGGTAGCTGGCTCCTTTATAATCACCCGGAGAAATAACCCCCCCGGTTCCATCAGTAGTTACTGAGTCCGGGTAGTAAATAAAGTCATCCGAATAAATGGTTGTTGTTAGAAAATCAATTTGTCCAAAACCTCGCATCCCCTTGCTACTCAATCGAATTTCTTCATATGTTTTGGCCTCTGTACCATATAAATTGTATCCCTCTGCAGGGATTTGATGGACGAATCCTAGCGATCGATCGTTCTGAATGCGCAGCGTTTCCGGGAAGGTTGGGAATATTCCGCCCGAATTAAAAGTTCCGTCAAAACTGATACTTCCACCATCTTTTCTTTCCAAACTGTCAACCTCGAATGGAGGGATGATAAAGCGAACAGATTTATCATATGCGCCATTTAAAATTTCTTTTCCATCAAAATAAACGATGGCTTCACTATCTGAATTGAAGAATGGATATCTGTTGTTTTCCTTCACGCCAGACTTGTTGTCACTTGTATTGATGTGCAATGTTCCGGAGGTCTCTGTGAGTTCATTTTTTAGTGCAACTTGTTCAATGGCGCCAGTCCCTGTTGTATCACGGAGCGGAACAGTTAACCTCATGGAATCAATCCGTGGCATATTCACAATAAACTCTTCGTAATCGAACTGATGCCCGGCACCTTTGTACTGAAAATCGCCTGCATGGATCATTCCATCAAACTCAAGGTTTCTTCCTTTCAAAAGAGTAACAGTACTGTCTACCGGCTCGCCATATATTTTAAAGTCGGTGGTGAGGTAGAACCTATGTACTCCCCGCACTTTCAATTGTCCACTGTCAAGCACGATATGGGCATTTGAACCATTTTTTATTTTGGATGGAACCATGAGGTTATCGAAATCCACACCCTCTGCAGACGCGTCATAATAATGAAAGGCTTTAGGATAAAGTTTTAGCTTGCCGGTGGTGGCATTGTAGTCGGCAAACCCATACTGGGAAAGCACCTTGCCAGCACCTTTTGCAAACCGTTCGTCAATTTCATACTCTAACGCAAGTTCTCCCACATAAAACTCCTCAACGCCATATTTACGTGCATAAAAAACCGCGGCATTGATCGGGTGGAAGTCTAAGAACCGACCCAACTTCTGGTACCTGATCTGATCAAAGAAATCTTCGGATTCGAAAGTTGCCGGAAGCAGGTCTTTTCCGTTCATAATTTCCAGTTCGATAGAATCTTCTTCCATGTTCCATGTGATCAGATCCACATTCAGTGTCAGATCAAAGTAGGAGGATTTATAGGGTGTCAAGGTGGAGTTTCGGAGCACCATTAACTCACGGGTAAGGATGTCAAATTTTGCTTTTACAGCCTTATGAAAGATTGAGTCACTGCCATGAAGGATGGTCATGGATCCACTATTCATTGAGACCAGCGAATCCCCCAGGAAGAATTCCTTTGACTTTAGCACAACCGTATTGCCCTTGCCATCTAGTATTTTGAGTGTTCCAGGCTCTCTGGAAACAGATTTCCCGTAAAGGGTATTTCCTTTGATTTGTATGCCGCCAGTGTAGCTGAGCTGTTCGTCGTTAAGTTTCACTACATTGTCGGCATTGTTCGAGGTGAAAGTTGGGTAATTGCTTAATGCGCGTTTTTGTCGGGGTGTGCTTTTAAACTCAAACACCCCTTCAATTTTTCCCTCTCCTGTCAAATCACTGAATTGAAAAGAAGCATTTGGCGACCAAAAATCGGATCGATCCTTCTTTAAGTGGAATTGTTTCAGTTGAATAACCGCTCCTTTGAATTTACTATTCTGACCGGGCCAGTCTATTGATCCTTGCTCTCCGGCCAATGTTCTGTTTTTGAGGAGGAATGTCCCGTTTACACTTTTTATCCTCAATGAATCGTATGGAGTGGAGAGTACAACACGGGCATTTTTTATTTCGATAACAGGTCCCTCAGGCTCGGGATGGACATATTGATATTGTTTCAGAGTTAGGTAATTTGGAAGTGCTGGCGAGTAGCTTGGCCGTACTGCTTTTGGTTCTTCATAAGCAGGCTCCTCAGTTGCTTCACTTCCCCAGGAATTGCCCCAGCCTCCATCATCATTCCCCCATGAGTCATTGCTACTGCCCCATGCATCATCCGACGAATTATCTGCCCAGGGGTCATTGCTTGTGTCCCAGGAGTCGTTAGAATCGCCCCAGCTATCATTGTTTCCCCATGAGTCATTTCCCCAAGAATCTTCGGAGGTGTCTTCAACAATCACGGGCATTTCATCTTGTGTGATCAAAGCTCCAGTATCTTCTTCGATTATTGCCTCCTCGGGCTCAATGGCGATGTATTCGTCTAAAAGTTTGAATTCATACGATCCTTCTCCAGCCTTTACCGCAAGGTTTTTATCAAGACTCAGGTATCGGCGTGCGAAGTAAATGTTTAGGCCGAAAAGGAATTCTCTGTATTCAGATTTGCTGAGGGTATGCACCACCTGCTCATTGATCTCTAAAACCTTATCAAGCTGATCTCTTTTTAAATTTTCCTGTGCGACTGAATATGCCAGATAGGTGAAGAAGTGATAGAAATAAGGATAAAATTTATGTCCCTTTTTCTGCATTATAAGTGCGATTTTATGCACTTTATCTTGTTGTGCAGTAGTAAACTTTCCATCCCACGCATTTTGAAAATCGAAAGCGATTTTGTTGGCAGATTCAGTTCCAACAGCTCTTAGTTTGGCAATAGCTTGCGCCCGAAATTCCGTTTTGTTATCAGAAAATCGTTGAGCTTGCGCTGAAGTAATCAGCAGCGCAAATGCTAAAACGGAAAGTATGAGCGAGCGCATCAAGCGATAAAGATATTTATAAGTCCCCACTGTACAGCCAATTAACGACTGTTTTAGACGGATCGTTTTTCTAAGGCGAGCATTGCCCAATTATCTTTCGTCGTTGAGTGGATACTGGTTAAGCCATATTTTTTAGACTCTTTTTCCAGGTCGGCAATGTCTGCTTCATAAAACCCACTTAAGATTAACTGACCATTCTCCTTCAGCCTGTCCGAGTAATCGCCTATCTGACCCAGTAACACATTTTTATTAATGTTGGCAATGATGATGTCAAAATCGGAATTATCTACTTCTGTAATTTGACCTTTGATCAACGTAACGTCCTTCACGTTATTCAACGCAAAATTCTCCTCGCTATTTTCAATGCACCAATCATCGATATCAGTAGCGGTTAATGAAGAGGCTCCACGTTTTTTAGCCATGATAGCTAAAATGCCCGTGCCCGTTCCTACATCCAGCACTTTTTTGTTTGTATGGTCAAGCGTCATTTGATAGTCCAAAACCTGATAAGTGGTTGCATGGTGCCCGGTACCAAAAGACATCTTTGGGGTAACGATGATTTCGTATTCAAACTGAGGCTGAGGCTCATGAAAAGATGCCCGTACGATGCATTTATTTCCTACAATTATCGGGTCATAGTTCTTTTCCCATTCTTCGTTCCAGTTTATTTTCTCTTGCTCTTTCACTGTGAAAGAAACGTTGGGATATTGATCGAATAAGACCTGTACTTTTTCCGCATCAAATTGACCCTGTTCACAGCTTCCTTCAAACCCATCATCAAACTCCTGAAAAGAATCAAAACCTGCCTCGAAGAGTTCAGCGATTAGCACATCTGAGATCTCCGGATCACAGGTTGCCTTGATGGTGATAAATTCCATCAGTCGAAAGCTTTTACAATGTTGGTAAAGTCTCGCGACTTTAAACTCGCCCCACCAATCAAGCCTCCATCTACGTCCGGCTGGGAGAAAATTTCCCTGGCATTATCCGGTTTCACGCTACCTCCATATAAGATTGAAATGGAGTCTGCTACCTCTTGATCGTATTTTGCCGCAATTTGATTTCGGATAAACGCATGCATTTCTTGTGCTTGTTCAGCACTGGCGGTTTTTCCGGTACCAATCGCCCAAACAGGCTCATACGCAATGACCACTTTTCTAATCTCTTCTGCAGAAAGGCCAAACAATGCCTTTTCCACTTGCATAGTCACCAACTTTTCATGACCCCCAGCTTCACGAACTTCAAGTCGTTCGCCGCAACAAAAAATGGGAGTGAGGCTGTTTTCCAATACGAATTTTACTTTTTCAGCAAGTAGCTCATCCGTCTCACCAAAATATTCCCTTCGTTCACTGTGGCCGAGGATAACATGAGAAGCTCCACAGGAAACCAGCATGGCCGCAGAAACTTCTCCAGTGAATGCTCCGCTCTGATGTTGATGACAGTTTTGCGCACCAAGAAACACTTTCTTAGTCGACCCAATTAGATTGTGAATACCAGTGAGGTGAATGAATGGTGGAATCAGGATGACCTGAGCATCGTTTTGGACTTCATCCTCTACCATATGAATGACTTCTGAGGCTAGCTTTTTTCCCTCGGGAAGTGAGCAATTCATTTTCCAGTTTCCTGCTACAATTTTTTTTCTCATGTCAAGCGTAAGTAATTAGATTGCAATGATACAAAACCCAGTGTGTAACGACCGTTAAAATTTAGTAATGGACCTGTTCTATATTCGGCATCATTTTCAATCTATAAGAAGAAGTACGTCTTTTGACGGTGAGGTTTTTGCCTTCATTTTACTGTCCATTTTATTTGGTGGATCAGCTCTTTTTTCGTTCACCATGTTGGATGATTATGCCTTAGAGGCAAGCAGATTCTTTGATCAGGAGGAGGCGAATTATCATCTTTTTTTGATGCTTTATCTTTTCATTGATTTAGTAATCAGGCTGGTATTTAGACGACCCTTACCCAAACTGAAGTATTATGTGCTTTGGGGTGAAAGGTCTGTTCAGATAACCAATCAATATATGATTACCTCGCTGTTTGGCGTCATGCCTTTGGTGCTATTTATTACTTTGCTTGCTGTGGCCATCAAGGCATTTATCTGGTTGGGTTTTGCTGTGGGAATTACCATAATCTTATGGTGGTTAGCCAATCATTATATTGGTTTGATAACGCAATTTTCGAAGAAGTGGGTAAAAGGGATTATTAGCATCCTAATTCTATTTGCTCTACTGCTGCAATACTTGTCAATTGAAATAGCCTCTTCGGTAATCAGTTTTCCTTTAGCGATTACAGTATTAGTTGGGAGCATCGTACTGGCACGATCCCTGGTTCGATCCTCAATTGAAAGAAGAGAGATTGAGGACAAAAGCAGAACCGGAAGTTTTTTGGAATCCCTTCCTGTTCTCAGTTTTAAAAACCCGGTCTTTCAATTAGAATGGGCACTTATTGTAAGAAACAAACGCACGAGGAGCAATATTTTGCTTGGTTTGATAAGTGTATTGCTACTCCCATTTGTGATTGACAATGATTCTGAATGGATGGCAGTTACACTGGTTTATTTTATAACAACCGGATTTTTTATCATCCAACATGGCACCTACTCTTTAGGTTGGGAAGGCAGCTATTTTGATTTTCTATTAACCAACATTTCGCCAAAGCAATTTATTAAAACCCGATACCTTTTCTATGTTGGGACTTGCATTGTAGGATTTGTTTTCGCTTCCATTCCAACACTAATAAATGGATTAAACCTTCTGAATTTGTCAATGATTTTTCTTTATAATATTGGTGTGACCATTCCGATCACATTGTATCGGTCGACACTTAATGATACGAAGATTATTTTAACAGAAAATTCATTTATGAATTACAATGGAATGATGACCGGCCCCATCTTTGTAAGTAGTTTTTTGGTCATGCTCATACCACTTTTTATTTATGGAGTTGGACAACAGTTTATGGGGCTGAATGCCATCTACTTAATGGGGGGTGTTGGAATTGTGGGGCTAATTCTTTTTCAACCACTGACGGATCGAATTGCAAAAAAATATCACAGCCGAAAATATCATTTATCTCAAAGCTTTAAAGCATGATCAAAGTAAAAAACCTAAAGAAATCTTTTAACGGCGTTCCAGCTTTAAACATTGAATCTCTGGAGATTCATCCGGGTGAATGTATTGGAGTTGTTGGCAATAATGGGGCAGGAAAAACCACTTTCTTTAAATCTATGCTTGATCTGTTGAAGCCGGATGATGGATATGTGTCTGTAGAAGATGTACACGTGAATATCTCTGCTGATTGGCAAAACCATCTGAACGCGTTTATTGATGAGTCTTTTCTTATTGAGTTTTTGAAGCCAAAGGAGTACTTGTCCTTTATTCTGAAGATGAAAAATTCGCAATTTGATGTAGAGCAATTGCTTTCAAATTTTGCTGATTTTTCCAATAAGGATATAGAGAACAATAGGAAGTACATCCGTGATTTGTCAACAGGAACAAAAGTGCGGATTGGTGTTTTGTCTTTGCTTGCGGGCGACCCGAAATACATCGTCATGGATGAGCCTTTTGCACATCTTGACCCCACTTCTCAGGCAAAACTGCGAAAACTGATACGTGCTCAGAAAGAGCAAGGCAGATGTGTGATTGTGTCCAGTCACAATCTTCAGAATATAGCAGAATCGTGCGACAGAGTTATTTTAATTGAGGCAGGTCAGGTGAAGTACGATGTAGAGGTCAACGAAGAGAACATGAAAAAGCTTGGCGCATATTTTGACAGCTAGGGCTCTTTAATAGACACAGAAGTTGCGCTCATCGATTAGTCATTCACAGATTGATGTGAATTAATGAATTCTTATCAACTTGGGAGAAGATTAATCGATTGACCTAATGAAAGATGTTGTAAAATTCAGGGCGCTGGTGGGGATAGCGCAAGCAGATGGTGAGTTTGATGATTCTGAGAAAGAATTTATTCGTCATTTGGCTGATCTTGAAGGACTGACATTAAAAGAGCTGAAAGAAAACCTTAAGAATGCTGATAAAACAGGCAATCTTATCAAGGATTTGAGTTTTGATGATAAAGTGGATATCCTCATTTATACCGTCAAGCTCATGAAGATCGATGGGAAGGTATTGATGAGTGAAATAAAATTCAGCGAAAAGGTTGCAACGGCGCTTGGCTTTGAAGAAAAAGCGATCGGTTTTTTGTCAGGGATAATTGAAAGCAATCCTAATGTCACTCCAAATGTTGGTAGCATTAATCACCGAATGAGAAAGTACATGGTGGAGTAGCCAAATGCTATAATTTCTCTTTTAGGTACTTCGCCGTGTAATTATCCTTCAATTTCACTAAGTCTTCCGGCAATCCCGAGAAGCATACATGGCCTCCTTCTTCTCCACCTTCCGGACCCAGATCGATTATCCAGTCAGCATTTTTGATTACTTCAGTGTTGTGCTCAATGATCACCACCGAGTTACCCCCATCAACAAGTGCATTGATGGCGTCCAGTAGCTTTTTGATATCATGAAAGTGGAGGCCGGTTGTTGGCTCATCAAAGATGAAAAGGATGTGATCGGTGTTGTTTGTTTTGCTTCCTTTGGAAAGGAAAGAAGCAAGTTTCACCCGCTGTGCTTCCCCGCCACTTAAAGAGTTTGATCCCTGACCCAATTTCACATACCCAAGCCCAACATCAAAAAGTGGTTGCAGTTTATTAGTGATGGCGTTGTTTCCTTCGAAGAATTCAAGTGCTTCTTGAACGGATAAATTTAGTACATCGGCAATGTTTTTGTCGTTGTATTTGACTTCCAAAATCTCTTTTTTGAACCGCTTACCCCCACAGTTTTCACAGGTCAGGTGGAGGTCCGCCATAAACTGCATTTCAATCTTTACTGTACCTTCTCCTTCGCATACCTCACATCGTCCGCCATCTACATTGAAAGAGAAATGAGCAGGTTTGAAGTTGTTGGTTTTGGAAAGCGGCTGCTCTGAAAAAAGCTGACGAATTGCATCATAGGCCTTCACATAAGTTACCGGGTTCGAGCGGGAACTTTTCCCGATTGGGTTTTGATCTACAAATTCTACCTGCGTTATTTTTTTATAGTTGCCGGTCAGGTTTGAGAACTTTCCTGAGGCTTCACCGATTAAACCAAGCTGCTTCCCGATAGCAGGGTGAATGATCTTGCGAACAAGTGTGGACTTCCCCGAACCACTTACACCCGTAACAACTGTCAGCACCCCTAGTGGAATTTCCACGTCAATATTCTTGAGGTTATTCTCCCGCGCACCCTCGACTTGAACGGATGTTCTCCACGGTCTTCTTCTTTCCGGGACGGGAATCGTTTCTTTTCCTTGCAGGTATTTAGAGGTGTAAGAATTGGTCTCTCCATTCATATCGGAGGTCTTGCCCTGGAATACAAGCTCACCTCCAAACACTCCTGCATCCGGGCCAATGTCGATGATCTGATCTGCGGCTTCCATCACCTTCTCTTCGTGTTCTACCACAATCACTGTGTTGCCTACATCTCTCAATGTTTTTAGTACATCAATCAATCGATCAGTATCGCGAGGGTGAAGACCGATGCTTGGCTCATCCAAAATATACATGGAGCCAACCAACGCACTACCTAATGAGGTCGCCAATTTGATCCGTTGATATTCCCCACCCGAAAGAGTACTTGTCAATCGATTTAATGTCAGGTATCCAAGACCTACCTGATCGAGGTAGGAAAGTCGGTTTTTAATTTCTTCCAGTATTCGCTTGGCTACTTTTTCATCGTGCTTGCTCAGCTTTATTGAGTCAAAAAATGGACGGAGTTTGGTCACCGGCATCAACACTAAATCTGTGATGGATCGCTTATCAATCTTTACATAGCTGGCATCTTTCCTCAGCTTAGTTCCTCTGCAATCGGGACAGGTCGTTTTTCCTCTGTATCGGGAAAGCATTACCCGGTACTGAATCTTGTGAAGCTTCGATTCTAAATGAGCAAAGAACTTGTTGAGCCCTTCAAAATATTCATTGCCTGTCCAGAGGAGATCGTATTGCTCCTGAGTAAGCTCTGCTATTGGTCGGTGGATTGGAAAATCAAATCGGATTCCATCACGAAGTAAAGGCTCGGCCCACTTTTTCATGGTTTCTCCTTTCCATGGAGCAATGGCACCTTCGTAAACTGATAGGTTTCTATCAGGAATTACTAAGTCCGGGTCTATTCCTAAAACTCTACCAAAACCTTCGCATTTTCTACAGGCTCCATACGGATTATTGAAGCTGAAAAAATTAACCGATGGTTCCTCGAAGATGATTCCGTCTAATTCAAATCGGTCCGAAAAATTCTTTTTCCCTTTATCGACGATTGTTACAAAACAGTCGCCTTCTCCTTCGAAGAAGGCGGTTTGCACTGAGTCAGCCAAACGAAACTGAGTAGCTTCATCATTTTGAACTACGGCCCGATCAATGAGGATTTCAACATTTCCTTTTGGTGTCTCCTTGCTGTCCAGAACATCCTGAATGAACGCAACTTCTTTATCGATTAGCACCCGGTTATACCCTTTGCTCATCAGAATCTGAAATTCCTTTGTAAGAGACCGCTTGTTTTTTTGCTTGAGCGGAGTGGTGATCATCAATTTTGATCCTTCCTCATGAGAAAGGATATAATCAACGACATCTGTGACGCTATCTTTTTTTACTGCTTTGCCGGAAACAGGAGAAATGGTTTTGCCGATTCTGGCGAAGAGCAACTTGAGGTAGTCATAGATTTCAGTAGTGGTGCCAACTGTAGATCTCGGGTTTCTGGAAGAAACTTTCTGTTCAATCGCAATGGCCGGAGCTACCCCTTTGATATAGTCTACTTCGGGCTTTTCCATACGCCCTAAAAACTGTCGGGCGTAAGAGCTCAGGCTCTCCACATATTTTCTTTGCCCTTCTGCAAAAAGCGTGTCAAATGCCAAAGAAGACTTACCAGAACCCGATAATCCGGTGATCACCACTAGCTGATCGCGCGGTATTGCCACATCCAGATTTTTCAGGTTATTCACCCTTGCACCTTTGATGATGATGTATTCTTTGGGATCCAGATCGTCTATATTTCCAACCATTTTAGGGGTATGCTTGTCTATGAAACACTAACTAAAGAATTCGGTTTCACGACGCGCAAAAATAAGGTGCTTGTTTTTGTGAGTTGCGGAAATTTTATATTCTTGCCACTAAAATTATTTCTAACCCTAAACCCTACAATATGATATAGACCTCTACGTTAACAAACAGGTGAATTACATGAATAAGACAAGTTTGAACGATAGCGAATTGCTATCCCTCTACATTGGAGGAAACGAAGAGGCATTTGAGGAACTCCTCAATCGTCATAAAGACAGGGTTTTTACCACTATCTATTTAATTGTAAAAGACAGGTATACTGCCGAGGATCTCATGCAGGAGGTTTTCATTAAGGCAATACGTACCATCAAATCCGGCAGGTATAATGAGGAAGGAAAATTTCTTCCATGGATTCTTAGAATCGCTCATAACCTGTCCATAGACCACTTTCGAAAAGCGAAGCGCTATCCGATGATCGTGATGGAGGATGGAAGCAGCGTGTTTAATACGCTTGATTTCTCAGAGTCGTCTATTGAAGAAGAACATATCAAACAAGATACCTACAACCTTCTGAAAGCCTACATCAAAGATTTACCGGACTCACAACGTGAGGTGTTGGTTATGCGGCACTACATGAAAATGAGCTTCCAGGAAATTGCTGATGCAACTGATGTAAGTATCAATACGGCGCTAGGAAGGATGAGGTATGCTTTGATAAACTTGAGAAAAAAGTTTGAGCAAACCCAAAACGCGTATGACAAAAACCTTTACAGAAAATGATTTAGTAAGATTTCTATATGACGAGCTAAATGAGGACGAGCGATTGGAGATGAGAGAATCGCTGTGTGCTGACATGGAACTCCGAGCAAGACTGGATGAATTGGAAGAAGCAAAATCTGCTTTGGATGCTGTGACATTTAAAGCTCCGAGTGATGTTGTTTCCAGGATTCTTTACGCATCGAAAAACCTTCAGTCTATTTAGTGTAGAATAATATTCAGTGTCACACTGAGCTTGTCGAAGTGTCTATCACATAAAAAAGGTTTCGACAGGCTCAACCTGACAGTTTATTCTACTCTATTTTTGGTTATATGACCAAGAAGGAGCGGTACGAAGCATTCGTCAAATACTTTTCAGAATCTTATCCCCAACCGGAAACCGAGTTGCAATACTCCAATCCGTTTGAGCTACTTGTAGCAGTGGTGCTTAGCGCCCAGTGCACAGACGCAAGGATCAATAAAGTTACGCCTTCCTTATTCAGGGATTTTCCAACACCCGATCACATGGCAGCCAGTCACTTCGATGAGCTCTTTCCTTACATCCGCAGTGTTTCCTATCCGAACAATAAGACGAAGCACCTCCTTGCATTAAGTAAGAAGCTTGTGGAGGAATTCAACTCAGAAATTCCCACAACGATCAAAGAGCTAACTTCTCTTCAAGGTGTTGGACGGAAGACAGCCAATGTAATAGTGTCGGTGTTGTACAATCAACCGGCTATGGCAGTGGACACACATGTGTTTCGGGTTTCTAAAAGATTAGGCCTGGTCACGCAAACAGCCAAGACTCCATTGGAAGTTGAAAGGCAGCTTGTTAAACACATTCCGGAAGAATATATTTCAAGAGCACATCATTGGTTAATCCTTCATGGCAGATATGTATGCCTGGCCAGGAAACCTCAATGTGAGAAATGTGAGATCACACATTTCTGTAAGTACTTCGAGAAGGATTTTATCTGATTTCATCTTCAAACTCCATCAAAGAATACGTGTCAACGACACTAACGTTGTTTTCTTCGAAATCATAACTGATAATTCAGAAGAAGACGACAACTTTAAGGCGAGGTGAAAATTCTCTACGTCCACCAATATTTCAAAACTCCTGAAGAAGGGGGCTCCATCCGATCCTACTATCTGGCCAAAGGTCTGGTAGATGCCGGGCATGAAGTGACCATGATCACGGCTCATAATGCTGCCTATGAAGTAAAGAAGATAGATGGCATTGAAGTCCATTACTTGCCGGTGCTATACGATAATAGCTTTGGGTTCTTTCAACGCTTGTGGGCATTCTATCTTTTTGTAAGGTTTGCCCGTAAAGAAGCTAAAAGTCTCTCCAAACATGATCTGGCTTATGTAATGACCACTCCTCTAACAACAGGATTCATAGCGACCTATCTAAAGAAGGAATTAGATCTTCCTTACTATTTTGAGGTGGGAGACTTATGGCCGGAGGCACCTGTACAAATGGGGGTCATCAAAAATCGATTCGTAAAGAAGTGGCTGTACTCACTTGAAAAAAGATTCTACTTTGAAGCGGACAGGGTCATTGCTTTATCACCGGCTATTCGCAATTATATAGAGAGAGTGAGCCCAAACACCAAAGTGTATGTGATACCCAATATGGCTGACTGCTCTTTCTTTGATGCGGATTATAGCGTGGGTGACTTCAGCGAAAACAACAAGTTTCAAATCACCTATTGTGGTGCATTAGGAAAGGCGAATCAGCTGGAATATTTTATTGATGCCGCAAAGCAATCGAGAGAAGAAAACCTACCCGTTCATTTTAATATCATTGGATATGGTTCTGAGCTGAAGAAACTGAAGTCATTGAGTAAAAGACTTAAAAACGTATCGTTTTATCCACACTCCAGCAAACAGTGTGTAAAAAACCTGCTGGGGAAAAGCGATGCAGTATATGTTTCATTTATGGACGTAAAAGTGCTCGGAACAGGAAGCCCTAACAAGCTGTTTGATTCTCTTGCAGCAGGGAAGCTAACCATCATCAATTTTGATGGCTGGATTAAAAACCTGATCAGAAAGAACAAGTGTGGATTCCATCACAACCCATATTCTAAAACTGAGTTTGTGCGAAAAATCAAGGTTTTCTTAGAATCACCCGAGCTATTGGCGAAGTATCAACGAAACGGCCGGAAACTGGCGGAACTTTACTATGATAAAGACATTCAGATCACCAAGCTTTTAAAAATCCTCAACAATGAATACAAGTTTGAGGTGACAGATTCAGAGGTTTATATATTGACTGCATAACCCACCCCTAGCCCCTCCAAGGAGGGGAATAGATTAGCTGCTAGAAGGCTTGTATTTCGATTCAGTAAAGATCTTATTGAAGTCTGTTTCTGCCATGATTTGCTGGACGGTAGCTCCGGTTTTTTCTGCATAGGCATTTACAATTTGCCAGCCCAGCCACCTGCCAATTCGGCCCGGGCATTTTTCACCTATTTCATAAACATTTGGTCGCTCACCCAGAAACCGTTGCTTCATGGTGTGATCTGTCTCGTACAGCCATTCGTTTTGGACGAAGTTTGCCCAGATGATTTTGTCATTTTCAAATACATCTTCCCACTCTTTCTGGGTGTAACCAATTAGGATCCTTTCAGGTGTGCATGGAAGAATTTTGCTTAACAAATAGTATGATTTACCATAATCGATCATCTCAGCAAGCATGGCATCTCCTCTGCTGGTTGCAATAAATTGACTTGATATAAACTGTAGAATACTAGCTGACAGATGTTCGGTAGTATATCTGCTAAGGATGTAATCCGGGATTTGTTGCGGTTTGTAAGAAGCATTTTTTCCTATGAAGAAATCCATCCCTATCATAATGTGTTCATTAGAAATGAACAAATCATTGTATAGGCCGGTCACTGCTGTCTGAATTTTAGGAGTTGGCGCTGATGGGTAGTAAACTTTCAATCTACCTAGCCCATCCTCTAAAGTTTTAACTACCTGATCAAAGTTTTTGAATGCAGTTACTGATTCCTGATATAAAGTATCAATTGATGGATTCTGAATTAATCCAAACATCCGGTTTGCCAAAATGGAGTCAGCCGGGTATTGATCTGAGTGCAGAAAAAATTGAGCAAAATCAGAATGACCTTTAAGAAACGCCTCTATATCTTTTGATGAATTGCTTTCAAAGAGTTCTTGCTCAAGACGCTCAACCTCAAGTGAAACAGGTTTTGGCTGTACCGATTCACGACACGTTTGCCTTGTGCAGGAAACCAAGAAAACAACGCAAATAATTAGGAGGACTGCTCGCATACTATCTATTTTTGATGCCAAATTTAGACAGGCAATACCTGTTTTATACATTGCCTCTGGTTTTTGTCGCAATGTTCACCCAAACAACAATTAAAGAATGAAGAAATTACTTTTCTCACTCCTGATTCTTGCATCACTTGGTTCCATGGCTCAAGTTAAGCTGGGGCTAAAATTAGCACCAGTGGTTACAGCTAATCGGGCAAAGAACGATGCAAAAACAGTGGAAAATGATGGGTCGAAGATGAAATTTTCGATAGGATTAATAGCTGATAAGCCGTTATCAGAAACATATTTCTTGAGCTCGGGATTGATTTATCTTCCAAAACGTATGGCCTTCCAAAATGCTGACGGTACAATTGAGGATGAGTATAAGTTACAGTACTTGCAGATTCCAGTTACTTTAAAACTATTTACCAATGAAATTGCTCCTGATTTAAAAGGATATCTTCAGGTTGGGTCAGCTCTCGAAATAATGGTTTTTAATGAGGATCTAGATACAAATTCAACCATTGAAAAATTTACACCAATAGATATTCCTGTTATTCTTGGCGCTGGTATCGAGTTTAGGGCAGGTATTAATACCACATTGTTTGGAGGGTTTTCATATCAAAGAGGTCTGGTAAATGCTGTAAATGAAGCAGCAGTGGCAGAAGTAGAAGGCCTACAATTGAGAAGCACTGTTTTTTCAATAGATCTTGGGGTGAAGTTTTAACCATGGCGGGCTATCTATTATTGGCTAAATGGATAATAGTAGCATTTGGTTTATTTATCGTATTTGTAGGCTTATTAATGTTATTGGCCCCTGAAAGAGCCATTGCTGCACTTAAAAAAGCAGCCAGTACTAGCCTTATAAATTATTCAGAAATAACTTTGAGATTGATTCCTGCCGTTTCGCTAGTTCTGTATGCAGGTTTTTCGAGATATCCTGTTGTTTTCAACTACTTCGGATACTTTATGATAATAACATCCGCAGTACTTTATCTTATTCCCAGACGATTGCATCATCAATATGCTTTGTGGAATGCTTCATTACTCACACCAATGAAAGTTCGTCTTATATCACCCTTTAGTTTTCTACTTGGAGGGTACTTTATTTATGCTGTTCTTTAAAGCAGGACATCCTTAGAGCTGTCTGACGGTTCAAGTACCGATGGATAATGTATTGGCGTAATTCCCAACCGTCTTATTTAAAGTTTTTGATTACAGTATTTGCGATACTCATCATTTCGATTAGATTTACCTACTTAATCTAACTTAATCATTATGAACAAAATCAAATCGCTTTCAAAGCTTAAAAAAGGAATTTTGGTGGCCTGTCTAACCGCATGTTTTACTTTTGGATTTTCGCACAATGCGGAAGCAAAATTTTGGGGAAAGGTGACTGAATGCTATGACAATGAATTTAGTGAAGTATGTTGTACAGACACCTACAGGTTTTGGATTAAATGGAGCACTAAATGTGAATAATTTAAATAAAGGGTGCTTAATGGCACCCTTTTCAAATTTTATGAGATACATTTTTTCAACCATCATCTTATTTTTATCTATTGGCATATCAACAGCGCAAAAAAGGATTGTGATCGTTGACAGCCTAACCAAAATTCCTGTCCCTTATGCATCTATTGAGGTTGGTGCAGAGAAATTAACATCGGGGGTTACGGGAGTCATAGAGCTAAATCATACATCAGGGAAAATTGAAGTAATAAGTGATGGGTTTAATAAAATTGTAGGTCGCCTTGAATCAATAGGTGATTCAATTTTTTTACCTCCTAATGTAACCTATCTCGAAGAAGTTGTGGTTAACAGTAAATTAAAAAGAAAGCATTTTAAAACTGGATACTTGAAAGGTAGGGATATTCAATTCAAACTTAAAGATCAATATGAGATAGGTTGTTTTATACCCAATACAATTAATCGACATAGTCTATTCATAGAAAGCATTCAAGTTGATTTAGTAAATGGCAATAATGAAGGATCGTTTGAATTGCGCATATATAACGTAGAAAATGGATTACCTGATTCTATGACATATGCGATTTCTAATCTTTCAAAAAAAGATATGAAGAATGTAAGTATTGCCGATAAAATCTCCTTTTCCCAAAGTGGCGTTTTTATTTCAATCAAATTTAGTTCTAATGAAACTTCTAATACTCCTTTTATTTTATTGACTGATGAATATTACAGGTCTAAATCTTTTATAAGAGGTAATGTTTATGGGTTTGAATGGGTTGAGCTTGACCGGTTAAACTTTAGAAATGTTGCAGAATTAAATACGTGTATAAGTTTGACTTTAACAAACCATTAAATCGATCTAATATTGTGTAGGGCCTATTACATTATGGACATACTTCCTATTTGAGATAAAAAATACTAATCCAGCGTAATTTTTTAAATCATCAGGGATCTTGAGAAGATTTAAGATTTGTTTTGGGAAAAACAGGAGACTTGTGAGTCTTTATAAGTAAATTAATATGGTTTACCCAAAACCACTACACTTATGAAAACTCTCGCAACTTTATTTTTTTCGTTGATCCTATGCACAACTGGGTTGGCCCAATCGGTATGGATCGTTGATAACCGTCCGTCTACAGCAACGGGTGCGCATATTTTTGCTACGCCTGCTGAAGCTGTTACAGCAGCGACTGCAGGGGATATCATTCACATTATTCCGAGTAGTGTCACTTATGCGGATTTCACCATTACAAAAGATAACTTAACTGTATATGGAATAGGTTTTAACCCAAACAAGGAACAGCCGAATACTTCCAATGTCAATATTATCACAATCGGTACCGGTACGTCCGGGACACGAATTTCTGGGATGTCTGCTGGTGAAATTATAATTGGCAATGGTGACGGATCCATTTCAAATATCTTTATTGAGAACTGTCTTACCGACCGAATTACTATAACAGGAACTGGAGGTAACGGAGGAAAGATAGTAAGTAATGTGGTTATAAGAAATTGTATTATTGGGCGTGATTATACAGGTTTTGCTGCAGTTCTTGATCTTACCTTTGATGCTACCACTCCTTCATCAGTCTTGATTACTAATAATGTGATCATGGGGTCCTCTACTACCTCATCCGGAGGTTACGGATCTGTCAATACCCTAAATGCAATCATCAAGAATAATTTGTTTTTAGGAAATGATGTGAATGATTTTGCATTTAATCAAATATCTACTTCTACCATCTCAAACAACATCTTTTATGGACGAGCGCCCAGAACAGATGCCCTTACAGGAGATGTAACTAACAGTACTTTCAACAACAATATCTCATTTGGGAATACTGATAACAGCTTTGCTACAGGCACTGGTGTCGTGGAAAATGGGAGCATTTTCCTTGATCCTCAATTGTCTTTCAGCCCTGTTGATAATTGGGATTTTGCATTTGATCCTACTATTCCCGGAGGCTCACCAGCCGAAAACGCCGGAAACGATGCAACACATATTGGGATTACAGGAGGAACACTACCTTTCAGCACAACAGGAACGCCACTACCAATAATTCAGGTGTTAAACTTTCCTGAAATAATCAAGGAGGGGGATAATTTAAATGCGACCATAGAGGCAGAAGGAAACTAATTATTGATACCCAAATAAAATTATCATGGGTAATAATATTGCTAAATTATTTGCTCTGCTATTCCTGGTTCAAATCTCTGTTTCAAGAACCTATTCGCAGACTGTATATCCGGAGATTTATCAAATGGAGTATTTCTTTGATGTGGATCCAGGCTTTGGAAGTGCTACGGCAATAACCATTTCCACACCCTCCTCTCAGATCAGCTTGCCTTCCGAAATTTTAACGGATGCCGCGTCGCTTTCCACTGGCTTTCACGTTATTGGTGTTCGTGTTAGAAATGTAGCAGAAAACCCAACGTATGACGTGAATGGAGACGCAAGCGTCTTGCTAAAACCGTTTGAGAATATTGATATATCCCTACGTCCGAGTGACAGCCAATGGGGAATTACGGAAACGCGACTGATTTTCGTGGATGCTTCCCAAGCAGCTATTGTGAATGTGGATCAAATTGAATATTTCTTTGATACAGATCCGGGCGTAGGTTTAGCCACCCAAATAACAGCTTTTACAGCGGCTAATAACATATCAATTCCTTCTGAAAGTCTTAATTCCTCCGGACTCTCAACCGGTTTTCACATTCTTGGAATGCGCGCAAGAGCAGAAGGTGGAGATTGGGGGCTGACGGAAACAAGACTTGTGTTTATCGATCAATCTGATGTTGGGTCTTTGGTAAACATTGATCAGATAGAATATTTTTTTGATGTTGATCCGGGCGTTGGATTAGCAACACAAACCACAGCATTTACAGCAGCAAATAATATTTCCATACCTACCGAAAGCCTTAACTCTTCAGGACTTCCAACAGGTTTTCATTTGCTGGGAATGCGTGCAAGATCTGAAGGGGGTGCCTGGGGGACTACCGAAACGAGACTGGTTTTTATTGATCAATCCGATGTTGGTTCTTTGGTGAACATTGATCAGATAGAGTATTTTTTTGATGTGGATCCTGGGGTTGGATTAGCTACACAAACCACTGCATTTACAGCAGCAAATAATATTTCAATTCCCACTGAAAGTCTAAGTTCCTCTGGACTTTCTACAGGCTTTCATGTGCTGGGAATGCGGGCAAGAGCTGAAGGGGGCGCCTGGGGAACTACCGAAACAAGATTGGTATTTGTTGATCCATCAAATATCGGAGGAATTATTAATGTGAGTCAATTAGAATACTTCTTTGATGTTGATCCGGGTGTAGGTAGTGCGACTTCAATAACCTCTTTTACTCCGACTGATAATGTGTCAATTGTAGAATCATTGAATACTGCCAGTCTAGCCACAGGGTTTCACGTGTTGGGCATGAGAGGTCAAGCAGAAGGCGGAAACTGGGGGCTGACTGAAACACGGCTGATCTATGTAGATAAAAATGGAGCTGCAAGTGATATCGTAGCACTAGAATATTTTATTGACAATGATCCGGGTGTTGGATCTGCTGCCAATATTGTGGTAGCTACCCCCGGACTAAACATAATGGAAGATATTGTAGCTATGACTGACACTTTAGCCGTTGGGAATTATGAGATATTTTTCAGGGCTAAAAATCAGAATGACGTTTGGGGCATAACCGAATCCAGGCCTTTAGAGGTGAGCCCCAGTACATTTGAATCAACTCCTGCTACTTCTATTACCTCCACTTCTTTTGATGCGAATTGGGATCAGGGGCTTGATGTACTCAACTATGAAGTTGATGTTTCTGCACAAAGCGATTTCTCCTCCTATCTACCGGGTTTTGATAGCCTCGTCACAACAGAGACATCTGTCACCGTTGAGGATTTAGATTTTGGAACAAACTACTACTACCGGGTACGATTAAGAAACACGTCAGGCGTACTCTCGGAAAACTCTGACACGATCGCAGTTAAAACCATCATTGACACTGTAACTATAGCTGATTCAACCGCTCTAGTTCAAATATATAATGCGCTAGATGGGCCTAATTGGAACACGCCTGTAAACTGGGAAACTGCCAGATTAAGAGATTGGGATTTGGTCACCTTAGATGCTTCCACGCGAACACGGGTGGATCAGGTTGACTTAAATGGCCAGGGAGCATCTGGAGACATGCCTAATCCATTCACCGGTGAAGCTGTTGGTGGCCTTAACGCTATCTCAGCAATGAATTTACACAATAATCAGATTACCGGATTGATGGACTTTAGTACTACAAGTATTATCGACTTAGATGTTTCAACCAATAGGCTTGAGTTTGATGATTTGGAGCCATTAGTAGGAATTTCAAACCTGACCTATTCACCGCAACCGAATTTGTTTTTTGATGAAGATACCGGTGGGATACCAATTGAGCAGCCTCATTTATCAAATCCTTCATTGACAATATCTACCGGAGGTTCCACGAATGAATATTCTTTTTCAAGAAATGGACAGGCCATATCTCAAGGAACTGATTTTAATATCGTTGATGGGCAAGTTCAAATTGTAGCCATTGATTATGATAACATGGGTGAGTTTGCTGCTGAAGTAACAAACCCTCAACTTCCGGCTCTTACCCTACAAGTTGAGCCTCAAACTATTTGGGCTGTTGCCGATTTAGAAATGACGATCGTGGACGCAAACGACGATCCATTGGAAAATCCTGTTTCAGGGTATTTATTAGAAGCGATCAGACGTCAGCAAGGATTTGATACGTTGGAAGTTGCTACCAATGTTGCAAGTTCATTTACATTCCAGGATGTTGTTCTTGGGGATTATCTGTGTGGAATTGACCCAAGCAACAAAGAATTATTTATTCCGACTTACTTTGGTGATGAGGTTGAGTGGCAACTTGCAGATACATTGTTTTTCAGGGCCGGAAATTCAATCCAGGTACGAATGACAGAGGTACCGGAAGAACTGACCGAGGGGCCAGGGGTGCTTGATGTACTCATAGAGGAGGATTTTCCGGAGGAGGGAAGTCGTATTGATGCAAGAAGAAGAGCTGCTAAGAGAAAATGTGGCTTGAGGCGAAAGACAGGTGGGGGAAGAACCGGGCAAGACGATAATGATTTTGTGTTGGTGGCGTATGGTGAAACAGATGAAAATGGAGAGTTTAAGTTTGGATTCTTACCAGAGGGTGTTTATCGGTTTTTTGTGGAGTATCCGGGAATTCCATTAGATGATGCAGCTGAAGTTGAGTTTGAAGTTGGAGAGTTGGGGGTAAGTGATACAGAATTTAAACTGGAAGCATTTGTAAGCGAAGCAGGCATTGAGATAACCATAGATCGAGTTCTGGGATTAATCCTCGAATACTTCAAAGACCTTGAGGTCTATCCAAATCCAGTAATAGAAACGTTAAAAATAAGATACAGGCATCTTAAATCAGGAAGTGTAAACGCACAATTGGTAGATCTTAAGGGCAATGTTTTATGGCATGATAAAATGCAGCAAGGCTTTGATGGACAAAAGGAGATAGATGTATCTGGTCTTTCAAAAGGTATTTATCTTCTTCATATTTTTGACAATGAGGGTCGTGATGAAACTGTTGTCAGCTACCGAATAATTATAAACGAATAGCCCTCGAATTGTACTATCCTTTTTGCAGACATCTCATATTAAGGTGAACCCGCTCATCAAAAGGGTCAATTAATTGCTCAAAAAGTCCAATTTACGTATGAAATTACCCCTTTGTGGGTATTTGATTTAGGCAATGCTTCCGGTAAATTAGATAACAATATCTACCAACTATCACTATGCCGAGATTCACCACGCTGAGATTAAAGCGCTTCATTGGCTTTTCATCTCTTTTTCTTATTTCTTTTTTAGGGTATTCACAGCAAGATTCTCTTGCGCTTGTTGCTCTGTATGATTCAACCAATGGAGATGGTTGGAACAATAATACCAATTGGAAAACAGGGCCCATTCCTACCTGGTTTGGAGTCACTTATGGGGGAGGTAGAGTTACTAAACTAGAATTACCCTCCAATAATTTGACTGGAGGCTCATTGCCACCTTCGATTGGAGATCTGACAATGGCAACTACTATTGATCTGAACAATAACAACCTGATCGACCAAATTCCAGTAGAAATCGGAAACGCAATTGCTTTAGATACGCTGAACCTTTCGAATTCCGGGGTTAACGGAGTATTACCTTCAGAGATTGGCAACCTCGTCAATCTTACATATCTGGATCTTTCATTAAATAATTTAACTGACTCTTTACCTAATGAAATAACGAATCTAAGTGTACTCATTAATCTTCAATTACAAGGCAATCAAATTGACTGGTTACCTGATTTATCAATAATGTCAAGTTTATCAACGCTAGACATATCTTCGAATAATTTAGAATTTGACGACATTCTGCCACTTGTAGGTATTCCTTCAATTACCTACAGCCCGCAAGGCCAAATTGGAACCCAATTAGATACCGCGGTGGTGATTGGTGATACCTTCACGGTACAACGTCTGAGTCCGGGGGCAGGAAATATTTATCAATGGCAAAAAGATGATGTTGATATGCCGGGTGAAACATCCGAGATATTACAAATATTGAATTTTTCTTCAGGGGATTCAGCAAAATACAACCTGATAGTAACTAATGGAACTGCTCCGGCCCTGGCTTTATCAAGCAGGAATATAAATGTAATGGTCGAAGATACCACTTATTTTAAAGCCGTTCAGGTTAGCGCTTTTATTGGTCAGTCAGCAAATTTAGCCGTTGGCTGGGGAGATGTAAATAATGATGGTTTTGATGATTTAATTCCAACAGGATCAACTGGACTTTATTTGAATAATGGGAATGGTACTTTTTCAGTAGGAATTGGTGATTTAGTCACCAATGGAGGAGGTTTTGGGCCGACATCAGGTGACATTGATAATGATGGAGATATAGATGTTTTTGTGGCCAATGCGAGTAATCCACGACTTCACATCAATGATGGATCAGGAAACATGTCTTTATCTGGCGGAGGTGACCTTTCAACATTAACAGGTGACTTTCAGGATTATGTTTGGGGCGATTACGATAATGATGGTTTTATTGATCTATTCATTACTGCCGGATCAAATGTAGGTAGTGAGGTCAATTATCTAATGAGAAATAATGGTGATGGAACATTTTCAACCATATCTACAGGAGCGATTGCTACTGATTTAGAAGGATCGGTTAGTGCTTCTTGGTCAGATTACGATAATGATGGAGATATTGATCTCTACGTCTTAAATGCATCTGGTGTCACGCCAAATAGTTTATACCAAAATAATGGAGATGGATCCTTTACAAAGGTGGTGTCTAGCGAGCTCATCAATGACACCTTTGGATCTTTCAGTAGCAGTTGGGGTGACTATAATAATGACGGGTTCATGGATGTGTTTGTAACAAATAGCTTTAATGATCCGGTTTTATTTGAAAATAATGGAGCAGGTGATTTTATCAGAGTTGCGGGTGTAATTACGCTTGGGGACCCTTTTGGCAGTACCTGGGGAGATATAGATAATGATGGACTATTAGATTTATTAGTGTCAAGTTTCTCAAACACGAACCACCTATATCTTAATAATGGAGATGGAACTTTTACAGAAGCTATTGGAGGTTCCTTTTTAAGCTCCGGGGCACTGCCTCCTATGGCTTTTACTGACTATAATAATGACGGAAGATTAGATTTTGTCAATAGAAAAGGTGACTGGGTTCTTTATGAAAACACCCAGGAGGGGAATAATTACTTACAAGTAAAATTAGACGGAACTATTTCTAACCGATCAGGAATTGGTGCGAAGGTTAGAGTCAAAGCCGATATCGGCGGTCAGCCTACCTGGCAGTTAAGAGAAATCTCAGCCGGAACCGGGCTTTTTTCACAGAATAGTCTTACTGCTCATTTTGGAATGGGTGACGCTACCATTGCAGATTCTGTGATAGTTGAATGGCCATCCGGAGTTTTTCAAGAGATGACAAATGTCGGAATAAATCAACTCCTTAATATCATCGAACCTGACTTTGTTAACACCTCCGACTCCCTGGCTTTAGTAGCCATTTATGATTCACTTGGCGGGGGAAGTTGGAACGACACAACCAATTGGAAAATAGGTCCGGTTAATACCTGGGTTGGTGTAGTTGTTAGTGGAGATCGAGTAGTTAGGCTGGATTTGGCCGGGCAAAATTTGAATGGACAAATGCCGCCTGCTATTGGAGATCTCACTGCTCTAGAAGTACTGAATGTGGACAATAACTTCAGCCTGAGCGGACCAATTCCAGCAGAAATTAGCAATGCAGTGGCGTTGGATTCTTTAATTCTGTCTAATGCTCGATTCAACGATACAATCCCTATAGAGATAGGGAACCTTCCGAATCTAGTTTATCTGGATTTGAATAACAATTCCATTGCTGCAGTCCCACCTGAAATAACTAACCTAAGCATTTTAGATTATCTCGATTTAGGGAACAATCAGCTACAAGATCTTCCTGATCTCACCGCATTTAGTGGACTTTCATTTCTTGGATTAGCTGGAAATAATTTAACATTCGAGGATCTGGATGTTAATTCAGCTATTCCTGGGATTTCTTATTCTCCGCAAGATCCGATCGGCGTTGATAGTTTAGCTGCATTGGCTATCGGCGAATCAGGCACCTTAATCACTCAATTGCAAAATTATAATGGCAATAACAGCTATCAATGGTATAAAGATGCAACGCCTATTCCGGGTGAAACAGGTCCAACATTAACGGCCCCATCTTGGTCCGTGACAGATGAAGGAGTCTATTATCTGGAAGCAACCAATCCAGCGGTACCAGGTTTAACCCTGTCGTCTGGCAATTTTACCATTTTCACCAAAGAGCAAAGTCAGTTTACCTGGATCAACGACCCACTCTTTATTGAGGAAGGTCTTGCAAGTGCTGCATCGTATGGAGCTATAGTGAGTGATTATGATAACGATGGCTATGATGATCTTTTTACAATGAATCTGGATGGTATTCCAAGCTACTTGTACAGGAATCTGGGAGATGGAACCTTTGAACGAACGACTTCAGCCATTCCAAGTGGGGCGGATAATGGCGCGTATAGTTCTGCATGGGGCGATTACAACAATGATGGTTTCTTAGACTTATTTGTATCTGATTTTCAATTCAACAATTCTATTTCAGATGGGGTTGCTTCGATATATAGGAATAATGGAGACGGGACATTTACATCTATTTCGCTAGATGAATCAATTTTTGGATCCGCCTGGGGTGATGTTAATAATGATGGCCTTTTAGATGCTGCTGCTAATGTGAATGGAGATTCACTTTTCATATTTATGAATGTGGGGACAGATACATTGGTTAAACAAACTGCGGTTGCAGATTTATCTTTAACAAACGGAACAGTGGTACCATTTTTAGTTGACTTAAGTGGAGATGGCTATGTTGACTTATACATCACTGGAACGCCAAATCACCTTTATTTCAATGATGGAGCCGGTAATTTCATTGAGCAACCAACGAATGCTTTAATAACCACCACATTAGATGGTCCTTGGGGAGCTTCATTTGAAGATTTGGACAATGATGGAGATATTGATGCATTTATCCGATCCTATTTACCAAACGCGGATAGCTACATTTTTACAAATGACGGATCTGGTAATTTTACCGGTGCTACTTGCTTTGAAGTCTTTGGAGAATCTTGTAATCGTGGACGAGGAAGTGCCATTGCTGATATAAATAATGATGGATATGTGGATATCATTTTCAACGAAGGCTCTGGAACTGATACATTAGAAGTTTATTTTAACAATGCTAACGTTGGGTATACCCAATTAACCAATCAGAATTTTCTGGGTACAATATTCGCTCGAGGAATTCCAATATTCGATTATAATAATGACGGAGCGCTTGATATTTATTCATCAAGTAGTTTCCTAAATAGAGCAAACATGCTCTATGAAAACAATGGTAATGGAAACAATTGGCTAAAAGTCAAGCTGGAAGGAACTATATCTAATCGCTCAGCAGTAGGTGCACAAGTTTCGGTCTATACAGGAGGATTGCGTAATACCCGAAATGTAATTACAAACAGTGGGCTGCATTCTGGAGCAAGTAATTACTTACACTTTGGAATGGGAGGGAATGTCCAGGCGGATTCAATTGTGGTTAAATGGCCGTCTGGTCTGATAAATAGACTTAATAATGTTACGGCTAATCAGTTGGTTTATATTCTAGAGGAGTTGAAGGATCCAGTACTAGCCTCAGATTCATCTGCATTGGTCGCTCTATATAATGCTACCAATGGAGATTCCTGGGCTATCAATTCCAACTGGCTACAGCAAGGACAGTTTGTACAAGATTGGCATGGGGTAACAGTAGAAAATAATCGTGTAACAAGGATAGAATTGTACGCAAATAATTTGTTTGGGTCAATTCCACCAGAAATTGGAGACCTTGACTCATTAAGGTATTTGAATTTGGGCGATGAAGTTTTTGGAGGGAATAATATGAGTGGATCAATCCCTGATGAAATTGGGAATCTAAGTAATCTTGAATTTCTAGCTCTAGCCGGCAATCAACTTGCAGGCCCAATTCCGGAAGCAATAGGAAATCTATCTCAATTAAAGAAAATTGACTTTGCATTTAATCAACTGGAAGATCCAATACCTGATACGCTTAGCACCCTATCTAATTTGAGATATCTGGGGATTGCGTTCAATTCGTTCACCGATATACCATTATCCATTTATACTTTACCAGCTTTGGATACCTTATTAACCAGTGGTAACCAACTTGCAGGCCCAATTCCTCCTGAAATTGGTTCCATGAGTACCTTGAAGTTTTTGAATATTGGAGGCAACCTGTATGAAGGTCAATTGCCACCCGAATTTGGCAACCTCACACAACTACAAGGAATAAGAATCTGGGACATGCCAGGTATTACAGGTAACATTCCTCCTGAGTGGGCAGGCATGACAGCAATTGGAGAGTTCTCGCTTACTAACTTGTCTTTGAGCGGTACTATACCAGATTTTGTTGGAGATTTTGGAAATGCTTTCACTATCAACTTATGGGGGAATCAATTTTCGGGAGCTGTCCCAACAACGTTTTCAAATCTGTCTGCAGATGTTAGTCTTTTCGGAAACGCACTGACTTCTGTACCTACCTTGTCGAACCTTTTTTCATTGGATGTCAGAAAGAATAGGTTGCTGTTTGAGGATCTTGTTCCTAATGACTCCATTTCCATTCCTGATATTGCGGAACAGAATGAGCGCTACTTATTGGATGTGTCAGGGTCAATCACAGCGGGTGGAACAGTAACATTGACTGTTATTAACAGTACACTTGGGGACAATGAATTTCAATGGGTCAAAGATGGAGAGCTCTTAAGTGGTGAAAATGCACCTGCCTTAATATTGACAAGCCTTGATGGTTCTCACATTGGGGTTTACACCTGTTTGATCCAAAGACCGGGAGGGAATGGATCATATTCAGGTATTCCATCTGAAAGCGTAAGTATAGATATAAATGAAACCAGCAGACGATATGCTACAGCTGTTGATTCGGTAACCAGTGAAGCTAAGATTGTTGATTATCAAGCCATTGAGATACTAGGTTTACCAAATCGAGGATTTGATGACAATGATGATCCTAATGATGGTCAACTAGTTACTCTTGATGCCCAGGAACGTGGGTGGGCACCCGCCGCAGACGATACCGCTCCATTTATTGAAGTAAGTTTTGAGAATCCGACACCAATTAATTCGATCTGGCTATTTGGAAGTGCAGGGGTTTGGGTAGATGCATTAAATCCAACGACATCAGAATTCGAGCGAATTGTAAATTTTGTTCCTGGTGGAAATAACGGTAAAGAGACAGAGGTAAACTTCCCTACCACCAGCTATGGTGTTTCACAGCTAAGGATATACACTTCAACGGCTACTGGCAATACGGGCTTGGGCCCTTTCAGCTCTGTGGATGCCGTAGCTATAGGAGATAATGGATTAGAGATTTCTACTCCATATAATCTCTTTTTAAGTCAAAAAATAACAGAGACAATCTTCAATATTGGATGGAGTCATTACAATAATGATGACTCTACCAGTTTTTCAGTAGAACGATCAACAGACGGCACGAATTTTACGGAGGTAGCACTGATTGACGATGGTTTTAGTCGTCTTTCAGACAGGAGTGTTCCTATTGCAGACACCATTTATTATCGTGTCAGGGCCATTCGAGGAGCCATTGAATCTGAGTATTCTGAAGTTCTATTGATAGAAAACTGCCCAAGTGGCTTATCAGGGTTTCCTGTAGGTTCATGGACCGGGATAGCAGAAGAAGTAACGCCAATATTCAGTGTTTCAGGCTTTAGTGATAATGTACAAATCACTGATAATGGAAATGGAACATATACTATTGCTGACTTTATGGCCAATTATTTAGCTGATGGTTTTGGATTTACTGGACCAAATATTGGCACATTAAGTGAAGGATGCAATGGTCTTGATTTTCAAGGTGAATTAGTTGCAGGATGCGGTAATAATAGTGTCTTTTCGAATTTTGTTGAATTCTACCCAGCTTCCGATTCACTAATTATTGAGTTTACATGGGATTGTGGTGGAGATATTCGCTTAACATTTACTAAGAACGCTAGTGAGCCAGCTCAAGACCCTCCTTTTAATCTTTCTGTAAGTACTGTAAACAGTAACGCAGTGCAGCTTATGTGGCAGGATAATACATCGGAAGACCTATGGATCATTGAGAGATCAGAAAATGATAATTTGAATTATGTTATAATTGACGGTGTAAGCCCCAACCCTCAATCGGAGACAGGAGGGGCAGAGTATGAGACTTACCTAGACAATTCTGTTTTTCCAGGTACTACCTATTTTTATAGAATAGTTGCTCAGTCTGGCGGTCTTGATTCGGCTCCTTCTGAGGAAGTTTCCATTGACGTCATAAATCCATTGTTTAATATGTTAACAATCGGGCCAATTGTGAATGATCAACCATCAAACTCATATGCTGGATCATGGGGTGATTATGATGGGGATGGTGATCCTGATCTTTATGTTTCAAACTGGCATTCGGGTTTAGATCCGGCGATTGCAACAATGGAAAATTATCTTTATGAAAATGACGGTGGTGTTTTTAATAGAGCTTCACTATCTAATGAAATCACAGATTCTGAATTCATAAGTAGAGGTACTTATTGGGGGGATTTTGATAATGATGGGAACCTTGATGTTTTCATAAATGGAGAAGGATCAAGTAACTTCATTAATGATGCAAAAAGCTATTTGTTTTTCGGAAATGGCGCTGGTGGATTTGACACAAAACTTGAGTTTAGACCCCAAACATTCAATAGTACTCCGGCAGACATAAACAACGATGGATTATTAGATCTATTCATCACGGATATCGATATTATTCTTGAGAACCGAGGAGATAGGAATTTTGTGCCAATACGTGATGGATCTTCTATTATAAATGGAGACTTTTTCTCAAGTAGTTGGACAAACCTAACCCCGGATTTTAACAATGATGGTCTTCCGGATTTGGTCTCAAGTGGGAATCCTTTCATAGAAATTTATGAGAATAAAGGCGATTTTCTATATGAGAAAATTTATGAGGCAAACGATAACATAATCAGCGCAAGAGGAGCCACTTTTGGTGATTTTGATCACAATGGATATCTGGATATTGTAATAGCCGACCGGGCTCAAAGCAAGCTATTCCTTTTTGATGATACTGGGATATCTCAAATTCTAGATGACGGTGATTTCCTAGGTGAGGATATCACAGGACAGAGAGGATTAACCGTCATAGATTATGATAATGATGGCAATGAAGATTTACTTTGGGTTATTAACTCCGGCCAACCAGTGTTGTTTTCCGGGAACGGAGATGGCACATTTATCCGGGTGTCGGAATTTGAACAAATTTTTGCAAATACGACCATCTTTTCTTCAGTAAGTACAGCTGATTTTGATCAGGATGGATTTGTTGATGTGTTCATTTCCAGCACAGATGATTCAAGAAGTAATTCTCTTTATGCAAATAATGGAAGCAGTCTGAATAATTACCTCAGAGTAGATTTAGAAGGTACAGAATCGAATAGACTGGGTATTGGTTCACATATAAGAATTAAGCATGGTGGTCAGTGGTATATGAAGCAGGTTACCGGAGTGAATGGTCTATGGAGCTCAAATGAAATCACCACTCATTTTGGTGTAGGAAGTGCGACAACTATTGACTCTGTTGAAGTGAGATGGACATCAGGTAATGTGAATCAGTTTGCTGACATTGATGTAAATCAAACGATTTCATTTGTTGAAGATGTAACTCCACCAGTGGTTTCTGTGGACGTACTAGGTACTTCCATTAGTAGTCCTGAAATCACAGGAACTATTGATGATCTAAATGCAACGCTTGAACTAACAATTAACGGTAGTACATACATAGTATCAACATTCAATGCAGGCGACAGCACATGGTCACTACCTGCCGGAACCATTACGCCGGATCTAACTGATGGTGTGTATGATGTGCAAGCTGTAGCAACTGATGCAAATGGGAATGTCGGAGTAGATGACCTTGAGGGTGAGCTCACCATTACTCAATCCTTGAGAGCTTTGGTTGCCTCTAAACGCACTTCATCTTCTTTCCAGGCAAACTGGAGTGAGGCGTTGGATGTAGAAGAGTATCTATTGGATGTATCTTTAGATGCTGATTTTTCTACATTCCTTACCGGATTTGAAGACTTTTCCACAACAGAACGAAAAGCTGTGATTACGGGTCTTGATTTCAGCACGACCTACTACTATCGTGTGAGGTTCGTGAACACTGCTAGTGAAACATCGGATTATTCCAATGACACAACTGCAGTGACTAGGATAAAACCTGAGACTGTATCAGATTTCAATGCTTTAGAAGCTATCTATAACGCAACAAATGGTGAAAACTGGACCGATGACGGAGGATGGACAACTGAGCCAAGGCTTCAAAACTGGGACTTCATCACTTTAGAGGATCAGAGAGTTGCTGAAATCATAATTCCGGGTAATAACCTTACAGGAACATTCCCACTTACAGATTCTCTGACAAGGGTACGTTTTATTGATTTAGCTGACAATGCACTAACTGGAATAGAAGATCTTACAGGGTTGGATGCGCTTACTGATTTAGATGTCTCCCAAAATTTGTTTGAGTTTGATGACTTAGAAAAACTTCGGGAACTACCAAGTTTTACGTATAGCCCTCAAAAAACAAGACTTTCATTTAACGAAACCGAAGTAGCGGATTCCTTACTTGTCAGGGTTTTTAGTTATACCTCACTTTCCTATCATGTCGGTGGCGAATACAATACCTATGAATGGTTTAGAAACAAATCACTGATAGAAAACGGCAATGAATTTTTTGCTGCAGATACATTACTTGAAATACTTTCAATTGATTACAATAGTATGGGCAAGTTTGAAGCGGAAGTTCGAAATGATAGCTTGCCGGATCTTAGGATACCTGTTGATTCCATGTTTGTTTTTGCCGTTGCAGATTTAACCGTGGATGTTAATGACAATGACGGGGAGCTGATTCCTGAAGATGTAGATGGATATCTGTTGCTTACCACCCAGGTTGACAAAGGATTTGATACACTTAATATTGCCAAAAAGCAACCAAGTTCGTTTACGTTTAATGATGTAATTCTTGGAGATTACCTGGTATCAATTGATTCTGATCCAAGTAAATATATCCCTACATATTATTCAGATGCATTCGAGTGGATAGAGGCTGATACGGTTCTATTTAGAAAGGATAGTGCGTTTCAGGTTAGCATGACTGTAATTCCGGGTGAATTGAATGGTGTGGGTACGCTAGAGGTACTTATTGAAGAGGATTTTGGTGATGAAAATGGAAGAATTGATGCAAGACGAAGGGCAGCAAAAAGGAAGTGTGGACTTAGAAGAAAAACAGGAGGAGGAAGAACAGGTCAGGATAACGATCAGTATGAATTGATTGCCTACGGTGAAACTGATGAAAATGGAGAATTTAAATTTGGATTCTTACCAGAAGGTGAATACAGATTTTTTGTAGAATACCCGGGCATACCAATAGATGAATCCTCATTTGTTGAATTTATTGTGGGTGAGCAAGGAATCAGTGATACAGATTTTAAGCTTGAAGCTTTTGCAACAGCTGATGGAATTGAAGTTAAAATAGAACGAGTGCTTGGGTTTATATTCGAATACTTTAAGGATCTTGAGGTTTATCCTAATCCAGCGACAGACAGGATTAAGATTAGTTACAGGCATTTAACTAATAAAGAAGTTGCCGCACAACTTGTAGATTTATCAGGAAATGTTTTGTGGTCAAAAGAGATTAAAAGTGGTTATGATGGCTATCAAGAAGTAGATCTATCAAGGTTTAATGAAGGAATATATTTATTACATATTTATGATGAAAATGACCGTCATGGTACTGTTGTTAGCTATCGCATTATGATTAGAAGATAGAAAAAAACATAATTGATTTCTTAGTTATATGGAATTAGCACTTGGGTCAATACTCAAGTGCTTTTTTTGCTGTTGCCAGCAACCTTGAATTGGCTAGGAAATTTCTTTCCAAATCGGCCGCAAAGGGAACTGGTGTATCTAGGCTCGCCTCACGCATTACCGGGGCATCCAGATATTCAAAGCAGTGCTCTGAAATCCATGCAGCAATTTCACCACCAATACCTCCGGTTAGGCAGTCTTCGTGAAGCACAAGTACTCTTCCGGTTTTCTTAGCAGATGCTAAAACAGTTTCCTTATCCCAAGGAAGGAGTGTTCTTAAGTCTACGATTTCAATGGAAGCATCCAATTCATTCGCAATCTGATTGGCCCAATGCACGCCCATACCATATGTGATGATTGATAAGTCAGAACCCTCCTTGTTTACAATAGCCTTACCAACTTCTGTGGTGTAATATGCATCAGGAACATTGCCTGACAGGGATCGGTAAAGTGCTTTATGTTCAAAATACAAGTATGGATTTGGGTCCTCAATGGCAGCAGCTAACAAGCCTTTGGCGTCATGTGGATTTGAAGGATAAACAATCTTCAATCCCGGAGTATGGAAAAACCAGGCTTCATTGGATTGCGAGTGGAACGGTCCAGCGCCTACTCCTGCACCTGTTGGCATTCGTACGACCACATCAGCGTTTTGTCCCCAGCGGTAATGAATCTTTGCCAGGTTGTTGACGATCTGATTAAACCCTTCAGTAACGAAATCAGCGAATTGCATTTCGATAACGGCTTTCATTCCAGTGATACTTAAGCCAAGTCCTGTACCCACGATTGCTGCTTCGCAAAGGGGTGTATTTCTAATTCTTTCTTTACCGAATTGTTCCATGAACCCTTCGGTGATCTTGAACACACCACCATAATCGGCAATGTCCTGGCCCATGACGATTAATTCATCATGCTTCTCCAAGGATTGTCTTAGGCCGTCCGAAATGGCATCAACCAGTCGCTTTTCTGACTCCTTACCTTTTGGTTCAGTAATTTTTTGCTCATACGGAAAATAAACATCTGCTAGTTCAGTTTCGGTATTGGCTGTAATTGCATCTTCAGCGAAAGCCTCTTTCACAGCATCACTTATTTCTTTCTGAATCGATTTTCTGATTTCAGTGATTTGGTTATTTGTCGCAACTTTTTCTTTGATCAGGAAGCTTTCAAATGCTTTAACCGGATCTTTCTTAGCCCATTTTTCCATGAGCTCCTTTGGTACATATTTGGTACCTGAAGCTTCCTCATGACCTCTCATCCTAAAGGTTTTTGCTTCAAAAATGATCGGCCGTGGGTTTTTACGAATATCTTCTACAAGTGGCTCCAGCTCGTTTAAAACCTCCAAAATTGAATTTCCTTCTACACTATAAGCTTCCATACCATAAGCAGGTCCTTTCACTAAGAAGGAATCAAAGTTGAACTGTTCACGGCTTGGAGTGGAAAGGCCATAGCCATTATTCTCAATCACGAAAATGACAGGAAGGTTCCAAACAGATGCTACGTTTACCGCTTCATGAAAATCCCCTTCACTGGTTCCTCCATCACCGGTAAATACTAAGCTTACTTTTTCTTCTTTTCTCAATAAATGGGATAGGGCGATTCCATCAGCAATACCAAGCTGAGGTCCCAGGTGAGAGATCATCCCCACAATATTGTAATCCTGTGTTCCAAAGTGAAAGCTTCGATCACGTCCTTTGGTGAAGCCACTTAGTTTACCCTGAAATTGAGAGAATAGCTTCTGAAACGGAACTCCTCTTGTTGTGAAAACGCCAAGGTTTCGGTGCATAGGCAGGATGTATTCTTCCTTCTCCAGTGCAAGCGCCGCACCTACTGAAATCGCCTCCTGACCGATCCCTGAGAACCATTTACTGATTTTCCCTTGTCGAAGAAGAATCAACATTTTGTCTTCAATCAATCTTGGAGTTACCAATGCCTCATGGATTGCAAGGAGCTCTTCGTCGGTTCGGTCTTTTCGGTCAAATTTCATAAGTAGAGTGAATTGAAATGCGAAATAAGCACATCAGGCCCAAACCTTCAGCCCCTCAGTACAGTTTTTACAAATTTCTATCTCCGAGCGAGAGGTAAACAAGGCATTTCGAAAATTTTGGTAAGGTTTGGAATGCCAGATTTCTTCAAAAGATTTTTCAGCAATATTGCCCATACTATGATGCGCATCCTTGTCAAAACAGCAGGGAATGACCTGACCATCCCAGGTTATGACACATGATTGCCACATCTTCCAACACTTATTCTCGAGTGGGTTTTTGATAGAATAGGTGCCATCTTTATTGGACCGGTATCGGGAATATTTGTCAATGGATGGGATGAGGTCGCTTCCATTTTCATAATCATAGATTTGAGCTGTTTTAAAAGCCACTTTATCTACTCCATATTCTTTAGCTAGCTGTTTGATTTTAGGTATCTCATGCTCATTGGGTTTTACCACTAAAAACTGCCAGACAATTTTCGGGTTTTTAGATTTTAGGTTTCTTCTCCATTTCAAAATATTTTTTGTCCCTTCCAGCACCTTTGTGAGGTCTCCTTCTTTACGGTAAGATTCATAGGTTTCCTGTGAGGCTCCATCTATGGAGATGATCAATCGATTCAGTCCGGACTCGACTGTTTTTTTAGCATTTTCATCGTCCAGAAAATGAGCATTGGTGGAGGTGGTTGTGTAAACGTTGCGCTGATGAGCAATCTTGACCATATCCAGAAACTGAGGGTTTAAGTATGGCTCACCCTGAAAGTAAAAGGTGAGATACAATAAGTGATCACTTACGTCCTGCATGATTTTTTCGAACAATAAGACATCCAGTTTTCCAGTAGGACGTGTAAATGACCGCAACCCACTAGGACATTCAGGACATCTCAGATTACATGCCGTGGTTGGCTCAATCGCCATACTGATGGGCAAGCCGGAAATGTTGGTTTTTCCTCTTTTTGATGATCGCTGATAGCTCAGCCAGATTTTCCATGCGTTGGATACCCTTTTTGGCGTTAGTTTTGAAGCGATCGAGATGCTATCGTGCAGATTAATCAACATTTCAATAACAAAGTAAACACTTGGATCATGAGATTCGTATTTCTAGGCCTGCTTATTTTCCTTTCCTCAATTTGCCAAGCTCAATTCAAGCTTTCGGATGATGCTGAGATTGCAGTAGTAACATTCGGTCCTTATCAAGGAGAAGTATGGTCAGCTTTTGGACATAATGGCATACGAGTTATTGATCCCAAGTACAATGTTGATTGGTTTTATGATTATGGTTTGTACGACTTTAATCAGGAAAACTTCTTCTTAAACTTTGCCAAAGGGCTTTTAAAATACCGTGTTGGTGTAAGAAAATGGGAACATTCTTTTGCTTATCAAAAAAGCCTGGACAGGTATATAAAAGTCCAATATCTTAACCTGACGCAAGAAGAAAAGCAGAATGTTTTTGATTATTTGCAAAACAATGTAAAGCCTGAAAATGCGGAATATCTGTATAACTATGTATATGATAACTGCGCAACGAAAATCAGAGATGTCATTGACGAACTTTTTCCGGGTCGTGTAGCATTTGACCTTAGCTACAAGGAAGAGGATAAAACCATTCGGGATTTGATGGAAGATTATCTCGATTATCAACCATGGGGCGACTTAGGTATTGATGTGGGACTGGGTATTCAGGTAGATAAAGAAGCGAGCGCTACTGTGTATATGTTTCTTCCTGAATACATTCACAAAGGCTTTGCCGGCGCAACAATTTCCCGCGATAGTGTAATTGTTCCTTTAGTCAAGCAATCAGAAATTGCTTTTATGCCAGAGGATCAAAACCATACGAACAGGTTCTTTACCCCCTTCAATACTTTTGTGATTGTTTTCTTTGTCGTTGGGTTAATTACTCACCGAAATCTTAAATCAGGAAAGCGGACCAAGTGGGTTGATGTTCTCTTATTTTCAATTGTTGGTTTTGCAGGTTGGTGGGTTGTTTTTCTTTGGTTTGGAACCGAGCATTTATCGCAAGTGAACCTCAATATTTTGTGGGCTATTCCTTTTCACCTGCCTTTGATCTTTTTTGTAAGCAAAGAGAAGTATCGAAACTTCTTTAAGAAGTATTTTAAAGTACTGGCCTATTGGTATTGCTTGCTGCTTCTAGTTTGGGCTATCCTGCCACAACCGCTACATCAATCATTAGTGCCTTTGGTGCTGACAATGGTACTCAGGAGCTTTTACATCAGCTATGATTTGAGAAGGCCGAAAGTAGAGCAACCTGCGAATGACAAGGGTTAACCTTCTACCTTAACACCATTCCAGAAAGCCACATAGTTTTCTATGTTTTTAGCTAGCTCGCTAGCCTGTGGATAATACCAGGCAGCATCTTTGTTTTCTTCACCGTTCACTTCCAAAGTATAGTAGCTCGCCTGCCCCTTCCATGGGCAGTGTGTATGGGTATCGGTCTCTTTGAAAAACTCCTTTTTGATAGCAGATGGTGGGAAATAGTGATTTCCTTCCACAACTACGGTATCATCACTTTCGGCGACTACTTTACCATTCCATATTGCTTTCATACGATTGTCTTTTTACAATAATGGACTTTTAGGATGAAAGGTTTCTTACAAATTAGGTAAATGAATATCGAATGTCGTACCTATTCCTTTTTCAGAGCGAACTCCTATGTTTCCTTTCAGATGATCCACCGCATCTTTTACAAGATACAGACCTAACCCCGTTCCTTTTGACGATTGACTGGCTCGATAAAACATATCAAATATTTTAGGGAGATGTCGTTCATCAATTCCGGAACCATTATCAGAAATGGAGAATTCAAACCCGTTATCATTTCCAATTATTTGGACTGTAACCCTCGGGTCATCACCTTCCAGGTTATGATATTTGATCGAATTGGACAGGATATTCGTGAGGATGGTATGTAATCTGGCAGGATCCGTTCGAATAACAGAATTGCCCTCGCTTACGACTTCAAGCTCAGGGTTTTTTTCATTAGGATCAATCAAATGATCAAACTCCTTTTTGATCTCATCTTCCAGATTTAATTCTGCAACACTGAGATCTGTTTTTTGCCCCTTTCTGAGTGTAAGGATATCTCTTATCACATTGTCAACCTGACCTATCCTACTTTCAATTGCATCGTGATACTCATCTATTTTCTTTTGATCGTCTGTCAGCTTAATCATGGAAATTATACCTGATATAGTAGTCAATGGAGCTCTGAGGTCGTGAGAAGATCGGTATAGAAAAGTGTCAAGTTCGATGTTGGCCTTCTTGAGATTATGTTGTTCTATTTCCAAAACACTGATGATCATACCAAGCCCCATCAGGGATTGCAAAAAAAGTTCAAATGCCCCCATGAAAAAAGGCAGTTCTGCACCATATGGGATATTGTTTATTTCACAAAATGTGACAATAAAATAATTGAGCTGCATCATTCCATATAGGATAAATGAAAAGATGATGAAGCGGATTCCAATACCCGCTTTGCTAATTTTCTTGAGCATAAGCGCACAGGCAACAAAGACTCCTCCAGCCAGCAAGGATTTAATGCCCACCCGATAAAAAATGCGATAGTCTCCAGCATTTGGATCGTCATAATGCCTCATAACCAATAATATGCATATTGGTACAGCCAACGATAAGAAGATTCTCATGTGATTTTTGTTGACCCTGGTTGTTTGGCTAATTTCTTTGGTACCTGCATATAGCCAGGCTATTTGAAGGAAACTGGCATATAAAGTGGTGACCGAGACCAGAAGTCTGATTGGGTGCGTTAATGGAAGTAAAAATGCATTCGCAAGGGCAGCACACGAACCAATCATGGTTATGAGAAGGGCTAGCCAACTCATGGACCAATAGCGATAAAATTCGTTCTGGTATTGGCGATAAAACTTGCGCAAAATCAGCATAATCACCAGAGCCATTAAGCCCTGGATGGCATACTGAACTATGACAATCAAAACCGGCTGGGGAAGCATTTGTTTAAGGTATCTTAGTTTAACTGAAGTTGTTCAAACGTCCCTTCCGGTACCTCTTCTAACACTTCGATATTGGAGAGGTGATTTTTTCCCCTATTTCCAGAGAGCAAAATTTCTCCATATTTTTTATAATCTGTCCATGGGGTTATGAAACCAGGCTCCAGGGATGTAGAATCCGGATAATAAGCCCACTGCTTCACCAATTTTGAATCGGCATCTATCCAAACTTCATACACATTTTGTGGGGTAACCCCTACACCTTCAAATGCCAGGCTAACTACATCGGACAATTCCCCTGTTTTCGTGGTGTCTTCCCTTAAGTATTTTAATGTCACACCTGAATCTTTAAGTTTGAAAGGCATTACCAACCAATACGCATCATTCACCCACATCTCGTATCCCCTTTGCAAATAGATGTCCAATGAATCTGCAACTTCTTCACCAGCTTTCATGGCTTTTCCTTCTTTCGAGTTGATATTCATCAGGATGGTCAGGTCGTCCTTGGGAACTTCTATGCGCACATCTCCGGTCCATTTATCCCAGATATGATTTCTTCTTCCAAAGAAATTCCATTTGATGTATCGGGTGTTATCCCACGCTTTCCTCCCGCCCATCGCTTGCATGGTCTTATCTGCTAATAGTGTAGCTAGCAAGTCTGAACCCTCTTGGTCAAATCCTTCAGCAGGGGGGTTGTTGTACTCTACGAATTCGCCACCCGCTACTGCAGTAGAATCAGTACTTTCCGAAGAGGATGAGCCTGTAGAGCAAGAGGATAAAATGAAAATCCCTATAACGATTGATAACTGGTATTTCATGGTTGATTGAATGTTTTTCTAAATATATGAAATAAAAAAAGGAGACCGCCATGGTCTCCCTTTAGTTTAGGTTGGTTATGAGTGTTTTCTAGTCTTGTCCATCTTTAAACTGCTCAAACCGATCACCTTCATTTGATCTCGGATACACATTGTTATCCGTATATGCATCGGCAGTCATTTGATCAGGGTCAATCACAATCTTAGCCACTTCTTTGCTTTTCATAAAAACTTTTGTGACTTCTTTTTCATCGATCTTCCAGATTTCTGCCGGGATTTTTTCTAATTCTACAGTTCCGTCTACATAGGTCCATTGGATGATAACAGGTGTTACAAGGCCTCCCATATTCTTTAAAGTCAGCTCATAAAAATTCTTACCTTCGGCAGATTTTTTGATTTTGTCCTGATTCACCGACTCACGGTATTCACCAGTGTCTCCATTCCACTCCTGGAATACAAAGGGCTGTGGGTCTCTTCCAAAATCCTTTTTACCATCTTCTTTCCCATCAATGCCTTGTCCTGCACCTTTTATATTTCTGGTTTCCAAACTATTTTCTTCTGTTTGCATTTGAAACCACCTTACATTCGCAAGATTTATGTCTACATAGTCTGTACCATAGAACCATCCTCTCCAGAACCAATCTAAATCGATAGCAGAAGCATCTTCCATTGTTCGGAATAGATCTGCTGGTGTTGGGTGCTTAAATGCCCACCGTTGAGCATATGTTTTAAACGCTTTATCAAAAAGCTCGGGACCCATTACTGTTGTTCTTAGGAGATTTAAGGCTGTAGCGGGTTTTGCATAGGCATTGCTTCCAAACTGCCTGATCTGCTCGGAGTTTGTCATTATTGGCCTAACTAAACCATTTTCACCTCGCATGTAATCCACGATCTTGTGAGCTGGACCTCTTCGCGATGGATATTCATAGTCCAGGTAATTATCTGCAAACTCCTGCTCTGTCAGGTATTGAACAAATGTATTTAACCCTTCGTCCATCCAGGTCCACTGACGCTCATCGGAGTTGATGATCATTGGGAAAAAGTTATGCCCCACTTCATGAATAATCACAGAGATCATTCCATGTTTTGTACGGTCTGAGTATGTGCCATCAGGATTTGGACGTCCATAATTAAAGCAGATCATCGGATACTCCATGCCTTGCTCAGCAGTGTGTACTGAGATGGCCACCGGATAGGGATAATCGATGGTGAATTTAGAATAGGTTTTTAGTGTCTGGGCAACAGCAACTGTTGACCACTCTTCCCAAAGTGGATTTCCTTCTTTTGGATAGTAAGACATAGCCAATGGTTCATTGCCATTGCCAAGTTTTACCGCCATTGCATCCCAGATGAATTTTCTGGATGCACAGAAGGCATAGTCCCTTACATTTTCGGCTTTGAACCTCCATGTTTTGGTTCCGGAAGCTTTGGTCTTTTCATTCTTCTCTGCTTCTTTCTCCGTTACAATGATTACAGGCTTGTTATAGCTTTTCTTTGCTTGCTCAAACCGTTCCAACTGCTCTGTAGTAAGCACTTCTTTTGCGTTTTGCAAGGTGCCGGTTGCTCCGACGATAAAATCAGAAGGAACGGTTAGATCAACTTCATAATCGCCAAATGTTAGAGCGAATTCACCTCTACCTAGGAATTGCTTATTTTGCCACCCTTCATTGTCGATATACACGGCCATTCGAGGGAAAAATTGCGCAATGGTGTAGAGGTAGTTATCTTCTTCCTCAAAGTATTCCAACCCTGATCTTCCACCATCTTTCATCGTGTTGTTGATATTGTACATCCAGTCTATACTGAAAGTCATATTTTCACCTGATTTCAAAGGTTGAGCCAGATCAATACGCATCATGGTTTTGTTGATGATGTAGCTCATATCTTTGCCACCACTTTTCACGGATTTGATTTTGAATCCACCATCATAATCGGCATCTCCAGTCAGTCTAAATACAGCCAGGGCACTAAGTGAATCTTTCATATTGCTCTGACTGATCAGGGGGGAGTCAGAGTCATTCGCTCGCACATTTTGATCCAGCTGCACCCATAGGTATTCAAGGTTATCCGGGGAGTTGTTGTAGTAGGTAATTGTTTCGCTTCCGGTAATCGTCTGGTTGTTATCATCCAAGACGACTTTCATTTTATAGTCAGCTTTTTGCTGCCAATATTGATGGCCGGGAGCGCCGGAAGCAGTTCGATATACATTGGGTGTCGGTAGCATGGTGCCCAGCTGCTCAAACTTCTGCTCCCACTCTGTGTCTTTTTGTTTTCGATCTTGTGACATTGCCACTGTACTGACCAAAAACGCTACAATTAGTAGAATGCTATTCTTCATAGTTACGCTTAGTTAATAATTTTTCTAGTTCAAGTAATTTGTATCTAACATGAGCATTAGTGCAATTCCGCCTACTGCCGAGGAGATAATCATTTTCCAATCCTTGCGGCTTACGCCTCCAATTCCAACGAAAATGAAGCTAATGACCATGAATAATCCAACAACTATTATTTGACCTACTTCTAATCCTACATTAAAGGCAAAAAGCTGAAGGATAATTGTTTTGTTTGTTCCAAGAAGCGCTCTGAGATAATTGGAAAAACCAAGCCCGTGAATCAAACCGAAAAAGCCGGCATACCCGTAGTTCCGCCAGATTTTTCCTTCTGCGATTCTATCCTCTTTAGTGAAGAGGTTTGAAATGGCGGTAATCAAAATGGTAACCGGGATCAAAAACTCAATCAGTTCTGCATTGATCTTTATGATTCTCATGGTGGCAAGTGCAAGCGTGATACTATGACCTATGGTAAATGCTGTTACCAGTATCAGCACCTTTTTCCAGTCAGTAGACTGGTATAGCGCACAAAGAACAACTACAAAAAGGATATGGTCATAGCCCTTGACATCCAAAATATGGTCAAAGCCTAGTCCGTAATACAAGCCAAACTCACTCATGGGGTAGCGAATATAAATCATGGATCTGATCTCATGATTTGTTCAGCAAAGGTTTTGATGAGTGGTATTGATTGTAGGTATGCCATTTGCGTAGATTTGATGCATGATTACACTAGCACTCATCCTTTTTCAGTCGTATTTACACCCGTTTCACGTGAGTGTATCAGACATCAAATACAAGGAAGACCAGAAAGTGATTCAAATAAGTACACGTATTTTTCTGGATGATTTGGAGCTGGCCTTGCGAGCCTATACAGGAAATGGGAACCTTGATATAGTCGCCGAAGAAAGTTGGGATTTTGTGAATGAAAACCTGGAACGTTACCTACTCGACCGGATGAAGCTGTGGGATGAAAAAGAAAGAGCGTATGAGCTTAACTACATTGGGGCGGAAATTGAAGAGGATGTAATGTGGTGCTACATCGAGATTGAAAAAGTGAAGAAACTAAAGCAGGTAAAAGTCAGGAATAGCATCCTGCATGAAGTTTGGGGAGATCAGGAAAATCTGGTGCACTTTCGGGCCTTTGATGATGTGCATAGTGCGAGGTTGTTTGAAGGGAAGGATACGGAGGTGTTTGAATGGGAATGATTACTGAGGCTAAATCAGACCCTTATTGGGAGGCATTTGTAAATTCTGAACCATACCGGAATTAGAAAGAATATAAACCTGATTTAGACAATTGATAAAATACTTGTCGGTATTCAATTGATAGTAACTTCTTAATTTTAGATATTATCTTATCAATTTTGTATTTTCTACAATAATCGACATAAGTGTGGGATTTTGTGGGTAAAACAAAAAAGGCCAGGTAATAACCCCGGCCTATGCACCCCTAAATCATAGCTGATATAGCTATTTACCTAACCTGATTTGGGCAGATCCTACTTCATCATTGTCATGATACACTAAGATGGAGTAGATACCTTCTTTGAGTTTTTGTTCCGGCTGGAATTTTAACTCAATCCTTTTCTTACTCTTCAAAAGCATGCTTTTATCGGTAGACGCATAGTAAACCGGAGTTTCCGTCACGTTTACTGCCACTTTACCAGTAAGTTCCCTACCTGTTTGCTCTTTAACCACGAGTCGATAGTTAGAGTCCGAACCATAAGAAAGAGCATCAAAACTTACAGCCAACCTGCCCATTTTCTTAGCTCTAACTGTTAGTTTATCATTCTTTTTCTTCATCGGATCCATCCGATAGTTTTCAGTAGATAAAACATTATCTACGAATCGGTCATTTTCCGAATTATTCAGGCTAGCTATTAACTGGTTTGCCTTACTTAATTCACCAGATAATCGATCGTTCTCACTTGAAAGCTCAGCTATTCTTGCATTCAACTCTTGATTAAGCTTTTTGATGCTCTCAGATTCATTTTTGTAAACTGCAGTAGGCGTGTTTTTAGACATCTTCGCTAAAGCTTTTTCCTTCTCAGCTAATTTCGCTCTCATCTTTGCAAGATCCTTATCGAGGTTCTGATTTTTCCCCTGGTATGATGCCAATTGGGCTTTGAAGCTATTTATTTCTTTTTCCAATTTCATCTTTTCAGAAAGGGCCTTTTCAGACTTTAACTTCTCCCGATTCAACTGCCCTGATAAATCTTTACTCAACGAGATTTTCTCAAAAGCCACAAACATTGCAATGAGCAACAAAGCAGTAGAAACTATAGCTACTACTTTTGATTTACTTTCTGTTTTCATTTTCCGTTTCATTTAATGATGTAGTAAACGGACGTCCTATTAAAGCCTTCTTAAAATGAGATTAAAATCAAATTAAATTTTTCTCAGAAAAGTAAGCCTCATTCGAGTTCCGGGGTTTTCGTTCGTTACGTCTATCTGCGCATTGTGGAGGAGTATGATTTGCTTTACCAAAGCCAGTCCGATACCATATCCCATAAATTGAGACGATCTGCTGCCCCTGAAAAACGGATCAAAGATTTTGTCCTTTTCAGCCGGTTCAATGCCTATTCCCCTATCAATAATATCGATCGTAAGTTTGTTGGTGCCAATACCCAAAATTACTATTACCTTTTCCCCATTGGAATATTTGCATGCGTTTTCGATTATGTTGCTGATTGCAAGTACCAACATTTCCTCATTGCCATTCACAATAAAGTCATCCTCCGTTTCAGGGGTATTCTGGTACGTAATCTCAATGGGAGAATTCCGATCTTTTCTAACCTGATCCATTGCCATAAAGAGCACTTCATCAATACGAACCGTTTCAAGTTTTAATTCAGCTTCTGACGTAGAAAGCTGAAATAACCTCAATAATCCATTGGTTAGTTTTTTTAGCTTCAGCAGTTCTTCATTTACGGATTCAAGTACTTCCATGTACTCGTCTTTCGATCGTTCTTGCATCAATACAATCTCAATTTGCCCAAGGATGGTTGTGAGAGGCGTTCTAAGTTCGTGCGAGGCATAAGAAACGAATCCTTTCTGGGTTGTAAAAGCGTTTTCCAGCCGGTTGAGCATCCGATTAAAAGTGAGTGCCAGATAGGCCAACTCATCTTTCCCATTACCTTCATCCAGGCGACTGTTTAAGCTTCTTTCTGTTATGAGATTAACCTCTTCAATAATTTCATTGATCGGTTTAAACGCTTTGGAAATAAAGATCATTCCCGACATTACTACAATGATGAGGGAGATGGGAAATACGATCAAGAGCACAGTTCTTAAATATGAAAGCTTGCCTAGCCCATACCTATCGTATGCAGATGCAATGACAACAAAACGATCATATTCACTTATATATAGCGCTCCTACAAATTCTTTCGATTTTTCAGAAAATTCGATCTTCTCTTCCAATCTTACCCGATCTATCAATTGATGGTTTATACTATCATTGACAATGGATGGGTTGGAATAAACCAATTGATTGAGATAATCATAAACTACCACTTGCTCATCAGGTAGGGAGGCAGTGTTTTCGTCAATGATCCGGAGAAGCTGTTCATCAATTTCCTCTACATCCACCAGAAGCTTAGCGGTATTGATCGCTTTTTCATACAAACGATCATAAAATTGTTCTTTTCTAAAGTTGGCAGATAGCACATAAATGAGCAGAAATGCGAACAAATTGATCCCCGTAAGAATTAAAGTGAAAATGATCACCAGTCTGGTCTTAATCTTCATCCGGTTCCCTCAGTATATAACCCATCCCAATGACCGTATGAATTAGTTTAACCGATGCATCCTTATCAATCTTCTTTCGAAGGAAATTAACGTACACATCAATCACATTGGTACCCGTGTCAAAGTCCAGGTCCCACACTTTTTCCGCTATATCCGAACGTGAAATTACTTTACCCTTGTTTTGGATGAAGTATTCAAGAAGACCGTATTCCTTTGCCGTTAAATCTATTCTTCTATTCGCTCTCTTGGCCACTTTAGTGTCAAGGTTAAGCTCCAAATCCGCCACGGTAAGCAGCTTCTTATGTGTCGCCCCATCAGCCCTTTTCATTAGCACATTAAGTCTGGCCAGTAACTCACGAAATTCAAAAGGTTTTAGCAGATAATCATCAGCCCCCGATTCAAAGCCACTGATTTTATCTTCAATCGTACCCATTGCCGTAAGCATCAAAATGGGGGTATTACTATTCACTTCACGGATTTTTTTTGCTACTTCATAGCCGTTAATTCCCGGAAGATTTACATCTAAAATGATGGCGTTGTAAGATGTTGCCCTGGCCATTCTGCTTCCTATCGTACCATCGAAGGCCAATTCTACCTCAAACTGATTTTCTAAAAGACCTTGCTCTATAAGCCTGGCGACTTTCGCTTCATCTTCTACGATGAGGATTTTTTTCATCGATTTGCTAACATGATGAGCTTCAACGGAAAATGTTTGTGCATGTTGCTCAAAGAAGGTATAATGAAGTAAATAAATACCAATTCCATAGGAGGATGCTTACCTTTAAAGATATGAATCCATCTAAATTATTTATTATCCCTCTTTTACTGATTTTGTCAAGTTTATCCCCGGTAGATCAAGACGAATTGATCCGACAAAAAGTTGAAATGCTCACCGCCGGAATACCAGTGACGGTTGGTGATGATCCGATCTATTGCGGAACTGTTTTACCAAAATTTTACCAGGAGCGACAGTTCAAAAAAGCTTGGAGTGATAAAGAAGCAAAGGAATTGATCCAGACGATTTCAAATGCCAGTGAAGAAGGATTAAATCCGGGTGACTATCACCTGAAAATGCTACTGGAACTACAGGAAAAAGAAATGGACCAAATCATGAAGGCTGAGTTTGACCTATTGCTAACGGATGCCTTTTTACTGTACGCTTCTCATTTTCTCAATGGCAAAATAAACCCTGAAACAGTTGATAGTGAATGGCAGGCTATTCGACGGGAAGGTGATGCTAAACTGGTACTAGAAGAAGCTTTAGATAAAGGGAAGGTCAGAGAAGTGCTAAAGGACTTAGCTCCAAATCACATTGGATATAAAGGCCTGCGAAATGCCTTGAAAGAGTACCGCGCTATTGCTGACAAGAGAGGCTGGGAAATGATCCCGGCTGGTGAAACTTTAAAACCGGGAATGGTTGATAGTGTGAGAGTCCCTCTATTGATTGATCGCCTGAAAATTTCTTTAGATCTAAAGCAAACAGTTTCCGATCGTTATATCTATTCGGAGCAAGTAGCAGTAGCTGTTAAAAATTATCAGATCAGAAATGGACTGGAAACCGATGGGAACCTTGGTAAACTCACCACTTCATCATTGAACGTTCCAGTTGAAGAACGCATAAATCAAATAATTATAAATATGGAACGCTATCGCTGGGCGGCTGAAGAAATGGGTAGCCACTATGTGATAGTGAACATTGCAGACTATCAAATGCAGGTGTTCAGGGATAAGAAAAAGACCTTTGAAGAAAAGGTAATCGTTGGTAAGCCCTTTCGAAAAACCCCCGTATTTAGTAGCAAGATGTCATACATGGTATTGAACCCTACATGGACGATACCACCTACCATTCTTTTCAATGACATACTGCCTGAAACCAAAAAAGATCCGGGATATTTAGTAAATAAAAACATTCGGGTTTTAAGCGGGCAGGGTAGCAGCACGACGATCATTGATCCTTATACGATTGACTGGTCTTCTCTTTCAAAAGCTAACTTTCCGTACACGCTTCGTCAGGATTCAGGGCCCACCAACGCCCTCGGTGCAGTGAAGTTTATGTTTCCAAACAAGTACAACGTCTATATTCATGATACTCCAAGCCGCGAGTTGTTTAATAAAACTGATCGGGCATTTAGTTCCGGATGTATCCGATTGAACAACCCACTTCAATTTGCGAGCTATCTCATGCATGGACGGTCGGATTGGACATTTGAAAAAATTCAACAAATAGTAAAGGACGGAAAAGAGCAATCGGTCATGCTCAAAGAACCTCTAATGGTACATATTATGTATTTAACCTCATGGGTCAGCGAGGGTAAGGTACAATTTAGAAGTGACCTTTACGAAAGAGATCGTCATATCCTGAAAGCATTGGGAGATCCGCCTCCTACTATTTAAAAACCGATGAAAAAATATTTTCTCCTTGTATTCATTTTTTGTGCTATCCAGCAACTAAGTGCTTACTCTGACGAACGTGCTGGGTTTACTATTACAGTGAATGGAGAACTAAATCCCTACCGCATATTTTCTACTTTCATTATGCCGGGAGCAGAGGTCATAGTTAGTAGTACAGAAGCCATCACATTAAAAAGCAGCGAGGTTTCGATTAAATCAACCTCCTTTAATACCCGATGGAGAGCTACAGCTCCGAGCAAACCCGGGGCATATTCCATGGATGTAACCAATCAAGCGGGAAAGCTGATTAAAGTCAATGTGCTTGTGCTCACTCCACTATCTAAAATGAGTGGGGAATCTTTGAATGGGTATCGGATAGGGCAATATCCGGAACAACCTCTCAGAGGTAATCCGATTTACAATGCACCAAAAGGTTTATTTGAAGTCACGACTGAAAATCAAAACCTCATGCTTACTCCTCACTTTTCGGTTCGCCAATTTTTGTGCAAACAGGCAGGCGGTTATCCCAAATATATGATCGTTAGGGAGCGATTGCTTTTAAAATTGGAGTTCATGCTGGAGCGTGTAAACGAAAAAGGATATGCTATTGAAACGTTTGGGTTTATCAGTGGGTATCGCACACCATTTTATAATAAGTCCATCAAAAATGTTCAGTACAGTCGTCACGTATATGGCGGAGCTGCTGATATTTTCATTGATCAAAACAAAGACGGCAGTATGGATGACCTGAATAAGGATGGTAAAATTGATGAACAGGACGTTCGAATCTTTTATGATATCGTAGACAATGAGTACACAAAAGATCGCTATTCAGCCTTCGTTGGTGGGTTAGGCTTTTATCGCAAAAACAGTAATCACAATGGATTTATCCACGTGGATGTGAGGGGGAGTAAGGCAAGGTGGTAACAAAAAAAGCTTCCTGAGTAGGAAGCTTTACGTATCTCCATAATGTCTCCTTCGACAAGCCTGCCTACCGCAGGCAGGCTCAGGATGACATTTGTTTTTCTTACCCCTCGTCGTACTTGATCTCAAGGATACGCTCCTCGAACATTCCAAGAGCGATTTTATCCTCACCAAGCACATCAAATAATTCGAGTGCGCGTCTGGCTACATACTCTTCTTCAATCTGCTCCTGCACGAACCATCGCATGAATTCTTCCGTAGCAATGTCGTTGTATTTTCTGCATTCACCCACGATCTCATGAATCGCGTCAGAAACTGCGATCTCGTGCTCCAATGCTTTTTCGAAAACCTCTCTCAAAGATCCAAAGACATGCTGGCTTTCACCAACCGTTGGAGAAACAGCATCGCATTCCATGTCGCACAGGTAATGAAACAATTTCATTTGATGCTTCCGCTCTTCATCCGATTGCTGGAAGAAGAAGTCAGCGCTATTGTCATACCCTCTCACATCACACCATGCAGCCATTGCCAGATAAGCTGCGGATGAGTGTGCTTCCATTTTTATTTGTCTGTTTAGCACATCAACGATCTCGTCTTTCAATACGTGATGTCTTCTTAAGATATCTTTCATCTGAATTGTCTGTTTTCGGTTTTTGACTTCCTTTAATACAACTGATCAAAAGTTGAATACGTTCTTTCGTAGAATCCTTTGAACAGCACTATTAAGTGCTAAGGTATCGAACGTTCCGTTTAGAAGCTCTCTAAATTCCAGTATCTCACGGAGGGAAAGAAGCAAAAAACGATCACAGTGAGGAAGGTGCACAATCTCTACATCAGGAGCAGAGCTTTCCAGCAATTCCATGATATCAAAACCCATGATGCTCTTGCGGAACGCATATAAATCACACAGCTTAAATGCGATCTCTTCCTGATCGTACATCAGCAAAAACGAGTCTGTAAGCTCGCATTGGGTGATTGAGGCGCTTTTCGTTTTATAAATCTCTTCCTGCATTCTGGCACATTGCGTGTAATGTTGGACATGACTTGCAGTATTTCCCTTTCTTTTTCATGTACTTAAAACAGCACTCAGCTTTTAGCTTTTTACCCTTCTTTTTATTCTTTTGAAGGTGCTCTTCATAGAGTTTGGAAACCGGAAGCTGTAAAGGGATACTACTCATTCAATTAATCCTTATTTAGAATCTATCTAAATACAACGCAAACGTAAATCCAGTTCACCAATGTTCCAAGCTTATTTAGAATTATTCTAAAGACGACATCACGAGATAAGCATTGCAGAGCATTTTTTACTAAAAAAACTCTTAGTCCATTGAAAAATCCTGATTCCAAATCGAGGAATCATTGGGTGTGGTGATTTTGATGAAATTGTGCTTTGTGGTATTGTGGCACAGATTGCAGGAGCTGATCATTAGCTTGTAATTGTCTAAAAAGAGCACTTCGTCCTTTTGTCGAATGGCCTCCTCTACTTTGTTAATTTTTGGCAGCAACATTTGCGCTGTGAGATTACTAAGATTGTAGTCATCATGAATAACATCTCCCTCAATTAAATGCTCTGTCACCTCCTCCAGTTCATGGGTATAAAAGTCCGCCAATTCCCAGTTCTTATTAGTGCCTGCCAGCCAAAGCTTTTGTGAGAAGCGCTGATAATATCCCATGGTTTCGAGGACAGGGTAGTCTTCAACTTCCTTTTTCTCCTTTTTTTGAGAGCAGGAAAACAGAAATGCTGTCAGAAACAAGAGGTTTGCATATTTCATAACTTCAATTGCAGGGTTAAGTAATAATTTCTTGGCTCTGAGGGGATGATCCCCGGACCGGGATAGCCAGTCGCTCTTCGAGTAAAATACTTCTCATCCAATAAATTGTTTACTCCGGTTTCGATCTTGAAGCGATTAATGACATAGGAAAATGATAAGTCCATGATGCTGTAGGCCGGAATTTCTCCAATCAGCCCATTCCGATTGTTGTTCTCATCAGGAATTGGAGAGTTTTCTACATCCGTGTATTGTTCGGACAGATAGGTAAACTGAAAACTACCTAACAAATTCCTGTAGCCAAATCTTAAACCTGTTTTCATATTGACCTGAGGAATGAATTCTACTTTCTTACCAGCCACATTGTTGTCATCGGAATTTAAATATTCTGATTCTGTTAAAGCAGCATTCACAAACCAGTTCAATTTATATGTGTCTGTCGGAAGTTTAATCGTTTTAGCCAGGTTTACGTCAGCAAAAAATTCAAGACCTATAATGAGCGCATCTCCAATATTTCCCCGAACTCTTTTAGCCCGATCATCAAAAATAACCCCTATCCGATTTTTGTATAGCATGCTAAAGAGACCTACATCATAGGAAATTAATTCCTGCCATTTTCCACGAACACCCATATCAAATGTGTAGCCCTCCTCATCACTGATATTAGGGTCAATGGAAAAAGTTGGGTTCGTGATTCGGATATCGGAAAATGTCACGGATCGATAGTTCTCAGACACGTTTGCGTACAATTCAAAATTATCAGAAGGTGAGTAGCTAAGTCCTATTCCCAGTAATACAAAAGATCGTTCAAATGTGCGATTATCCGTACTATCTCCTAAAGGTGTCACATTACGAGCCAGATCAATATCCTCTACGTTGTAAGTTCCCCTGCTGGCCGTTCTAATGAACTCATATCGAAAACCTGGTGTGATTGAAAGACGGTCGTTGATGAAGAGTATATTTTCTCCGAAAATGGCCAGATTTCTATTCGGAAACTCAAAATCTGACTGATTTATATAATCGGGATTTACGCTGGTTGCAAAATCGAAATCAGCACCTGTGCCTCTGCTTCCCGGCCCCTGTCGACTCGTGTTATTGGCGTGATAATACTTGGAACCTAAAAGCAAAACCGCATCTTTTCTTCCAATTGCATAGCGGGTGAGGAAGCGCGCTTCTGCACCCCAATTTTGAAATTGCCCTTTGATCAAATCCCTGGAATACACATAGCTTCCATCGGACTCTTGTTCATCGTCCTGAGTGATGGGGTTGGCATTGAGTTCGCGTGGATCGCCTCTGAATCCAACCGCATTTCGCTCGGCATCCAGACCAAATAAAGTGAAGCTCAAATCGGTTCTTGTGGACAGTTTGTGTTCAAGCTTTAGCGCGTAAAGCTTCCAGTTTACTTCAAACCAATTCCGGGATCGGTTGCTGACCGTAAAGGCAGAATCTGATTGAAACCACGGATCGGTCAGCCCTCCAGGCTGCTGAGCCAGGTAATTCAGTGAGGTGAATTCCAACGTGGCAGATGTACGCTCCGAAAACGCATAGCCAAAGCTTCCAAAATAATTTTTAGAATCGAATCCTGCGTTGGGCCTGAATCCATCCCCGGATTTATAATTGAAATAGGTGTAATAAGAGAAATTACCCATAGTACCGCTCAGTGAGTTGAACGAATTGAACAATCCGAATGAACCTGCCGATTGCCGTGTTACCAACTCAATTGGCTTATCCGCTGGTTGCTTCATTTTGAAGTTGATCAGGCCACCAAATTGGGTTCCATACTGTAAGGATGCAGCCCCTCTTACCACTTGAATTTCACTAAGTGCTTCTGCCGGTGGAGTATAGTAGCTCTCTGGATATCCCAGCACATCGGCGCTGATGTCGTACCCATTTTGTCGGGTATTGAAATTGGACGTTCGGTTGGGGTCCAGTCCCCGCCCCCCAACATTCAGTTGCAATCCTGCATCGATGCTTTCATAGATGTTAAGCCCAACTACCTGTGAATAAATTTGCCGGGCGTTGTTAGTGGCTGCATTTCCTACCATCTGATCCAGCAGCACAACTTCTGATTTCTTTCCTGCATAAATGGCCGTTCCTTCTACAGGCTGAAGTCGATTCAATGCAAAAATTTCTTCCCGCTTTCGGCTGATCACTACCTCCGAAAGTTTTTGCTGAAAGACTTCCATTGGAATGGTGATTTCACGATCTCCATCCAGGACTATTTCACTTTCCAGCGTTTGATATTCCAGAGACATCACTACTATCTGATGATTCCCCGGCTCCAGGTTATGTATCTCAAAATATCCTGATCTGCTGGTATTGGTCAGCTGGCTGGAATTACGATCATAAACCTCCGCCTTGCTAATTGGATTTCCGCTTTCCGCATCAACGATGGTTCCGGATAAAGTGAACTGAGCCATCAGAGGGCCTGCCATTAAAGTCCATACAAATGCCAGCTTAAATCCCTTTAATCTCATCATTGAATGGAAGTATCCAGTTTTTGTGTTTGAAAGATTCTTTTTGGTTTGCCAAATCAACCGAAGGGTCGATGTATGGTTGGCTCCTGCGTCCATTTAATGCGACATAACTTTCCACATAGACCTCCACTTCCTTTCCCTGCGCAGCAAAATGATCGCGAAGATAGTGTGCATATTCCAGGATAAAATCCGGTTGAAATGACATTTGTTTCTCCTGAAAAGAGGTCAAAAAGTCATTGTTGTCAATGTAAAAAGTTTCATTGTTTGTCCGATCCACTATTTTGAAATTGGCATAACCTGCCTTTTCCATCAGCATCACCCGCCAGGAAAAGCGATAGCCTTCCTCAGTCCAGAATAACTCTCCCGGATATATCAGGTATCGCCAGGGAAGGAGAAGCTGGATGGTGAAGAAAATAGCGAGGATGGTCAGTTTCCATTTGGGGGTATTTGGTGTCTTATTCTTTGATGTCATCTTGAGAGAAGCGAAAGATCTATCCTCATCTTTAGAGCTCACTCCTTTTGAAAGAAGATTTCTCTTCGCCAACTGGCTGATCAAAATGACATTAAGAAATTTATTCATCCAATTTAAAATCCGCTCATGCATCCTCGCATCAAAAAAGATGAGTGCGCTTACGATCATGATGTATGGGAACATGCCGATTGGGAACAGTACTCGGGTGAGGACATGAAAGACAACCACCAAAACAAATGCAAGGAGTCTCGATCTTTTCCAAAGCAATAAGAAAGGAATGGTTAGATCATAGAGAGCTCCTCCCCAGCTAAATGCATAAATGACCCATTCCTGATGGAGTAAGTCTCCGAGGACCGGAATGTCGTACCGTCCGGGCAACCATATCTTCAACGGCATGGCTCGAAACAGCCAGTCCGAATTCAATTTGGCTAAGCCAGCATAGAAGTACACAATTCCTAACAGGAGTTTGATGCTATCGATACTCCATTTCGGAACTGATTCTGATGCTCCCTCTTTTTTAGCATCCCATGAAAAGTGTCGTTCAGCAGGCAAAAAGATCATCAGGAAGCTAAGCACACTTACAAAATAATAGTGATTGAGGTATGTAGTTTTATCCATCAGCTCAATGTAGGTAAAGCTGAGGAAGAACATCACAATGGCTATTCGATAGCGAAAGCCAACCGCAACCGCCAATGCAGACATACCACATAAGATGAACAGTACATAAGTGAAATCACCCAGTGGCTTCACCCACTCAAAACCGTAATAGGAAAAGAAGAAGGTCGGTTCTATGTATAGTTTTTCAATCCAACCATTCGCCCAAAACCGAATGATACTGATGACCATCATCAAGCCAAAGAAAATACGAAAGACTGCCAGTGGGGCAGCCTTTGTTGTTTGGTTTATATATGTTTGAATTGATGTCATTTGTTAGGGCCAATTGCCGGACTTGTTCCGGCATCTTCCGAATATCTCACAATAATGTAGGTGAGTTAATCACCATCGGCATCCACATAATCAACCCGAATGTTGAGTGCTTGAAGCATGTCCACCTTCATGTTAATGACATTCTTTTGGAGCTCATCGTATGCTTCTAGCATTAGCATATTGTCATTTTCAATCTGTAAAGAAAAATCAGCATCAAGTGCTTCAGCCTTGGTTTTTGCCAAATCAAATTGTGCATTAATCAATTCTCCAATATTCTCTCCTTCACTTACGCCCTGTGCAAAATCCAGATATGATTTTAGCCCCTCACCTTCTACTGCAAGGTTAGAATCCGGTGACTTTCCATTAAAAAATGCATTCATTGCATCCAATCCGGCCATGAAGAGCTCTTTTGATGTTCCACTGTAATAACCTTCCACTTTTTCAGGAGCAACAGTTCCGGTGAAAACGCCAGCCGGAATTCCGATTTTACCTGCTCTTAGATGCTTCTCGTAATAGAAGATGTAATCGTTTACCAGCTTGTTTACTGAAGAGGTTGCTTCTGAACCACTATTGTTAACAAAGGTGTCTCTATAGCCATTCTTCCAGTCATCCAATACTAATTGGGCAAGTGTCTCTAGACGATTCGTTAGATCCAGCAAAAAGATCTTAAATGGATGGTTTGCCATTTCCTGAGCATACAAATCCACTATGGCCTGATCAGTTTCACGAACTCCATAAATCAAATACTCAATTGCCGGGAAGCCCTGCTCATCCTGCTTGCTGATGTATGTCAGGTCATATTCTCCTGATTCAATGGTCTTAATTAGGTCCCCAGTGTTAGTCGGATAAATATTGGTGAAATTGATCAACGTGATAGCTTCCGCTTTTCCAATCTCAAACATTGCCACCTTTTGCCAGGCAAGGTTTGCATCAAGCCATGCACCTCTTAAAGAAGTCAAATTTTCAAGTGTCGGAGTAGTGGTGAAGATTTCAGCCTTTGCATTCAGCTCTCCTAAAGCAGAAACATACGATTCATAACCCGGGACAATGATATGATCTGCCCAGCTTTCCAACATGGCCTGGCGATCAAAATTGTCAGTTGCCGGCCCGTTTTCATCTTCGGAGCATCCGATTAGTATCAAGCCTGCAAGGGCAATCAAGCCAAAAATCACATATGTTTTCTTCATTCTTCCCAATTTTCTAAAACACTTAAAGGGAGTCTTTCAACTCCCTTATCATTCTTTTTTTAGCTCCCAGCTTCCTCCACAGTGAAGGAAAATTTAGCAGCAATGTCGTTTGAAATATCATCGAGTGTGGTTGTTGACACGTCCCAGAATCCATTTCCTGTCATCAAATCGTCCATCATTGCATTTACTTCCGCATTTGTGAAGTAAGGCGATTCGCTATTTGGCTGACGAGTAAACTGAAGACCGTATACAAACCCAAGACCTTCTGACAGACTATGAAAAACAGAAGCGTAATCCACCGTTTCCTGTTCCAGCCCAGCTTTTCCTTGCTGCAGGTAGTAAACCGCCCGAACAGCAACCACAGTTGATATTTTTTCTCGGATTATTTCAGCCTGGGCATCTCTTACCTCATAATCACCTGCAACAATTGCCGCTCGACCAAGCTTGAAGGCATTGTAGATTTCGTCAGCAATCCCAGCAAAATCTGCGTCTCCTTCAACTCTTCCAATGTATTTGTACAGGAAACTGTCATTCTCACCCAATGTTGCATTTGGATCTGCCTCGTTAGATGCTTTTGCATAAGCATAGCCATAGGCCTCATCCCACTTGTGCTCCATGTTGGTGTAAGATTTTCCTTCAGACAAGACTCCAGCATTATTATCAGGAACATTGTTACCTGCATCAAGTACCGAAGTACTCACATAATTGTTGACAATCTGATCGACGAACAATGCGCCAATCAATCCTTTAGCAAATGCCTGATTTAGCTCCAGGCCTTTACCATTTACGTAACGAACAGAGCTTCCACCTGCTTGTTGGATTTGACCAGCTACTCCCGCTTCTGCATCAACTTCCCAATTAGGAAATACCTCAGCAACTTGCTCAGCAATCCATCTGTCAAAATCAGCTTTAATCTTTGCTGAAAGTGGTGTGTTAGCTGAAAAGAAATCAGCAGATGCGGCGGTTTTGCTACGGACACTTTTATCAGAGGCATTTAGATCAGTATCTAAAAAATCATTCGCACCTTCTTCATGCGCAAACATTGCATCGATTGTAGCTTCTGAAAGTGTGGGGTCTCCAAGTGCCGAAGCAATCTCTTCCGCCATAAGGGTACGGGTGGTCTGACCACCGAAAGAGACGGTAGATTCCCCATCCCTGGTAAATGTGTAAGTGGCTGGCACATCGATAACGATTCTCGGATCGTCATCGCTTCCGCAACTAGTTGAGAATATTGTTATCCCGAGTAAAAGGGTAAAAATTTTAGTTTGTTTGATCATAATTATAAGCGTTGCAAAAATAAATTGTGTTGTCCTGTTTAGAATGATTCTAAACAATGCAAAATTGAGTTTGAGGCATATTTCTCGCAATCGCTATCGATGGGGAAATTTTATGTCACTAGTAGTAGTGAGTTGGCTAGCTATAGGTAGTGATTGTATCACTAGTGCTGGCTAACGATCTCGGCTATAGAACCTTAGTAAGCCGTTGATAGTTAAAAGTTGCTATCCCGAAATAATTAGTTTTTTACAATACCCGATTCTAAGGCATACACAATCAGTTCCGCCGGTGAATTCATATTCAGCTTGCGTAGAATATTCTTACGATGTGAGTTAATGGTATGAACGCTTAAATGCAGCTCTTCGGCAATTTGCGCAGTGGTTTTACCACGAGTAATGAGTTCAAGTACTTCGTACTCTCTTGGGGTAAGGTTTGTTGGCTCACAGTCCTCTACTTTTTCCGGGTTATCCACTACCAAATCCAAGATATTATTGCAGAAGAATCTATTGCCCTGGGCCACTGCCCTTAAGCCATTAATGATCTCCTCTTCGCTGCAATTTTTGGTAAGAATTCCCTTGATTCCCATGGTTAAAAGCTGCTGAATGGAATCCTTTGTTTGACTGTTGGAAATAACCAGGAAGCTACAGGCAGTATTTTCCTTGAGTTTCCTCAGCTTTGGTATCAGTTCCCGATCCTTGTCTGATATATCGATGACAATCAGGTTTGGCTTGAGTAATGTTGCCGCATCAATCAACTGATCCGGCGAATCAATCATTTTGACCAATTCAAATCCCGGCATTGCCTTGATAAGCGAAGTAATGCCCTGACGAGTCAAATACTGAAAATCTGCTAGGAGAACCGAAGTTGCCAATATTTCTTATTTAGAATAATTCTAAACAAAAGTATGTCAGGAAATTTGATTGCACAAAAAACACCACGCTATGAAATTCAAAAGCGATCTCACATGTTAGATTTGTACCAACAAAATTTTGAAACATGGAATACCGAATAGAACATGATACAATGGGCGAGGTGAAAGTACCTGCCGATAAATACTGGGGTGCTCAGACTCAACGATCCAGAGATAACTTTAAAATTGGTGGAGAAAAAAATCAAATGCCGATGGAGATCATCCATGCGTTTGCCATTTTGAAAAAATCTGCTGCGGAGACAAACATGGATTTGGGAGTTCTTACTAAGGAAAAAGCAGAGCTTATCGGGAAAGTATGTGACGAAATTTTGGACGGAAAGCTGGATGATCAATTTCCACTGGTTGTGTGGCAAACCGGATCAGGTACACAATCCAATATGAACTCAAATGAGGTAATCGCCAATCGGGCACACGTGCTAAATGGTGGGTCACTCTCGGACGACAAAAAGGTTATTCACCCAAATGATGATGTGAACAAAAGCCAAAGCTCGAATGATACTTTTCCTACTGCGATGCACATTGCGAGCTACAAGATGGTAGTGGAAAATACCATTCCAAAAGTGAAGAAGCTTCGTGATACGCTTCACAAAAAATCAGAAGCAAACATGGATGTGGTGAAAATCGGTCGCACGCATTTCATGGATGCAACGCCCTTGAGCTTAGGTCAGGAATTTTCCGGCTATGTTTCCCAACTGGACCATGGGCTAAAAGCACTTAACAATACACTCGATCACCTTTCCGAATTAGCCCTTGGTGGAACTGCGGTTGGAACCGGCTTGAACACCCCAGAGGGCTATGCTGAATTGGTAGCAGAGAAAATTGCTAAATATTCCGGAATGCCCATGCGAACTGCCGAAAATAAGTTTGAGGCACTTGCTGCTCATGATGCTATCGTGGAAACGCATGGGGCATTAAAACAACTGGCAGTTGCTCTAATGAAAATCGCCAATGATATCCGAATGTTATGCTCTGGTCCAAGAAGTGGAATTGGTGAAATCATCATCCCTGAAAATGAGCCGGGCTCATCTATCATGCCAGGAAAAGTAAATCCTACCCAATGTGAGGCGCTCACTATGGTATGTGCTCAGGTGCTTGGAAATGATGTTGCCATTGCTGCCGGAGGTATGACCGGACATTTTGAATTGAATGTTTTCAAACCGATGATGGTCTTCAATTTGCTCAATTCCGCCCGGTTGATAGGAGATGCATGTGAATCTTTCAATGATAATTGCGCAATTGGAATTGAGCCAAATCATGCAGTTATTCAGGAAAAATTGGAGAATTCCCTGATGTTGGTTACTGCTTTGAATACTCACATTGGATATGAAAATGCTGCTAAAATTGCCAAAAAGGCACATAAAGAAGGAACGACCCTTCGGAAGGCAGCCATTGAGCTGGGACTTGTTACGGATCAACAATTCACGGAATGGGTTAAGCCTGAAGATATGATTGGGTCGCTAAAAAGTTGATTCATTATCCATTATCAAGAGATTTTTGTACTTTAGTAACATTAATGATTGCAGAAAAAACCAATTTCACAGGAAGATGAAAAAATCAATATCACTTATCGCGCTGGCACTCTGCTGTGTATTTGCGTTTGAGGCTAACGCCCAAATGGACAAAAAAGAGAAAAAAGAGTGGAAGAAAAGGATTAAGAAATTAGAACCAGAGCAGTACAAGCAGCTACTGGATGAAAATAAGTCACTCAAGGGTCAGGTAACAAGCCTGAAAACTGAACTTGGAAACATTGATGACAGATTAGCTGAAAAAGATGAGCAAATCCTTACCTACCAATCTCAAATTGGAGATTTAAGAGAAGAGCTATCCAGACTTCAGAGCAAGCAGCCTGCAGATAATGTGGCATCAAAAAATACGGGCGGAAGCATTGATGAAAGTAAAGGAGTTGTTTTTAAAGTTCAACTTGGTGCTTTTAATCAAAAGGATTTGAAGAAATATGATAATTCCCCAAACTTCAGTGCCGAAGATGCTGACGGACTTCAGAAATATACCATTGGTGTATTTAGAGATTATTGGGAAGCAGACACTTTCAAAAAGTATCTAAGAGAAATGGGCGTGAAAGATGCATGGGTAGTTTCTTACAAAGATGGAGTTAGAGTACCAATTAAAGAGGTTCTGGAAGGCGTTACTAAGAAGTCATAATAGAAATTAAAGCGTTAAGAGCCCTGGTTCCTGATTAAAAAGGAACCAGGGCTTTTGTTTGTATTTTTGCAACCACATGATAAAACATAAAACACCGGAAGAAATTGAAATTATGAGGGAGAGTGCCCTTGTGGTTTCTAAAACTTTGGGACTCATGGCTGAAAAGATAGAGCCGGGTATTACACCTTTGGAGCTGGATAAAATCGCAGATGAATTTATCAGGGATAATGGAGGGGTGCCTGCATTTCTGGGTCTTTATGACTATCCAAAGTCAATAATTACTTCCGTAAATGAACAAGTGGTTCATGGAATCCCAACTGACAGGCCTCTTCAGGATGGAGATATTGTAGGAGTTGATATCGGAGTTTTGAAAAACGAATATTATGGCGATCATGCTTATACCTTCGCTGTGGGGGAAATCAAAGATGATGTCAAGAAGCTTTTACGTGTCACGAAAGAATGTCTGGATAAGGGAATCGAGCAACTTGTTGCAGGAAACCGAATAGGAGATTTAAGTTTTGCGATCCAACAGCATGCAGAAAAGCACGGATATGGAGTAGTGAGAGAATTAGTTGGGCATGGGCTAGGTAGAAAAATGCATGAGTCTCCTGAGGTACCAAATTTTGGTAAGCGTGGGAGAGGTAGCAAGATTCAGGAAGGGTTGGTGGTTGCCATTGAGCCAATGATTAATATGGGAACCAGAAGGGTGATCCAATTGAAGGATGGTTGGACGATCGTTACGGCTGACAAAAAGCCATCTGCACATTTTGAGCACGATGTTGCAGTTGTTAATGGTCAGCCTGAAGTTTTATCTACTTTTAAATACATAGAGGAGGCTTTAGAAAAGAAAAATGCTGTAATTGTTTAAGCCTTTCACAGCCTAATGCAAAGGCATACCTTTGCCATACTGTTAATAATGGCAAACCAAGAGAAAAGTACATTCAGCACGGTAATGATGAAGTTTCTGGTGTGGCGAATAAAGCACATCAGCGACAACAATTTTTTGCTGATTACTGCCGGTTTAATTGGAGTGTTTTCAGGACTTGCCGCAGTAATTCTCAAAAGTGCTGTTCACGCCATTATTCATTATCTGGAGCTAAACCTAAACCTTTTTAGCTTTAACTATTTATATCTGGGATATCCACTCATCGGTATTGTCCTTACGGTGTTTGTTGCCAAATACGTTTTTAAAGAAAATTTGGGACATGGAATCACTCAAATTCTCTACTCAATTTCTAAAAACTCCAGCATCATCCGGCGTACCAAGATGTATTCCCGAATGGTTACCAGTGCCATAACTGTTGGATTTGGCGGATCAGTCGGGTTGGAGGCACCAATAGTAGTGACTGGTTCAGCCATTGGATCCAACCTTGGTAGACTGTTTCACTTAGGATATAAAAACAGGACTGTGCTATTAGGCTGTGGTGCTGCAGGGGCTATATCTGCCATTTTTAATTCACCGGTCACAGGAGTAATCTTCGCAATGGAAGTGATACTTGTAGAGGTGAAAATAAGCAAGTTTATTCCTTTGCTCATTGCATCTGTCTGTGGTCAACTTGTCGCGCTGGTTTTGTTAGGAGAAGACATTCTTTTCTCTTTTAAGCTGACAGACAGTTTTGTTGCCAGAGAAACCGGATTTTATCTATTGTTTGGAGCAGTTTGCGGTATGATCTCATTGTACTTCACCCGGATCATGTACATTTTCGAGGGCAGTATTAAAAAACTGAAAAATGATTTTGGGCGCGCAGTAGTAGGTGGCCTTTCGCTGGCGCTGATAATCCTTACGTTCCCGCCGATTTACGGAGAGGGTTATAATACCATCAAAAGTCTACTCCAAGGTAATTCAGCTGATATTTTTCATCACAGCTTCTTTTATCAGCTTTCAGAGTATCAGGCTTCTTTAGTCATATTCTTATTTCTAATAATGCTGGTAAAACCGATGGCTACCGCACTAACTATTGGTGCAGGTGGTAGCGGCGGAATTTTTGCACCGTCACTATTCATGGGTGGCCTTACCGGGTACGTTTTTAGCTCTTCCACCAACTCGTTGCTGGGGACTTCATTAAGTACCAGCAACTTTACACTGGTAGGAATGTGTGGTGTGATGAGTGGTGTTTTGCACGCCCCACTAACGGCAATATTCTTAATTGCAGAAATAACCAGTGGATACATGCTTTTTGTCCCGCTGATGCTGGTTTCAGCGATTTCGTTTAGTACGATATCCTATTTTGAAAAACATAGTATTTACACTAAACGGCTGATAGAAACCGGTGATCTGATTCAATATGATAAAGATCAAATCGTGCTTAGCCTTATAGATCTCAAAAAAATAGTCGAGAAAGACCTGCTTATCATCAGTCCGGAATCTAACCTGGATGATTTAGTGAAACTGGTAATGAAGAGTAAACGAAACATCTTTCCCGTGGTTGATGAAAACAAGGAGCTTCAGGGCATTGTAACTTTGGATGATATTCGGGAAATGATGTTTGATGATGAATCACGGATGAATGTACTCATCAAAACCATCATGCAAAAACCGCCGGCAAGTCTTTCCCCTCACGAAAAAATGCAATCTGTAATGAACAAGTTTGAAGTCACACAAGCCTGGAATTTACCTGTCATAGACAATGGAAAATACGTTGGTTTTATCTCCAAGTCAAGGATTTTCAATGCCTACCGCAAAAAATTGATTCGGCAGACTGCTGAATAATTATCATGTGATAAAACTCTGATTTACAGTCAATTAATGCGTGATTGTTCTAGTTTATCAACAAATAAAAACAAAATCAACCTTTTACTAACATTCTGATTATCAGAATTTTAATTCCCTTGATATTCCCAGTGTGGATAACTTAGATGATTTGTGGATAACTTTTAAAAAATCATTTGGATAGCAAATTCTTTTGATAAACATTAATCATGGCACTTTTTCATCCAATCTAAACCACAAGTCTGGCAAAATGATACAAACATCCTTGCAAGGGGGCTTTTCAGAATTTGATAGATCTGTTTTCAAGTAAATCTCCAGATGCTATTTCTCGAATTAGTCCAAAAAACATTTAGACCGATTAAATAATGTTAAAAACCTGATTTCAGTAATTTCGTACTTCATATGGTGAAAAAGATAACAATAGCTTTTTGCGTCCTTTGTGCAATGCAACTTAAAGCACAGGAAGTAGAGGTTGTCAAGTTTACAGATCTTCAAAAGAAGATGCTATATACTGATGCTTCTTTAACCGTGTTTAATTTCTGGGCTACTTGGTGTGGGCCATGCATAAAAGAACTCCCTCATTTTGATGCGTTGGAAAGTGAAAACCAAAATGTAAAAGTTTATCTGGTGAGCATTGATTTTCAAAGCGAACTTGAGCGTGTAAAGAAATTTGTAATTAAAAGATCCCTGAAATCTGAGGTTCTTTTTCTGGATGAGAAAGACCCGGATGATTATATGGGTAAAGTGAGTCAGGATTGGTCAGGAGCTATTCCTGCAACGTTATTTGTCACAGACTTAGGTAAAACGTATTTCCATGAAAAAGCGTTTACAAAGGAAGAATTAGAGAAAACCGTTAAAAAATATTTGAATTAACTAATGTCCAGAACCATGAAACGAACATTTATTTTAATCCTTGGAGTTATGGCTGTGGTTGCCGTGCTTTTTATAAATGCATCTGAACCAGAAGCAGGCTATGGTGTGGGAGACTATGCTGCAGATTTCAAGCTCCCTAATACAAATGGTAAAATGGTTTCCATGTCAGATTACAACAGCGCAAAGGGATTTGTTATTATTTTCACTTGCAACACATGCCCTTATGCAAAGGCTTATGAATCCAGAATCATTGATCTGGATAAAGAGTATGCTGATAAAGGGTTTCCGGTTATAGCAATTAATCCAAATGATGTTTCCCAACAGCCGGGTGACTCAATGGATGAAATGAAGAAAAGGGCAAATAATAAAGGCTATACTTTTCCATATCTCAGAGATGACAGCCAGGAAGTAACCAAAGCATTTGGTGCATCCAAAACGCCACACGTTTACGTATTGAACAAAGAGTCAGCCGGTAAGTACAAAGTTGAATTCATCGGAGCAATTGATAACAGCCCTAATGATCCTACAGATGTCTCTGAGACATATGTGGAGGATGCAATCAACGCGATACTTGCTGGCAGTACCCCTGCGATTACTGAAAAACGAGCGATCGGATGTACGATCAAATGGAAAAGCTGAAAAAATTGACAATAATAAAGCCCTCACATTTATGAATGTGAGGGCCTTTTTTTGGTTTTATAGATTTACAGTTTAGTGCGCCAACACCTTCTCTTTGTGCTTTTTAAGTTGTCTTCTCAGCGCCTCAACAGCTGCATCGGCTCCAGCTTCAAAAGAGCGTGCTTTCTCCTTTGAGAAGAACTGGTTCTTTGGTCCATTCAGTTTAATCTCTACTATTTTATTCTCTTTAGAATCATCATTCTCAACCCTGAGAAAGACCTCCCCATCGATAATCCGATCATAAAAAGTCTCTAGTTTATCAACTTTCTTCTGAATGAAATCGAGCAGCTTACCGTCTGCGTCGAAGTGAATGGAATGCATCTGTAACTTCATGTCTGTCACTTTTAAAAGGTTATACATTAAGCTTTCGGGTGTGCCTGATCAAAGGCCGCCTTCAGCTTCTCTATTGAATTATGGGTATAAACCTGAGTAGCAGCAAGACTGGTGTGACCCAATAAATCTTTTACCGCATTCAAATCTGCCCCTTTATTTAATAAGTGTGTTGCAAAGGTGTGCCGCATAACATGCGGGCTCTTTTTGCTAAGAGTAGTTACCGCAGAAAGGTACATTTTTACCTTGCGGTAGATGAACATGGGATATAAGGGATCACCAGCATCTGTCACCAACAATTTATCCCCATTAATACCCATTTGGTTTTTTTGGCTTTGATAGATTCTTATTAATTGTATTAACGAATTTCCGATGGGTATGATGCGTTCTTTATTCCTTTTTCCCAGAACCCGAATCGTATTTTCGTAAAAATTAACATCTGTCTCTTTGAGCCCCTGCAGTTCTGCCAGACGAATACCTGTGGAATAAAGTAATTCGAGTAACAATTTATCCCGCTGACCTGAAAAATCATTCGAAAATTCGACACGATCCAAAAGGTTGGTAATCTCCTCTTCTTTAACAAAAGAAGGGAGCTCCTTTTTAGTCTTTAGTGGTTTTATTTGAGAGGTAGGGTTTAGCTCAATATATTCTCTCCCTAACAGGAACTTGTAAAAGGACTTGAGGGTAGCAATTTTTCTATTCACTGATTTTGCTGAAATCCCCTTATCCATTAGTGAAACTACCCAACCACGAATTTGCGGATGACGCACTTCAAGCAGGTCACTGATTTCAAAATCAGCTAGAATAAAATGTGAAAATTGTAGGAGATCTTTCTTGTAAGCTTGGACAGTGTGGGGACTGTAGCGTTTTTCAAAAGAAAGATATTTAAGGAAAGTCTCCACCATAAGCAGCATCATCCCAATATTTCGGGATGAATACTAAACTTATTAAAATCTTAGGTGAAGAAGAAGGAGATGAGGCTATTTATTTTCCTCGTCTCGAATTTGCTGAATGTACTTCGCTTTGATAACCTCTTCTCTTCTAGCAACTGAAGGCTTTTTGAAGTGAGTTCTTGATCTTAGCTCTCTAAGTACACCAGTTTTTTCGAATTTCTTCTTAAATCTTTTAAGTGCTCTGTCTATTGACTCGTTCTCTTTAACGTTGATTATTAACATTTCAGAATTTTTAATGGGCCGCAAATATAGCAGCTATTTTATATCAATACAATTATTGATTCAATAAGGTTCTTGAAATTACAACCTTTTGAATCTCAGATGTTCCTTCACCTATCGTACAAAGCTTAGCATCTCGATAGTACTTTTCTGCAGGATAGTCTTTTGTGTACCCATAACCACCAAAAATCTGAACTCCATCATTAGCTACTTCCACTGCGATTTCTGATGAGTATAACTTAGCCATTGCTGATTGTCTTGTAACATTCTCACCTTTATTCTTCAATTCAGCAGATTGGTATGTCAGCAATTTTGCGGCCTCTACTTTAACAGCCATGTCTGCCAGTTTAAAGGCGATTCCCTGGAAGTTGGAAATGGATTTTCCAAATTGCTCACGTTCCTTCGAGTATTTAGTGGCTGCATCTAAAGCACCTTCTGCAATCCCACATCCTAATGCAGCAATTGAGATTCGTCCTCCATCAAGCACTTTCAGCGCTTGAACAAATCCTTCGCCCACTTCACCAATTAAATTTTCTGCCGGGATTCTGCAATCTTCAAAAATCATTTCTGAAGTCTCAGATGCTCGCATTCCCAGTTTATCTTCTTTTCTACCCTGCTTAAATCCGGGGTTAGTTCTCTCCACTATAAAAGCGCTGGCATTTCTTGATTTTCCCGCTTCGCCCGTTCGTGCAATGACTACAGCAACATTTCCGGAATTCCCATGAGTAATGAAGTTCTTCGCACCATTTAAAACCCATTCATCTCCTTTTTTTTCAGCAACTGTTTTCATATTACCGGCATCTGAACCTGTATTTGGCTCTGTCAAACCCCAGGCACCAATCCAATCGCCTGTAGCAAGCTTTGGTAAATATTTTTTCTTCTGCTCTTCACTTCCGTGCTGAAGAATATGACCTGTACATAGTGAGTTATGAGCAGCCATAGAGAGTCCGATGGACCCATCAACTTTCGAAAGCTCAATGATCGCAGTAACATATTCGTGATATCCAAAGCCAGCACCGCCATATTCCTGAGGAACCAAAACACCAAGCAAACCTAACTCCCCCATTTTGCGAAAAACATCAATAGGGAATTCCTGAGACTCATCCCACTTCATTTTATGAGGTTCGATTTCTTTTTTACAAAAATCACGTACCATCTGGGCGATCATTTCTTTATTCTCGTTTGTGTTCTGGGGTTGAGTCATTGTTGCTGTTGACATATATTAAACGTTTGCTTAAAGGGAACGCAAAGTTACTAATCTTGTTTGTCTAAAAATATCTTCTGATAATTTTCAGGTAAGAAACAAGTTTTACTTTTGCGGCCTTATACATTCTGAAAATTAAATTAATATGAAAATAGCGGTTGTTGGGACAGGCTATGTAGGACTTGTAACAGGTACCTGCTTTGCGGAAACAGGGAATCATGTTACCTGTATTGATATCGATGAAAAAAAAGTCGAAAAGCTTAACAATAAACAGATTACCATTTACGAACCCGGGCTAGAAGCTCTCTTTGAGAGAAATATTCGTCAGGGTAGGCTTGAATTCACCACTAGCTTAAAAGAAGGTATCAAAGGAGCGCAAATAATCTTTCTTGCGCTACCAACACCTCCAGGGGAAGATGGATCTGCAGATCTTCAGTATGTGCTTAGGGTAGCAGAAGATTTGGGTCCAATGCTAGAAGATTTTACTGTGATCGTTGATAAAAGTACAGTACCTGTAGGCACAGCTGAAAAGGTGACCGCTAAAGTGAAAGCGGGTGCTAAAGTGGATTTTGAAGTTGTTTCTAACCCAGAATTCCTAAGAGAAGGTGTAGCAGTAGACGACTTCATGAAACCTGACCGAGTGGTGATTGGAGCAGAAGAACCGCGATCCATCAAACTAATGGAGAAGCTGTACGCTCCATTCGTGAGACAGGGGAATCCGATCATTTTCATGGATGTACGTTCAGCAGAACTTACAAAGTATGCTGCTAATTCATTCTTAGCAACGAAAATTACATTCATGAATGAGATTGCTAATCTGTGTGAGTTGATGGGAGCAGACGTAGATAAAGTAAGAAAGGGAATAGGCACGGATACACGAATTGGAAACAGGTTCTTGTTCGCTGGCATAGGCTATGGTGGAAGCTGTTTCCCAAAAGACGTTCAAGCATTAGCTAAATCTTCAACTGAGGTAGATTATGATTTCAAAATTCTGAACTCAGTAATGGATGTGAACGAAAATCAGAAGCAAAAGCTGATCAGCCCGTTGAAAAAATATTTCAATGGCTCACTGGAAGGTAAAACCATTGCGGTTTGGGGCCTGGCGTTTAAGCCATACACCGATGATATTCGAGAAGCTCCGGCACTTGAAAATATAAAGAAACTCTTAGGAATGGGTGCCAAAGTAAAAGCGTATGATCCTGAAGCAATGGACAATGTTAAAGATGTCTTTGGTGATGATATATATTTCGCTGAAGATCAATATGATGCAATTCAGGATGCTGATGCACTAATGATTATGACAGAATGGCCAATCTTCAGAACCCCTGAGTTTGAAAAAATTTCATTATTACTGAAAAACAAGGTGATTTTTGATGGAAGAAACCTTTACGATCTTTCGCAAATGGAAGAGCTGGGGTTCGAATACCATAGCATAGGTCGTAGAATAGTAAAGTAAGGATTCGAATACAAAATCAAAGCCCGGTCAGTGATCGGGCTTTTTTATTTCACAAAGCTCTGATAATTGGTTCGCTAAGATCGGTATGGCAAATCTATTTCTGCTCATTTAGTGCCCAGTCGTAATCCTTCCAATCAATATTTGCATTTGCATTGAGTTTCGTTGGAGAATACTTATTGATGTATTCTATCAAGGTTCCGTTATTGTTAAAATCCCCACCATACCAATTAAATAATTTAGAAAGAGTAGCCTGATTAGCACTCTTAAACTCATTTTTAGAAGGATTTGCTAAAAATTCTTTGGCTGCCTTTGTTAACTGAGCATCTAGATTTTCCGGAGTGTACGCTTGGTTCTGGAGCTTGGGACAAGATACTGCAGCACAAACAAGGGCAAAATGAATTCTCGGCTCGTCGAATTCTTTACGGATAATCCCATGCTCAATATTGTTCAGATCGTATTCCTCATCGCCTATATTAATAAATTTTATATCCCACGCGGTGCTGACAAAAGGTATTTTAATTGTAGAACCAAGGTCTTTTATGCTTTGAACCGGATAATGCTCTAAAATCAGCTCAAGTGTAAAAGCATTATACGCATTGATCCAATAGGCTAATTTCTGATCTTTGGTCCATGATTTTTCAGGAGCATTGCTTTCAAGCATGGTGAGGTAAGACTTCAGCTTTGTTCGATCCGCTTTCAGTCCCTTATAATCCACCATCCCTTTCTCATCAACATACTTTTGAAGTAAATCGTCAAAGGGTTTATGCGAAACTCCACTCTGAGCCAATACGCTAAAAGAAAATAATATTGTTAGAATATAGAGAGTTAAATTCTTCATTTCGATTCATTTTTAATGGCTAACAAACGTCTTTCTCAGTTGTTTGGATTCCATTCGCCGACTAAGTCAAGCAAGATGTACGCCAAAAGACATATCTTAATTTAAGTAGTTCTTACAAAAATCTAATCCTGCAAACCAAAAGATTGCCTGGAAATATATCTTTGCGGGCTATGAGCAATACACCTGACGGAGGATCTTTGAAAAGCATTGTTTCTCACTGCAAAGAGTACGGTTTTATTTACCCATCCAGCGACATCTATGATGGGCTTGCGGCTACCTATGACTATGGCCCTAATGGTTCGGAGCTGAAAAACAACATCAAAGAATACTGGTGGCAGGCTATGGTACGCATGCACGAAAATATTGTCGGAATTGATGCAGCCATATTCATGCACCCAACCACATGGAAAGCTTCAGGACATGTTGATGCGTTTAATGACCCACTGATTGATAATAAAGATTCCAAAAAGCGCTATCGAGCTGACGTTTTAGTTGAGGAATACATTGCCAAAATCGAAGGAAAGATTGAAAAAGAAGTGACCAAAGCTGCTAAACGGTTTGGTGATGACTTTGATGAATCGCAATTTGTATCTACACACCCTCGAGTAGTCGGTTATAAAGAGCAAATAACTTCAATCGAAAATCGATTGGGTAGTGCGCTGGGTTCAGGAGATCTGGCTGATGTAAAAGCACTTATTGAAGAACTTGAAATTGCTGATCCGGTTTCAGGCTCTAAAAACTGGACCGATGTACGTCAGTTCAACCTTATGTTCTCAACGGAAATGGGATCGTTAGCAGATGGGGCAGATAAGATCTATTTACGACCAGAAACGGCACAAGGCATTTTTGTGAATTACCTGAATGTGCAAAAAACAGCTCGAATGAAGCCTCCTTTTGGTATTGCTCAGATAGGTAAGGCATTCCGAAACGAAATTATTGCGAGGCAGTTCATTTTCCGTATGCGTGAATTTGAGCAAATGGAAATGCAGTTTTTTGTGAAGCCAGGAGAAGAGATGGAATGGTATGAGCATTGGAAAGAAAAGCGTATTAACTGGCATAAAGCTTTGGGATTAGATCAGGAGAATTATCGCTTCCACGATCATATCAATCTTGCACATTACGCAAATGCCGCGGCTGATATTGAGTTTAACTTCCCAATGGGATTCAAGGAGCTTGAAGGCATTCATTCTCGCACAGATTTTGACCTGAAAGCCCATGAAAAGCACTCAGGCAAGAAACTGCAATTCTTTGATCAAAATACCAATGAAAGCTACGTACCGTATGTTGTAGAAACTTCGCTTGGCTTAGACAGGATGTTTCTCGCAATCATGGCTTCCTCGTATACCGAAGAAAAATTAGAGGACGGAAGTGAAAGAACTGTTTTACGAATTCCACCGGCGCTTGCTCCAAATAAAGTGGCTATCCTTCCACTGGTAAATAAAGATGGTCTGCCTGAAAAAGCAGAGGAGATTCTAAATGAACTACGCTTCGACTTCTCATTCCAATATGATGCTAAAGATGCTATTGGAAGAAGGTACAGACGACAAGATGCAATTGGAACTCCATATTGCGTGACCATTGATCACCAAACATTGGAAGATAATACGGTCACAATCAGAGAGCGGGATAGTATGAGTCAGGAGCGGGTTTCTGTTCCTGAATTAATTAAAACACTTCATGATAAGGTGGATATGAAGCATCTATTGAAAAAAATCTAGTTTGGAATTATTACTCCTATTATTAATTCCGGTTATAGCAAGATGGATTATTCGCTTTAATCAAACAGGCAGTCTTTTCCCGGCCTTTTTCCTAAGTGCTAAACACAAAGATTTTTTGGTTCAGAATTTTGTCTATTATCAAAAACTGCCACCTAAATCGAAACAGATTTTTGAACGTAGGTTAGCACTTTTTATTAGCTCTAAAAAATTCATTCCAAGGCAAATGAACCATGTGACATGGGAGATGAAAGTGCTGATTTCTGCCTCTGCCATTCAGTTAACATTTGGTTTTCCAAAAGTAAACTTGAGCTGGTTTCGATACATCCTGATTTTCCCGGAAACCTTTTATAGCCAGGCAAACAAACAGCATCATAAAGGTGAGGTTAACCCAAAAGCAAAAACCATAGTGCTTTCCTGGAAATATTTTGTGGAGGGCTATCTGAAACCTGATGGACGAAATCTGGGGTTGCATGAAATGGCACATGCACTTCGGCTTGAAAACAGGATCATGAATGAAGAATACAACTTTCTCAATCACGAAGTTTTAGAGGAATGGGAAGTTCGTGCCAGGCGGACCATGGAAGAAATCAAGAATGGATCAGAAACATTCTTTAGAGAATACGGTAGCACTAATAATGAAGAGTTTTTCGCAGTAGCTGTTGAGAATTTCTTTGAACGGCCGGTTGAATTCTATTCAAAGCACCCAAAAACCTATCAAACACTCTGTCGATTGCTCCGACAAGACCCTGTTTTACTGGAAAACACCTAATTTTTCAAAATGAACTGGCTTCAACTCTTATCTCACAAACGCCCCGGCGAAACTAAAACGGTTGCGCATGATCAAACAAGAAGTCGATTCGAGCAGGATTATGATCGAATAATTTTCTCACATCCATTCAGAAAACTTCAGGATAAAACTCAGGTGTTCCCACTACCTGAAGATGATTTTGTTCATACCCGACTCACTCATAGCCTTGAGGTATCTGTTGTTGGCAGGTCTTTGGCAAAGAATGCCGGAACATTTCTATTGAAAAAATATCCTGAGCTGAGTAAGGCCGGCTATACGGAACAAGATTTTGGTGGTATTGTAGGGGCAGCATGCCTGGCTCACGATCTTGGAAATCCTCCTTTTGGACACTCGGGAGAAGACAGCATTTCGTCTTTTTTCCTGACCAATGAAAAGGGTCAATTCTATAAAGGAAAAGTGTCTGAAAAAGAATGGAAAGACCTCACCACCTTCGAAGGAAATGCTCAAGGGTTACGCATACTAAATAGCAAAGGAAATGGTGGATTAAAGCTAACCTATGCAACACTCGGAGCATTCACCAAATACCCTCTTTCTTCTTCATGTGAGAAAGAAAATGGCAGAAAAAGCCAAAAGAAATTCGGATACTATCAATGCAATGCAGACCTGTTCAACGAAATGGCTAGTGAAATGCAATTGGTTTCTGTGGGTAAAAATAAATGGTGCAGACATCCATTGGCCTTTCTGGTAGAGGCTGCAGATGACATCTGCTATCACATCATTGATCTGGAAGATGGTTGCCGGCTGGGTTTGGTTTCTTTTGAAGTGGTGAAAGAAATGTTAGCTGAAATTATCGGAGATTCTTATTCTGAAGAGAAGGTTCAAAAGATCAAATCCCAACATGAAAAACTGGGCACACTCCGTGCAATGGCCATTGGGCAACTGATTCAGGAATGCTCGGAAGCATTTATAGACAATGAAGAAAAAATGCTGGACGGTTCTTTCGATACCGATCTTACCAGCTTAATTCCATCAGCTCCGTCGATGAAAAAAATCATTGATTTATCTATTGAAAAAATTTACCGATCCAAATTGGTCCTGGAAAAGGAAGCAGGTGGATATGAGGTGATAGAAAATTTAATCGAATCGTTTGCAACAGCTGTCTATGCGGACAAGTTTGATAAGCCATTGCCAAAACATAAGTCCATTTTGAGATTACTGCCAGAAGAGTATGAAGTTCAGCTAGAAGAATCTAATTCTGTCTATGAAGCGTTGCAAATTGTCATTGATTTTGTCAGTGGACTCACTGATTCGCATGCTGTTCGTCTTTATAAAACGATCAAGGGCTACCGACTTCCGGTTTAGTTGTCCACAGACTTTCCGTCTTTATCCAATATTTCCCAATATAGAAGATAGCTGGCAGTGCTGTTTCTTTCCAATAGCGTAATAGAAGTAGAATATTTTCCTGGATTATCATCCACTTTAAATTTGAATACACCAAGCTTATCATTCAGGCTCACAAAATCATAATCCCACACTTCAACCTCATTCCATCCCTCATGGACATCTAATACCAGCCCTATTTCTTCCGTGTCCCCAGTATCCACTCTGTGATATCGTTCACCCTCCGGCCAAATTTTATGACCATCTTTTTTTAGATACATTTCGTCCTTATCAATTTCATCGGGGGTGGTGCACTGAACAGAGTTGATTCTGATTTTAGGCATGGGTGTAAGGTTTTGATAAAAAATATGTACTAACCCGTCATAATAGGTTGATGGATTTTAAAAATTTGAAATAACATGTGGAGCAATCTTCACCGGTTTTCCATGTATAAAATTAGGTGTTTTAAAGTTTAGACTTATAGGTGGTTTTCGATTATTGTCGGTTTCGCTAGACGCTTTATTCAGTGCTTACCCTGAGCATGGTGTCAATTCCTTTGTGCTTATTGCACTGTTGATGAGGAACTTGCCTTTAGATTCGTTAGCTCTTTCCAAAGTGGTTTGAAAATCACTCAGTCGTTACCCCAATCAGAATGATAAATAAGCTCTTGAGTAGATTTTCTGCTGGAAGATGGCCATTTTGTATGTTATACAACTAAAGCTTAAACCGTAGTTTTTCTGTGTCCCACTTTTTGCTTTCTGGAAAACGATTTTCCTTGCATTTCATATTTAAGTCGCATTTGCGTTTCAATACTTCAGTTACAAGACAACTTTAATATCACCTATTATTTCGAAATATTTACTTTGGATAGAATCGACTTGATGATATCGTGTGTATTTACTTCATCTGCCTCCGCTTCATAGTTGAGCAGGATTCTGTGATTCAACACATCATCGGCAATTTCCTTGATATCCTCTGGTAAAACATAATCACGCTGATTGAAGAATGCCATCGCTTTCGCTGCAAGGTTCAGGTTAATAGATGCCCTTGGTGAAGCTCCAAACTGGATGTATTGTGCCTCGTCTTTAAGTCCATAATCCATCGGGTTTCTGGTAGCAAACACCAACTCTATGATGTATTTCTCAATGGACTCTGAGATTGTCACCTGATTGATTTCCTGTCTGATGGAGAAAATATCTTCTTTGGTAAGAACGGTTTCCAGTTGAGTGTTGAAGCTCATGTTCGAGATTCTGCGCATCACTTCCATCTCATCAGTCTTGCTTAGGTAATCGATGTGTACTTTCAACATGAAACGATCGACCTGCGCTTCTGGTAATGGATAGGTTCCTTCCTGATCAATCGGGTTTTGAGTAGCCAATACCAGGAATGGTCTGTCCAGCTTATATGTAGTCTCTCCGATGGAAACGGTCTTTTCCTGCATCGCTTCTAATAGTGCCGACTGCACCTTCGCAGGGGATCGGTTGATCTCATCGGCCAAAATTAAATTGGCGAAAATGGGACCTTTTTTCACTTCAAACTCTGCTTTCTGCTGATTGTAGATCATAGTACCAACTAAGTCAGCAGGAAGTAAATCCGGTGTAAACTGAATTCGCTGGAAATCCAACTTCAAAACATCAGCAAGGGCATTGACGGTCAAAGTTTTGGCAAGGCCCGGCACACCCTCAAGCAGAATATGACCCTGAGTAAACAAACCGACCAACAATCGATTGACCATGTACTCCTGACCAATCACCACTTTACCTACTTCAGAAATTACTTTCTGGATTTTCTCCTGATGCTCTTTTTGAAGATCTTTATCTAGTACTTGCTCTTCCATGCTTTTTCCTTTTGAGTTTGGCTTGCAAAAATATTATTTGATTTGAAATAGAAAAGAACCATTTGAAGTATGGATGAATTATGGGATTTATGGTCTCATTCATCCTGCGAAGCTTTCCTACGCTGCTCCGCTGAAAATGTTCGAATGATCAAACGGGTTCCTTTGTCGTAGGTAAAGTAACTCCAAATCCAGTTGTTTAGTGTGATAAGCTTGTTCCTAAAGCCAATTAAGTAGAGAATATGCACAAACATCCAGATGAGCCAGGCAAAAAATCCTTTGAAATGCATGCCGCCTGGCATATCTACTACGGCCTTATTTCGACCGATGGTTGCCATTGAGCCTTTATCGAAATATTCGAATGGTTCCAGGTTTTTGCCTGAAAACAACCTTTTGAAATTTTTAGCTAAATGTGTGCCCTGCTGCATGGCCACTGGGGCCATCATTGGGTGACCATCCGGATAATCTTCGGTTTGCATCATCGCCACATCACCAATAGCGAATACCCTTTCTTGGCCTTTGGCACGGTTGAATTCATCCACTAAAATCCGGCCCTTTGTAAGACTTTCGGCATTTATCCCATTGATGATATTCCCCTTCACACCGGCTGCCCATATCACCGAATCGCTCTCCAGCTCACCTTCATTCAATTTCACGATTCCATTCTCAAATGACTTGACCATGGAATTTAACTTCACATTCACTCCGATTTTTTCCAGGGCTTTCAGCGCTTCTTTGCCTGACTTCTCGCTCATCCCATTGAGTAGTCTGTCCGAGCCTTCCACCAGATTGATTTGCATCATGCTAAAATCCAGGTCCGGATAATCTGACGGTAAAATATGATTCCGTAATTCGGCAAGTGCTCCGCTTACTTCCACACCGGTCGGACCGCCACCCACCACAGTGAAGTTCATCATCTTATCCAGCTTGTCTATGTCTTGTGTGAACTCTGCCTGTTCAAAAGTTTGCAAAATGTGACTCCTCAAATCAAGCGCATGGACAACCCGCTTTAATGGAAGTACTTTTTTCTGTAGCTCATCCTGACCAAAATAGTTGGTAACTGAACCATTGGCGATTACCAGATAGTCATATTTGAGGTTTCCGATTTTGGTTTGCACTTCCTGCTTTTCAAAATCCACTCCGGTCACTTTTACCATCCGAAAGATGTAATTGAAGTGTCCTTCAAAAGATTTTCGCAAAGGACCCGCAATGGAATCAGGCTCCAGTCCTGCTGTGGCTACCTGATAAAGCAATGGCTGGAACGTATGGAAATTATTCCGATCCAACATTACCACCTGGGCTTTTACCTTTTTGAGTGCTTTGGCTAGTTTAAGGCCTCCAAATCCGCCACCAATGATTACAATTCTGGGATGTTCGGTTTCCGGAACACTGAGCTTGAGATGGGTAGGTATCGCCATGAATATTTTGTTTGTTAAACAACACCGACACCCTTTAATAAATTCTGGAAATCAGTTTTTTATTTGAGAAAAAACATAATGCATTTCGGCAGCTATTTGAGCAGACCTTTCACCGTAAATCTTTTCCTCATTTCCGGTTCCATCCGACACTTTTGGGTCTTCGTAAATGAGTTTGATCCGGGCATCTGCCCCAAAGACAATCGGACACTCGGCATCCGCTTCTGAGCAGGTCATGATGGCTGCAAAACCCCGATTTGGATTGACTGGATCGTCAAACGTTTTGGAATAGCAAGTCATAGGATCGGCATTATCTGAATACCCAACTTTGTATGGAGGGTTTTCTCCTTGACCTTTTTGAATTTTGAAACCGGCTCGCTCGATGGCCGCAACTGCATTCGGGTGGAAAGCTGTGGCTTCCGTGCCTCCGGAATACGTCTGTACCTTCACTCCAAAATGGTAGGCCATCGTCTGAGCCCAAATCTGACTCAGGTGACTTCTACGCGAATTATGTGTGCAGATGAAGTTGAGCTTAGGCTCTTTTGCTGACTTTATATATTCGACAATTTCATTCAGGATGGATTTTCGCTCATCTGTGATTGTAACTGAGGTTGCTTGGTCTAGGTAGGATTTTATTGATGGGTAGATCATGAAAGGTTAAAAATAAATAGACTCTTAAAATTTAAATGAAAATAGGAGTGGATTAAAGAATCCACCCCTAGCCCCTCCAGAGAGGGGAATTTTCAGCAACAAGCTGCTGCCTGTTTTTCTGCATTTTGTTCCACATCGCCTAAGAAGTGATACACTTCCCATTCGTATCCGTCCGGATCGTTGACCCAGAATTTGTCCTGAATGGCATAGCAGCAGGCTGTTTCAGCTTCTTCCAGCTCTACCAACTTGTGGCCTCTCGCCAAGTTCAGCTTTTCATTAAGCTCCTCTTTGGTCTCAACCTGAATCCCGTAGTGACCCGAGGTGTTCACCTTCTCAGGATTTTGAATAAACGAAATGGTGAGTGCCGGAGCGTCCAGCTCATATTTGGCATAGTCGTCCTTCACTTTGGCCGCACTTTCGTTAAAGAATTTATCATAGAACGCCACTGTCTTACCAATGTCGCTGACAAATAAAGAGATGTGTGTTCGCGGAAATACTGTTTTTTGTTCCATTGTATTAGCAATTTAATTATTAAACATTTATATATCGTATTATTACGATGAATTAATTCAAATTTTTTTAACAGCAATTGGGATCGTAGCTATCCATTAGTCCCTGAAGTCGGCTTTTTACTTTATTCCATACTTCGGCATTGATGCAGTAGCACATGGAAGTACCCTCTACCGTACCAGCAATCAACCCCACACTTTTCAGTTCCTTCAAATGCTGCGAGATCGTCGCTTGTGCCAAACCTAACTCTTCAACCAAATCACTGTTGATGCACTGATTGGCTTTAATCAAATGCTCAATGATCGCAACCCGTGCAGGGTGAGCAAAAGCTTTGGCTACCAGTGCCAGCTCGTTTTGCTCAGAAGTAAATAAATCAGTTCGACTAACTCCCATATCGTAATATTACGATGAATAAATTAAACGGTTACGTTTTCTCGAAAAATATTTATAAATAAATGTGGCAATAGCTGATCCGACAAGCGGAGCTAACATATACATCCAGAAACCATCCCAGAAGTCGGCAACTATTGCAGGCCCCAACGATCGGGCGGGATTCATTGATGCTCCTGTATAGGGCCCGGCAAAATAAGCGGCTAAGCCTACAACTAATCCCACAAGTATTGCTATCACCGGAAGTTTCAACTCCTTGCCCACAAGCCAATGAATCGAATACATTAAAATGGCGGTAATGAACACCTCTATCAGACCTGCTTCCAGAATGGTCCCGGAAGCCTTTGTCTCACCATAGGTTGCATTTTCGGGAAATAAAAACCATAAAGCAACACCCGCAAATAGTCCGCCAAGCAACTGAAAGGGGATATAATGTAGAATGCTTTTCTGTTTAGTGAGAATATAAAAGCCTAGGCTCACGGCAGGATTGATATGAGCACCTGAAATTTTTCCGAAACACAAAATCATCAGGGTTACAATTAATCCAAAAGCGATGGAAATCCAGACGTGCGGAAGGCCAATGGTAATTGATCCCGCTCCCACAAAAACAAGACCGAACGTACCTGCCATTTCTGATAAATTCATTCTCATATCGCAATATTACGATTGATTATTGAAGGAAGAAAATTTCTTATCTTAAACCCATGATTAATCTGGTAAAACTGATTCTGAAAATTCTTCCCTGGTTATTGGTCGTTGGGCTGCTAAGTTGGATGCTGATTCAGGAGAAAATGAGCTTTTCTAAGGAACGAATCACTGAAATTGAGACCAACACCATCCTGACCAAAGTGGAGCAACTTGGCAAGATGGAGCTGGTGAAATATAATTTTCAGGAAGTCACCGAAATTAAAAAAATTACCAGCTCGATTGATTTCAAGCTCTTCAAATACAAACCTCTACCTGACTCGAAAGGCGTGCTGATCAGTCAGGGGAGTGCGGCTGGGTGCATAGACCTGACTAGGATTAAATCATCTGACATCCGGCCTGAGGGTGACACCCTCTATATCTCGCTTCCCAAACCTGAAATCTGCTATTTCAAAATTGATCTTGAAAAATCCAGACTTTATGACCTGCAAATGGACTATATGAGTCAGGAGGATCGAAGAAATTTTGTGCAGGAGCTATACAAGGTGGCTGAAAAGCAAATTCAAAAATCTGCGCTGGAATCCGGTATTTTGGAACAAACCAAAGAAAATGCACATTCCGTGTTGCGGCCCATGCTTGAGAGCATTTCTGACAAAACAATTATTTTGAGTTTTGAGTTGGAAGGAGACTTAATACTCTCGAATGATTAACTTCTTTTGCCCAAACACTCAAAGCAATTTATCATTGCTGAAACACTAGTTTGAAGGCACCCCTGATGGAGAAATTTGTAGAAGTTCGGAAGCTGATCGCTGAAAAGAATCCAACCTTATTAAAATGGTTGCCGGGCTTTGTGATCCGTTGGGTGGAGCGTATCATACATCAGGATCAGGTGAATGCTTTCATGGCTGCTAACAAAGATGCGGACGCATTTGAGTTTAGCAAGGCAGCTGTGAACCTCCTCAATCAAAAGCTGAGCATCAAAGGACTGGAAAACATTCCTCAACCTCCACAGAGCTGCATTTTTGTCGCCAATCACCCTTTTGGTGGCATGGATGCCATCACGATTATCCATCTCTTAAAAGACGTGCGCCCCGACATCACATTCATTGTGAATGACCTGCTGATGGCCGTTAGAAATCTGAAAGAAAAATTTGTGGGGGTGAATAAAGTGGGGCGTAGTGCTGCGGAATCTCTGCAAAAAGTAGAAGATCAGTTTGCATCAGATTCTGCAACTTTTCTATTTCCAGCCGGGCTTGTCAGCAGAAAGATCGATGGTGAGATCATGGATCTGGAGTGGAAGAAGACGTTTGTGACCAAAGCTAAAAAATACGGCAAACCTGTAGTGCCCGTGCATATAGACGGCAGGCTGACGAATCGTTTTTACCGACTGGCCAGCATCCGCAAGTTTTTAGGCATTAAATTGAATATTGAAATGTTCTTTCTGGTGGACGAGCTCTTTAAGCAGGAAGACAAGGAAGTGAATATTGTCATTGGAGCTCCTGTTTTACCAAACACGTTCACCCGGGACAAGACGGATTTGGAATGGGCACAGTGGATGAAGGGAGAAGTGTATAAATTAAAGGAGAATTGAAGAGCTGTTGGAAAGAAGTATAAAAAGTGCACGTCATCCCGAAGAATGAAGCGATCTTATAGTTATAACTAAATAAATCTTGAGATAGCCGCGCTTCGCTCGATATGACGGTTAAAATCAAATGAAGAATAAAGAAATCATACCACCTGTAGATCGTGACCTGTTAGAGAAGGAGCTCAATGAAGAGCGGTTTGTCAGGGATACGAACAAGGGGGGAAATAAAATTTACATTGTCAATCATCACAACTCTCCGAACACCATGCGAGAAATTGGGCGCTTGCGGGAAGTTTCCTTTCGCTATGCCGGAGGGGGAACCGGAGAAGAAGTAGATATTGACGAAGCAGATACCCGCGAACGATGTTACGAACAGCTGGTGGTCTACAGTCCGGAAGATCGGGAGATCATTGGGGGCTATCGGTTTATTACGGGTGAACGAGCTAAAAATCCGGACTCTGGTGATTTTGAACTTTCCACCGCCCACTATTTTGATTTTTCTGAAGAAATGAAAAAAGATTTTCTTCCCTACTCCATTGAGCTAGGGAGGTCGTGGGTGCAGCCCAACTATCAGCCGGGTATCAATCCACGGAAAGGATTGTTTGCGCTCATGAATATCTGGGATGGGCTGGGCTGCCTGGTGACCAATTACCCGGAGATCAAATATTTCTTTGGAAAGGTAACGATGTACACCAGCTACAACAAAGAAGCACGGGACATTCTGCTTTCGTTTATGGCGCACTACTTTCCCAACCGCATGAGTTTGTGTGAACCAAAACCGGAACTGAAGGCCGGGTTTAATGACTCGTTGTTCAAAGAACATTTCGCTACTGAAATGAACTACCAGGACGGATTCAAACTGCTACATAAACTGCTGAAAGAACGAGGTGAATTTGTGCCTCCACTGATTAATATCTACATGAGCCTATCCGACACCATGATGACGTTTGGTACCGCTCAAAATCCCGATTTCGGGGATGTGGAAGAGACCGCTATTCTGGTCACGATTTCGGACATTCACCCAGAGGTGATTGATCGGCATGTGAATTATTGAGAAAAGTTTTATTTAGTACTCAAATCCAAGAGGCATTCCAAAAAACGACAAAGATTGATAAGCAATTGTTTGTCATTATGTTCCACTAAAGAGTTAACTTCGATAGAATGGAAGTTGAAGAAATTAAAGATTCCGTTACAAAATGGATTAATGAAAAATTCAGAAACCCATATATAGCATCTGTTATTACTGTTTGGATTGGATTTAACAAAAAACTCCTATTCGCAATATTCAATTTTGATAGTTCATTTTCAACGACGCGAAGAATAGAATATGTGGATAAATTTTATGATCAATTTGATTGGTTCGTAGACGGGTTCGGATTCTATTTTGTCATACTATATTCATTGATTGGTGGGTATTTTTTCATGATAGCAATGAGTCTAATAAACTACACAGGAAGATGGGTGTACAAAAAAGTGAATGATTTTACTTCATCTAAGCAAGCAAGTTGGGAACCAACTAAATGGTATAAAGCTTCTGAGAAAGAATCTCTGATTAAGAAAAGTACTAACCTCAGTAAAGAGTTGGATTCGATAAACTTGAGCTATGATAGAGCTATGAATAAAATAAGTAGCCTCCAAGATGAACTTGACAATAAGGAGAAAAATACTAATAACTTAAAAGCAAAAATCAAACGACTTGAGGAAAGTAGTGAAAAAGTTGAAGTTCCAGAGGAGGTATTTGGAAAGGGTGCTTGGGTAAATGAATACCAAATTGACAAAAAGAGAAATGGATCTGAGGTATTCTTTGTAAAAGGGGATAACTATATTTTGAGAAATGAAAATGATCCTACATTCATTATCGATGATTTTCAACAGAATGGAAAACTTATTTCATTTGAGAAAAAAGCTGTGAAGGAAAATGATAATAGGCATACAATTAATTACTTAATAAAGCTCCCAGATAATTCTTTTGAGGGTTGGGAATTTAACGTAGGACAACCTAAACATGTCGGCAATAAGGTCCGCTATTATCAAAAAAGTCGTGTTGTTATGATGTGAATATTAACTCCCCTCAGGGTCACTCGCAGAGGACTCTGAGATCACACTATTGCCATTTTAATTGCATTATGGTGAATTGCAATTCATCCTTTTATGTCCACATGAGTTCTGTAATACGGCGGTTTGATGATTAATTATTTGAATAGGTCATCATATCGCAATTCCTTCTTCAAATACTTAATATAATCTATGACGCCTATATCTAATTTATTGGCTTGTTCATACGTTAAGAACTTTTCATTGTCTTCAATGAGCCAAGCCTGATCAACGTTGAAATGTTTAGCCAGAAGCAAACTATTTGAAATATTTGGAATCCTATCTCCTTCACACCAATGACTTATGATGGTAGAACTACATTGAAGGGATTTTGCTAATTTGACTGGGCTAGAATTATTATTCCAGAGTAGCCAGACTAGTCTTTCCTGGAATGAAGAGTGGAATGATTTAAGGATGTCTTCTTTTGAAGTAAATATCTCACCTGTTCCAAATTTCAACCACAAATAAGACACATTAAGATGAAATGCTAATTGTTGAATAACCCCTAATCTTGGATATGCCTTTCCTCTACAGTAGTATGAAATTTCAGGTTGGCTTACACTTATTAAAGTACTAAGTCTTAGCTGAGACATAGACCGTAAGGTCATGGCTTTTTTGATTCTTTCATCAAAAGCCTTCATTAATTCATGGCGTACTGAGTTCTTATACTTCTCGTAAGATTGTGGCATTTGACTAGTTGTCTGCTATAATAATGCCAAAACAGGAATTTTGAAAAAACGATTTACCGTCACTCAGAGTCACTCGCAGAGGAATCTGAGAGAATCGAAAATCTTACAGCCTAACCACCCGTCTTCAAAATTTGCTCCTCCAGTAGCCGCTTAATGACCACTTCCGTCACCTCGCTTTTTTATACCCTCAGAGTCACTCGCAGAGGACTCTGAGATCACACTTCGGAAATCAACAATTTTAACAATTCCCACCTCACCTTTTTCATAAAATCCAGCACTTGAATACGGATATCTTGTATAATCTTCCACCAAATTCCATTTTCCACTCACCGGATTATGATGCATATAATCAAGCACTTTGTTGATATTTTCATCCCCAACCACCTCTTTAGCATCAAATGACAATCGAAATACTTGATGCCTTTTACCTTTTACACGTTCATTTGCCTGAACTCCTTCTTCTAGTTTTCCCAGCATGGCTTCCTCTTTGAGTTTTTTGAGTTTTGAAACTACCTCATAGGCCATAAATCGCTTGCCATCTCCAAGCACTTGGTTAAGTCCCTTACAATCTGCAGTAACATATAATAAAAGATGAAGATGATTAGGCATCATTACATATCCACAAATGATTAGTCCACGACTAGAGAGTTGGTCTATCCAGCCAGGCAGATACGCATGAATCTCTGCCCTTTCTAGCAGAGGCAGCCATCTGTGACAAGTAAATGTGGTGAAATAGAATGTCTCCTTCTCTTCGTGAATACAATGCGTAGGCATAGTTTCAAATATATAAACGAACCAGTATTCCTCAGAGTCCGCCCTTCATCTCCATACCAGGGTGACTCTGAGGGGAGCAACTTCCTCTCCGAGTCACTCGCAGAGGACTCTGAGATCACAGGTATCCAACCCCCTCCTCACCCCATAAACACCCTCTTTCTGGTTTTTTTTGACTATATTAAGAGATATTCAATCCCAGCCTGAGTTTGCTCTTTGTTGTTGAATACGCAAGAAGGATATCCTTACTTTCAGTTATCTGAGTCATCATATTCGCCTTACTCTCCAACTCATTGTGACTTTAACATAATAACTCAGTCTAATTAGAATTAAATAAAAATTAATGTCTATAAACCTTACAAAGTCTCAAGCACTGCTTGAAAGAAGAAAGAATATCGTTGCTAATGGAGTTGGTGTGTTCAACACCGCCACCGTAAGTGAGGCGCATGGAGCCACGGTAATTGATGTGGATGGAAATGAGCTGATTGACTTTGCCGGTGGTATTGGCGTGGTGAACGCAGGACACTGCCCGGAACCAGTGGTAGCTGCCATCAGAGAGCAGGCAGGTAAATACCTTCATACCAGCTTCAATGTGGTGACGTATGAGCCCTACATCAAATTGTGTGAAGAGCTTGCTGAGATTTTGCCGCATGGCAAAAAGACGAAGGCGATGTTGGTAAGCACCGGAGCGGAAGCCGTGGAAAATGCTATCAAAATTGCTCGTCAGGCTACCAAACGACAGGGCGTATTGTGTTTTACAGATGCGTACCATGGCCGAACCATGATGGCCATGACGCTTACCAGCAAGATTGACTACAAAATCGATTGTGGTCCATTTTCACCGGAGGTTTACCGCATTCCCTTCCCAAATTTCTATAGATACAGCGAAGGCAAGTCCATGGATGAGTTTGTTGAGTGGAAGCTTAAAAGCCTGAAGGCTAGCGAAAAGAATCTGGTGGATCCAAAAAGCCTGGCGGCAGTTATTATCGAGCCTATCCAGGGCGAAGGTGGATTTAACCCCGTCCCTCAAAAATACATGGAGGGCCTACGAGCTTTCTGCGATGAACACGGCATCATGCTCATCATTGATGAAATACAAAGTGGTTTTGCCCGAACGGGCAACTGGGCCAGCTGGCAGAACTATGGCGTGACGCCTGATATCAGCACGTACGCCAAATCCATGGGATCGGGACTCCCGATTGCTGCGGTACTTGGCAGAGCAGAAGTGATGGATGCAGCAGCACCCGGCACGATTGGTGGCACCTATATCGGTAGCCCGATAAGTTGTGTGGCAGCCTCAGCTACCATTCAATACATGAAGGACATCAACCTGAATAAGCGCGGAGCTGAAATCGGCAAAATCATTACGGACAGGCTTGACGCTTTAAAGAAAAAATGTACGGACATTGGGGACGTCAGAGGTCAGGGCGCCATGATCGCCATTGAGTTTGTGAAAAACGGTGATCCAAGACAGCCAAATGGGGAACTGTGCGGTGCGATCGTAAAAGCATGTGCTGCCAGAGGGTTGATCATACTGAGTGCCGGCACCTACAAAAACGTCATTCGAATCCTTTCTCCGCTGGTTATTACCGACGAGCAGCTAAATGCAGGACTCGACATTTTAGAACAAGAAATATTAAACAATTCAAAAACGAAGTAATGAAACCATTCTCTATTGCAGGTATACAAATGAAGGTGTCAGCCACCTATTCCAACGTGGAAATGATGAAGCTGAAACTGGACATTACCATGAACCTTTATCCATGGATAGATATGGTGGTTTTTAGTGAGCTATGTGCTTTCGGCCCACTCACTCATACCGCTCAGGAAGTACCAGGATTGTTTGAGCAGGAAATGCAAAAAATGGCGAAAAAGTATGGAATCTGGCTGGTGCCCGGTTCCATTTTTGAAAAGCGGGTAGGTAAGATTTACAATACCGCTTCGGTCATTAATCCTGAGGGAGAGGTTGTCACCCGATACAGCAAAATGTTTCCTTTCTATCCATACGAGGTGGGTGTAACTCCAGGCGATCAATTTTGTGTCTTTGACGTGCCGGATGTTGGTCGTTTTGGCATTTCAATCTGCTACGATATGTGGTTTCCGGAAACCGTGAGAACACTGGCTGTAATGGGCGCAGAAGTTATTCTTCACCCAACCATGACAGGAACAATCGACCGAGATATTGAGCTTTCAATTGCCCGAGCCATGGCAACCGTGAATCAGTGCTTTTTCTTTGACGTGAATGGACTGGATACCGGTGGTAGTGGCCGATCTATTGTGTGCGGACCGGATGGCAGAGTACTCTATCAGGCAGGTAGCACAGAAGAGATTATACCGATCGAGCTTGATATTGAGCGAGTAAAACGAAGCAGAGAATTGGGAGTATTGAGGTTAGGTCAGCCACTGAAAAGTTTCAGAGATCACATTGGTGATTTTAGCATCTATCAGCAAGGGGCAAAACATCCATATTTAGAATCGCTCGGGCCGCTTATTAAGCCAACCAAACTGAACAAACTCACGGAGCTAAAGCAGAAAGAAAGCGACTTAAACCAAAGTGACCCGGCTTACAATGACCCAGCGATCGGATACAAAGGATTTAATACAAATTTTAACACCTAAACACAGATAAATGGGATCCACTTCATCTAAAAAATCAGGTAAGAAATTAAGACACTATGTCAATTGGTTTGAAATACCGGCATTGAACCTGCAACGGGCGGTCTCATTTTACAACCATATTTATGACATTGAAATGGAAACAACCGAATCGCCTGCTTATGCGATGGCCTTTTTTCCCGCCGACAATGGTATTGGAGGAGCTGTGGTGACGGGTGAAGGTTGTGTTCCAAGTGAAGTGGGTCCCCTGGTTTATCTCAACGGTGGCAAGGATTTGAGCCCGATTCTCAACAGGATTGAAGATGCCGGCGGGCGCATTGTGATGCCCAAAACACTAATAGACGAAGACTCTGGGTACTTCGCCCTTTTTATTGACTCAGAAGGAAATCGCCTCGCTTTACACTCTAAAAGCTGAGGTGAATGTCAACTCGTAAAAAACAAATAAGCGCACCGTATTACAGCATTGGTCAGCTGAGGCTCAACCACTGGAATTCTCTGAAAAATGAGTGTGTGGAACTGTCCCATTGTCGGAGAGGCTCAGCGAATGAAACCAGTCACAAAGAAAAGGTTCAAGAACTGCTTAAGAACCTGAAAACGGTAGAACAATATTTTGCTGTACCAGGCAAATTAGTAGTTGATAAACTGGCCAAATCACTGGCAAGAAGAGAGCACGAAGCATTGGCCAATACCGTGTCCCGGCTTACCCGACAGCTCGTGAGCGATGAGTACAGCGAAAACATATTTGCCCCAATTGATGATGATAGTGATGAACCGATAGTAGAAGAAAAGGGAGAGCAAATTGTAAGCAACAAAAGGAACTATTTCGAAGTACTTTTTCTGGAAGACTTAAGCACAGCGGATGAGGCTGCTTTGCATCTCAAGGTAAAAAGTTTACATGATCCCCATGAAGAGTTTAGCTACAACATTAACGTTCAGCACTCTTTTCAGGACGCCTTAATCGCGCTCTTTTTTAATCACAACATTCAGGCAGTAGTTATCCGATATGCTCCACCTTATCGTTCTTCAAATATTTCACCGTTAATCAAGCCATACATTCAAAATGTATTGAAGATCGATTTGAATTCCATTCCGGAATCGGATCTAGGTCCAAAGTTGGGGGAGCTGATCAAGCAATTCAGACCGGAGTTAGACACTTATTATGTCACTGACACAGCGCTCACTGACCTGAAGGATACAACCCTGCAGTTATTCCGCAGGATTTACTACCGAAAAGAAGATTTACAAGAACTGCATTTAGCTATCATTCGTGGCATCAGGGAGCGACATCAGACGCCCTTTTTTAGTGCGCTAAAAGAATACAGCCAAAAGCCTACCGGGATCTTTCACGCTATGCCTATTTCGCGAGGTAACTCAGTATTTAAGTCGCGATGGATAAAAGATTTCGGGGACTTTTATGGACGAAACATGTTCCTGGCCGAGACCTCTTCCACAACCGGAGGAATGGATTCATTGCTCCAGCCAACAGGGCCCTTGAAAAAGGCTCAGGAAATGGCGGCAAAAGCCTACCGAGCTCAAAAAACATACTTTGTTACGAACGGAACATCCACGGCTAATAAGATAGTGGTTCAGGCACTGGTGGAGCCAGGTGATCTGGTCATGATAGATCGGGATTGTCACAAATCTCATCATTACGGTTTGGTCTTGTCAGGAGCATATCCTGTCTATCTGGATTCATATCCCATTGAAAAATACTCCATGTATGGAGCAGTTCCTTTGGAGCAAATCCTGAATAAACTTCTGCAACTGAAGGCAGCAAGCAGGCTGGACAAAGTGAAAATGTTGCTCCTTACCAACTGCACTTTTGACGGGCTTGTTTACAACGTTCAGCGCGTGATGGAACGGGTTTTGGCTATCAAACCTGACATGGTTTTTCTTTGGGATGAAGCCTGGTTTGCTTTTGCTAGCTTCACCTATACGTACAAGCAGCGAACCGGTATGTTCACCGCAGAAAAACTGTACAGAAAATACCAAACTCCTGCCTATCGAAGACAATATCAAGAGCATGTCAAGGCACTAAAAGAAGGTGAAGAACCAACGCTTCCAAACCCGGACAAAGTGCGGATCAGAGTTTATGCTACGCAAAGCACACACAAAACGCTAAGCAGTTTTCGCCAAGGTTCCATGATCCATATATGGGATCAGGATTTTCGTAAAAAATCGGAGAGCACCTTTCTGGAGGCTTACATGACGCACACGTCTACCTCGCCCAACTATCAGATGCTGGCTTCTTTGGATGTAGGGAGAAGACAAGCTCAGTTTGAAGGCTATGAAATGGTGGAAAAAAGTGTGGAGCTAGCAATGGTTTTGAGAGCCAAAGTGATCGATAACCCGCAGCTCAGCAAGTATTTTGATGTGCTCACATTGAAAGATTTCATTCCTGATCAATACCGTGAAAGTGGGCTGGCTGAATACTACGACTCGGCTACCGGATGGAACCGAATGGAACAGGCCTGGGAGCAGGATGAGTTCATGCTGGATCCAACAAAGATTACACTTTTTATCGGGCGCACCGGAGTAGACGGGGATACGTTCAAAAACAAGTATCTGATGGATCAATACAACATTCAGATCAACAAGACCTCCCGAAACACGGTGCTCTTCATGACAAATATTGGCACCACCAGAGGTAGTGTGGCATACCTGACAAAAGTGCTTTTAAAGATTTCTAAGCAGTTGGACGATGAATACGGTTCGCTAAATAAACGGGAAAGTGAGATTGCCAGATTACGAATCAAATCGATGACGGAAGATCTGCCCCCTCTGCCTGATTTCAGCCGGTTCAATGCATCCTTTTTGGCTGTACCGGGAGTACCGGGTGGCAATCTACGAGCAGCTTATTTTCTTGCGTACAATGAAGAAAACTGCGAATACATCCCTATTCGATCTTGCATGGAAGCCATTCAAAATGGAAGGGAATTAGTCGCTTCTTCTTTCGTGATTCCTTACCCACCGGGCTTTCCGGTACTGGTGCCGGGACAGGTTGTGAGTGAGGAAATTATTCGATTCATGCTGGCACTGGACGTGAAAGAGATTCATGGATATCGTGCTGATCTGGGTCTTCGAATCTTCAGAGAAAGCGTCCTGAACCGTCAAAAAACAGCTACAGCGATGGGTGGAATGTCCATGGCTATGGCAAAAAAGAAAAAATAGAATAGGAACCCTAACGATAAAAATATGAGTGATAATACCAAAAAAACACAGCCTGCTAAAAAAGCTCCTGCAAAGAAAAAGCCGGCAGCCAAAAAAACTGTAGCTGCTAAAAAAGCAGGTGCAGTAAAGGTAACTTCCAAGAAGGCCGCAACTGCGGAACCAATCCTTAGTGGCATCCCTGACATTAGACGGTTTTTCTACAAAAATGAGACCCCTATCTATTTCATAAGCGCAACCAACTTCAACTTATTGGGTGCTGATGAGTGGATCAAGGGGTTCAAATTCATTTGTAACATTGAATGTTTTGATGGCCTGCATCCAAATGTGTTCTCACCAAAGAATGAAATGCCTCACGATGAATTTGAGAGCATCGAAGATATCAACAACTACCTGCTACAACATCCTGAAGTTCAATCGTACATTCAATCAAGAAAAAAAGGTGGTAAAGCCGGTAAAGTGCTTTTCTTAATGTTCAATGAGAAAACGGAAAAGCTTGCTAAAAAACTAGGCCTGGAGGTCATTTTTCCGTCCGCCAAGATGCGGACATTCATGGACAATAAGGTGAATACCAATCGTATTGCAGAAAAAGCAGGTGTGGCGTGTGTACCAAACGTTTTAACAAGGGTGAAAAGCTACAAGCATTTATGTGAGGTTTCAAAAAAATTGGGGAAAGACCTGGTAATCCAAACACCTTTCGGTGATTCCGGTCACACCACTTTTTTCATTTCCAATGAGGAAGAATATAAAAAATACGCTGAAGAAATTGAGCAGGAAGATGAAGTGAAAGTAATGAAGAGGATCAATTGCAGAGGCTCGGCAATTGAAGCATGCGTAACCAGGCATGGCACAATTGTGGCGCCACTGATGACTGAGTTGGTTGGGTTCAAAGAACTAACACCTTACAAAGGGGGATGGTGTGGAAATGAGATATTCCCGGAGGCATTCACTCCAGAAATCCGGAGAAATGCTTTGAAATATACCCAGCAGTTTGGTGAGCAATTGAGAAAGGAAGGTTACAAAGGATACTTTGAATTAGACTTTTTGATTGATCAGGATAATGGAGAAATCTATTTAGGTGAACTAAACCCACGAGTAACCGGAGCAAGCTCCATTACCAACCATGCTGTATTTGCACTGGCAGATGCACCACTTTATCTCTTCCACATTTTAGAATACATGGATGTGGACTATGAGCTTAATGTGAAAGCCATAAACGATCGTTGGGCTAAGCAAGAAAATATAGATACCTGGAGTCAACTGATTGTAAAACATACGGAAGACACCATTGAATATGTGACTGCTGCACCCGGTTCCGGCATCTGGCGCATGTTTGATAATGGCCATATTCAGTTTGATAGAATGGACACACACAGAAGAGCCGTGGAAAGTGAAAGTGAAGCATTCTTCCTTCGAATTACCAATAAAGGAGATTACCTCTACGATGGTGCCGATCTGGGAATTCTGGTATCAAGAGGTAGAATGATGACCAAAGACTTCAAATTGACAGCTCGTGCTAAAAACTGGATCACGGCCATTCGTTCTCAATACGCTTCTCAATTAATAGAAGATAAGAGAGAGCAACCTAATCTTATCGGAAGCCTGACTAAATAATCATATATCGCCCTACATGAATTTTAAATATCAAGTTGAGCTTCTCGAAATGAAGGAAGTGCATGAGCTGCCGAATGCATGGACTTCAAGTGACTTGGTCGGACTGCTAAATCACATTGACTTTGATGATGCAGACTCGATTACACCGGAAGAGCTGAGGGAAATGACAGGCATGGCTTTATCTGATTTTGATGTAGAGGAAGCCTCTGATAAGGTGCTGGAATTTCGGTTGGGTGACCGATTGAATAAAGGTCAGCGACAAAACCTGGTGGATGAACTTCAGGATGATCGGATATGGGAAGAATATTCAGATCTCGCCTATCACAAGGAGCTTTTCAATGTGTGCTGCATGCTTTATTGGGGATTTCCGAAGAAGTTCTCGGAACCGGATATTGTGAAAATAAAGCTTAAGATCATCTCTCAGAATAATGTTTCAGACGTCAATCTCAAAACATTAACTCCCTCTTTTGTGGCTCGATTGCTGAATGATGGAATGGATAATCACAACATTATCTATCGGCTTTTTGATGAACAAATCGCATCCAATAAGTTTGAAGAATCGGAGCATATTATTTGGGAACTGGAAGAAGATGGGTTCAATCCGGAAGATCGATCCAATACGATCACAATACATACTTCCTGGAATTGGGTGGATGAATTAAAAGGGGTTAAAAGTTATGAATCTACCGCGTTTTCAGACGGACAATTAAACTAACAAAATGGAATTTACGAGCATCAATCCCTACAACGGGGAGCAAGTAGGAAAATACACTTCACATACAAAAGAACAGACTCAAGCCATGCTTGAAAAGGCTCAAAAAGCTTTTGAAAGCTGGAGACATGTGCCCATAACTGAAAGAGCCAAGCTCATGTCCAAAGCTGGTCAGGTACTTCGTGACAATGTGGAAGAATATGCCAAAATGATCACGCTGGAGATGGGGAAGCCTATCTCTGAATCCAGAGCAGAAGTGAACAAGTGTGCATGGGTATGTGACTACTATGCAGAAAATACCGCTGATTTTCTTGCTGACGAGATCATCAAAACAGATGCACAGAAGAGCTTTGTAAAACATGAGCCGATTGGATGTGTGCTGGCTATCATGCCATGGAATTTTCCATTTTGGCAGGTCTTTCGATTTGCCGCTCCAACGTTGACCGCTGGAAATACGGGTATGTTGAAACATGCTCCAAATGTGTTTGGATGTGCTGAACAGATAGCAGGCGTTTTTCAGAAAGCTGGTTTTCCGGAAGGCGTTTTTCAAAACCTGATTGTTCATCACGACCAAACAGAAAGCATTATAGCTCATGATGCAATCAAAGCTGTGACACTAACCGGGAGTGAACGAGCAGGATCGTCTGTTGCAGAACTTGCCGGAAAATACCTCAAGAAATCCTTAATGGAGCTCGGTGGAAACAATGCCTTCATTGTGTGGGAAGATGCAGATATTGATAAGGCAGTAAAAACTGCCATCACCGCACGCATGATGAACTGTGGTCAAAGCTGCATCGCAGCAAAACGCTTCATTTTGGTAGGTAATGTGTATGATGAATTCGTTTCGAAATTTACCGAAGAGGTGAAAAAGTTGAATGCAGGAGACACAATGAACGAAGAAACGAAAATCGGGACACTGGCCAGAAAAGATCTGGCTGATCAACTGCAGGCGCAGGTCAAAAAATCCATTGAATCGGGAGCTGAGTTATTGTTTGGTGGCAAGCAGAATGAATGCTTTCATGAACCTACGGTTCTGGGGAATGTAACCCCCGGCATGCCAGCCTTTGACGAAGAAACTTTTGGGCCATTAGCTGCCATGATCAAGGCGAAGGACATAGAAGAAGCATTTGCGCTTTCAGAGCAGTCGAAATATGGACTGGGAGTAACTGTTTGTACTACCAATATTGAAAAAGCATTGGAGATGTCTGACAAGGTGAGCGATGGAGCCTATTTTATAAATGAACTCGTAAAATCAGATCCACGTCTGCCTTTCGGAGGCACCAAGCGATCCGGTTATGGTCGGGAGCTAGCCAAAGATGGCATGATGGAGTTTATGAATCGGAAAACGATCTATGTGAAGAGCTAAACAAAAAAGACCTGCAATTACAGAGGATCAAATTGGTTTATCCGTCTTCAAGATTTTCTCCTCCAGTAGTCGCTTAATCACCACTTCCGTCACCTCGCTTTTGAATTTAAATTCATCCCGGATATCCAGGACGTAAGCTTTGATTTTCATCAACAACACTGATTGTCTGTCTTTGAATTCATTACTAAATACAATGGTGATCGGCTTGTTCATGTACACATATTTGGAAACCTTGGCTGCCTGGCTGGCAATTTCCCGGGCAACTACCGTGTTTGCATCAATCGGCAGGTAAATTTCAGAAACAACCTGACAATTGGATTCTCCTGCATTGGCATTGGAGACTGAATTATTCATGATCTCACTATTGGGAATGGATACGAGGTTATCGTCAGGCGTCACCACCCGGGTGGACCGCAATCCAATCTCAACAACTTCTCCATAATACCCTCCAACTTCAATCTTATCTCCAACCATAAAAGGCCTGTCGAACAGAATCATTACGCCTCCAAAAATATTTTTGAGGATGTCTTGTGAAGCAAAGCCAATGGCCACTCCCACAGAAGCTGAAAACGCTAAAACAGTAGCGGCAGGAGGTTGAAAAATACCCACTACCACAATGAAAATAAGTCCGATCCAGCCCATGATTTTGACAACCGGAATATAGCTTTTGATGGTGATCCGGTAGTTGGTGCTACGCTCAGCAAATACTTCCAGAATTTTCGAAGTTACCCGTATGAAGATGTATCCGCCTATAAGGAAAATGATGGCCCAAACAATTTTAGAAATCGAAAATATTTCGCCAATCGGTGGAGGTCCTAAATCCTCCAGTGTTTCATTGGGTGAATCTGTCTGAGTGGTAAGCTGTATGGTCGAATCTCCTGGCAGCTTCACTTGAGCAGCATTGGTTGAATCGGACTGGGCAAACAGACCGAAGGTCATCATCCAAAAGCATAGCATGGCGATAATTCTCATCTTCAATGAATTAAATTTTTTGATCTCAGCATCAATACTGTGTTTCTATACACTATTGGGTTCACCAGAAAAACGGTCTCTTCTTTCATAACGATACCATCTTCGAGCAGTGCCAAAAGGTTAAGCTGGCTCATTGATTCCGAAATATTGAGCACTTCAGCCAATTGCTTTTCGGTGAGGCCGTCATGCAAAATGAGTGCATGAAGGGTATACACCTTATCCATGGATAGCACATTGATGAAATTGAGGTCCGGGTTTTTAAAGTGACTAATCGTGATAGTACTTTCATCTACCTCTTTGGTAGATAAGAGCCAGAAAATGAGTGCCAGACTAACATTGCTTTTAGCAAAAGCATTAAGTGCCTCGAAGTATTCTTTCTTCAATAAGCTTTGCTGATCCCGCGCTGAAAGTTTGAGGAATTTCTTTTCTACAGCCAGTTTCTCTGATGGCTCGAATTGGATATTAAAGCCACTGATGCGATTTCTTTTCCATACAATGTTCACAATTTCATCGTTAGACAGCTCGCCCATTTCAATGGCATAACTGAAATACTCATCTATATTGATTGCTTTACTGAGATACTTCCAGGCATAGATTGTGCAGGTTGTAATCCAAAAAACGCGCTCATAGGTTCGTGCCATTAATTCGAACAATAGTCTTAATGCCACAAACCCGTCGATCTTCCTGAGATAGAGACTTTGCAAATCTTCCAGCACAATGATCCTTTTTTGACCTTCATTTAGAAATTGGATGATTTCTTCCAGATTTTGGAAAGAATCATTTTTCAGAATGATCTTCATGAAATCGATCAAACTACTCTTTGTCGTGATATTATCTGTGGCAGAAAATCTTGTAATACTAAAAGGGTACTTTGAACGGCTGATCGCAAAATTCACAAAGGAAGTAAGGCCACCCCATTTTTCACCCAAAACAACCGTTCCGGCATACCGTCCCTTGTTCCAGTTCTCAAAGGCCTCATCCAACTTCTTCAGCTCATTTTCACGTCCTTCGAACAACTCAAGATCTTCCAGTGGTTCTATGCGATAGAGACGTCTGTAAATCAGGGGAAGACTGTTTATCGCACTCTGTGAGGAAAGTAGAAAATCGGATACCTCTTTTGTAATCTCAGGTTTTGATGCTGTAAGGATGAAGCTGTTGCTTATTTTACTCAGGAGCTTTTTTATTCGCTCCTGTGCATCCTTCCAGTGAATCACCAGTTTATTTTTTTGGGTGATTATTTTATCCTTTATCCCCTCCTTCAGTTCTGCAGCCTGCTGTGCTGCTTTTGCCTTGGCAATCCTTAAACGCAATTGAATGACATTTTCATTATCTGTCAATTCCAATATGCTCTCACAGAACGTGTTAATGATTGCTTCTACCTGATCAGCAGTTTTTTCAAGACTGCTGGTAAGCTGATCTTTAGAAGTTGTCAATCGGGTCAATGCTCTTTTGAGACCTTCGACGGCCAGCGCTTCAACTTCCTCTTCGGTTTTCCCTTCTTCTTCCAACGTCGCAATAGCCGCTCCCATGTTGAAGGTGATGATATTATCCAGATCAGAAATGCTACTCACTGTATCTTCCAATGACTGGAAAAGTTCTTTTTTAACTATTTCTAAATCTTCCTGTAAGCGATTTAATGTCTCGAAAGAGATCAATTCATAAGGCGAAATCCTCTTCAGCTCATCAGCCTTTAGTGCCGAATCATAACTATTAGACGGAACAATTACATGCTCATTATCCAATTCTTCAACGTGTTGCCGAACTTCAACTTCAAGCTTGTTGATGAGGTTGACAATGTTTTGGCTGGTGAGCTTATCACATAGTTCTGGAACCAAGTCCTGTCCCAGCTTTTTGCCAGCCTGGTAGTTGATATTCTTAAGTGTCTTGGAAAGGCTCCCATCTTCCTTAGTGCTAATTGACTTTTCAGCCTCAGAGATGAAATCCTGTATCAGTGCAATTTCAGGACTGATCTGCTCATCTAATTTTTTTAATTGCGAACTTTGAAATTCCGCCAGAAGCGCATGTGCTTTATTCTTTAAAATGTGGATGTCAAGGTCAAGCCGCCACTCTTCAAATAGAGCAAAAACGGTATTTTTCCATTCCTGATTATTTCTGTCCCACTTTTTACTCGATATACTATTGTAGGTCTTTATCGAAATATCAGAATACTTCCGGGCTGAAAGCTCAATGGTTCCCACCCGCTCAGCAGCATGCTGAAATTCTGAAGTTTTTGAATCAAGTACTGCATGAATGCCTTTTTCAACCTCGGCAAGAATAGATTTTGAACTCCTGGTAATCGATGATTTGATTTGGGTAGTAGTTTTTTGAACATCACCTTCTAACACCTCTTCTTCAAATTGTTTGATCAGCAGATATTGCTTACACAGTCCGATATAAAACTGATCTGTGACCGGGATTAGGTCCCTCAGCAGGCTACCACCAAAATAATACAGGGCCAGGTTTTTCAATGGAATCGAATGACCCCAATAAACAGGTGTTGTTCCTTTCTTTTTTGTCCGTTTTCGCCCAATGGTAGATAGCTTAAAGGCTAAAAGCTTTACTTTTTTTACATTCCTCCAGAAGAAACTATCTTCATCCAGTGGTGTAAATCGTTCACCAGGCTGTGTCTGATGAATTACCTCAGGCAATTGATCCAAAGAAGCCACCAAAGCCTCCTTTAACTCCTCATACGGTTCTTCTGAATCCTCCTTTTCTGGCGAATCCCATGATTTGCTCAACACATCGTAAACTTCTTCCTTGACACGCGAAATCACATCCGGTTGCATTCGCTCCCCTATTGGTAAAGCCTGAAAGGCATCCGCCAGGCCAAGAATTTCTTTCACCTGAGCGCTTTCACTTTTCAGCTCTTCCTTTAATACAGTCAGGAAATGATCCTTAAGCACTGATTCAACCTGCTGTCTGATAAGCGTGACATCTAAGTCTGTATATTTCCTTTTTTTCATTGAAACGGATGCGATATTAAATCGCTAAAAGGTGAACAATATACTCAACTAAACATGTGACAGGATTTCTATTGACCATGGTATGAAATAATAAATTGAGTGAAGATAGATTTCATCAATTTACTAAAGAGATTTCTTTTCTAATTGTTTACCAATTTTTAGAATCTTTTTATCCACTTCCTTTATGCTTGAAATCAATTTCTCGGACTTTTTAGTACTGAGGAATCGCTTGGAAACTGTGCCGTTCTTTCTGAATTCATGATAAACTGCGTCACCCAGTATAGAACAGAGCTCTTCTTTTTCCTTTGACAGCTGTTTGATCTCTTTCTCTCCTTGAAATTTCTCAACATAACTTTCTACCACCCCGGAAGCTTGTTCAAATTTGTCTGAGCCCTTTTCATAAAGCTCTTCTGCCTTCTCTTTGGCTTCTTCAAAAACTTCCGTAGAAATAGTAGCTAAAACTCTGGCTCCCTCACTGAGGTTTTCTTTAAACCCCTTAAAGAATGAGCTGAATTTTGATGCTGCCGGATTGTTTTCATTTTCATTACTCTCTTTTTTCTCCATTTCTATTTTTTATTTATTTCACGTGCTATCGTCTGATTCTCCTCTTAAAGCTTTTTGAATTTTAATTAGTGTTCCTAATGCCTAATGAACACCATGAATTGCCTTCTTGTTACAATTTAATTGCATTTACTATTACCATTTGAACTGTTATTTACGTTTTCCTGTGATTTGCAACTCGAAATTGATACTCAAAAACAACTCTCAAGTGTCCGTTCCTTCAAAACATCCGTAGTGCGTCCTGAGTGGAGCAAATGATCTTTAAAAAATAGTTAGGTAAAAAGAGCCGGATTTTCTTATTGTAATTTTCAATGGTTCATATAAATTTGCAGTCCTTTTCAAAGGAAGTAGGATAAGCGAGAGTAGCTCAGCTGGTAGAGCACAACCTTGCCAAGGTTGGGGTCGCGGGTTCGAATCCCGTCTCCCGCTCAAGGACACACAATGTCATGCCGCACTAGATGCGGCATCTTTTTTTGTGGTCACTTCACCTGCCTCGGTGGTGGAATTGGTAGACACGCAGGACTTAAAATCCTGTGACCATTGCGGTCGTGCGGGTTCAAGTCCCGCCCGAGGTACTAAAGCCTGATAATCATTGATTGTCAGGCTTTTTTGTTTTTTACACCCTCTCCACCCGCCACACCCTTCGATAAGCCCAGGGTGACACGCATACTTTAAAGACATTAATTCAAATTCCAACCACCTACAACTTCTTTCGATGAACCCACTCGCCATAATCGATGAATCAACCTTAATCATAGAAGTCCCAAATCGTGCAAAAATCAACTAGTAATTTTACGTAGTTGAATATCCAGATTTACACAGGAAGTAGGCGTCCGTGTATTTATCATCTTTGTATTGTCGATATGAGACAAAAAATACAAACCACTCTAAATAGTACGAATATGTTTAAGGAAGAAGTAGAAATGACCCTGGAATGTGCAGTGAAAGTAAGAAAGCACCTGGTTAGGATTCTTGAGAACAGAGCAGATTCCAGCTTAGAAGCCAAGCTTCAGTATGTGAACAGTCTGATCATGGACGCAAACTCCATGCAGAACGAAGTGTTGGCAGCTGTCGCTTAATTTCCTTTAAGCACCTCTTTCAACTCATTTAGCTTGAGCAACGCCTCTACAGGTGAGGTGGTGTTCACATCAATATTCCGAAGGATGTCCAGCATGCGCTCCATGCGAGGATCCGCTTCAAACAAATTCATCTGGAACTGTTTGTCCCGATAACTATCGGGAGGCAGTTCTTCTAGTTTCTGATGGTCTGAGTCCGTTAGCTTTTCCTTTTCCAGATGCTTTAATATCTCATTTGCCCGGATCACAATCTCATTCGGCATTCCGGCCATCTGTGCCACATGAATTCCAAAGCTGTGTTCGCTTCCACCTTCCACCAGCTTTCGCATAAAGATCACCTTGTTTTCCAGCTCTTTAACAGACACATTGAAATTCTTCACTCTTGGTAAGTCTTTCGCCAACTCATTCAACTCGTGATAGTGTGTCGCAAACAAGGTCTTGGCTTTTGCCTTCGGATGGTTGTGCAAATGCTCCACAATGGACCAGGCAATGGAAATACCATCGTACGTGCTTGTCCCCCGGCCGATCTCATCCATCAGTACCAGCGAACGATCGCTGAGGTTGTTCAAAATACTGGCAGTCTCTGTCATCTCCACCATGAATGTGGACTCCCCGCGTGAAAGATTATCCGAAGCTCCAACGCGCGTAAATACTTTATCCACCAACCCGATCTTCGCATAACCGGCAGGAACAAAAGATCCCATCTGCGCCATCAATGTGATAAGGGCTGTTTGTCTTAGCAATGCAGATTTACCGGCCATATTTGGTCCGGTGATGATCATCACCTGCTGCGATTCATTGTCGAGGTAAAGGTCATTGGTGATGTAATCCTCACCGTCCGGCAGGTTTCGTTCAATGACCGGATGCCGGCCTTCTTTGATGTCAATGACTTTTTCTTCCGAAATATTCGGTCGGCAGTTTTGATACGATTGAGCCTGCTCTGCAAAGCATGATAGGCAATCGAGCTGTGCGATCACGCGTGCATTTTGCTGGATCGCATCAATGTACGAGTGCGCAAAAGCTACCAGTTCGGTGTAGAGTTTTTGCTCCAGCACCTGAATCTTGGACTCTGCCCCCAGGATTTTTTCTTCGTACTGCTTTAGCTCTTCGGTGATGTACCGCTCTGCATTGACCAGCGTCTGTTTCCTGATCCACTCTTCCGGCACTTTGTCATTGTGAGCGTTGGACACCTCCAGGTAATAACCAAAGACTTTGTTGTAAGCGATTTTTAACGAGCTAATACCCGTACGCTCTACTTCCCGATCCCTTATTCCTGAAAGAAAATCTTTTCCGGAGGTGGAAATGGCTCTTAAATCATCCAGATCGGCATTTACGCCTGTTTGAATGACATTGCCCTGATGCAGTTGCAATGGTGCATCTTCTTTTAATTCTTCGATCAGCTTTTCAATGAGCTTTTCGCATGGGTTCAATAAATCATGAAAGGCATTGAATGACTTTTGTCCCTTCAGCAAATCCCTAACCGGCTGAACCTGAGATAAACTTTTTTTGAGTTGTAGTAGCTCTCTGGGATTGACGCGACTGGTAGCTACTTTCCCAACTAATCGCTCCAGATCTCCAATCTTTTCCAGGTGATCCCGAAGAGATGACTGCAGTTCATCTTCGGTGGTCAGCGTCTCCACCACGTCCAGTCGCTGGTCTATTTCCGGCTTACTTTTCAATGGCAATACCATCCATTTTCTTAGCAATCGGCCACCCATAGGAGTGAGCGTCTGATTGATGGTGTCGATGAGCGAGATGCCATCCGGCTGTGCTGACTGGATCAGCTCCAGGTTTCGAATGGTGAAGCGATCAAGCCACACGTATTTGTTTTCATCAATCCGCGAAATGGATTTGATGTGGTTGGTTTCCTTGTGCTCGGTTTCGTCGAGGTAATACAGGATAGCACCAGCAGCCAGAACGCCCTCCGTCAACTCTTCAATTCCATAACCCTTCAGGTTGGGTACATTGAAATGGGTGGTTAGCTTTTCATAGCCATAATCTTTGCTGAAGATCCAGTCCTCTAATGCAAACGAGGAGAAACTGGTACCGTATCTTTCACCATACCAATCCCGATTGGGTTTGGGGTAGATGATCTCCGATGGCTGAAACCCTCGTATGAGTTTGTCTACATAGTCTTCCGCACCGGCCGAAACCATAAACTCTCCCGTGGAAAGGTCAAGAAAAGCTACACCGCATTTTTCTTTGTGATAATAGACGGAAGCAAGGAAATTATTTTTCCGCTGATCCAATACATTGTCGTTGAGCGATAGCCCGGGAGTTACCAGCTCGGTCACGCCACGTTTTACAATTCCTTTGACAGATTTCGGATCTTCCAGCTGGTCGCAGATGGCTACCCGATAGCCGGCACGCACGAGCTTGGGCAGGTAATTGTCCATGGCATGGTGCGGAAATCCTGCCAGCTCCATTTCTTTTTGTGAGCCGTTCGCCCGCTTGGTCAGCACGATATCCAGCGTTTTGCTGGCCTTGACAGCATCTTCACCGAAGGTCTCATAAAAGTCACCCACTCTGAACAAAAGCAATGCGCCCGGATATTTGGTTTTGATGGCATTGTACTGCTTCATCAAGGGGGTTTCTTTCGCTTTCGTCTTGGTGCCTGCCATGCAGATCGTTCGGTTTAATTTTGAGGTTTCAAAAAGCAATATTAATGGTTAAGATCGATTAATGTTGACTTTGAAATGAGTCCATTTATCAATATGTCATCCTGAGGCACGAAGGATCTAACTAACAATAAAAAAAGATTCTTCACTGCGCCTGCCTTTGCCGGCAGGCAGGTTCAGAATGACATTGCTAACAATTTAGAATGCGAAAAATTAAGAACGAGGAGCTGAACCGACTATCGCCGGAGGAATTTAAGGAAGCAGAAAAAATACCGGCTGTTTTGGTGTTGGACGATGTGCGTAGTGCCATGAATGTAGGCTCGGCTTTTCGTACATCCGATGCTTTTCGTTTGGAGAAAATTTACCTGTGTGGTATTACAGCCCAACCTCCGCACCGGGAGATTAACAAGACGGCCCTCGGCGCTCAGGATTCGGTCGAATGGGAACACAAAGAAACCATTATCGAATGCGTTGATGATTTGAAAAAAGCAGGTTACCAGATCGTAGCTGTCGAACAAGCTGATGAAAGTACTTCTCTTCTTGATTTTCAGGTTGAAAAAAATGCAAAGTATGCTTTTGTGTTTGGCAATGAAGTTTTTGGGGTGAATGAGACTGTGGTGGAAGCAGCAGACACGGTCTTAGAAATCCCCCAATATGGCACCAAGCATTCACTGAATATCTCGGTAAGTATAGGAGTGGTGTTGTGGGATTTTGTGAGTAAAACATTTAGGGGGCTGAGATAGGGTGATTTGGTGCAATATGAAGATAGAGAAAGTAAAAAAACTGGAGCGAGTAAAAGTTTGGAACGGCATCTTGCATGAAGTGTGGGGTGATCAGGAAAACCTGGTGCACTTCCGCGCCTTTGAAAAAGTGCAAAGTGCAAGGTTGTTTAAAGAGGAGGATACGGAGGTTTTTGAGTGGGGTAATTAATTACTTTCTTTAGGTAGTTTAAATAAAATGTTTTGAATCAGGATTTGCCTAACAATTTCACCATCTTTTTTTGCTGGATTCCACGGAGAAGAACGGGCTATTGCCCTCATAGCTTCTTCGTCACATCCTGCTCCGATTCCCTTAACCACCTGCAGGTTAGTTAATTCACCATTTTTTTCCACAATCAGTTGAACAAAAACTCTTCCTTCAACTCCTTTTGTTAATGCCTGGTCTGGATAATTTAATTCAGATTTCAAAAAATCGTAAAAGTCTGTAAGCCCTCCAGGGTAGGTGGCAACTTCATCTACCAATGTGTAAACACCTGGATACTCGTTACTCATAGAGTCCAATTCTTGCGCAGAAGCTAGGGTTATTGTTACAATAAAAAAGAGGGAAAGTATTGCTTTCATCCTACAATCATAATTAAAATTCAACGATATTCCATTTCTTGCCATCATGCTTTAAAAGGGTGATTTGATTTACTCGAAACTTGAAACTCACCTCTCGCTCAACAAACTCCTTTTTCGCTTCGTAAAACATTCGCTTTTTCAGGTCGCGAAACCCAATGGTAACATGCGGATGAAACGGCCGGTCTTTGTAGTTGGCATTATCTAGTTTCAATTCCTTTTTGCAAATGTCTACTACCACTTTTTGTACCTGATTTAGCTTTTCATTTTCAATCACATTTACATAAACAACTCGTGGTTCAAAGAAGTCAAATCCTTTTAGCTCTACATGAATGGAATCTATGTTACTGTTCAGCTTTTCCATCACCTGTTTGAGCTCTTCGAATCGCTTGTCCTTCCATTTGAATGGCATGTGAAGCGTGATATGAGGTGGTGATCTTAAGGCATGTTTGCTTTCATATTTTTCAGCAACCTCATGTTTCAACTTGGTGATCTCATCCTGAATTTCTGTCGGGGGAACAACCGCTATGAAATAGAGTGACTCACTCATCATTCAATACGTTTTCCATTTCAGCCCAATAATCTTCGAATAGCGCCAAATCATTGTGGTGACCACCTTGAATGGAAATGAAAGTTGAATTTTCTTCAAATTCGGTTGCCAATCTTATTCCGGATTCATAGGGCACCACCTCGTCATCAGTCCCATGAAAAATGAAAATTGGAATCTGAGCATCGTTCAAATATTCATGGTTTGGAAATCGGTAACTCAAAAGCAAGGGAGTAGGATAAATTGGAAATAGACCTCTGGCTACTTCTAAAAGGCTGTAAAAAGGAGTCTCTAAGATGAGTTTTTGTGGTTGATTTTTTCCGGTTATGTAAGACGCAAAAGCAGAGCCGAGTGAGCGTCCGAACAGGATGATCCGATCTTCTTTTTCAAGTGTTTTTGCAAAAGTGTAAATCTCATCAGCATCTTTCAACATCGCTTTTTCTGATCGTTTGCCTGTGCTTTTGCCATAACCTCGATAATCCGTAATAAATACCTCATAGCCCATCTCTACAAAAGGATTTACGATCTCACCCCAACGAGCAAGATTCCCGGCATTTCCATGAAAATAGACAATTAGCCCTTTAGATTCAGGAAGGGTAAAATGAAGCGCATTAATCTCCGCTCCATCCTCCATTTTTAGGTTGTATTCTTCAAAATTCTGATCAAACGAATATTGATAGTCAGGATCCAATCGCTCAGGCAAAAAAATGAATTGATCTTGAAGGAGATGCAATGCCAGACCTCCAAATAGGTATACTGCCAGGAGAATGAAAACAAACACTTTAAGGCTGCTCACTGCTTATTTTTTCTGTTTCGTGTAAAGTTTAAACTGGATTTATCCGGGTCAATCGGTTTTAGTTCTGCTGAATTCAATGCTTCTTCCAGCATGCGATGATATTCCTCAAACGTGTGGAGGTTATTATGTCCACCACCTATAACGGAATACAAGCGTGTAATATTTGGTTTGATATTGGCGAGTGATAAGCTGGATTTATAAGGGATGAGCTTATCCTTTGTGCCATGGATGATTTTAATGGGGCACTCTACGTACTTAATCCATTTGTAGGTACGTAAAGGAAATTTTAATATCAGCGAAGCAGGCATAAATGGAATGTAGCGTTTGGCCATCTTTTGCATGCTATAGTAAGGAGATTCCAATACGAGCATGCGGGGGTTGTTATTACTTGCAAGTTTAGCAGCAAAACCGGATCCCATAGATCGACCATAGATGATTATGTATTTCTCTTTTACCTTACTCTTGAGTATATCATAAACTTTCTGCAAATCTCCCTTTATTTCTCTCTCAGACCTTCTGCCGGTACTTTTTCCAAACCCACGATAGTCTACCATTACCACATCAAAACCCAGTCGGTTGAAATCAATGGCAAACTTCCCCCAACCTTTGATAGATCGGGAATTACCCTTGAGGTACATGACTACTCCTTTTGGTTTCTCAACACTAAAGTGCACGCCATTGATCCGAACATCATCACCTATGTATAGGTTGTGCTCCTGCACGGTTTGTTCTTCATACTTGAATTGGAAGTCCGGCGGAAGCTTTTCGGGCTTGAACAAAAACTTCTCCTGTAAGAAATATGCCGCTACATTAACAATAACATAGATTGATACAATTATTAATATGATTGTGGTGATCAATGTTTTACTTTAATAGCTTGATAATTCGAACAGCATAAATATACAACAATGAGAACCTATCCTTTTCTGATCACTTTCTTATTAGCGATCATTTTCACCGGATGTCAATCATCTAACACTCCCGCAACCTCACAGTCCAAGGCACCATCAAACGGTATCGTTGAATTTACTTCAGGCATGCAAAAGCAGGAGGGCTTTTTCAATTTCTATTATGATGAAGAAGTAGGAAGAATGTTCCTGGAGGTAAGCAGCTTAGGTCAGGAATTTTTATATGTAAACTCCCTTGCTGCTGGAATTGGGTCTAATGATATAGGACTGGATAGGGGTCAGTTATGGGGTGAGCGTGTGGTAAAATTCGAAAAGCATGGCAATAAGCTCATGCTCATTCAGCCGAATCTTACCTATCGAGCAGTGAGCGAAAACCCGGATGAAGTAAAGTCAGTTGCAGAAGCATTTGCAACTTCTATTCTGGGAGGTTTTGAGATTAAAACAAAGAGTAACAATAGCTATTTAATTGATATTACAGACTTCCTTTTGAGAGATTCTCACTACGTTGCAGGCACATTAAGGAACAATGATCAGGGAAATTTTTCCTTGGATAAAGATCGTTCGGCCATCTACATGGATGGTACATTTAATTTTCCAAAAAATACGGAGTTTGAATCATTACTAACATTTAGTGGAGATGCTCAGGGTCGGTGGCTACAGTCTGTAACTCCAACACCAGATGAAGTAACTGTCCGGACACATCATTCATTCATTGAACTTCCTGATAACAATTACTCTCCACGGGTTTTTGATCCGCGTAGTGGATTTTTCTATATCTCCTATCAGGATTATGCCACTCCGATAGATCAGCCATTAGTTAAGCGTTTTATCGTTCGTCACAGGTTGGAGAAAAAAGATCCAAATGCTGCTGTCAGTGAACCTGTAGAGCCAATCATTTATTATGTTGATAGAGGAGCACCGGAACCCGTCCGTTCAGCACTTATTGAGGGAGCCAGTTGGTGGAACCAGGCGTTTGAAGCAGCCGGATATAAAGATGCTTTTCAGGTGAAAGTGATGCCGGAAGGAGCACACCCATTAGATGTGAGATACAATGTAATTCAGTGGGTTCATCGTTCGACCAGAGGGTGGAGTTACGGCGGAGGTGTCACCGATCCACGAACAGGGGAAATGATCAAAGGGCATGTAAGTCTGGGATCATTACGTGTGAGACAAGACTTTTTAATAGCCACGGGTCTATTACAACCGTATGAAAATGGAGATGAAACCCCAAATGCCATGACCGAAATGGCCCTAGCCAGATTGCGTCAGCTTTCTGCGCATGAGGTGGGTCATACCATTGGACTAGCTCACAATTTCGCTGCAAGCGTCAATGACAGAGCTTCAGTGATGGACTACCCTCACCCATATGTGAAGATGGATGATCAGGGGAACATAGACTTAAGTGAAGCTTATGATGATAAAATTGGAGCGTGGGATAAAATGACAATCACCTATGGATATAGCGATTTTCCGGAGGGCGAAAATGAGGAAAAGCTAAGTGCTATTTTGGATGAAGCTTTTGACAATGATCTGAGATATATCACGGATCAGGATGCTCGACCATCTAGTGGCTTACACCCGGAAGCACACTTATGGGACAATGGAACCAATGCGGCTGTCGAGTTGAATCGAATGATGAAAATCAGAAGAACGATCCTCGACAAGTTTTCCGAAAAAGCCATCAAAACCGGGATGCCCATGAGTTCTATTGAGGAAGCATTGGTACCGATGTATTTGTTTCATCGCTATCAGGTGGATGGCACCTCCAAACTGATCGGTGGACTGAATTATAGCTATGCCTTGAGAGGAGGCGATGAGGTAGTGACAGAGATGCTTTCTGCCGATGAGCAAATGGCAGCTCTAGAAGCATTGCTAAATACCGTGAAGGTGGAAAACCTGAAACTACCGGAGCAGTTACTTGGTCAAATTCCACCCCGAGCATTTGGTTACGGTCGTTCTCGTGAAACATTCCAGTCACGAACCGGACCGGCATTTGATTACCTGGCAGCAGTGGAGACTGCAGCAAGTTTGCCATTTGGTTTCATTTTCAATGCGGATCGATTTAATAGGCTTCTGACATATAAAGCCAGAGACGCAAAACAGCCCGGTGTAGATGCAGTATTAGATCGGGTTACGTCTGCAACATGGATGAGCCCTTCAACAACCGCTTTGGATCGAACGATTCAAAAAGTGGTGGAAATGGAAATGTTGAAACAGCTTATGGGACTTGCGGTTAGTGATCGAGCTTATGATGAGGTGAGAGCTAAAACGCTGGCAAAAATCAAAGAGATCAAATCATATGCTTCCGGCCGAACCAGTAGAAGTACCAATGATGACGGGACTTATTATCAATATGTAGTTTCTCAAATTGACCGTTTTCTAGAAGAGCCTGATGAATTCAAAATCCCTGATCCAATCAAAGCACCAGATGGCTCACCGATAGGGAGTTGTGATTTTTAAAGATTCCCGGATTGTTCCGGGAATCTTCAATACCTCAAAATATCCTGAACGGTAGTTTGAATCTGGATTAGTTCCTTTTTAGAGATAGAACCGATCTTTCTAACTAATCTATCTTTGGAAACCGATCTAATGTGAAAAACAAGGATCTCAGATTTTTCTGAAAGCTTGTTTTGTTTGTTGGGTTCAAGAACGGGATTGCCTTTGTATTCCTTTACTTTAGTTGTTAATGGGCATACGATAACAACTTTGAGGTTGGCATTTAAAAGGTTTCCGCTTGTGATAACAACCGGCCTAAATCCTGATTGTTCGCTTCCTTTGGTCGGATTTAGGTCAGCATACCAAATCTCACCCTGATTCATCAACGATTTGTTTTAGATAATCTTCCATACCTTCTTCTGCAATGCCCATGATGTCATCATCGTCACCCATAGATTTATAGGATTTAGCATATTCAGCTCTATTTAATTGATCCAGATAGATACGAATGGCACGTTCCATAATCTTGTTTTTAGGCATAGATAGCTCTTTGGCCTTTTCACCAAGGTTTTTCAGAAGATCGTCAGGTAAACTGCTTGTAAATGTTGCCATAATGTTTATAAAACATAAATATAAATCTATTTATGTTAAATAATTTCTTTTATGACTTGCATTTAAAAAATTTCTCACTTCTATTTACTCACATATGAACGCACAGGTATCATTTTACTTTAGCTACTATTTCTTTTATCCAGAGCGGATAATGGGGTGGCTATAGTATATCTGTTGTATAAGAAATTTTACAGAGGCCTCCCCAAAAGGGAGGCCTTTTTTATTGTCGGCAGGGCCGACTGCCAATGAAGAAGGTTAAAAAATGAAACGAATTGCGATCCAGGGATTAAAAGGCAGCTTTCATCATGAAGCTGCACTCCACCACTTCGGAGATCAAATCATGCTGAATGAATGTGAGACATTCAGAGGTGTGGTCAATCAAGTGCTTGAGAGCGTAGCGGACTTTGGGTTGATGGCCATTGAGAATTCGTTAGCCGGTTGCATCATTCCAAATTATGCATTGCTTCGTCAGGGTGGATTGACGATCTGTGGAGAGGTAATCCTTCAGGTCAAAATGAACCTGATGGTCTACAATGGAACAAGTATTTCAGACCTGAAAGAGGTCCAATCTCATCAGATGGCGATTCGTCAGTGCTCCAACTTTCTGGACAATCATGAAAGGTTGAGAGTAGTGGAATGCTTTGATACCGCAGGAAGTGCTCGCCACATTAAAGAAAACAAGTTGAGTCAGGTGGCGGCCATTGCAAGTTCACTGGCAGCCAAAACCTATGACCTAACCATTCTACAGAGTGGTATAGAAAACAAGGAAAGCTTCACGCGATTTCTCGTCTTAACCAAAGCACTAAACCAGGCTGAGAAAGAAACAGACAAAGCATCCATCTATTTGGAAACGAAGCATGAACCGGGCGCTTTAGCTAAAGTGCTTACGGCTGTCAGTGATCTGGGGGTTAACCTTAGCAAACTGCAATCACATCCGGTTTCAGGTTGGGAACGCACCTATGGTTTCTTCATGGATTTGGAATTCTCTGATTATGGCCAAAAAAGCAAGGTTTTTCATGAACTAGCAAGCCTGTCTGAGGTGATCGAAATTTTAGGGGTTTACAAAAAGGGTAAAATTTATGAATAATGTAGTTTCAGCACGTCGAATACAAGGTATTGGTGAATACTATTTCTCCAAGAAGCTTCAACAAATTGATGCCATTAGGAAGCAAGGAATGGAGGTGCTAAACCTGGGTATCGGAAGTCCGGATCTTCCACCGCACCCGTCTGTGATTGCAGAATTTAATAGTGCCATTCTTGAAAATGGCGCACACCAATATCAGAGCTACAAGGGACTTCCGGAGCTCAGGTCGGCCATCGCAAACTGGTACCAGCGGTTCTTTGACTGCCAATTTGATCCAGATAGCGAAGTTCTTCCACTGATTGGGTCAAAGGAAGGCATTACGCATATCTGTATGTCCTTACTGGATGAGGGAGATAGTGTTTTGATCCCGAACCCCGGATACCCTGCATACGAAACGGCTTCCAAAATGGCGGGTGCTAACATTATTCACTATGACTTGAAGGAGGAAAATCAATATCAACCAGATTTTGATGATTTGGAAGAAATGGATCTTGCTTCGATCAAAATCATGTGGGTGAATTATCCGCACATGCCTACCGGATCTTCAGGGTCAACCGAACTGTTTGATAAACTGATTCGCTTCACCCGAAAGCACAACATCGTGTTGATCAATGACAATCCCTATGCTTTCATTTTGACTGATCGTCCGATGAGTATCCTGTCAGCCTGCTCTCCAGATGATCACGTACTTGAATTGAACAGCTTGTCCAAGTCACATAATATGGCCGGATGGCGTGTGGGGATGCTGGTAGGAAACCAGGAGCTCATAGAAACAGTTTTAACTTTCAAGAGTCAGGTAGATTCTGGTCAGTTTAAGCCAATGCTAAAAGCAGCAATAAAGGCATTGACCTTAGATGAAAGTTGGTTTGATGCCTTAAATGAAGTGTATCGCTCAAGAAAGCACATGGTAAATAAAATTCTGGATGCTTTGAATTGCAGCTATCATACCAAATCCTCGGGCATGTTTGTTTGGGGCAGAATTCCTGATGCTGAAGTGGATGCGGAGCAATTTTCAGATATGCTTTTGGAACGGTATAAAATCTTTGTTCCACCTGGTTCCATTTTCGGATCCAATGGAAAAAGGTACATTCGCTTTTCACTTTGTAGTCCGGAAAGCGTGTGGAATGAAACACTAAACCGCCTAAACGAAACAAGATGAAGACATCACCGATAGCAATTTTTAAAGAAAAACGACCGGTTATCATTTCCGGCCCATGCAGTGCGGAAACCGAAGAGCAGGTCCTTGAAACCTGTACTACCATTGCAAAATCCGGGAAGGTGGATATCCTGCGAGCAGGCATTTGGAAACCGCGAACCCGCCCAAATAGTTTTGAAGGGGTGGGGGTCGAAGGTCTGCAGTGGCTGAAAAAAGCGAAAGAGGCAACAGGGTTGCCAACTGCAGTGGAGGTGGCAAACTTTAACCATGTCTTTGAAGCGCTAAAACAGGGAGTAGATATTCTATGGATTGGTGCTCGAACTACCGTAAACCCCTTTTCTGTGCAGGAAATAGCAGATGCACTGAAGGGAACCGATGCGACGGTGATGATCAAAAATCCGGTCCATGCGGATATTGAATTATGGACAGGAGCATTGGAACGATTACATGGTGCGGGTATTACCAAGCTGGGATTGATTCATCGAGGCTTTGCTCAATATGGAAACAGTGTTTATCGAAATGATCCGAAATGGCAGCTTGCCATTGAAATGAAGCGAAGGTTTCCGGAGATACCAATGGTTTGTGATCCGAGCCACATTTGTGGAAAAAGGGACTTGCTTCATGCCGTTTCGCAGCAGGCGCTGGACATGGATTTTGACGGGCTCATGTTGGAATCTCACATTGATCCGTCCAATGCTCTGAGTGACAGAGATCAGCAGTTGACGCCAAAGGATTTGGAGACCATCATTGATAATTTGGTGGTCAGGCGGCCCAACATCTCGGATGAAGATCTTTCTCAGAAACTGTCCATGCTAAGAAGTCAGATAGACCTTATAGATGATGATTTGATTAAACTGCTTGGCGAGCGCATGAAAGTGGCGGAAGAAATCGGCCTTGTGAAAAGAGAAAAGGGAATTACAATCCTTCAAACCAATAGATGGGAAGAAATCATTGACAAAGCATCAGCAAACGGTAAGCTGCAAGGCTTGTCTAAAAATTTTATGATTCGCTACCTCAACGCCATACACCAGGAATCCATTGAGCATCAAAACGAAGTAATGAATCGGACCGAGTTAGAGGAGGAATAAAACAACAGAATGCTTTTGTGGTTTTATCTTGCAGCCAATGAAAAATCTGCTGGAAAAAATTGACTCGTCGCTTGCCAATTTATCACTTGGTGACCATCCCCAAAACCTATACGACCCAATAAGATATATCCTGTCACTGGGTGGAAAGCGCCTCAGACCCATGTTGGTGTTGTTGGGATATGGATTGAAAAATGAAGATCTGGAGTCAATCATTGAGCCATCCCTTACGGTGGAGATTTTTCACAACTTCACATTGATGCATGATGACATTATGGACTTGGCTCCTATCCGAAGAGGAAAGCCTACCGTCCATGAAAAGTGGAACAATACGGTGGCCATACTCAGTGGAGATACCATGATGGTAAAAGCCTATGATCAGCTTTTGACTGGATCTCCCGAATCACTACAGGCGGCAATTCAAAAATTCAACAAATGTGCGGTGGAGGTGTGTGAGGGGCAGCAACTCGACATGAATTTCGAAGAATTTGAAACGGTTACTGAGGATCAGTACATCGAAATGATTCGATTAAAAACTGCAGTGCTGCTAGGTTTTAGTTTGGAATATGGAGGACTCTTAGCAGGCATGAGTGGCGACCAATTAGCGAAGCTGAATGCGATTGGTGAGAAAGCAGGAATAGGTTTTCAGCTGATGGACGATCTACTGGATGTATATGGGGATAAAGCCAAATTCGGCAAACAAGTTGGTGGAGATATTGCTTCAAACAAAAAGACCTATTTACTAATCAAGGCCCTCGAATTAGCTACTCCCGCTCAAAGAAAAGAGCTGGACAAATGGCTGTCCGCATCGGACTATGAGGTTGATGATAAGGTAAAAGCTGTAAAATCAATTTACGAAGAGATAGGCATTTTCGAATTGACACAAAAGAAAATGAACAGCTACTATGATGAAGCTTTTGCCCTGCTAAATGATTTGGCTGCAAGGACGGTAGGAAAGCAAAACCTGATTGACTTCTTTGAGAAACTGATGAAAAGGGAGCGATGAAACTCCCAAAATCATAAACTATCTTTAATTCTAGATGGTTGACTTCTAAAACACACAATTATGATCGCAGTAGTATCTCCGGCCAAAAATCTTGATTTTAAAACTCCTTATGAAGCGTCCCCCACTCAGCCTAGGTTGATGGAATGCACAAAGGAACTGATTGATGTTATGCGGAAAAAGTCAGTGGATGATGTCAGTGACTTGATGGGTATTAGCCGACAGTTGGCAGGACTGAATGTTCATCGCTTCAAAGAGTTTTCTCCGGCGCATACAGAGGAAAACGCCAAACCTGCCGCTCTTGCTTTTAATGGAGATGTGTATCAGGGATTGCAGGCAGAGACATTTGACGAAAAGAAAATGGATTTTGCTCAAAAGCATTTTCGAATACTATCCGGACTCTATGGATTACTTCGGCCACTCGACCTTATCCAACCATATCGCTTGGAGATGGGGACAAAGCTTGCATTTGATGATTACAAGACGCTGTATGAATACTGGGATCGAAAAATTCTGGATTTACTTGTTGATGATTTGAAAGCTCAGGGAGATGACATCTTATTAAATCTTGCTTCTAACGAATATTTTAAGTCCGTTGATAAAAAGGACATGCCTGCTCGGGTGATTGATGTTGAATTCAAGCACCTGAAGAATGGGAAGTACAAGATCATCTCTTTTTATGCGAAAAAGGCTCGCGGTTTGATGTCTAGGTTCATGATTGAGCACCAAATCACCAATCCAGAAGATTTAAGAGCTTTTGACTATGAAGGATACTACTTTGATGATGAGGCTTCTACGGAGAATAAGTTGGCCTTTAAAAGAGACGTTAAGAAGAAATGATCTTAATTTTTAGCCATATAAAGAATCACCAGTCCAGTTCGCTTACCGTTAATCTCATTCATTTCTTTTAGGTAAGCCTTATAGGTGTAGGGATTATCAAAATCATAGCGCTTACGGTAATAGTCTGCGAAGATCAGAGTAGAAGATGTATTTACATATCCTTCTGCTTTTACCATGTAATGGATGTGTTCACCTGTTGCTGAGTCATTATATCCTCTTGGGAAGATCGTTATGATTTTACCTTCACCATTTTCATCCGTGATGAGTGTTCCATTAATACGCGCATCTCTGGGGCGTTCGCTCTCATAATCCCCAATGTGATTGGTTTGATAGGTGAAAACTTCGGCATTCGGAATTGGTGTGTTCGTATTGGCGTCCAGTACTTTCAGGGCATATGTAAATGGAATACCCGGCTCATCATCTCGGATGATTTTGATCTCAGATTGAGAGAAGGAACGCTGAGATTCCAAAAGTAAAATAAATAGCAAAGCAGTCGATTTCATAGCAGTGGAAATTTCTTGAGTTTACGCACGATTATTAGTCAGGGTTGAACTTCCTTGAAGAAGGAAGTCGTGATAACTGGATTACTCATACCACACCCTTGCCGCACGACCCTTCGTGAATCTTCGTCGTACCTCTCGATTTCGAACCGTTTCGCTGGTTCTCATCCAAAAGTGTAATAAAAAAAGCCACCCAAAGGCGGCTTTACATGTCAGGTCTGCCCGACGAAATGGAATGAAGTCGGGATGACTGGATCGATCGGAGTGGCGTTCCACCCATCGACCTCCCGCAACCCTTCGGAGTGCTTGATTCTCATTGTGATGACTGGATTACTCATACCCACATCCCTGCCGCACGACCCTTCGTGAATCTTCGTCGTACCTCTCGATTTCGAACCGTTTCGCTGGTTCTCATCCAAAAGTGTAATAAAAAAAGCCACCCAAAGGCGGCTTAACATGTCAGGTCTGCCCGACGAAATGGAATGAAGTCGGGATGACTGGATTCGAACCAGCGACCTCCCGCACCCTAAGCGGGTACTCTAACCGGACTGAGCCACATCCCGAATGTGGGTTTAAATATAAGAAACGTTCTTGGCTAAATCTCGTTTAGAAAAACTTCTAAACCTTATTTCAGGTTTTCAGCTTGGCGAATAGTTTTAATAGATGCTTTTACGATTCGTATTATTTTTTCTTGCTCTGTTGGGAATTTTTACCTCCGGTTCCCTCTTTTTCCGTTCTCCCTATTTTCGAAACAGGACACTTTCAATCTTTATAATAGTATTTAGCTTTCAGGTTCTCAACTTTCTTTATGGGACAAGTGAGATAGTATACTTATATCCCCAGTTTGTTGGGCTTTATTTTTTCCCCAGCGGGTTTTTGTTTGGACCTCTCTTCTATCTGCATCTACTGTCTTTCCAAAAAAGGGAATCCTTTAAATGGAAGGATCTTACCCATTTTATTCCAGCATTAATTATGATCTTTCTTACGCGGGATATTTATCAGATGGAGGATGGTATAGCACGTATGGAATTAGTTGCTAACCAGTTTTTGAGCCGCTTTTTAATATACAATTATGCTATTGTTGTTCATGTGATTCTCTACGCTGGGATGAGTTTCCTAAAGTCTAGAAAGTTTATTGGTGGTCTGCAGCATTCTGAAAGACTTTACATTATAGGGATATCTGCCATCTATGTAATTAGCGGTATTACGCTTGGTCTTTATGTTGAGTATGCAAATAGCTGGAGAGATTTCTCGCCGTACTACCTAATGGTCTCAGTGTGTTTCCTAATCATTGGATTTTTGTTATACACCAACCCTAAGTTTTTGAGTGATTTAAGTAAAAAATACCTTAGCTCCAATTTGAACCGTGATGAAATGCAGTCCATTGTCTCAAAAATGGACCACCTGTTTGAAGATGAGAAAATCTATTTACTTAGAAATCTAACTCTTAGTCAGGTTGCCGAAAAGCTTGATATTCCTTCCTATAAAATCTCACAAACGCTTTCTACGCTTTCCGCATCCAATTTCAATGACTATGTAAACAAGCATAGGGTTAAGTATGCTAAAGGGCTTCTGAAAAGTCCTGATTTTCAACATTTCAAAATAGAAGCAATTGCGATTGACTCAGGCTTCAATAATAAAGTGACTTTTTACAAAGCCTTTGCGGGCGTTTACCAAATGACACCCTCCGCTTTTCGTAAAAGACATTCTTAAAAAAGGGTTAAATAAAATTAATCGTTACCCCTCCGTCCTTTTTTTTACGAAAAACGAGGTTAAAGCGCAATACTTTAGCCTCGGTTACTCAAAAGAGAAATCCAATTCTACGTTATTCTTTAGCGAAAAATCAGGGTTCTAATGTATGTATGAAGAGTATAGGGTTGGTACACTTCTCATAATCATAGTAGTGAGGGAACCTGGCAGGGGATGCGATGGATTTCTAGCATCTATTCCCTGCTTTTTATTAGACCTAACATCATGAAAAGAAAAATCTTAGCAATTACTGCGGCTACACTTCTGCTTTTTATTTGGAATGCTGTCTCTTGGATGGCATTACCCTTCCATTCTCAATCGCTCAACACCCTTCCGGATCAGGTTGTAAAATTTAAGGAGTTGAGCTCTATTCAACTGGAAGAAGGAGTTTACCATTACCCAGGTTTGCCTGATGATGATAGTCCGGAGGCTATTATGCGCCTTCAGCAAAAACTAAATGAAGGCCCGAGGATTCCACTGATGGTATACAAACCCGGACCTTCACCATTACTTAATCCGACTGACTTTTTGGTTAGCCTGCTACTCAATCTAGTCACGGTTGGAGTTGTATTTGGCATTTTGCTATCGTTGAAACCACATAGCCTAAAACAAACAATTGGAAGCTGCGTATTACTGGGATTTTTAATAGCTGTCATGTCTGATTTGACACTTATGAATTGGTACCGCCTACCATGGAGTTTCGTCTGGCCTGGGATTATTGATCATGTGGTAGGATTAGTTCTGGCCGGATGGATACTCCGCATCACCTATTTAAAAAAGTATTATGAGAAAAATTAAGATAATCTTCAGCATTGCCCTTTCTCTCACTATGTTAAAAGTGAGCGCCTCAAATGAAGCCAGATTGGACAGCTTATTACAAATAGCCATTCAATCAAATGATGCCCAAAAGGTCAAGCAACTTTTGGCTGAGGGAGCTGACCCGAATATGAAATTCAGTTCGGACTTAAAACCAACTCCACTGATGTATGCCAGTGCTTTTGCTGATGGGAAGATTCTTGATATGCTAATGGAGAAGGGGGTCTCATTGGATGAGATAGATATTAATGGTGACCCGGCCATCAATTGGGCTACCTATTATGGGCATGTAGGCAATATGCTAAAGTTAATCAGGGCTGGTGCAAATATTCAGCTAAAGAGCAAACACGGCGATGCGCTCGATGTAGCATTTAGACTATGGCATGCGGATTCGGTCATTGACGTTTTCAGGGGAACAGCGCTGGATGGTGAAACTTCGATTGAAGTGGAGCAATTAGTGAACGCCATTCGAAAAGGTGATCATACCAAAGTGAAAGCATTAATAAAAATGGGAATCAATCCTGATTCAAAAGATGGACTTGGGATGCCCCTCTTGCATCACGCGACGCGAAGGAATGATTCGGGGATGGTGCTGCTACTTTTAGAGAATGGAGCAAATACGGACATTTTCAACAGAGTTGGACAAACACCGCTTACAATAGCTGCGAGGTTTGGTTATTTAGATATTGCAGAGTTACTTATTGAAAATGGTGCTGAAGTAAATGCCACAGGAGAGAAATATCAACTAACTCCTCTAATTGGAGCGTCAGTTGGTGGAAATGTGAGCCTTATGAATAGGTTGATAGAGTCTGGGGCCACAATTGATCATAAGGATGTGGTCAATCAATGCACTGCGCTCCACTGGTCCATTTTCTACAATAATAATGAGGTTGCAAAAATTCTAATCAACTCAGGAGCTAGCTATACACTTAAATGCCTGGACAACTCTTACAGTGCATACACGCTCTCACTAGGTTATAAGAATGATGAACTGAAATCTTATATCGAACAGAAACGATTGACAGATAATCCGCTTATTGGCTCATGGAGCCTGAAAACAATCAACTACATCTATGCTGACACAACCTATAAGGTAGATGCGCATCAGGGAAGTTTGCTCGTGGGAGAAAGTAGGTATAGCATAATGTACAACCCATCTTGGAAAGCAAGAGTGCCGTTTGAGAATCTATCCAAACCAACTGATGATGAAATTCTGGCGGGATTTAGAAGCATCGTATTCAATAGCGGCCCTTATGAAATAGTGGACGATGTGATGCTGGCCATACCTGACATTGCAAAAGTTCCGGGTTTTGAGGGAGGGAAACAATACTATCGGTACAAAATTGAAGGGGATGGGATGAGCTTTAGAATGTATGATGAAACCTATCCAAGTGGCGAGAAGCCGGAGTGGTTTGGCAAAGTGGAAGTTGAATTCATTTTTAATAAGGAGTAAACACATAAGCCAGCTTTTATGAACAATATACGTATGAAGCACTCCATTTTACTCTTAGTGATCGCAGGTCTGCCATTCGCGTGTGAGAAATCAGCATCAGATGCTGGAGCAGAAACACAAAAACAGTTCAAGTGGCCTGAAATCAATAATGATGAAGATATCATTGCCATCTTACCTCAGATAACCAATTGGGGAAAGTGGGGACCTAATGATGAAAAAGGAACTTTGAATTACATCACTCAGGATAAAATTTTACAAGCATCAAAGCTCATCCAGTCTGGGAAAAGCATTTCACTCTCCAGACAGTCCAATTTAGCAACAACACCGGGAGTTCGGGAAGGATCATATCAAATGCAGAAGGGCAGGTATGGAAGTAGGGATTTTGTGGGTGCCGTATGGCACGGATTTGCGGTTACTCACCTTGATGGTTTGGCCCATGTGTTTGCGGACACTACACAGATGTATAATGGGTTTAGCATAGACAGCTTGCGCTCGGAAGGAGCAAAAGTGCTTGGTATAGAAAATTTTTCAGGAGGAATTGTGGGAAAAGGGGTGTTAATAGATGTACCAAATTATTTGGAGAGAGACCTTGAACCAGGTTTTGCGATAACTCCTGCTTTATTGGAAGAAGTGCTCGAAAGGCAAAAAACATTACTGAGTTCTGGAGATATTGTTTTTGTCCGAACCGGATTAGGCGAAAAAAATACCCGGGAAAGACGGGCAGGTCTTCACCCGGGTTGTATTGTATGGGCGCATAAAAATCAAATCACCTTACTGGGTGGCGATGGGGATAATGATGCGCATCCGATTGAAGGATTCGATCGTTATTCCAGCACATTTCACACAGTTGGAATTCCTTATCTCGGTTTACCACTCATCGATAATGCCAATTTGGAGGAACTGAGTTCACACTGTAAAGAGATAAACAGGTATCAGTTTTTTATCACAATAAATCCATGGAGAATAGAAGGAACCACTAGTTCTCCTGTGAATCCGGTTGCTATTTTTTAAAACAAAAAAATGATCAAAACACTCAATGAAAAACTGGAATCCATAGAAGGCTATGGCTTTCTTTTTCCACGATTAGCATTTGGTATCCATTTGCTTTATTACTCATGGTCATCTGTCACGTCTTTTGATGTATCAGGAGATGCCGAATGGCTGGAATCTATGGGAGTGCCATGGCCTTTTTTATCTGCGTGGGCATACTTGCTCTTTGAATTTTTTGGAGGGATATCACTGATTCTCGGTCTTAAGGTCAGGCTTTTCGCCATCCCTCTGATTGGAACTTTTTTGGTAGCCTATTTTATGGTTCACTCCTCTGATCCTTATCAGGATGCTTATCCAGCCTTACAAATGCTCGCCATGTCGTTCTTTTTTCTTTTTGCTGGATCAGGCAAGCTTTCCCTGGATAAATGGATTGATAATAACAGATAATAGGTGCATGAAGAATTATAGACTAATAGCTGCCTTTTTTGTCTTCATTCTACTTTTGGTTCCTATCGGTTTCAGGAGATACTTTGCTGCCCTTTTAGATGGGGAAATACAAAGTCATGTACTGCATTTTCATGTGATTGTAATGACTATATGGTGTTTGATGCTGATAGCTCAACCTATTTTAATTAATATAAAACAACACAATTTCCATCGGATGCTTGGCAAAGCATCTTATTGGCTTGTGCCTATTATCATCCTTTCCATTTGGCTTGTGATTCGTCATTCATTTTTCAGAATGGAGGAGCACTTAACATTAGAGGACAACCTGGCGCAGATTTTCTTCCCCTTTTCTCAGATGATTCTCTTTGGCGGATTTTATTCGCTGGCCATCTTGAACAAAACCAAGCCTCCAGTGCACATGAGATACATCATTGTGTCATCAGTGTCATTGTTAGGGCCAACCATTGGAAGAATCAACTTTAGCTCCGCAGGATTGGGAAGTATTGATATGGATTTGTGGGTTATGAATTTGACCTTGATCGGTTTTATCATTTATGATCAACTCAAAAAACTGAAAAGCCAGCCATACTATATAGGGCTGATGACTTATGCCCTGATGAATTGGGCATATTATTCATTTTCATCCACAGAACTGTGGCAGATAGCTGCAAGAAAATTATTGGTATTATGAAATCAATTGAATTACTAAAACTCTACTCAATCCTCATTAAAAATCTGATGATGGAGGAGCCACATGGATACAAAGCCAGGTAGACTGGCCACATATTCACGATGCTATTTTGGTAGGGGATAAGTTATTTATAACGGGAAAAGAGGGATTTTTCATGAATACCAACATGGGAATTAAGTAAAGTGATTTAGAAAGTGTGAAAAACAGAAACAAAGTTCTACTGATGCATCCAGCCAAATAACTCCATCAACCAGGCTACTCCGAGGTGAATGAATACACCTCCCCAAACATTTCGGCTGTAGTACGAAATAATACCTAAAACATAACCACCGAAAAGAGAACTGATGGTCTCACCAAGTGGCTTCCCAAAATGCAGAAACGCATAAGTTACAATCATGGGCAGCACCGCATAGCCACCAAGAGTTCTATGAAAAGCAAAAATCAAGAAGCCTCTAAAGATTAGTTCTACAGAAATGAAGCTACTACCGTAGCAGAGCTCATAAATCAGAACCAACCACCCTTCAGCCTGATCCGGGTTTTCTCGAAGATAGAGATTTGCACCAGATCCCCTGTACCTTGGATAGAAGTCCTGAATGTCACTCAAAAATGATCCAATCCCAATAAAAATTGCTGCTATACCTAGAAGGATTAAGTATGGTTTTGCATCGAACTTTTTCCAACTCAGCCCATAGTAATTCTTAGTTTCATCTTTCTCCAAAAAAGGATAAAGGATCAACATAGGGATAACCACCAATATAGTACTGGATGCCCAATGAACGCAGCGTATGACATAGTGGTACTCAATTGTTGGGACAAATTTTAGCCATTCATCAAATCCATAAAACGAACGATCCAAGGCTAGAAGGCCAAAACCAACCACGAATTTGACCCAATAGTTTTTGCTTTTGAGCCAATCCCTCTTTTTCCCAAATGCATAAAGGATAAGGCAAACGACAAAAAAAGGAGCTCCATGAAAAAGGAACATCCACAACCATTTGACAGGTTGTCCATTGTAGGAATCAATTACACCATCCTCAAAATCAAAACGATAGTTGAGAATGATGCAGACGGTGGTGAAAATCAGTATTGTCAGGTATAGTTTCCAATCGAAATGTGAATGGTGATAATCTTTGAGATACTGAAGAACTTTCTTCATCGGTCAGGTTAATGGGAATGAAAATCCTAAATTAGACTATTCAATCCAAAGCAGATCATTCATGTGTCTAATCGCATTCGCATACAAATCACATCCGAAATACAAATTTATCCTTGTCGCTAACCGGGATGAGTTTTATGCCCGCCCGACAGCCATAGCACACTGGTGGGAAGATCATCCGAAAATTTTGGGAGGTCGGGATTTAGAGGCATTAGGGACCTGGATGGCGATTAACAAGAATGGTCGGTTTGCCGCTGTTACAAATTTTCGAGATATCAAAAACATAAAGCCGGATGCACGATCGCGCGGAGACCTTCCGGTAAACTTTCTATTAGGTCAGGAGCGCCCCTCCGTTTATTCCCGGCATGTTCACGGCGCGGGCGAACAGTACAATGGATTTAACCTGATTACCCTGGATGAAGAAATCGCTCATGTGAGCAATTATGATGGAGATGCAAAATTGCTTGATCCTGGGGTGTATGGGTTGAGCAATGCACTTCTGAACACGCCCTGGCCAAAAGTGGAAAAAGCAAAGCGAAATTTTAATACCCTGATTCAGCAGCCATTCACGTCGGAGCAATTGATAGAAATGATGCAGGATACAGAGACTGCACCAGATGAAGAATTGCCAGAAACCGGACTTGACTATGAGCGCGAGAAAGCCGTGTCGGCCATGTGCATTCGAACTGCCGATTACGGAACCTGTTGCTCCACGGCTCTGACCATCGATTATGAAGGCAATGTGAGCTTTATGGAAAAAAGCTATCCTGTGGGAAACAGAAAGGAAGGAACAGCTTCTTTCAATTTCACCATTGATAAATCCATGGGATGAGCAGCGAACATTTTAGAAAACTTGAGCGGATGTACTTGTTAGCGAATGTGAATACCCTGCTTTTTGATACGACGACCGCTCACATTTCAAATGGGAAAGCAGAGATTGGTTTAACAGTGGTTCCCAAATATTTTCATGCACTCAATGCCATGCATGGGTCGGTCTATTTTAAGTTGTTGGATGATGCCGCATTCTTTTCTGTAAACTCAGTGGTAGAAGATTTTTTTGTGTTAACTAAATCTTTTGAAATCCATTTCAAACGACCGGTAACTGGAGGAAAAATTTTGGCAAAAGGAGAGCTGGTTTCTTCAAATGGAGAATTGTTTGTAGCCAAATCCGAACTGATGAATGAAACCGGAAAAGTAGTTGGATATGGTCATGGTGAGTTTGTAAAAAGTAAGGTGAAATTAACTCCAGATATTGGTTATGTATAGGCTACTCCATTCTCCTGAAATACCTGACAGTTCCCCCTTGATGGGCGGTCCGACGATTCGGCTAGGGGTGATTATCACGAATAGAAAATGAACTTTCTAAAAAAATATTTCGGTCCAAGCACACTGGTCACAGCCGCTTTCATTGGCCCTGGTACCCTCACAGTATGTACCATCTCAGGAGCAACCTTTGGTTACACATTATTGTGGGTGCTATTATTTGCCACCATAGCCACCATCATTCTACAGGAAATGACGGCCCGACTCGGACTGATCACCCAAAATGGACTGGGAGAAGCTATTCGATCTCAGATTGAAAATCCAGTTGCTAAAACCATAGCTATTGTCCTTGTCTTTACGGCAATCATCGTTGGAAATGCAGCCTACGAGGCTGGTAACATCTCTGGGGCGGTATTAGGAATTTCAGGAATATTCCAGTTTGATTTTCCGTGGGCGTTGGTCATTGGGATTTCCGCGTTTGGCGTTTTGTTTGTTGGAAAAGTTAAAATAATCGAGCGTATTCTTATTGGGCTGGTGATCCTGATGAGTTTGGTTTTTGTCATTACAGCTATTCTTGTTAAACCGGATTTTTCCGCCATCGTTAGCGGAATGTTCATTCCTTCTTTTACCGAAAAAAACCAGCTGGCTATTCTAGGCCTGATAGGTACTACCATCGTCCCATATAATTTGTTCCTGCATGCTTCCTCTGTAAGTCAGAAATGGAAGAGAGCTGAAGATTTGAAAGAATTACAAAAAGAGAACGGTGTAGCGATCGGTCTGGGCGGATTGATTTCAATGGCTATTGTGATTGCAAGTGCGGCTACAATCTTTGGCAAGGGGGTTTCCGGCATCAATGAAATGGCTATGCAGTTAGAGCCCATTTTAGGAAGTTGGGCTCGATATTTTCTTGCCATCGGTCTCTTTGCAGCAGGAATATCATCAGCCATTACTGCACCGCTTGCTGCTGCATACACTGCCAGGGGCATCTTTGGGTGGAATGTGGGTTTGAATAGCCTGAAATTTAGATCTGTCTGGATGTTTATTTTGGGAATAGGCACACTCTTTTCAATGCTGGGTTATAAACCTATTCAGGTGATTCAGGTAGCACAGGTCGCCAATGGAGTCCTGTTGCCGGTGATTGTTTTCTTCCTCATTTATCTCTGTAATAAAAAGTCGTTTTTAGATAAACATGTAAATAAAATCTGGCAAAATGCGCTTGCTGTTCTAGTGATTTTGGTTAGCCTGGTTGTGAGCTTTAGGAGCCTGAATAGTGTGTTTGGGCTTTTGTGATTCCGTCACTTCGACCGACCCAAGGAGGAAAAGTCTCCTTAATTTGAGCAAGCATTGTTTAGAGGAAGACCTCTCACTTTGGTTCGAAGTGACGTTTTCTATTTCCCACTTTGGAGGGGGTCAGGGGGAGGATTAAATTACACCTATGCTTACCATAGACCTCAATGCAGACCTGGGTGAACATCCGGGCGCAAATCTGGACGAGCAGATCATGCCTTACATTTCCTCCTGTAACATCGCGTGTGGGGGACACATCGGAGATGAAACATCAGTGAGGCAAACAGTCAGATTAGCTATTAAGCAAGGCGTGGCTATAGGTGCCCATCCATCCTACCCGGATCGATCAAATTTTGGCCGTAAAATCATGCTCATTCAACCACACGATCTGGCAGAAAGCATCAAAGAGCAAATAGGATTGGTAAAGAGAATTTGTGGGGAAGAAGGTACTGCGCTTCATCATGTCAAGCCACATGGAGCTTTGTACAATCAGGCTGCCAGCGACACTATTATCTCAAAATTGATTTTTGAAGTAATTAAAGAAGTAGCTCCCAATGTTTACTGGATGGGGCTGGCAAATTCTAAATCAGAAAAAATCGCTAAAGCCAATAAACACCCATTCATAGCCGAAGGGTTTGCCGACCGGAAATATGAACCGGACGGATCACTTCGCTCCAGATCTCTGGATGACGCAGTTTTATCCCCAGGACAGGTTATGAAGCAGGTGGAAGAATTGGCCATCAATCATAGAGTAAAGTCCGAAGATTGGATAGAACTGCACATTCAATCGATTTGCCTTCATGGAGATACCAAAGGAGCCGTAACTTTAGCCAAAGAAATCAATCAACACCTTGACAGTAAAGGCGTCCAAATTGCTTCAGTTTAATGGTATCTCCTGGAGAGTTTCGCTCCTGGGAGAACAGGTGATTTTATTGGAATGTGCCAAGGACACCAACATTGAGCAAATACACGAAAGTACATACCTGATTGAAGAAGTTCTCAATAAGAACTTAAAAGACATTGTTCCAGCCTATCATTCAATCGCTATTTTCACAGCCCTTTCTATCGAAGAGTTGATCCATTCACTGAATGGAAAAAAAGTATCTAGAAAAAGGGAAAGCAACTCTAATGGCATAATCGACTTGCCTATTTGTTATGAACTTGGGATGGATTTAGAAAGGGTGGCGCAGGCAAATAGCCTAACGAAGGAGCAGGTTATTGAAACACACTTGAAGAACACTTATCGTTCGCTCTTTGTCGGTTTTACGCCCGGTTTTATTTACGCGGATGGGTTGGATGAATCATTAGCATGCCCAAGATTGGAAAAGCCGAGGAATCGAATTCCGGATGGTTCGGTGGGGATAGCAGGCAGTCAGACAGGGATCTATTCACTATCCAGTCCGGGTGGATGGAATATCATTGGGCGAACGCCAGTCAAAGTTTTTGATAGCAGGCGTCAACCACCGATGCTTATCGATGTTGGTGTACACTATAGATTTCAGCGGATCACGAAAGAAGAATTTGAGTCATGGGAAAGCTGAAAGTGATTCAAACAGGGCCAATGACCACCGTCCAGGATTTTGGTCGATTTGGATACCGCCGATATGGCATCCCTCAGTCAGGAGCGATGGATAAGGAGTGGATGATAACAGCCAACCAAATGGTTGGAAACCCGGATCACTTTCCGGTGGTGGAGTTTGCTATTTCAGGGATTAAGATAGAAGCGCTGGAAGATACCTCGATAGCCATTTTAGGTGCACAAGTAAAATTGAATGACAAGGAATTAAGTGAATCATATGCTAAACTCTCTCAGGGAGATTTAATTGAAATCGCACCACCCGCACATGTTTATGCTTATATAGCTATTGGAGGGAAACTCCATACGAAAGAAGATTTTGGAAGCTATTCTACCTACATAAGAGCCGGGTTTGGAGGAATAAATGGGAGGGAGATCGGAAAGGGCGATTTACTGAAAACATCCGGTAGGACGGGCAAGAGGCAAGACATTTCACCACCGGAAAAAAGCCTTGAAAATCTAGTTGGAATCAACATTATGAAGGGCCCGGAGTGGGATCTTCTCAAAGAGTTGCCAAGCTTGATAACTTTCAAAGTAGATAGTTCAAGCGATCGCATGAGCGTTAGGTTGACTGGGGCAAAGCTGGATTGTGATTACCACGAAATTGCTTCATCTGCGGTCATCCCAGGCATTATTCAGCTCCCTCCTGATGGCCAGCCGATTGTTCTGATGAACGATTGCCAGACCACCGGTGGCTACCCAAGGATTGGCAAAGTGCTCAAGGAGGATATGGGAAAATTAGCCCAGCTTAAGCCGGGAAAAGAAATAAAGTTGGTGTTAGAGAATTCTTAGCAACTTATATAATCAGAGTGGTATTCCCTCAAATGTTTGTTTAGCCTAAAAATATTACATATTTGGAGAAGGCTAAATGACGTAGAGAGAAGTATTCCCTAATCACATTTTCATGATGCAGCTCGCAAGCGAGACCTCTACCTCATTTACACATTATGGAAGAAAAATCAGGTTTCAATCCAGACTTTGAAACATCCAGCAATCAAGAGTCTAATAAATACGAGTCAGGCTTGGGATTACTACTCCCTGCTCGTAACGACCACAAAAAACACAATTTCAGCTTTAATAAATCCAGTTGGCAGGATAGCCTCGTAGGTAGCTTAGATTTTAAAAACTATAAAAGTTTAAGCACTATGAGAAAATTAATATTATCACTGGGCCTTGTTATATCAGCAGCCCTTGTGATTATTTTGGTGGCCGCTGACCACATTGATGCACCGGCTGTCGGCTCACTATCTGATGGAAGTTCGGTGGAAGACATCACAGACTATTATGCTTTCGAAAGTCCATCCAATTCGGACAACTATGTGTTTGTCTGCAATGTGGCGGGACTTAGCTCGGAAACATCATTTAGTGATGATGTCATGTATGAGTTCAACATCGATTCCGATGGTGACAACATCGAAGATCAATTGATCCAGGTTTATTTTGAAAATGGTGAAGCCATGACCAATGGAGTGGTATCTGCTGATGGCCAAACAGGTTTAGAAAGCCAAATTGTTGCCGAAGGAAGCATGGATAATGTTCAATTATTCGCTGGTTTGAGAGATGATCCTTTTTTCATGGATTTTTTCCACTTCGTGGATATTGTAAATGGAGTAGGTGCTTCATTGAGTGACGACACCAACACCGGACAGTATGATCCTGAAAGAGACTCTGACCCTGATACGGAAGGTGTTCAGCCTTACCCTGCTGCTTTCAGATCCGATAACGAAGCAGTAGATGCTTTCGCAGGTACCAATGTACTTTCAGTAGTAGTAGAAGTACCTAAAAGTGCCATCGGCGATACCAATGGAAAATTCACTTCATGGGTAGAGGCGAAATCAAAAAAATAATTTGAGAATCAAATAAGAATAAAAATTATGAACAAGATAAAATCAATATTAGTAGCTCTTTCGATAGTTTCCATGATAGCGATTACAAGCTGTGGCAATGATGACGGAGATATTCAAGTAGAACCTGATACTTATATGACAGTAGATCAAATGGGACGTCCGGCGATCAATACGGTATTCAATTTCTTTGGATCAGCAGAAGTGAAAAATGGATATAACCAAACACTTCCTTCGAATGGGTCAGCAAACGCTACGGCATTTGCCGGAATACTTGATGCACTTCAAACGTATATTTTCCTTGATCCAAATGAGTTTGAAAACATCTTAGGTATAGGTAATGATGCCCTTGCAGGTGTTCTGGCTGTTGATGTTCTACAATCAGACAAGAATGCTGCAACCGCATATGGTACATTGAATGGACGTGCTCTTACTGATGATGTGGTAGATGTAACGCTGATTCTTGCATTTAGCGATCAATCTGACGCAGGAGCAGACAATCAGGTGAAAGATGGACTGATTTCGGACAATGTGGATTCGAATGATAAATCATTCAGCAATAGCTTCCCTTATTTGGCAAGCCCACACTGATCTATAACGTGATATGCGAGAGGGACTAGTCCCTCTCTATTTTTTATCTCTAAAACCAAAAGCTATGAAATCGATTTTACATCTATCAATCTTACTTTTTGCAATGGGCTGTAGCCAGCAATCGGCAGAGCCAATCAGCCAAAATGAAGATTATAACCGATACCTCTCATCTGCACTCGTGGATATAAATCCAATACTTGAAAAAGAAGCACTTTGGAAAAATAAAATAGAAGCAGAACCTAAAGGATTTACCTTCTATGAAAAACTGGGTGCTACCTACCATGAGCTATTTGAGAAAACGGGTGAAATTAGCTATCTGCATAAGGCCGACTCCACCTTTTTAAAAGCAGAAAAAATAGCGAAAGGACAATGGAAGGTTCCAAGTCTTCTAAGTCTTAGCAGTCTTTCCATAAAGAAACACGATTTTGAGTCTGCCGCTGCATATGCTGTGGAGGCCCGGGAGCTCACGGACGAAAAGTATGGAGCACTACTCATGCAATTCGACGCAGAAATGGAGCTAGGCAATTATAAGTTGGCGAACACTATTTTGAAAAAAACCAAGCGCATGGATTCCTTTGATTATTTGGTTCGCCTATCTAAATACAAAGACTATGAAGGAAATCTTGATTCAGCGATTTTTTACATGGAGGAAGCGCACAGCCTTATCAAGGATCATCAGGAAGAGCGTCTCCTTTGGGCCGCTGCTAACCTCGGTGACATGTATGGTCATGCCGGGCGTATCAACGATTCGTACCAAAAGTACCTGGAAGTTTTGAAGCTGGAACCAACGTATGATTATGCCCTGAAAGGTATTGCCTGGGTTGCTTATTCCCATGATGGAAAGACGGTAGAAGCGATCAATATTTTAGAAACTCTCCGAAAAAGATCTGCAATGCCGGATTATAACCTTCAACTGGCCGAACTATATAGTTTGGAAGGTCATGAAGATGCTGCAATGCGTCTGAAAGATCAATTTGTAGCAGAAGCAACCCGACCCGAATATCTGGGCATGTACAACAAATATTTGATTGAATTATATGCTGAAGATGGTGCTTTTGTTCAGGCGATTGAATTGGCAAAGGAAGAAATTTCAAAAAGACCCACTCCTGCCAGCTATGATTGGTTGGCATGGGCCATGCACTTGCAAGGCAAGACAGATGAGGCGGTAGCTATTTATAAGGCTAATGTTTGGGGCAAAACTTATGAGCCCGATGTGATTTATCACATGGGAGTAGTATATGACGCGGCGAATATGGAGGTGGGAAAAGTCCTGCTGGAGGAGTCCCTGGAAGCAAGCTATGAACTAGGTCCACGCACCACTCGTGACATCAGGAAAAGATTGGAGGGATAATTTTTTTGCAGTGGAATCCAAAGCAGATGATTACTTCGTAGCTAGAAGACACAATTATAGATCGTGTTGACGATTTATAGCTGGTTGGTGATAGATGCCCCGGTCATGAGGATGACCGGGGTTTTATATTTCCTAACAAAATGTTAATGATTCTCAAAAAGCGGATTTAAGATCATTCATTTTTGTATTTTGGCAAGTATTTCAAAATCACCTAAGTTGAAAAGACTAAGCATCCTAATTTTTATGCCCCTGCTTCTGGGGTGTAGCGAGCAATCAGAAAATCATCCGGTATTTAAATACTATCCACCTAAAGATGTGTTTGAGGAAGGTTTTGTAAGTAAATATTACCTCCACTACTATCCTAACAATCCTGACGCCTTTCCGGGCACGGAAATAGAATATACAAAGTATATAAAGCGAAACGATACTCTTTTCATGACCGAGGGATACAATGCCGGTTTTGAATTGATTAATAATCGTTTTTATAGCGTTGACGAAAATAAGTTGGCGGTTGTGAGTGGAATCAATTCCAGGAATGTGACGGATACCACCGAGCTAGAGCTTCTGAATAATAGCCACTCAGTCTGGGAAGGAGAAAAAGAGGAGCCGTATCAGCAGCAATACGAGTGGGATGGTGAAAAGTATATTTATACAGAAAATCAGCTAGCCGTGGCTGACACTATGATAATGGATAAGCCAGCTAAAGTATTTCGATATGACTGGAACTATCGGAAGGCCGATACAGATTCAATTTTAAATGAAGGATTGACGAACTCCTACTATGTTCAGGGTATTGGATTCTACGGAGCAGATACTAAGGGCTCTTCTTATAGACGACAGGTAGAGCTGATTGAACAAATGTCGCTGAAAGAATTTGAAAAACGAGCCAATCATGGAGAACATAGGGTTGGCTGGATTGACCCGAATCAAACAATCAGTGATGATTCAAATTTCAAAATTTGTGGACATGAAAGACGTATAGCTGACTATTATAATTCCACTCCGGACGGAAGGTATTTGCACAGCAAGCGAGCAATGCTTGATACTATTTATTCCAATCTTGACAAGGCCAAACTATTTGATCAAAGTGGCAGACTGGTATTCCGTTTCGTGGTGAACTGCGAAGGAAAAGCCGGACGGTTTGTGGCCGAGGGTTATGATTTAAATTATCAGCCGATGGAGTTTCATCAGGAGACCATCGATCATTTATACGGTATTCTGCAAAAACTTGAAGACTGGCGAACGGTAGTAATAAGAGACGAGGTGCGGGACGCCTATTTCTATATCACATTTAATATTGACAATGGCCAAATCATCGATATACTTCCTTAGTGCGCTCCTGATAGTTGGCACTTCCTGTACTCAGAGAGAATGGTACAAAAAGGAGCTTACAGAAGAGGAGAAAGAACAGTATGCTCCACAGATACGAAGCGGAGGGTTTTACTCCAATTATCAAGGAAGCGTGGGTGAACAGATGCACCAGAAGGAAGCGCTAGCTCTTGATTCTACTGATGCAGGAACCTGGAGGGAGTTGGGGACTGCACGTGTAAAAAGAGCTATCCTGGATGAAATGTACTATTTCTATGGTGAGGCTGTGGAGCGGCATCCCGAGAAATGGGCCGGGTTTCGCGGGTATCTATATCTCTATTTTTACCGTGACTATGAGCGTGCAATTGCAGATTTTAATCTGGGAGATGAAGTCAATGGACAAGTGGATTTCTCCCAGGGACAAAGTCACGATTACATGCGCGGCATTAGCTACTATGGATTGAAGGAATATGAGACCGCCCTTGATTTTCTCGATAGATACATTAATAAAGTCATAGAAGTAGAAGGTGAGTCCTGGGTGGATGTATACGCTATGCTATACAGAGGACTTTCCCTGATGCAGCTAAACAGATTCGATGATGCTATGGCGGAGTTTGACAGAGTACTAAAATATTACCCTCAACTCTCCGATGGTTTCTACCATAAAGCACGCATCTATGTAGCCAGGGGTCAGTTTGATTTGGCACTAAAAGAGCTGGAAAAAGCAGAGGTCAATTTCAAGAAAGGATATTTTCACCAGCGACCTTATGTAGAGGTTTTGGAGCAAATTTATTTGCAGGATATTGAGAAACTGAGGAAGGAGATTTCTACTAGTTAGTTAGTCCGATTTCTTCACCTTCTGATTTCCGGTAATCGCATCAATCATTTTAACGTAGCTGACTTTTTTCCCGGAGTGTATTGAAACGTAGAAAAACTGTAGGCCTTCCAGTTCTACTTTGCACTTGCCTAACTCATAACGAAGAGCCATTACCTCATCACCTTCCTGAATAAGATTTCCCTCCATATCGAATAGTTGTGGTGGTTGTTTTTCTTTCGGTTTCTTTTTGAAAAATTGGAGCATGGGCTGCAATAATAAGATGATTTACTGTTTTGATCCTTATCATAATATTACTTGGTTAAACCAGTGTTTAGTACTTTTCAGCACTAATTTCAAAAATCACCTATGTCTGTAATCAAAGAGATCTATGATGTAGCCAACGATGCGGCAGCACTAAAACAGAAGCGCGCTGCACTGAAGAGGGCCTTAAGAACAGAACTCAAACTCAATGATAAATTCCTGCAAGATGTGAAACTCAAGGATATAGATGATGCCCGTAGAATCGAGATGTTACAAATGTTGGAGATTGAAGAGTTATCAGCTGCTGTGAAACTTGAGATTCCCTACACGCTCCTTTCCCGAAAAAAGGTACAGGAAGAACTGGTTACTCGCTATAAGGTTAAGCCCATTCAAGGGTTTAGCATTGGTGAGCTCATCGAGCACCTCTACCTCATGACCTCATACCTAAAAAAAGATTATAAAAACCCTCGCATTCACCTAAACCTCAGGTTGATCAATATTTATAAATATAATCGGGTGTTGATTGAGCTGTTGAAGTAAGTTCCAATAATCGGAAAGATCACCCCATTGTGCTGAACTAAAATCCTAATAGCTGTTGAAGACTGGTTATTATCTGACTGTTAGATAATTAGGTTATATTTATTGTACTTTATCAAGTTTTGATTTCACAATACTTACCTGGTATACCTCAATGAAACTCACCATCTATGCGGTTCTTCTTGAGAAGAATTGCCGCACTACCCTAACAAGATTCCTAGCCTCAGCTATTTTGGTTCTGCTTGTGCCAGGTTTTATAGTTGCTCAAATTATTGCAAGGAATAATCCATCCAATCCGGTTTGGTCAGATCCCGATTCCTGGACTGGAAGCACTATTCCAGGACCTGGTGATGAGGTGGAAATCCCTGCCGAAGTGATTATTTATATTGATCAAGACGTAGAGGTAGAATCCATCATTGTACATGGTGAGCTAATTGCTAAGAATGATCAGGACATCTATTTGACTACCAATTATATTCTGGTATGGGGTGATGGAGCAAAGCTTATTTGGGGGACAGTGACTGATCCGTACACTGCCAAGGGGGTAATCACGCTTCGCGGAAATGACCCTGTACTTGATATTCACACTATCGGATCCAAGTTTATTGGTGCTATTGAAGAAGGGTCTATTATCATGCATGGGGAAGAAAGGCTTTCCTGGACACAACTATCGGCCACAGCAGATGCAGGATCAACGGATATTCAGGTGGTGGATGCCACCGATTGGAGAGTGGGAGATGAAATTATCATCGCTTCTACTGATTACAGTGCATTACAAGCTGAGATAAGGACCATTACGGAAGTAACCGGAGCAGGCAGAACAATTCACCTCGATGTGCCACTCGATACACTTCACTATGGTGAGATGCAGTATTATCATGGAGGCACTTTCGAACTAGACGAAAGAGCAGAGGTGGGCTTGCTTACACATAACATTCTTATCAGGGGAGAAGGAGCCGATGAACAGGGGTTTGGTGGCCACATTATAGTAAAGGATATGGGTTCCAGCGCTTATATCTCAGGGGTAGAGTTATATCATATGGGTCAAAAGGGGTTGCTGGGAAGATATCCTTTTCATTGGCACCATGCACATGACGTTACCGGGCAATATTTTAAAAATAGCAGTGTTCATCATTCTTTTAATCGGGTAATGACTGTTCATCATACTAGCAATGCACTCATCCAGGACATAGTGGCCTACGATCATATTGGCCATGGCTTTTTTATGGAAGCCGGAAGTGAGCGAGGCAATATATTCGATCACAACCTGGGCGTCCTCACACGAAAACCTGAATGGGATGAACGTGTGCAAAGACATGACCGGTTGGAAGATGATGATCATTCCAGGCACTTCCCTGCTACGTTTTGGATCACTAACCCGGACAATACGTTCATTAACAATGCAGCGGCTGGCTCGGAAGGCTCAGGCTTTTGGATGCTGGCTCTGGAATATGTAATTGGTGATCCAAGTTCCACTCTTGTTCCCGGAGATCTTCCAATTCGCGAATTTAGAAACAACAGAGGTCACTCCAATAATTTTACTAACCTGGCCATCGATGCAACGGTTTTTTGGGATGATGAAAATGGGAATGGTCAGGTAGATGTAGGTGAAGAATTTACCGGATACAAAGAATACAGACCGCCACTTCCACCAGGTACCACCCTCCTAGTAGAGGAGTTTACTTCATTTAAGGCTGGTTCTCGGGGCATTTGGACCCGGGCGGGTACCATGTATTTTGAAAATTGCAGGTTGGCAAACAGTCATTCCAATGCTTTTTTTTCATTCAATCAAATCTTGAGAAACTCGCTTATTGTTGGTCAATCTGCCAATGTAGGTGCGCCTAGAAAGAATCAGGAAGATATGTCGGTATCTTATTCACTACCTGTTTTAGAACTCGATCATACCGAAAGGAGGAATCTTTTGCATGGGCATATTCTTTACGACGGGCCATCTGGATTGGATAATGTACACTTTGCCGGCTTTGATAATGAGAATACGGTAGGCCTAGGCATCTTCGGAGCGCATCGAAAAAGCCCGGCTCATTGGTCGAGGGGGATCACGTGGGCGACCGGGACACCTCATGCTTCAAAAGTGGACTTTGATTTTTTTACTCATGTTGATCACAACTTCGCTTCAGGACTAATTGATTTTGATGGGTCGGTAACCGGAGTACCCAATTCCAGACTCGTGCCTCTTTTACAATGGAGCCAGGATTATGATGATGATCCGATGGCTATTAGAGACCAAGCATTTAATGCACAATTTGAATCTACGGATATGCTAGTAGCCGATTGGGATGCGGTAATCACACACGACCTGGATGTAGGCACCATGTTCATGAGACCTGATTGGGGAACGGCCGAGCGAACAGGAGTATACGGCACGCGATATCTCGGCATGCCTCAGGAATTTGAAAGAGACAATTACCCAGCAATGGTACTAGATGCTGGGAGAGATGATCACATCATGCAACCGGTGGTATTCACAAACAATGACATGGCCCAACGAACAGAAATGTATATCTGGCAGTTTCACAGAACGCCTCACCGAATGCCGTTTTATCTGCAATGGGCACGACAAGATCATCGGGTGATCTCGGCATTTACACACATGCCAAGTGAAGTGAATCTCGTTTATGAAGACGGAACCTCAGTTCCATATGCAACCGACATTTGGGACTTGGTGACCAATCCAGACGAACAGTATTTCATCCATGATAACATTCTTTACGTCCACCATAAAGCCACTGAGTATTTTGACGATGTGGATTTAAATGGATTAGACCATCAGTACAAAAGCCCAACTATGATGCTCTGTATGCCATCACACTGTACGTCTGGCTCTGGAGCAACAGATGAAGTGATCATTGCTGACTTTGAGACAGATGTATATGATAGAAGTACGCTTCGAGGTGAAGGCAAAGATACGCCTGAGCTTTATATAAGCGCTCGTGATCCAGGCTTTTGTAGTAGTACTCCCTGTGATAATCTAATTGGATTTAATCTGGTGACCGATGGGGATGCAACGGATGACTATGTGAGGTATACTACAGAACTCTACGAGCAGCCCTGGACACATTATAAATTTTTAAACCTTAAACTCGATGCACGTGCCGTAAATGTTATCCTGCAATCTGCCGTTGCTGAGATTGATTTGGGAACATATATACCTGTTGGGGGTGTGGTGTCCATTTCAATTCATGAATTACCCAAAGAAGATAGAGATATGATCACCGGTTTAGAATTGCGTTTTTATGAGTCTTCCTTGTCTTTTGCGCCGGCGGTAGATGAATATGAAGTTAAAATCAATGAAATTTCACTTTCAATTTTTGATCTTTATGGTGCAACAACCCCGGTAGTGTTAGGTGTGCATAACCCGTATCGGGGAGCTAATCGGCTTAGCATATTTCCTAATCCCAGTGAGGGTTGGTTTACGCTCACTGCGGATTTGTCAAAAAGAGGCCCGGTCGAGATAAATATCTATACCCTAGATGGACGTATCTTGTATAGTAAAAAAGCAAATGCTGTTGATGGCAAATGGTCACATGTCCTTTCAACGAAGGAACTTGCCTTGGAACAAGGCATTTATCAGGTAGTAGTAAGCAATGAGAAGCAGCAATTTTCGGGTCTGGTGGTGATCAAGTAAAAGGTAGTTATCGAGTGACAGCAGTATGCGAATGGTTATTGAGTCTTATTTTGGAATGTAAGAAAAGGGTCATTCCAATTTTCAGTAAAGCTGACTTATCTTACTAATGCTATGGAAGTAAAAGTCATTCATCGAAATTCTGGCCGGGCCTGCGAGTGTTGTAGCTCCTGGCTGAAGCACTGGGAACGCATCACCAAAGAGGATGTAGGGATATGCCGAACAAAAAGCTGCACCAATCCGGCCAAAGTAGGAGCTCATGTAAAGCGTAAAGCCGGGGACAACAGTTGGCGTATCGTACCACTGTGCCATGACTGCAACAAAAAATCTGACTGGATCACGTTGAATAAGAATACGAAAAGTGTGTCCGCTGAGCAAGGGTCTTGTCAGTAATGGTTTCAAAGACTTCACCTAAGGCTGAATAAACATATGACATTATTTATTATTTCTGGAGAATGTAGCTGTCAATAAATATGTACTTATTTACTAATTTCAGTCACATAAACTTTAATAAAATGAAAAAGATTCTGATTGCATCTCTGGTGCTATTTTGTTCGTACACTTCCCTTGCTCAAAACATGGTGGAGTTCAAAGTTGTAACCATTATTGAATCCATAGTCCCCGGTGGTCTTGGAAGGTCTCGAATCATAGAAACAGGTACTGAATTGAATGTAGATGATTACGCTGCAGATAGAACAGATGGTAAGAAAAGTAACATGGACTCTGATAGGAAGGACATTAAAGTAGACGAATTTAATGAAGCTTTACTCTTGAATTTTTACAGTCTTACAGGGATTAATTTTCAAAACATTGCTTCCAATGATGCCTTGATCACCTCCAAAATCAATAATCTTACAAAGTTAGGATGGGAGTTGGCATTTGTTGCCAGTGGAGTTGAAAGTGATGCAGGGACTAGCAAGGGTTTAGGAGGAGGACAAAGTGACGGGGATGGAATTTTTATCACCCGATTGTTTTTTAAAAGAATTATATCAACGGAATCTTCAGATAATTAACATTTAAAGAACTAGCATTGACCGGGATGAACTGTTGTTAATCGCTTTTGCAAAATCTCTAAGAGGGTTACTTTTAGTACCCTCTCTTTACGAATTCGTAGGGTTCCACTTTGACTAGGAATAGAAAACTGTCTTCAATTAAATGCCTGTCTAAACATTTCCCACCACCTGCATGGTCTCAAGCGATGGGTTTTCGCTACCACCACGAGGCTCAATGGTCACTGCGAAGGCTGCTGCTCCGGAAGTGATGTTTTTCATCTGTACCAAGAAGTTGCCGTTGTTTGGATCAAAGACCCCTGCATCCACGGGCTTACCATCAATTATGGCCCAAAGCTGGTATTGCTGATCTTGTGAAAGTTCTTTAAGGTTTTGAATACTTAAGTAAACATCTGCTGTTGCCTCGTTCCAGTATACGGTTGCTTGAGCCTCCGGTGAGTTGTCAGTTCCTGCCATCACCACTCGCTTGTAGGCTGTGTTGTTCATGATGGCAACAGCATCCTGGATATTATCCAGTTGCTGGTTCACCTGGTTATAATTTTCAGCAAACTGGGCATTTTGTGCTATTAAATCCGACAACCTACTTTCAGCACTTTGCCATTTCTTCCAGTAAGTAAAAGCCATCACCGCAGAACCAAGTGCTATAATTACTGAGGCTGCAGCAGCAAACTTCAGAATACCAAAGCTTCTATCAGGCTGCATTGGTACTACCGGTGTTTCTTTTTCTTTCTGTTTCTCAGCTCCACTTATTTTTTGCATTAGAGAGTCCTTGACTTCAGTCGGAGGTTTTATTGCGGTAGCAAATGCAAGTGTCTCCATAGAAAGCTCAATCTTGTTGAGCTCCTCCCTGATCTCAGGGTGCTTAGCGGCAGCCTGCTCCACCTCTGTGCGCTCAGCTTGCGAAAGCTGATCCATCACATAGGCTTCCAGTATGCCTGACGATATGTATTCTTCTATGTTCACTCTACTTGCAATACTTTTCTCATATTCTTCAACCCCATTCTCAGGCGTGTTTTTACCGTGCCGAGTGGAATATCAAATTCATCCGAAATTTCTGATTGGGTATAGCCTTTAAAATACACCATCTCTAAGATGAATTTTTCTTCATCCCGGAGGCTGGTAAGCGTCTCTTTCAAGCCAATGCCATCGACATTTAGGTGGTTTAATTTCGATCGCTCAATACCAGTTACGTAGGTTTCTATATTATCGGTTTTCCCAACCTTCTTCATTTCTTTCGATCGCAATTTATCGATCGCCAGATTACGGCTAATATTCACCATCCAGGTAAAGAATCGGCCTTTTGAAGCATCGTACTGTTCTATTTTATCCCAAAATTTCATAAAGGCATCCTGAAGCACTTCCTGTGCCACGTCTTCATCATTGACTATTCGGGAGATCGAACCATATATAGCTGCTGAATAATTTTCGTACAGATAGCTAAATGCGTCTGCCTGTTTTGCTCTTAGGCGTGTGACCAATTGGTCCTGATCTATTTGTTGGTTAGGCAAACTCATGTGCAAGGTTAAAAATAAAGGATAATTCTCGTCTTACTTTTCCCTAACTGGAATTATGTTCAATTGTTCTTTTTTTGAGGTGGTATAGCTTTTAAGAGTGTCACGGGAAGGGGCCGCTTGACTCCCTCAAAGTAAATGGGATCAAGTTACCTAAACCTTCTAAACAGCACCTTCAAAAACTCCTTTACTTCATCAGACTGCATGTCCCAGTCATTGTGCTTGGCATATCCCTGTACCAGAAATTCTACGGATTCATCGAAAGAATCAAATTCTTCCAGCTCGTAGAGGGCGTTTTCAAACTCGTTCTTATCGTTTAGGAAGAGTTCTTTGATGAACATATACCGATGATTGAGTGAGATCAATTCAAGGATACCACCTTCCTTAGAAGATTTTTCGTGATGCTCCGCCAGCGTTTCCTCTTCTTTTTCAAATTGCTTATTGATGGTTTCTTCCGGAAAATCATCTTCCCGATCATCGTCTTCCAGCATTACCGGAGTTCGCACTTCTTTTTTTGGTTCTTCCTCTTCTTCAGGCTCTGGTTCTTCAGGGCTTTCATCTTTAGCTTCCTCTTTCTCCTCTACCATGGTTTCAGCAGTATCGGAAGTATGATCATCCTGAATGTCTTCTTCAGCCATTGCTTCATCATCGGTGTTTATTTCTACACCTTCACTTTCTAACTGAACATCTGGAGCGGTGGTCTTTGTGGATTTTTTTTCTTCAACCAAATCCTCCTCTCCAGGAGCAAAAAGATCATCGTCATCGTCAAACTCATCCATTTCAGGATCGTCTGAGAAAACTTTTTCAAAAGTGATTTCCAATACCTGAGAGAGCAAAGCACACTCTTCGTTCACAGCTTCCGTGGTATCAAAATCGTCAAATTCTTCAGGGAGCTCATCGATCACGTCATCTATAGTAAGCCCTTTCATATCCGAAAGGAAGTTTTGTATTTCCTTTTTGTGGATTTTCAGGTATTTGACCGTACCCTCAACCGATTTCTCTTTGATGGTCTCTACACCGCGACTATCTAAGTCTATTTCCACATAGGCCTGTGGCATGGCTGCCAAATAAATAGTGTCTTTCACAGCATGATTGAGCAGTGTTTCAAATTTTTCCTGGTTGATTTCAATATGTTGAGACAGCACGTTCATGAACTGGATCATGGCTTGTCGCACCTCCTCATGTTTGTAATTGAAGAAAGGGCTTTCAAGTTTTTTTGTTTCCTCCTGCCAATACCTGAATAGCAACTTGATAACAAAGAAATTGACTTGCTTGGATGGTGTAGCCTTTAAGATTTCCTTTCCGGTAATAACCTCTTTCCCACCTTTGAAAAAATCGGCAGTTACTTTGGAAGCAAATTTCTCACAATAACCGTCTATAAAGTCTTCGTTTAGTTTCTTTTGCATTCTTGAAATTTGATAACGTATGCCAACAGTCGTAATAGCCAACCTACAAAGTAAATCTATTCATTGTGAGGATAAAAGGGAAAGTTTGCTTGATATTTTGCTATCTGCAACAGACTGGATGCATGCGTGTGGAGCTAAGGGAAGATGCACTACTTGTAAAGGTAGAATTCTTCATGGAATGGATAATCTCACGCTTCGTACTCGGCCTGAAGAGCAATATGCTAAATTGAATAAATTGCGGGACGATGAACGTTTGACTTGCCAGGCGCAAGTTATCGGAGATGTTACCTTAGAAGTGCCAAAGGAGACGCAATTGCCACATTTGACCTATTCAGAATAGAATGTTTGTAGAACCACATATTGGAAAAGGAACCTTACGCCGGGGAGGATGGATTGAGGTCGTATGCGGGTCCATGTTTTCCGGTAAAACAGAAGAATTGATTAGAAGGTTGAACCGGGCGATGCTTGCGAATCAGCATGTGGAGATTTTTAAGCCTGCAGTGGATAAGCGCTATGATAAGGTGAAAATTGTTTCACATAAAGATTCTTCAATTCCTTCTACCCCTGTAAATTTTGCGAATGACATTTTGTTAAGATCAGGAAACTGTGAGGTGGTAGGAATAGATGAGGCACAGTTTTTTGATGAAGAAATAGTGAAGGTGGCGAATGATTTAGCTAATCAGGGGAAAAGAGTGATTGTTGCCGGTCTTGATATGGATTTTAAGGGTAAACCTTTTAAACCGATGGATGCTTTGATGTCAATAGCGGAATACATTACTAAAGTTCATGCTGTTTGTATGAAGTGTGGAAATGTCGCATCTTACTCGCACCGACGTACTAAATCCAAGCAAACAATAGTTTTAGGAGAAAAGGATATTTATGAAGCGCTTTGCAGATCTTGCTTCTTTGAGGCAATGGGTACTAAGTAGCCTGATCCTGACATTGTCTGGAAGTCTCTTGGCACAGGACATTGCTATGGGGACCTGGCGTACCCATTTTAGCTATAGAAATGCAAAGCATTTGGCCGTCACGCCGGAGAAAATCTTTTGTGCTGCGGAAAATGGTTTTTTCTCCCGGGAGTTAAGTACCGGAGAGACCAGAAAACTATCTAAGATTGATGGACTTTCTGATGTTGGTATTTCCGCTCTGGCATACAATGAAAGTGCAAATGTTTTAGTTATTGGTTATCGTTCAGGTTTCATCGACTTTGTTTTTGAAGATCGAATTCTGTCTATTTCCGATTTGGCCACCAGCGATCTGGATATCAACAAAACCATCAATGATATTGCGTTTGGAACTAGCAAAACATATCTGGCCACAGATGTGGGAATCATAGTTGTGAACACAGCAGAAGCTGAGGTTAGTGATAACTTTGTTCAAATAGGAAGTGGTGGTAATCAGGTAGAAATTTCACAGATTCTTCTCGGAAATGAATCGCTCATTGTCAGAACGAGTGAAGGCATACAGTCCGGTGACTTTAATCGAAACCTACTTGATTTCAATAATTGGAACCGGTATGCTGGGAGTTCAGGATATGAAAACCTGACTTTAGTGAATAATGATATCTATGCTACATCAGGGACTGACCTATTAAATCTGAGTTCAACATGGAATGATACAGGGGTTGATTTACCATCAGGAACAAGTGGACTTTTTGCGGTGGGCGAAGTACTGATGACAATTGATGATTCAGGGGTAGTCTTCAGTTTCAATGGTGCTGTCTTCGAGCCGGTTTTTTCAACAACTGCATCAAATGCTAATGACATTGCGAAATCAGGAGATCAATTTTTCTTTGCTGACGGTATTCAAGGCTTGATTGATCAGGCCGGAAATGCTTTGTCCCCTGACGGGCCACTGGAGGATGATTTTTCAAACTTCCGCGTTATTCAAAATTCCCTCTACGGATTTCATGCTCCCTCTCCATTCTCCTATACTGGATCCACACAGAAACCATCTTTTTCAGTTTTTTCGGGAGGGGTATGGGAAGACAGAAGTATTGCAAATTTCACAAATGTCTCAGATGTCGCCAGATTCAATGGCAACTTTTACTTTGGCTCAATTGGAGATGGAATTTATGATGAACTGAAAAACACAATAATTCAGAATATTGGTGTGAGCGAATACGACACCATGATTACGGCACTTGCCGGAGGCGATAAGTTGTGGGTTTCTTCCTTTGGGAATCAGAGCCCTATACATCTTATGGATCAAGATGGTGAGTGGAGCTCATTTACCAGTGCACAATTATTTGATGATGAGTTTTTGACCATCGATCTTTCTGATCTTGGGGTTGGGTGGTTAGGGTCATCGTCTGGCACCATCACCGTTTTGGAGCCTGAAGAAATTAATGCAGACATCATCAGCACTTCTGATGGTTTGCCTTCTACATTTATTGATATTGACATCAGCATAGAAGACAATGCATGGGTGGCAACTTCAAGAGGACCAGCGCAATTTTTAAGTGCCTCATTCATTTTTGACGCTTCAGATGCTATACTCCCCATATTTGAAAACAGGGTACTCTTTGAAGGTGAACAGATTAATGCCGTAATGACTGATGGTGGAAACCGGATATGGTTTGGGACCAATAATGGTATCTGGATTTATGATGAAAACACCACCAATCAAGTCGCGGTTTTTAATACAGCCAATAGCCCGCTACCATCAGACACAATTATCCAGATGGAGTATAATGGCAGCAACGGAGAGGTATTTATTCAGACATATAGAGGAATGGTTTCTTTTCGCAGCTCATCATCTAACGGTAGCAGAGTACATAGAAATGTGAACATTTTCCCCAATCCTGTGCGACCGGAATATAGTGGGTTAGTGGGACTAACGGGCCTTGCGAGAAATGTGAGTGTAAAAGTGACAGATGTGAGTGGAAATTTGGTTACAGAACTTGAAGCAAATGGAGGGTCTGCTTCATGGGATTTGATGAACCAAAGAGGAGGTAAGGTTGCTACAGGTATTTACTTGTTTTTTAGCTCTTCCAGAGATGGTGTGGACACGTATGTTGGTAAAATTGCTGTAGTTCGCTGATGATAGTAAAATCGAAAGGGATCGTTCTCAGCTACATCAAGTATGGTGATACATCAATAATTGTAAGGGTTTTTACCGAAGAAAACGGCTATGGGTCTTACATTGTCAATTCAATCAGAAGTCAGAAGACAAAGAAAAGTATAGGTCACTTTCAGCCATTTTCAATTCTTGATTTGGTATTGTACGTGAAGGAGTCTCGGGACTTGCAACGCATTTCTGAGTTTAAAAGTCACTATCCACTTCATCACTTACATCATGATCCAATGAAGAGTGCCATCACGCTTTTTTTAAGTGAAGTGTTTTCAAAATTGCTGCAATCCGAACAGTCGCCAAACCCTCAGCTTTTTACCTTTGCTGAGGAGTCAATAAAAGCATTTGATGGCCTGAAAGAAAATGCGGCCAATTTTCACTTGCAATTCTTATTGAAGATAGGTCCGTTTCTTGGCTATGCTATTGATGAGATAGATAGGATGTATAGCTCAACAGATCGTTTAGCTCCATCATCGGATGAATTTCACCGGATGGAAAAATTGATGAATGAGCCATATGGCATCTCTTTGGGGATGTCAAGAAGTTCAAGAAATGAGGTGCTTGATGAGATACTTAATTACTATCAACATCATGCGCATATTGCAAAACCAAAATCTTTGGAAGTATTAAGAAGTATTTTGAATTGATTTTCAGTTCATTTTATTCTGAATTAAATTGTAGATACTAACCAACCTTATATGGCAGAGATATTATATGATAAAGTTCCCTCGCTTGATCTGGCGGATTTTACAAGCGGGACACCAGATCAGAAAAGGGATTTTGTAAAAACCCTTGGCAAGGCATATACAAATATTGGTTTTGTATCTATCAAAAATCATGGGCTGTCAGATGATCTCACCAAAAACTTATATCAGGCTGTTGAGAAATTTTTCCGTCTTCCGGATGAAGTAAAAAAGAAATATGAAAAGGAAGAGCTGGCCGGGCAGAGAGGCTATATCAGTAAAGGGCGAGAGAAGGCTAAGGGTAGAAATACGGGGGACTTAAAAGAATTTTTTCATGTGGGTCAGCCACCTCAAAACCAGCGACCAGATTATCCCGATAATATTTGGCCGAGCGAAGTGCCAGAATTAGAAAAATATACATCGGAAGCTTACCTGACCTTGCTACAGGCAGGTGTGCAGATGTTGAGGGCAATCGCACTTTTCCTGGAACTACCGGAAAACTATTTTGACGATAAAGTGAGAGCGGGGAATAGCATTCTTCGTCCCATCCACTATTTCCCTATTGAAGATCCGGATTCGCTTCCTCCGGATGCAGTAAGAGCTGCAGAGCACGGTGACATCAATTTGATTACCCTTTTGATGGGAGCCAGTGCTGATGGACTGCAAGTGCTTAGGAGAGATGGTAAATGGATTCCGATTACCGCACTCCCGGATCAAATCGTTGTGAATGTAGGAGATATGCTGGAGCGTCACACTAATGGCAAACTTAAGTCCACGATTCATCGTGTGGTGAATCCGCCTAGAGAGCTGATGCACACCTCCAGATTCTCCATTCCATTCTTTATGCATCCGGTCTCTGAAATGGACCTTTCTTGCTTAGAGAGTTGCATAACAGAAGAACAACCAAAATCTTTTGAAGATATTACTGCCGGGGAATTCTTAGATGAAAGGCTAAGGGAAATAGGACTGAAGTCTTAAGCCAATGTCCATTAGGCGTGTAAGAAATATCATCTTTCTAAAGGATGTCTCTGTCTTATCCCTCACCGCATTTGGCGGTCCTCAGGGTCATTTCGGAATGTTTTTGGATTTGCTAGTTGGCAAGCGAGCTTACCTAACAGAGGAAGACCTTATCGAATTGTATGCACTTTGTCAGATTCTTCCTGGGCCTACTTCGACCCAAACTATAACTGCCCTAGGTTTTAAAATTGGCGGTCCAAATCTCGCATATCTCACACTTCTGGTTTGGATGTTCCCGGCTTTTTGTATCATGACCGCACTTGCCATATTGGTTACCACGGCTCAAGACCTGGATTTTTCGCTTGATTTTTTAAGATTTATCGAGCCGATTGCGGTGGGAATAGTGGCCTATTCATCTTACAGGATATCTGTCACGGTTGTAAACACCAAGATTGGGGTTGGATTAATGATCCTGTCAGCTTTTGCCTCTTTTGCATTTAAATCTCCATATGCTTTTCCAGCGCTAATAATATTTGGTGGCCTGGCTACAACATGGAAGTATAAAAGGCAGCCGATAGAAGAAAAGGAACGCATAAAAATCAAATGGGCAAACCTAATATTATGGATTTCGGTACTAGTCTTTGCTGCGATTTTAGGGGGTGTCACACAATATCAGCCCATTAAATTATTTGAGAACTTTTACCGTAATGGAAGTATGATTTTTGGTGGTGGCCAGGTGCTGGTACCATTGCTTTATACGGAGTTTGTGGAGTTTAAAGAATACCTGACCTCACAAGAGTTTATATCTGGTTATGGGTTTGTACAGGCTATTCCCGGCCCAACTTTCTCCTTTAGTGCGTACGTTGGTGCATTGAGTGCCAGGGAATTTGGAGTTGGGGGACAAATTTTAGGAGCAAGTATGGCTAGCGCAGGTATTTTTCTCCCGGGGACATTTTTGATATTCTTCGTTATCCGATTCTGGGAGCAACTCAAAAAATATCGTTTGGTCAAAGCCTCCCTGGAGGGGATTACTGCCGTGAGTGCAGGGATGGTGATCGCTGCAGCTTTTTTGTTGTTTATGCCAATGGAGCAAAAAGCGATCAATTTTATTCTTCTTTTTGGCACATTAGGGATGATGCACTTTACTAAAATTCCAACACCACTCATTATTTTAGGTGGGCTTGTGTTTGGAATAGTGATCGCATAAAAAAACCCTTCCGGATGAACCGAAAGGGTTAAATCAATAATTTATGTCAGCCTTTAATTGCCGGCTGGCGGATCAATTCCTAATTTTTTCAATACAAGATTGGTTACATTGTCTTCTTCACGTGCGTAAAGAAGGATGCTTTGGCCACTTGCAGTCATATTAAATACGTGCGTGTATCCATTCTCTTTAGAAATCTGCTCGATAGCCGTTCCGATTTTTTCGAAAGCGGGCTGCAACAGTTGGTTTCTTTTCTGTACCATTCTGTTTTGTGCATCTGCTTCAAATTCCTGAATGGAAGTTTGCATTTCAATGATCTCACTTTCGATATCTATGCGTACATCTTCTGAATAGGTTTGAGCATTTTTCTGGTAATCCGCAACTTTCGTTTGATAATCCTTGTATTTGGCCTCAAGACGAGTAGATAGCTGCTTGTCATAAGCTGCCAGCTCACTTTCAATTTGTTTTGCTTCAGGCATCAGGCTCAACACATATTCTACGTTAGTGTAGCCTATTTTTAACTGCGCCATCACCCCAAATCCAATTACAGCAAGGGCAGTACTTAATAAAATTCTAGCTTTCATATCAATTAACTTTTCGTTTTATGGTTTGGGCTGTTGCCCGTTGGTTCAATTAGATTACAATTTTTGTGCTTAATTATTTCCCACACTTTGATTTTCTACCAATCCAAGGTCTTCTAATACAAAATCAGTGTAATCATGGATAGGATCAGTATATATCATCACCAAATCTCCTGATTTATCAAAAACAATTTGCAGTCGGTTATTTTTAGCGACCCTTTCAACGGCTTCAAATACCTGATCTTGCACTGGCTTTACCAGTTCTTTCTTCTTAAGGAAGTAAAGGCCATCAAAACCAAAAATCGATTGCTGGTACTCTTTTACTTCCTGCCACTTTCTCTCAATCTCAGCATTTCGTTCTTCCCACATTTCCTTGGTCAAAAGCACCTCTTCAGCCTTTAACTCCACTTCCATGGCTTCTACTTGCTGATAGAGTTGCTGGATTTCTACTTCCCAGCCCTTGGCAAGCTTTTCAATCTCCGCCTGAGCATCTTTATACTCTGGCATTTTTTCTAAAATATATTGGGTATCCACATACCCAAATTTTTGCGCAAATGTAACTGTGCTTAAAATCAGACCAAATAACAACAGCGATATCTTTTTCATGGTATTATAGTTTAGACACTATTATTAGCGAATCTGTTGGCCAATAGAGAAGTGGAACTGCGGACCGGCATTTTCAAGCGTTCCCGGCACCCGATCAAATCCATATGCCCAGTCAATTCCCATTAATCCAAACGCTGGCATAAAGATTCTAAGGCCTATACCTGCAGATTTTTTTATGTTGTATGGGTTAAACTCAGCAAATCGATCCCAGTTATTGCCCCCTTCAACAAATGTAAGTGCATAGATTGTAGCAGATTGAGCCAATGAAATTGGGTATCTGATCTCCATTACATACTTATTGAATAAGGTACCTCCTTCGATGTTGTTTTCCTGATCGAACGGAGTAATTGAGTTATTTGGATACCCTCTTAAACCAACAACATCAGTTCCGAGCAAGAAGTTTTGACCAGTCAAACCGTCACCCCCAAGCTGGAATCTTTCGAATGGACCAACTCCCGTTTTGCTGGTATATGTGCCCAAGTACCCAAAGTGAGCTCTGGCAGAAAGAACCAGTTTGCCGGTTAAGGTTAGGAAGTACTTACTATCAAAGTTCCACTTGTGATACTCCAGCCATTTATATCGATCCTCCGGAGCTGCATTTTCATAATCTAGATTTCTCCACAACGAGTAAGGAGGGGTGAATGATGCACTCAATGAGACACTTGATCCATTTCGCGGATACATTGGCTGGTTAATAGAGTTCCTCGCAAATGTTGTATTGAATGTAAAACTGTTTGCATCTCCTGTCTGGAAGCCTAAGGCTCTGCTTTGGAATTGGAAAAGATCATAGCGCTGATAGGATATTCCTGTGCTTACTGTAAAGAAATCATCCGGCCATTTTACCCTTCTTCCAAGTGATGCCGAAATCCCAGTCACTTTAAGCCATCCCACAGTTCTATCTATCCGTCTATCAATGGATCTTTGGATTGATTTACTGAAGCTCAATCCAAACGAATTCGGCTTTCTACCCCCAAGCCACGGCTCAACAAAACTAAATGAGTAGCTTTGAAAAGCTCTTCCGTTTGCCTGAAAGCGGAGTGAAAGACTCTGTCCGTCACCTACTGGCAAACCTCTCCAGTGTTCTGGTTTAGTAATATTCCTAACAGAAAAATTATTAAAAGTAAGTCCAAAAGTACCGACAAAGCCAAAGGCTCCACCCCATCCTCCAGAAAGCTCAATCTGGTCGTTTGACCTTTCCACCAACTGCCATTCGATATCAACCGTTTCATTAACGGGATCGGGAACTGGCACGGGGTTTACCTGTTCGGGATCAAAGTATCCCAGTTGTGAGAGCTCTCGTTGTGTTCTTATTAATTCTGCACGGCTAAATTTATCTCCCGGTTGTGTCCTTAGCTCACGCAAAATCACATGGTCATTGGTTTTGTCATTCCCACTTATTATTACTTTATCAATGGTGGCCTGGGCACCTTCATAAATCCTCATCTCAAGGTCTATTGAGTCCTGAGCAACTCCGATCTCAACTGGTGTGATGCTAAAAAACAAATAACCATCATCCATGTAAAGTGAGCTGATGTCTGCCCCGGTTGGATTGAAATTTAGCTTTTTGTTAACCAGGTCTAGATCGTAAACATCACCCTTTTTTATACCCAAAATCCTTTGAAGTTGCTCATCGGTATAAATAAAGTTCCCACTCCATGATATATCCCTGAAATAATATTTATCTCCTTCATCAACCGATACATTAATACTCATGTACTTATTAGAGATGTCATATGTGGTGTCAGCCACGATTTCAGCATCCCTATATCCTTTTGAATTGTAAAAACCAATCAGTAGGTCTTTGTCGGCTTCATAGTCTTCTTTTACAAATTTGGAAGACTTGAAGAAATTTAGGTTTACATGAGTAGCCATATATTCCCTAAATTCTTCCTTTGATACTTTTTCTGATCCTTTGATGAAGGTAATGAGGTTTGGAGGCCACATCAATTTCGCTGTATTTTCAATTATTTCGGTTGGTAGCGAGAACTTAGGAACCATCCCTGTGCTTTTAAACTTTGATCTAAGCTTTGCAGAGGTAAATTGTTCGTTACCTTCAAAACGGATATTTCTAATTTTTACCTTTTGACCCTGATCAATAACAATTTTTAAGTAGGCGCTATTTCTTAATATAGTGTCATTTTGCTGAAATACTCTTACATCAGCATTCAAAAAGCCCTTGCTTTCCATATACCTTTTGACAGCAAGCTCAGTGTTTTTAATTACCACATCGGTGAGCACTTTACCTTTTATTAACCCGATTTTATCCTCTATTTCGCCTTGCTTGGTTTTGTTCACACCTTCAATGATGTATTTTGTTAGTCTTGGTCGCTCAGTAAGTTCTATCACTAACCAAACTTTATCATCCTCAACTTTCGAAGCGTATATAGAAACGTTTCCTATGATTCCCTGATTCCAAAGCTTTTTAATTGCAGTGGTGATTTCATCGCCAGGCACTTTTATTTTGTCCCCGACCCGAAGACCGGAGAGAGAGATTAACGCATTGTTGTCCAGAAATTGGACGCCTCGCACCTCAATGTCGGCAATTTCATATTCCTTAGGACTGGAATAGTTGATTGAAACCCCATTGCCAGCATTATTTGGGTTTCTACCAAAAACCACCTGTGCATGTGTCTCGCAAAATGCTGCCAGGGTTAAAACTATAATTAGTATTTTCTTCATGCTTTCACTTGATCGCTCGTCTTTCCAAATCTTCTTTCCCTTCGTTGATAGGAAATTAATGCTTCGTATAAATCTTTCTTTCTAAAATCAGGCCACAGTACCTCTGTAAAATGTAATTCCGTGTAAGCCATCTGCCACAATAAAAAATTGCTAATCCTCATTTCACCACTTGTTCTTATTAACAAGTCCGGATTAGGAATACCTACAGTTGATAGATGACTATCTATATCAAAAGGTTCGATTTCAGTCTTGCCTTTTTCTAACAACGCATTCATTGCCTGAACTAAATCCCATTTCCCACTATAATTAAGTGCCAATACCAACGTCATTCCAGTATTTGTATGCGTCAGCTCAATGGCTTCTTTTAGTTTTGTCTGCGCTTTTTCGGGCAATGCAGATGTATCTCCTATGGTTGTCAGTTTAATATTATTCTTTTGAAGTGTAGGCAACTCATCTTTTATTGTATTGACTAAAAGATTCATAAGTCCATCTACTTCATACTTGGGTCTCTCCCAGTTCTCAGTTGAGAATGCATAAAGAGTAAGAAAACCAACTCCTAATTCGGCAGACCCTTCTGTTACGTTCCTTACTGCCTCTATAGCATTCTGGTGGCCAAAAATTCGTTTGACTCCTTGCTTCTGCGCCCACCGGCCATTCCCGTCCATTATCACTGCGATATGTTCCGGGATATTAGTACTTGATATTTGGTTTTTCAGTTCCTCCAACTCCATTTTCAAAAAGGCTACAAAAATGGGCTTTTTTTTACTTAAAGGGAATGTAAACCAATGATTTAACTTCTATTAACGAGAAAGAATTGATTGATTAGGTCTATAAGGGAAAGGACAAGGAACATTAAACAGGGTTATGCTGAAAGTTATTCCTGTAAAAAAGTACCAATCATCGTCTTTTGGGTTACCATATTGATAATCTTTTATCCTCTGGTCATTGTCTGAGATGCCGTCTAAATAGTCAAAAAAGGTTTTGCGTGCTCCTGCCTCGAGTCCGATGGTATACCTTTTTTGAAAAAGGTATTTAAACCCCACACCCATGGGAAGCACAGGTTGTATTTTTCCGACTCCTTCATTTTCCGGTGCATCACTGAAATTGATAAATCCAATTCCTCCAAAAATGTAAGGTGAGTAGTTTACCTGTGAGTCTTCGTTTTTAAAATCTAAAAAGTGATATTCAAATACGGAAGAAACTTCAATGACTGTCGAGTTAAACGAATGGGCTCTCTCTACAGCAAATGCGTCAATAGGGGTTTCAGAACCTCTTACTTTCCCTACGGTCAAAGCCAGTTTAACTGTAAAGATTTCTGAGAAATTCATACGGTAGAATCCTGTTCCTGCTAAAGATGAAGTGCTGAAGCTATAACCTCTCACTATATCTCCTGAATAATTCATAGTACCTAATCCTCCGCCAAACTCAATAAATTGTGATGTGGCCGTTAGGGAGACTAATATGAATACTGCTGATAAGGATTTTTTCAAAATATCATCTGTATTTCGCTCTTTTGCGCGTGGTTCCTCCCAAGACATAAGAGACTTTTATTTGTGTAATAAAAATCATGTCATTGTTATCTGGGTTACCCCTCTTGGAGCCAGCAATACCTGTACCAACGTTTCCTTCAATGTAGTAATTGTGAAATCCGGAGTTATTTATTATTCGAAGATTGGTTAAATCCCTTGCTTCACCTTTTGAGCTGAATGGAACAGATGCACGATCAGACATTATCCTTGCCAGGTCATCACTTCCAAATTGGTCGAGACTAACGTAATTGGTGCTCACATCATCAATGTAGTCTGTGAACAGGTACCTAAAGCCAAACTCTAGCCCTGCAGTTAGCTCTGTATTTGGTATCCGCATTTGTGCCCCTACTGCGACAGGAATAGCAAATTCAATATTTTTATAAGGCTCAACAATACCTAAATTTTGCCCCTCCGTTCCAAGTGGCTTTAGACTTACCCACTCTCCAGCTTGAGGTGCGGGGGTTGTCGCATTAATTCCTTCACTTTGATAATCGAAATTCGGAACCTTGCCCTTTGGCTGATGGTGGAATACAGCGGCACCTAGTGATAAATAAGCATTGAGAGGGAGTCGCTGATTAGGCCCACCGTAATTTGGAATCAAGAATATTTGCATCGCAACCCGAAATTCCTTTATATCATTCCTGAAACTAAGGTTTCTGGCATATCGTGGAAATCCATCTTCAGAACCAGGATCTGTGGCAAAATCATCCCCAAAAACCCTCACCCAGTTTAAACCTGCAGTCACTGCAATTGAGTGATGGAATTTATAACCACCATATAAGCCAAATCCGGGACGCGTAAACGATACATCGGTACTAGCTGCTTTATTTACTGGTGCAAGATCGCCAAAATAGTTACCAGCGTTTACATTGGCACCAACAAAGATATAGGGTTCAAATCTCCCGTATCCCCGCACTCCACCTTTGTAATGAGAGACTTTTTTGTTGGTCTTTTTTCTTGCCTTGTATTTATTTTTTCGTTGCGCTTCGGCATTATCCGCTAGCCCCAGCATGGCTATAGAAAGGATAATTACTAAAAGACTTTTGAGTTTCATATTTACTCTTTTAAAAACACAAAAATATGCTTTTGATTATTCTTGACGAGAAGAAGGCACTTAAACACTTAATTCTCAACGCATAAAAGTAACTAAAGAATGTACTACTTCATCTTAAAAAAAGACCTTTTCGCCAAAAAAATGGCTTAAATTAACTTTAGTTTCTTTTATCGAACCCCCATCCCAGTTTATTTCTGATAGTATCCGGAAAGTTTATACCCTCAATTCGGATAAGTTTTGCTTGAAATGGAGCCTTCTTTACAACAATATGTACGTCTTTTTCAACGGTCTCAGATCTTGAATCTAGAGAAATAAGGAAGCTTCTGTTTCTGGATTCAATTTCAAATCTTAATTCCGAATCGTCAGATACTATCAATGGGCGAACATTTAGGTTATGAGGACTTACCGGGGTAATGATAAAGTCTTTGGAATCAGGCATCATCAGTGGACCACCACAGCTCAATGAATATCCGGTGGATCCAGTTGGTGTTGCAACCATTAGTCCGTCGGCCCAATAGGTATTTAGATATTGATCATTAATATAGCATTTGACCATGATCATAGCAGAGGTATCTTTCCTTAGGATTGCACATTCATTTAGTGCATAGGTTTTGCCTTTAAATAGCTCCAAATCCGTTTCTAATGAAAGAAGAGCCCGGCTTTCTATTTCATAATTTCCCTTAAAAAGGAGGTAAAGTGATTCTTTGATATACTCTTTCGCGATTGACGCAAGAAAACCCAACCTACCCATATTGATTCCTAGGATTGGTACTTCACTTTTCCCCACCCAAAGAAGTGTTTCCAGAAAAGTACCGTCACCACCCAAGCTAAAGACGGCATCAAAGTCTGGTGTGAGTTCATCCGTAAGCTTTGATGTATCATCAATAAAGATGCTATTTCGACTTTGAAATATTTTAGTATACCAAATTTCTACACCTTCTTTATTCAGTCTGTCAATAATCTGTGTAAGGTATTTTTCGGAATCACTTTTTACGGTTAGGCCATGTAAGGCAACTTTTTTCATTGTCTTGATGTGTGATGTTTTTTCCATTGGATTAATTCGTCCGGGTTTTCAGGACTCATTTCATGGATCAAGAAATTTCATAAGCATGCCAAACCTGTCCTTTTCATCAAATGAATTATCTTCTGTATTAAATGATGACGTGACTTTATATCCACTTTTGGATAAACCAGTGGCAATTTGATTTACATCCTGGTGATTGATCCTTAAAACAATTTCAATCAATGATGGATCATCCAGATCAGGCTTCACATTCGCCCCCAAAACAGTAGAGCCATTCATTTCTACAATTCTGGAAATCTCAGCCAATGAGTAATCATTCAAACTGGTCTGCAGGGTTACAATTGCTCCCTGTGCATTAACTATTGCTGTTTTAGCAAATTCCTTTAAAATATCAGAGATCAATACAACTCCTTTAAATTCTTCATCGGAAAGAATAGCCACCATATCCATATGATGTTGGTTCTGGACTTTTAAAATGTCATAATAATGACTGGTGGCCTGAATGAAGCACGTGTGACCGATCATGGGGTATGCTCCCACCTCAGCGTGCATGATTTCTGAGTCATAGAGAAGTTCTTCAGAAACAAACCCTAACAATTTACTATCATGTACCACGGGCAGTTCTTTGACCCTAAACTCATCCATCCACTGCTTGGCACGGGCAATATCATCACTTGGCTTAAGTGGGGGCACCATGTAGTTTATGAGTTGTTCAGCTATCATCTTCAAAATAAATTTCCTATTTTGATATTAAAAGTGTCATAAAAGTGTCTTTATCCTTTGGTAAAGTATCCAGTGAATCAATTAAATCTTTGATGAACGGAAGAATCTCACCTAACCATCCAAATACCGTTGGACCTATTCCTACAATATAAGGAAAAATGATAGCATCTTTTGCATATCGTTCTGTCAAATCAACTCCAACAGATTCGAAAACCCAAAAAAGAATACTGAATATAAAGGCCCATTTAAATGCGCCTGCAAAAGCACCTATCAGATTGTCCACAGACCCAAAAATGGTCATATCGACCATGCTTTTGAGTGCTTTGGCTCCTGCTTTTATAGCTAAACTTAGCAGCAAAAAAAGTCCGATAAATACGAGAATTGCAGCGATTTCAAAATAACCGGTACCTCCAAAAAGACCGGTTGAAACGGGAATGGTAAGCTCCAAAGCCAGAAACAAGCCAATGAAAAAGGCCAAAAATGAGAGTGTTTCCACAATGAAACCCCTCGCATAGCCTTTTACAGCACCCACACCTAACAGGACCAAGAGGATAATATCAAGTGTACTCAATTTAGCTTAAGAGTTTTTTAGCTAACGTAGAAATTAGTTTTCCGTCTGCCTTTCCTGTAAGTTTTTTGGTAGCTGCCCCCATCACTTTGCCCATATCCTGAGGTCCGCTCGCTCCAACTTCTTCAATTACTTTTTTCACCTCCACTTCGACTTCTTCTTCAGATAGTTGTTTAGGCAAAAAACTCTCAATAACTGCTAACTCAGATTTTTCAGTTGCTGCCAAATCATCTCTTCCCTGCTGCTCGAATATTTCGATGGAATCTTTGCGCTGCTTAGCAGCCTTGGTCAATAGTTTCATTTCAGTATCTTCTGAAAGCTTGTCACCTCCGCCTTTTTCGGTTTCAGCCAAGAGGATTTGTGATTTTATAGCTCGCAATGCGCGAAGACGATCTTTGTCTTTAGCAAGCATAGCTGTTTTTATTTCCGATTCAATTGTGGTTTTTAAACTCATGGTAACATTGTTTTAGAATGAACAACTTTGCGAAGAAAAACATTCTTAAGCTATGACCCAACTAAGTGTTAACATCAACAAGTTTGCTACGCTCAGAAATGCGAGAGGAGGAGATAATCCAAATGTGGTTCAGATAGCGAAAGATTGTGAGCGATTTGGAGCTCAGGGCATCACCGTTCATCCACGCCCTGACGAGCGCCATATCACTAGGCAGGATGTCTATGATCTTAAGGATGTGGTGACCACCGAGTTCAATATTGAAGGTTATCCGGATGATCGGTTTATGAAAATCATTGAGGAAGTAAGACCTGCTCAGGCCACTCTCGTTCCTGATCCACCAAATGTATTGACCTCAAATGCCGGATGGGATACCATTAAGAATGAGAAAATGCTCACTGAGATTATTTTCCAACTCCAAAGCTGGGGAGTAAGAACTTCAATTTTTATTGAGCCGGAAAATAGGTTGATGGATGGAGCTAAAAAATGTGGAACTGACAGAGTAGAGCTATATACGGAGATGTATGCATCTGCCTATCATAAGGATAAAGCCAAAGCTATTGAAGCTTATAAAACTTCATCGAAGCATGCACATCACATTGGTCTGGAGCTCAATGCCGGGCATGATCTGGACCTAAAAAATTTAAAATATTTAAAGCAGCAAATTCCTTATCTTGAGGAAGTATCCATCGGTCACGCACTGGTTTGTGATGCGCTTTATTTTGGACTGGAAAATACGATTCAAATGTATTTAAGAGAACTTGATGTTTGATTTTGCTAAACATTTTAGTAAAATGATTATTTTTGATTAATGGAATTATCAAGCTTAATGTTTTTGGTTGTGGGTTTGGCCCTGGGAGTGCCTATGGGCTGGTTGCTATTTCGGGTAAGAAGCAGCTCGAATGTTCCTGAGAATGGAGAATTAAAGATTCAATTGAAGCTTGAAATGGAGCGTTCAAAAAAACTTGCTGAGGAACTACAGCAAATGAACAATGAACTGCGAAGTGAGCGGGAGGAAGTGATCCATTTGAACAATCAAAACTCAACCTTGAAGGCTAACTATCAAAACCTTCAAACACGTCTGGAAGAGCAAAAAGGCGAGTTGGGGCAACTGCAGGAAAAATTCACCACTGAGTTTAAAAACCTGGCAAACGAAATTTTTGAAGAGAAGAGCAAGAAATTTACCGATCAGAATAAGACTAATCTGCATGAATTATTGAGTCCGCTGGGTCAAAAACTGACTGAATTTGAGAAGAAGGTGGAGCAAACCAATAAAGAGAGCCTGGAAAGAAGCACAGCATTGCGAGAGCAAATCATCGGTTTACGTGAGCTTAATGATCGGATGACCAAAGAAGCTGAGAATCTTACGAAGGCGTTGAAAGGTGATGTGAAGATGCAAGGTAACTGGGGTGAGGTTATTCTTGAAAGAATCCTGGAGAAATCCGGGCTTGAAAAAGATAGAGAATACATCGTTCAGGAGACTCTTCATTCGGAAGCTGGTAGAAGGTTACGACCTGATGTCATCATCAAACTCCCTGACAACAAGAATCTGGTGATAGATGCTAAAATGTCATTGGTAGCCTACGAAAAATACATGAATGAGGAAGATGAGCTCATGAAAGAGCAGCATCTAAAAGATCATATCCTCTCAGTAAAAGCACATGTAAAAGGACTGGCTGAAAAGAACTATCATCAGTTATTCGATGGCGGATCTTTGGATTACGTCCTTATGTTCGTACCAATTGAATCCGCTTTTTCATTAGTGGTTCAACATGGAGGAGAATTGTATAATGATGCGCATGAAAAGAGCATCATCATAGTAAGTCCTGCCACTTTAATAGCAACACTTCGAACAGTTTCCAGTATTTGGAAACATGAGTATCAAAATAAAAATGCACTGGAGATTGCCCGTCAAGGAGGAGCACTTTATGACAAATTCAAGGCTTTTGTAGATGATCTGATCGAAGTTGGGAAATCACTGGATAAGTCAAAACAGCAATATGGGCAGGCCATGAACAAGCTTGTTGAAGGTAAAGACAACCTCATCCGTAAAACGGAGCGTCTAAAAGAGCTTGGCTCGAAGACTTCTAGATCGATGGATGAAAAATTGCTTCACAGAGCTGGGGCAAAAGACGAGGACGATAGTCCTGAGCTGTTTTAATATTTAATTTTACCTCTTAAATTTTTTGAGATGGAATTGACCTCAGATAACAAGCTGAAAAATATCATTATTGTTGGTGACCGGGTGCTCATTAAGCCAATGAAGGAAACTCAGAAAACGGCAAGCGGAATTTATTTACCTCCGGGTGTACAAGAAAAAGAAAGAGTACAGAGTGGCTACATTGTGAAGGCAGGCCCGGGATATCCGATTCCTCATTCTGTAGAGGAGGAAGACTGGAAGCCTGAAGATGAAAAAGTTAAATACATTCCGCTACAGGCAAAGGAAGGAGATTTGGCCATTTTCTTGCAGAAAGGTGCTTTTGAAGTACAATACAATAAGGAAAAATACTTTATTGTCCCTCAGTCATCCATTTTAATGCTTGAACGAGAGGAAGACCTATTTGATTAATTGCTTTTTTTTCAATTTTCTTAAGATAATATTTTGTTAATCTGTACTTTTAAAGAAGATTAACTGAATGAGAAGATGCGAGTTTTTGTTAGCCTTCTAATTCTATCGACCTATCTATACCTACCAGCACAGAACACCAGCGACTTACCCTTCCAGGTTTTGGTGGCCAAAGATGCGACTGTATATGGCTCTCCTGTAGAACCGCTTCAGATGGTAGATGATGTAACCTCGATAGAGGTAAAACAAGGTGGTTTTTTGAGCTTGGTTCATAAGGGAGGCACCACTTATGAGCACACCGAAAAGATATTTACATTTTACCTGAAGCCGCAGGCGCTGAAGGAAAGAAATGATCGGCCAAGATTGGAGCTTTTGTATATGGATTCTACGGTGTTGGATCCTACCAAAGTAATTACAGTGCTCTACCCTTCTTTTGACAGGTCTGGATATTTGGTATGGAATGAAAATGAGCCGTTTGATTTGTATTGGCATTTACATGATGAACCAGTATTGAATTATGTGTTAACCGTAAATGATAATTCCGGACCAAAGATTCAGGATTTTCGAACGAAGCTTCACAACTATACTTTGAAGCCTACAACTTACGGATTAAAAGATGGGGCTTTTAACTTTAAGATCAGTAGTACCTTTGCAGGAGAGACGATTGAATCAAAAACGTATACCGTTCAATTAAAACCAGGACCTGTTTATGAAAAGAAGGCGTCTGATTTAATACTTAAAGCACTTGAGCTAGAACTAAGTCCGGATTTAGCACTTCCAGTATGGCAGGAAGCACTGGGCAAGCCGAACGGCAAGTTTTTTAAGCCCCTTTTTGAAAAATTTCTGATTAGAAACACAGATATACTGACAGCTACCGGGCAAAATGTGCAGCAGCTTCTTTCGGAAGCAAGATAGATTCAGCTATAAGAACAAGTTGAGTTTTCCACTCTTTGGGTATTTCATCAAGAAAATAAATGTCAATTGAATTTTGGCCTATAGAATCTGCTTGTTCAAGAGTTGCAACAATATATTCTGTCTTTAGCCTATACATTGCTCCAGTTGCAGGATCAATGATTAAAAGCCCTATTCCTCCTCCGAAAATTATATTGCCAAAATACCATGCGTCAAGCCCAAATTTCACAGGAAATGTTTGGCTTTCATATCCTTCCTTTCTAAAGGTAACTTCATATTGAGCTTTCTTAAAGAAAGTTTGACCAGCCTTCAATAGAACATATGTTGGAGTTGTTCCATTATAAATTAAGTCTCCTTTTCTGTTAACTATAGTTACTTCACATTTATTTGGTTGGCTTGTTAGACTAATTGGATATTTGGATTTGCTCACAATGCTTGCACATCCAGACATTAAAAATAATAGGAGTATCTGAAAGAATTTTGACTTGAACATATTGGTAATGAGGTTATTTATTTAAAGATTTGGCTGCTTCTTTCGCAAAATAAGTGAGGATCATATCCGCTCCAGAACGCTTAATAGAAAGTAGCGATTCCATCATCACTTTATCTGCATCCAGCCACCCTTTTTCACCGGCCGCTTTAATCATTGCATACTCACCAGAAACATTGTAGGCTGCAATTGGAATATTAAAGTTTGCTTTTAATCGCTGGATGATATCCAAATAAGCAAGTGCCGGCTTCACCATCAACACATCTGCTCCTTCATTGAAATCTAGTTCAGCTTCGAGTATGGCTTCATTGCTATTAGCCGGATTCATCTGGTAAGTCTTTTTGTCTCCAAACTTTGGAGCAGAGTCCAGTGCATCTCTGAACGGACCATAGAATGCTGAAGCATATTTGGCGGTATAGCTCATGATACCCGTATCAGTATACCCTTGTTCATCCAACACGTTTCTTAAGTACCCCACACGAAAATCCATCATGTCAGAAGGCCCGATCATATCGATACCCGTATCCGCCTGAGCCAGAGCCATTTGTCCTAAAATATCTAGTGTCTCATCATTTAGAATCTTGCCATCTTCCACAATTCCATCATGTCCGTCACTGCTGTATGGATCCATTGCCACATCAGTGATAATTAGTGCCTCAGGAAATTCTCTTTTGATTTTGGTGAGTGTTTTTAGGTAGAAGAAATCGGGATCGTAACCGCGGGTTGCCGTCTTGTCTTTATACTTTTCATCAACAACTGGAAAGACATCAAATCCTTTGATACCCATCTTAAGACATGCTTCGATTTCCTTTAGCATCAAATCTTCTGATAGCCTAAAAATTCCAGGCATAGACTGCACCTCGGACTTCTTTTTATTCCCTTCTAAAAGAAAAAGTGGAAAGATGAAATCATTGGTCGTCAGGGTTGTCTCCTGAGCCAAATCTCGGATCGCTGCAGTAGCTCTGTTTCTTCTTGGTCGCCTCATGGCTGCAAAGATATTCGCAAAATCTTGCCATTGGTACCCGAAGCAAAACCGAAATCCTCTTTCATACTTAATGCCCAATAGTTGAGCGTATCTAAAGTCATCCAGGTTTGTCCCATATCGGATGTATAGTCAAGTCCTTTGGGTCCACATGCAAAAGCAAATGTCTGACCATCGACTTGTGTGATTGCGCTTCCGTAAAATGCACCAACTGTTTGTGGTTGTCCGGAAAGATTCCAGGTGGTCCCTCCATCTGAAGAAAAGGCACAATTATCGGTGTAATCATCGGTAATCATTAGATCACCACCCGTAACAACCCCCAGGTCGCCAACAAAAGATACCGATGTGTTTCCGGCGGCATCTCCTGAAACTAAAGGAGAATCTACTTCCTTCCATGATTGTCCATAATCTTCTGTGATTAGGAATCTACAATTGCCCCCGGCACCTGTTGCGATCCAGGCTTTTCCATTCTCCCCTGTGGTGACACACGTGCCACTTGCAGCAAAACCACCTTCGTCTTTTCCTGCTTCGGGCATGTTCGTAGAGTCTGCACGATTCCAACTTTTTCCTCCATTATCGGTAAGCAGAATGTATGGATAATTGTCGATGGCATCTCCATAAGCAATGCCTCGTTGATCATCCCAGAAATCGATACAATCAAGGAAGCCAAGAGAGTCCTGCATCACAAAGTTTTCTTCCCATTGATCAGGTGTTGTGAATGTGAAAATTTTGGAAAGTGGCCCTGATCCAGCGGTCATTAAAACAGCCTTTTCATTATTGAACCCATGTATATCTCTAAATTGAAGCGAATCACCTGTTGGATGATTAAACAACTCCCAGCTTTCTCCCCCATCTTTTGTGAGGACAAACGTTGCATCATGTCCACTGATCCAGGTGGTGTTTTCATCAACTATGCTAATGGCCTGTAAGAGTGATTCGGTGGGGCTATTAAGTGGTTTGATTGATGGCTCAAGCTGCCTGGTTGAACAATGAGTCAATAATAAAAGGGAGGTTAGGGCGGTAAAATATTTCATGCGAATTCAGGTTGATTTTGAATAGTTTTCCGGATAGCGCTGATCCACTTTTCAAATAGTCTTTGCTCTAAAGATTCTACAAATACTGCATGCTGTTTCCAATTGCCAAAAAACTTATCCATTTGCTGGATCATTTCCTCCAGGTGACCTTGTTCTTCCACTACGATCATGCGAACGCTGATTTTGCTTCCATTTGCTTTGAGCACTTCTTCATAAACCGGATACAGATCGTCGGCTCTAACTTCAATAGCGTATGTAACTAAAAGATAGGCCGCATACTTTAGCTCATTACCGGTAAAGCCCAATTCGTTCTTTAAATATCTACTGATCGCTGCATCCAGGGCGTGCAGATACTGAAAGCTTTGGATGGGGGCAAGGAGCTCATGAGATAGATAGGTTTTGCATCCTTCATATCCGGTCTTCTTGATTTGACTCTTCAAATAATAAGCATGTCGGGCTTCTTCTGCCGCATGCTTCAGCACAATTTCATCCACAAGGTGCTGATGCTCGGAAGCAGAAATTTTCCTTGCTCCAGTATTCTCCATCATGGAGAGGGAGTTCAGCCATTTCGCATGCAGTTCAGGTGAGGATACGATTTGGTTGATGAGTTCTTTTAAGTCCATGTAGCTTTTTTTGAATTGAGATTTCAAAGCTAGTGAGAGATGTTAATTCGATGGAAGCTTGCTACAAAAAATAGATTGTAAGGGGTCCGAGAGATGAAGTGCATTAGTTAAAAAACTTGAGATAATGAGAAGTATATGTAAAAAAGCTCCTTTCGGAGCTTTTGACTGTCTTTCAATCTTTATTCCACCCTTCTGGACGTTTCCATCTGACTGGTGCAGGTGGCTCAGGTTTCAAATGGAATTCCTCAGTTTCTAATAATTTCAGTGCTTCCTGAACGGCACGCTCCAGTTGTGGATCTTTTCCTTCCATTACCATTTTAGGAGTTTGAATGACCTCAATATCTGGAGCAACCCCTTCTCCTTCAACAGCCCAGTTTCCATTTTTATTATAGAATCCTCCACGTGGTGCAACCATTCGACCTCCATCAATAAATCGAGGAGTATCCCAGGTTCCAACCAATCCTCCCCAGGTTAACGTACCTACAAGTGGGCCAAGCTTCTTTTCCCTAAACATATAAGGAAGCAAATCACCTCCTGATCCAGCTCGCTCATTGATGATCATCACTTTTGGCCCCCAAATGCCCGCCATAGGAGTAGTCCAAGGGCGATTATCGTTTGCTTTACTATTAAAATAGCCAAAAGGTTCTCTTGCCATTACATCAATCATGTAATCTGCTGCAGAGCCTCCACCATTGTTACGTTCGTCAAGAATAACACCTTTCTTATCTTGTTGGGAGAAATAGTATCTATTGAAATTTGTAAAACCACCATTTCCAGTGTTGGGCAGGTAGACATAAGCGAGTTTACCGTCCGACATTTGGCTCACTTTTTTTCGGTTATTTTCTATCCAATCTATAGTTCTTAGCTGGTATTCATCGCGGATTGGTTTAACAAAGATATCTGTTCCTCCTGAGGCTGGCTGAGAGTTGATGGTTAAGCAAGTCGTTCGCTCAGCTGTTTGTTCCAATAATTGGTAGATGTTATCAGACGCGGTTAACTTCTGACCATTGATTGCCGTAATATAATCACCTTCCTTTACGGTTAATCCAGGGATACTTAATGGACCATTTATTCCTGGATTCCATCTTTCACCAGTGTAGATTTTACTGATTCGATAGAAATCGTTTTCGAGGTTAAAATCGCATCCAAGAAGACCAACAGGCACTCTGTCAATATCGGGCATATCACCACCTGAAACATAACTATGGCCTACTGCAACTTCACCACTTAGTATATCAACCATGTAATTGAGGTCAGTTCTGTGACGTACATCTTTGATCCATGGTGAATACCAACTGTAAACCTGATCCCATGGAGCACCATGCACATTGTCTACATACAAGAAGTCTCTCATATATCGCCAGCCTTCTCGAAAAATTTGCTGATACTCAGCTAAGGGTTCAATCTTAACTTGTGCGTTGGTATTGATCTTATCGTCACTAGAAGGTTTTTCTTCAGTATCTGAAATAGCCCAAGTACTCCCAGAACGGTGCAATATATACTCTCCATTAGAAGAACTTACAGCATGATTGATATTATCGGCGTACTCTGAAGCTTCCATTTTTTCTAAATCAAATTTGTGGATTTTAAGACCTGTTTCATTTGGAATAGCCTCAGTTATCAGTACGGAGTTTTGTTTGCCAGCCAAAAGAGCCGTGTAGTTTCGGCTTGGCATATCCAAAGCAATGATTCTATTGGATAACTCTTTTTTTGTGATCATCACACTTAAATCATCGTTTTTATCTTCTTTTTTGGAATCATCCTTTTTTGAATCTTCCTCATCGCTTTTTGGAAGTGTTGGTGAAGGGGTGTCTTCTGAGAGTATCAAGCAGTACAAACTTCTTGTTACTTGTGGATCATATGAGCTCATATCCAGCCACCCGGAGTTTAATCCATAGTTTGTGCTGGCTAGAAAGTAGAGATACTTTCCATTCTGATCCCAAACAGGCGAAATCGCATCAGCCATACCATCTGTCAGCTGCATTTTTTCGCCAGTCTCAATATTATGAGCAAAAACAGCTTTGAAGTGACTCTCCAATTGTTTTGCATATGTAATCCACTTGCTGTCAGGAGACCATACAGGATTCATAGCACGGTTAGGGTGCGCATATCTGTCGGTATCGATTTTAGATACTTTACCCGTTGAAAGTTCAATAGACCAGATGTTATAATCTGTGTCTGTGTAGGCAATATGTTTTCCATTTGGTGACCAGTCAGGTTGAAAATAGAAAGTTGGATTTTCCAGCGGAAAAGATTTCGGATCACCGCCGTATTGGTTCATGACCATTAATTGATATTCTCCACTTGCATCAGAAAACCAAGCCACCTGATCTCCTTTTGGAGACCAGGTAGGAAACCTATCTGCCACTCCAGGTGTATTGGAGATGTTTCGCCAGCTACCTTCTTCTTTTGGGAAAGTAAATATCTCACCTCGGTATTCGAAGATAGCCCGTTTTCCATTTGGTGATAAATTGGGGTTGCTTAGATTCTCTCCGGTCACCTCCTGCCATCTGGCACGAGCGAAATTCATATCACCAGAAACGTTGATGATTAATTGCTCTGAAATTCCCGATTTTGGGTTGAGTAAGTGAAGGTATCCACCCATTTCGTAGATAATTGCATCATTTGATGCATCCAGTGACTTAATGTCGAATTTTTTATGAAAAGTTATCTGCTTCTCTTCTTTTGAAACCGGATCGAAGGACCAGATATTGCTCAGAAAATCCCTTTCTGAGAGGTAGTAGATTTTACCGTCAAACCAGACAGGATCTAGATGCCGCTCATTGTCTGTTCTGGGCGTGCGAATAAGATCTTTAGTTTTCATATCAACAATCCAGATAGGTTGAGCTTGGCCGCCACGGTAGTTTCTCCATTCAGGATCCCAATAGGTGATAGGCTCATAAGCAACGAAACCTCCATCTGGGGAAAGTTCACCACTCGCTATTCTCGGAATCTCAAATTGCACTGGTAAGCCTCCATCCATTCCAACCTGATACCACTGGTTTAAACGGGTAGGATGTGCATTTCTATTGGATCTAAAAATTACTTTTCCGTCAGGTGTCCACCCTTGTACAATATCTGGGCTCGGATGATAGCTTAGTCTTTTTGGGGTACCACCCTCTGCTGGTATCACATACACATCTGTATTACCATCATATTGAGCTGAAAAAGCAATCCATTTTTCATCAGCTGAAAAATGCGGCATGGATTCATATCCTTCATTAGTTGTCATCCGAATAGCGTCTCCTCCATCACGCTTGACCTTCCATAGATCATTTGCGTAAACAAAGACAATATCACTGGAGGAAATAGTTGGTTGCCTGAGTAACTGAGTCCCCTGAGCTAGTATTGAAGTTGAAATGAGGGACCCTAATAGGAATAAAGTAAGATTTTTTTGCATGGTTAGGATATTTGATTGCCCTTTAAGATAGTCATTTCTAAGCGACTCGTCAATGAAGATTTGATGGAAGGAAGCTATTAATTCACTTAAATTCATTCTCATATAAGCATTAGATCAAATAATCTACCTCAATTATACAGTCATGGCTGAACTTAGTCTGATTCAGTTCATCAGTTCAACTCAATTGCGGCTTTAGCGCGTTGAGATAGTAATCTCGCTTCTACAAAGATTCCCGGTGCAATCCAGTTATTTAGACATCCCAATTACAACAAGCGCAATTTTCACCTACAGCATATTGTAGATAGGTAGTAATTTTATTTCCTGCCTTGGTTAGGCAGGTCATCATAAATTTTCGGTGAACTTTTCGAAGAAAGAGGAGCATAGGCGGTTAGTTTTGACATTTCAATTTAAGAGATTCCTCCATTGTGGAAATATCTGTACTCAGATTTTTATAGAGCATCTTTACCCGGGCTCCTGATCCAATAAAATAGACCGCATCGCTAATCAGTTCATCCCGGTACGATTGATCTGCTCTCACAAGTTTGACTAACTGATTTTTGTCAACCAAAGAAGAATCAATAGCCCCATCCACAAATGAGATCAATGGCCAACCGATTTTGGAATAACTCTCTGTATCATAAAAAAGCCGGACGGCCTGATCAGAGTTGATATCCACCACGTCCACTATTCCTTCAATATTTGAATAATAGGCCAATAGTTTTTCCTTGATTTCCTCATCCAACAATCCAATATTTCCACTTGATTTGATGTCATCAAAAGCAGATACACTTGGTTTGAACGTGAATGTCACAAGGGAAACAGAAGCAAGCATTTCGTTTGCGATTTCTCGCGGGTCCAATGCCTCTTTCTGTAGTAATCCCAAGAGTTTATTGCTGTGGTAAATACGTGTATCTGTTTCGTGAATAAGTCTTTCTAGCTGGTGTTGGTCCTGTCTCACATCTTCCAAAAGCTTACAGTAGTAGACATTTTTCTTATTCTGCAGTTTTCGGTTTTCATTGAGGTTATTCAGTTGTATTGCAATGAAAATCCCAATGACAACAAGAAATATCTCCCCAATAGCGTACAAGAGATAAGTGGTAAACTTGTTCCCTGCCTTGACGGCAGGCAGGTTCTGCATAAGCTTTCGTCGGATTTTGCGTAGGAGGAAGAGCATAGGCCAATTTATTCGAGCTGTGATTTAATAATTTCAAGGATACTTATGATCCGATCTCTCATGATTTCCGATTGCACATTGGCTACCGAGTGGAACGAAGCACATTCGGCTATGTGGTCTTCAAAATCCGGGTGATTCAGGATGTCCATTATTGATTCGGTGGACTTATCCTTGGCGATGGCCACACGAAGTGATGCATTCTTATCAATCAGATGTAGGTCAAACTGACCAGTTTCAAAATAGCTGTTGAGCAGAATTCTGAAAGAAGTTTCCTTGATCAAATAAGGAAAATAGCGCGTCTCTCTTATTTGTTTCCAGGCATCCTCCTCTTCTTTAACCTGAATGATTTCACTGGTCCATAGGCTAAGCATGGTCTTCAGGGTATCATTGGTCAAAAGCTGTAGTCGTCCGGCGCTTATCAGGTCGTTGACAATGGGATCAAACGTGGGAGCGGTGATCGTCTGCCCCAGAAAAAGCAGGGTGCTATCTGCATTTCGTTTTTCCGGATGATCCACATAATCCAGTAATCGCAAAACTCCGCTAATCGCATTGCTTCTTATCTGCATCTTCTCCTCTAGCTGAGCAAGATTGCTTTCAAATTCTGATTGCAATTGAATGAGCAACACTTCCTCTGCCTTTCTGTCTTTCCTGTCGTTGTTCCAGTTATTGATGCTTACCGCAATCAGAATCCCAATTACGACCAGCACAATTTCTCCGATGGCATACAATAGGTAGGTAGTGACTTTGTTTTTACTCATAAGCTTTCGGCGGATTTTGCGTAGGAGGAAGAGCATTGAAAAAATTGGGTAATTGGGTGAAAAAATGCATAAGATAGTCCTTCTTCGAAAGAATAGAAACAGGTCGTATTGTATGATTTCGCTTCGGTTGAAAATAGTTTTTCTTACTATCAGTGAATTACTTATCTTGTTCTAACTAACTAACCGCCATTGTGAATTCACTGCTTAACCGCTATGCATTTTTCATAGCCCTTTTCATAGCCGCAATGTTACTCCTGCCATACGAATGGTATTGGAAAAATATAGAGCATTACGCGAAAAGTCACAATCTAGAAAGTTTGGATCATTGGGCCGATCAAAGAACTAGTGTGTCTTCTTTGTCTGAGGAAGATGTGATCATACTTGGGTCATCTCGTGCTCATTTTGACATCAACATTCATTTGTGGGATTCGCTTGCCGGTAGAAGACCTTTGCAACTTGCCTATCCAGGAAGTTCACCTTACCACCCCATTGAGGATATTGTAAATAACACTGATTTTAATGGACTTCTGGTTATTGGGGTTGCACCCGGTTTATTTTTCACCACAGAAGATAGCTGGGGAGCTAGCAGGGGTAAAGCGTTTGTTGATCATTTTCATAAAAGAACCTATGCCCAGATATTTAATCAACAGATTTTTTATTTTATCGACCCTCATTTTTCATATATAGACGAGAATCTATCATATCGATATCTCATCGATCGCTTGCCATTCAAAAATCGAGATTCAATACGTCATCCTGACATCTGGCCGCCTATGGTCAGCATGGATAAGTACCGTAATATCAGAATGACGCATCGAATGGAAACAGATACCCTATTGCAAAGAAGACAGAAGGATATCTGGTTTAATCCAGACCCGCAAAATCGCGTGGAGGAAAAGCTGGATGAAGTAATGGATCACTACATTGGGCTTCTTAAAAAATTTAAGGAGAGAGGTGGAAAAGTCGCATTTATCAGAGCCCCTGTTGCAGGTTATTACCTTGAAATCGAGCCGAAGTTATTTCCAAGAAAAGATTACTGGGATAGACTCATTGAGGAGTGTAAATGTGTTGGATATCATTTTCAGGATCATCCAGTCACCAATAAGATGGAACCTCCCGAATGGTCTCATCTTAGCAGAAAGCAGTCCGATATCTATACAAAATTATTGGTTGAATTTTTACAGCAGGATGGCCTGATCTAATATGCTATTTAACTCCCTTGGATTTTTAGTCTTCTTTGCTATTGTTCTGGCACTCTATTATCTGGCGCCACTTTCATGGAAAGGCAAAAAAGTTATGTTGCTGCTTGCAAGCTATCTTTTTTATGGGCTCTGGAATCCACCCCTAATTGCGCTGCTGTGGATATCTACCATTATAGACTGGACAGCAGGTAATATGCTGATGAAAGTTGAGACCAAAGCTAAACGAAGGTTTTGGCTCATTCTCAGCATCTGTGTAAACCTGGGATTCCTATGTTTTTTCAAGTATGGTAATTTTCTGCTTGAAAACTTTCAATATGTTGTGGGTCTTTTCGGCATGGACTATACACCTCCAAAGTGGGATATCTTATTACCTATGGGGATATCATTCTATACCTTCCAGACTATGTCCTATACAATCGATTTGTATAATAGAAAGATTAAGCCGGCCAGAACATTTTTAGATTTTGCCCTTTACGTTACTTTTTTCCCACAGTTGGTGGCTGGACCAATCGTTCGATCTAATGATCTGGTTCCTCAATTTTATGAAGCTAAGAGAGCAACTGAAAAGATGTTTTTTCTTGGTCTGTTGCTATTAACCATTGGTTTGTTCGAAAAGACTGTTTTTGCGGATTCTATTTTTAGTCCTGTAGCAGATGAAGTATTTGGATCAAGCGATAAATTGATGGCACTGGATGCGTGGACTGGTGTATTGGCATTTTCCGGGCAGATATTTTTTGATTTTGCAGGGTACTCACTTTGTGCGATTGGGATCGCCATGATGCTCGGATTTCATTTACCTGACAATTTTAGATACCCGTATGGAAGTATAGGGTTTTCGGACCTTTGGCAAAGGTGGCATATTTCACTTTCCAGCTGGCTGAGAGACTATCTCTACGTCCCATTAGGAGGTAACAAGATAGGTGTAAAGCGCACCTATGTAAATCTGATGCTTACCATGCTCCTTGGAGGTTTATGGCATGGTGCTTCCTGGACATTTGTGCTATGGGGCTTTCTTCATGGGTTTTACTTAATTGTTGAGCGATTGCTTAGAGGTAGAATTAAAATAAACGGAACAAATACACTATTGAACGTTTTTTTGGCATTTCTTACGTTTACCTGTGTCAATATTACCTGGGTGTTTTTCAGGGCACGATCATTTGAGGAGGCCTGGAACCTGCTGAAATCGATGTTTTTCATTCAAGGATCAAAATCAATACTTATTACCAATCATTTAGTGCTGGTTTTAGGACTTATGAGTATCGTTTTTGTAACTCAGTTTGCTATGCGAAAGCAATCACTGGTTGGTGTAATTGAAAAAATGCCTAAATCAATGCTAATTCTTTTGTGGGCTTTAATGCTCTTCGGTTTAATGACTGTTCAGACCTCCGGCCAGCAATTTATCTACTTCCAATTTTAGCATAATGTGCAAAACCAGGATAGATAAAAAGTGATTACTAAAACTTCTGATCTGAATAAACTATTTCGACATTTTCTTTAAGAATCTTTAAGGAGTCGTTACTCTTTTTGAGCATCGCTATAACCCTGATTCCAGCGGTGAGTTTGATTTCTGCATAAGCTTTCGACGGATTTTTCGTAGGAGGAAGAGCATCAGTTAATCCTGGTTTAATTCATTTTCGATTTGAATGATTAGCTCATTGGATTTTTGCTTAAGTATATTTAGTAAGCTCAAAGCATCCGTATCTGCCCAATACCCGACCGCAGCATTGTTGATATATTGAAGTTTATTTTTTCTCAGCTCATCTGCTAATTGACTTTTAGTTTTTGTTGGAAAAAGGTGGGCGGTGATGGGGACATATTTCATGCCGTAGGTTTCGTTGATAAAGGCCATATCCAAAGCCAATGCCCAGTCAGAGTTGATGTTCATACGTTTCTGAACCTCCAGTACTTCAGCATAATGATGGATAATATGATCACGTAACTTGACATTCGAGATCACTTTAAGATTACCTGTATTTGAAAGATCATCGAAAGTGGAGCGGGACGAGCTGAATAAAGGGACAATACTTCCGTAGTTCATATATTCCTGTACGGCATAAAGAATTACCGAATCGCTGGCTGATTTGTCATTTAGTGCCGCACAGAATGTATCGATGGACTGCATTGCTACATTTAAATCCTCAATCAGTCTGGAGAAATTACCAATGTCCTGCTTGTTTTCAGCAATCAATCTTTTTAGGTAGCCTTCTTCCTCCGCCATTACTTTTCGCTGGTCGTTCCAACCGTCAATCTGTACCGCAATCAATATCCCAATCACCACCAATAGAATCTCACCAATGGCATAAAATAGATAGCTGGTAACTTTATTTTGAGCTAAGAGTTTACGACGGATTTTTCGGAGGAGGAAGAGCATGTTCCGATTTGTTGATTAGGCGATTGGTAGATTTATTGGATTGAAGATAATGAATTCTAACTCACCCCTGAATTTCTTCAGAAATTCCTTCCCCTCTCTAATATTAGAGAGGGGTTAGAGCATGTGTCAGTCAATACAGGTTTTCAATTCCAAACAACCAATTCGATCACGAATGCGCTCGTAATGATCTTTGAACTCGTCAATGCCTATAGCAAACTTGTGATTGGCATTACTCCAAAATTGCAGGCTTGCGATAGCTTCTGGATCTTCTCTCATACGATGGTAATCCAAGGTCAGAAACTCGTCACTGTCTCTGGTCTCTCGATCAATCAGATAGGGTCGAAAGACGCTTACATCCTCTACGGACATGCTTCTCCAGTATTCAAGTGCCTGAGCCGCAATGATCTGCATGCTAGCTGCTTCATCTAGCATTTCTCTCAGCTTTACATCATTTATAATGCTCATTGCTCCAGAAGATACCAACTCAGTGTAGGCCGAATTTTTTAGCATCCATCCTCCTATAAAATAGGGTGCGAAAGGGATCTCCAGTTCTTCATCTTGAGGGAAACCTTCAGACAACAGATATGCAATAGAATCTAATTTTTTTGAATGCTCTTGATATTCCTCAATTTGGGCATCCAAGGCCTCTACATTCCATTGAGATTCTTCTTTTATTCGAGACATGAAGACCTGCTCTTTTTCCATGTTGATTCTCCTTTGATTCCAATTATTGATACTCACTGCAATCAAGATTCCAATCACCACAAGAAAAATCTCTCCTATGGCATAGAGCAGGTAGGTAGTGACTTTATTTTTTTCCATAAGCTTTCGGCGGATTTGGCGGAGCAGGAAGAGCATTATCTTATTTCAATTTCACGATTAATCAATGATATAACCTCCTCTGATTTTAACTGAATCTCTTGGTATCTTTCTATGAACTTCATGGACATTGCTTTGATGATACCAACACCGTTTCGGTAAGCAGTACTCTGCATCAAATTATGAAAATCATCTGTAGTTAACCCGGCTTCCTCGACCGTCATATCCCCATCATAGATAGGCCTTAACAGATCTAAATTTACTTCCTGAAGCATCGGCTTTGAGATGTATTCTCTATAATCAAACGTTTCATGTGCTACACTACCATCATTTTCATTGTACAAATTCTGAAGCTCCAGAAGAAGTACCTTTGTTGAATCATTCGATATGATGTTCAGGTTTCCTGAGCTAGACAATTCCATAAAAGTGGTGTTCACAGGCACAAATTGCCACTCAAAAATCATTACCCGTACGCTTTTGCTCAAGTCAGACAAGTCAGCTTCTTTTTCTTTTCGCATTTGCTGCAGAATGACTTCACAAGCTTTCAATTTTTCCTTTCTGAAATCCACGACTGATCTGAGCAATTTAATGTCTTTTTCAAGATCTAGTTTAATGTTTTTTAGGTACTTCAATTCTAATTCCCTGCCCTTAATTCGTTCATTTAAATTGTTGATGCTAACCGCGATCAAAATTCCAATGACAACAAGAAAGATCTCTCCAATGGCATAGAGCAGGTAACTGGTTACCTTATTTTTTTTTGAGAGTAGTTTTCGGCGGATTTTGCGGAGGAGGAAGAGCATGTTACGATTTGATGATTAGGCGATTGGTGGATTTAATCGATTGAAGATAATGAATGAAACCTGTCATTCCGAACGAAGTGAGGAATCTTTACATCCATACCCTTAACTTCTTCTTCTGTTTTTAGTGGGTATTAAAATCGATGCTGTTCAAGTTGTTCCAGCATTTGGTTGATCGACGCTATGCCCTCCTTATACAGGCTTTTTTGTGTGTCAGACTGATATTGACGTGCGATGATTAATGTCTCAAGTGTCCGGTCTGAAAGTAAGGATTTTGTGTCGATTTCAGGGGCGGGTCTGGGGTCATCTTTGTATTGCTCACTGGAAAAGCTGAAGGTATTGGATTGGCTCCATAAGTAGGCGTATTTATCAAAAATCAAGGGCTCATATTTATCGCGTATGAAGTTGTTGGAAATATTTTCTCTGGCGATGATTTTCTCCGTCAGTGAGTAATATTCTCGGATTTTTTGCTGCAATTCATTTTCAAAAAGTGTGAGACCGCCGGAATTATCAAGGGCATTAAATCCCGTTTTGTTGGGAGAAAAATTGTACTCAAGTATGAGTGAGACGATGTAGTTGCTTGTGTTCGAATCAATCGGTTCCAGTGTTTTAAACTGGCGAAACAGACGGATGCAGGAGTTAATGTTAGCATCCATTTGGTCATTCAACTCTTTTAGATCAACCAGGTCCGCTTTCATGTCCTGAATCAGGACTTGTTTGTGTACTTCGGCCGTATTTTCAAGCTTTCTATTTTCATTCCAGGTGTTAAGCATAAAAGCGCCGAGAATACCTATGGTGATTACCAGAATCTCAAGGATGTATTCCGGCCATTTTTGGGAGAGGGTTTGAACTATTCTTTTCATTTTATTGGCGGTGAGCCTGCCAGCTGCAGGCAGGGATGCGTTTCATTGTAAAATTATTTTTGTCAGTCTGAGCTTGTCGAAGACGACATTGGACAATTCGTCACCCTTCGATCCTTCGAGGGTCTCTGATGACTCTGGGATATTCTTTTCATCGATCAATCCGGTTTAGTTCTTGATTCAATGCATGGATCATTGATTTTACAGAATTATTAAGATTTGTATAGAAGAATTCTATATATGAGTTTGTGCGATTGCGCTGTGTTTTAATAAAGTACAGGTATTTTGTGTCTTTTTTCAGGGCTTCAAAATCTATGGGAATCATCTCTCCCTGAAATGAATCTCCCTGAAAGTTCCAACTGGATTCGAATCGGTCGGGAATTAGATGCCTCAAGTTATAGTGGATGTGTTCCAGTTCTTCTGTTTCGCCCTGAATGAAGAACTCGTACTGGGAATCATAGAGGTTAATTAATTGAGACCTCACTGAATCATTACTAATGATATCCAGGCCCTTTGACTTCAACGTTTCGAAGGTACTTGTAGAATGAACAAAATGCATCGGGAGGAGTGTGTAGTTAAAATAGGAAGCCAAGGAGTCATGATAGGGAAGATTCTGTTCAAAAGCGGTTAGTATAATATCAAGCGATCTTAGGCTTTGATTCAATTCGCTCATGTTGAATTGAATTTCCAAAAGGTCTTTCGTTAATTCCGCTTTACAACCCTTCAGAATTTCCAGTTCTTCCTTTTTTCGGGCGTTTTTATCTCCCCAATTATTCAAAGCAAAAGCACCCCAAATACTAATAGTAATCACTAAAATTTCGAGTGTATATTCCGGCCATTTTTGGGCGAGGGTGGTAAAGATTCTTTTCATCTTATTTCGAATTGATATTGATTTTAGCGGACAGGAGATCCCGGGTCTCAATTGTCTTCTGAAGAATTAAATTATGCAAGGAGATGATTGAATTCATGTCTGCAGCCAAAGTGGTTATCACATTCTTGAACTCATCATTACCTTTCAGTAATTCAAAATCATTGGGAATTTTTTCAAGGGGTGTTACTCCTCCTCTTAGGTGTTTGAAATAAATTCTGCTCGACTCAATGTACATCGCATTTTGATGTTCTCCGGCAGCTTTGAAATGGCCGTAGTACTGGTCGTATAACTCAATAACCTTATTCCTAACCTCCAGGTCTGAAATTACATTGAAACCCATCGACTTAATAGATTCGTAGGCCAAGCGCTGTGGATCAAAGCTTGCTGATCGATTCGAATATCCAAAATATACCTTCAAACTGTCGTGGTATACAGACTCTTCTGAATCCAGAATTTCTATTAAAACATTTAGTCTTGCATAGATCGTGGAATCAAAAGCAATGACTCGTTTCATCTGATCTACATTTTCACCTAAATCGTGATGCATTGCGACGAGGAGCTCATGCTCGGTTTTTCTTGCCTTTGAAGCTTCATTCCAGTTGTTCAAGGCAAAAGCCCCAAGAATACCTATGGTAATCACCAGAATTTCAAGGAGATACTCGGGCCATTTTTGGGAGAGGGTGGTAAATATGCGTTTCATTAGTTTCTTTTTTCTAGGATTTCCAGCGACTCTTTAATGTTTCTGATAGCCAACCCCATCAGGTAGTCTCGGGTTACAGCCAATCGCTGGCGTTCTTGAATTTTATATTTTAAGGCCCCATCTTTTTGGGCTAGTTCAAAAAAATCCTGGTACATAGCTACACTCCAATCCGTCGAGTCTACGGGGTTGTCAAGAAAAACGGCCTGGTACTGGTAAGATATATGCCTATTGATCTCATGACTCAGGTCGTATTCTTGTTCGATGATCTGGTCTATGCGCGGAGGGAAATAATTGTATATCCTCGAAAGGTTAACTAACAGTTTCTTATTCTTTATTAAACCTAAAGAACCTTCATTGATCATGGAACGATAGATGTCATCCTTCAAATCGAAAAACTGCGAATAGGTGAACATATATATGGAAAGAGAAACAAAGTTGTTTTTCTTGTATGCTTCTGCACTATCGTAGGTTAGCCGATTCCAATTATCCAATAATTGCCTATAGAATTCGATATGCTCTTGATTCATATTCAAATTAAGTTCGGCGAATCTTTCGGCCTCCTTCAGTTCTTCATAGAGGAACTCGGTAAGCTTTTGGGTCTTAATCTCCTCTTTTCGGGATTCATTCCAGTTGTTCAAAGCAAAAGCACCTAAAATACCAATGGTAATCACCAGGATTTCCAGGAGGTATTCGGGCCATTTTTGAGAGAGGGTATTTTTTATTCTTTTCATATTATCAGTGGTGAGCCTGCCTGCCGCAGGCAGGGATGCGTTTCATTGGTCAATTTCTTGTATCAATAATTCTTCAAGGTGTTTCAACGACCGATTCATGGCCTTAAAATATGAAAGTTCATGTCTTCTGTTACCTTGGTTTGTTTTTAGAAAGTGCACAACTTCAGGTGTTCGTTTTAACTGTTCAAAATCTCTTGGAATCAAACGACTCCCCTCCTCTGATATCTCCTCGGAGGATTCAAAATGTTCAATTAAAAAAGGTACGACATGTTCATTGTGAAAAGCATGCTGCCTATTCTCAAAAGTAGCCAGTAGCTCCACCTGTATTTCGTACACAAATGTTAGTTTCTCCTGCAATTCTGGATTATTCAGGTTATGCAATCCATAGGTTTTGGTGTTCTCATAGGCATTGCGAAAAAGAATCACTTTTAACCATCCAAAAGCATTGGCAAGACGGTAGGTTGTAGAGTCATCCATTCGCTTGTCTTTTTCAATCATTTCCAATAAAAAACCTACATCATTGATTCTATTTTCAGTTTGATTAATGATCCAATTGGTATGTGAGACACCTGTTTGTATAGAGGTTTTAAGTTCAGTCAGAAGTCCAATTTTGTATTCATTTTCCTTACGCGTTTCATTCCAATTATTCAAGGCAAAAGCTCCAAGAATACCGATGGTAATCACCAATATCTCGAGGAGGTATTCTGGCCATTTTTCTTTTAGGGTGGTGAATATGCGTTTCATGGGCAGTGCGTCATTCCGGTTTTCGAAGTTTTACGAAGAAATATCGGAATCTCACTTTTGGTTAGTGATCTAATTTAATGAGATTCCTGAATTCCACTACGCTCCATCAGGAATGACATTACTTTGGATGGCCATTTTTGGGAGAGGGTGGTTAGTATTCTTTTCATTTCATGTCTAACTCATTCCTTAGTGCAGTAAGGAGATTCTTTAGGTAAAACATATAACTATTTTGGTATAAGTGCGCCAATTCCTTATTCACTCCTTTTGAATTTCTAAGGTGGACTGATGTCTCAGGATCCGACCGAAATCCCTCCCAGTCTATATGATAACCGGATAAAGAATCTGCCGAAACCCAATCGCTTCTTACCTTCCAATATTCAGTCATTATGGAAGCATCAAAATATTGATTTTTATGCTCATTGTATTTGGCCTTTATTTCCCGACTTTCATAAAAAAGGAAGTTTTTTAACCCTTCAAGTCTTCCACAGTAAGCACTCATACTATTTTTGAGAGAATCACTTTGGATAATCCCTAGCTGCCCGGAAGAAACCACTTCATCGTAAGTAGGTGAGTTACTTTCGAACCATAAGAATCTACCATTGAAGAAAACGCAGCTGATTACAGAGTCCATATTTGGTGTTGGGTTATCCAAATTATCAAGTAGGTATTCGGCTCGAGCTGCGTGCCCGTCGTTTAACTGAATCTTCCTGACCAGATCCAAACTGTCGTTTAATATTTCATTATAAAGTCGATTAAGAATATTCGCCTCTCTTGATCTGTCTTTTCTGTTTTCATTTCAATTATTCAAGGCAAAAGCACCAAGAATACCAATGGTGATAACCAGGATTTCGAGGAGGTATTCCGGCCATTTCTGAGCGAGGGTGGTTAGGATGCGTTTCATCAGGAGTAATTAATTCCCCTCCCTGGAGGGGTTAGGGGTGGGTTTGTTATCAGCTATCCAATAAATAATCTGTTCCAAAACCCAGTTTATATTTCTTTTAATGTCAATATCGTCAAATCGTAAAAAATTAACACCTATAGACTCAAGTCTTTTCTGGCGTACCAAATCCTTTGCCGGCTGATCATCGTGATAATGACTTTCTCCATCGATTTCAATTGCCAGCATTAAATCTTTACAATAAAAATCCACAATATATTCGTCAATTGGAATTTGACGACTAAATCGAAAGCCTAATTGCTTCTGCTTCAGTACATTCCAAAGTAATACCTCAGAAAAAGTCATGTCCATTCTGAGTTTTTTAGCTAGAGGAACTAGTCGAGGGTTATATGGGATTATTTTTCGCATGATGGTTGGCAATGACTTTCTTGGGATTAATTACCCACCCCTTAATCCCCTCCAAGGAGGGGAATTGTGAGACCATTTTATTTCAGCTTAATGAATATGCGTTTCATTTAGAAGGGTTTTCCAGACCTTCAAGCATGGTTTTCCAATACTCCTCCTCAGGATCCATGTTTATAACCTCCTTCACACGTGAGATGGCTCTGGCAGTATCACCTTGTTGGAGGATAGCCACCAACTGATTGTACCAGTCTCCCTGCTTTTCACCCTTAGATGTGGCCATTTCTTCAAAAGCAATAGCGATTTGCTCCAGTTCTTTATATCGCTCACTTGCAGTAATCAACTGATAAAGACTTCTTTTGGAGCTCATATGATATTGTTCACTCAACCCTGAGTTTACCATATTTCGATAGCCCTCAATCATGTCCTCAGCTGTGCCATTTTCAAAAATGGGATAGAGGGTATCACTCAACATTTTCTTAGGCTCGGAAACGCTCACTAATTCGTATCGGTCATATACCAGCGTGGCATTCGGGGGTATCACATCACCGGCACCTTCATCTCCGTAGGCCAGTGAGTCGGGCAGAATGGCTACTACATTATCACCTTCGCGCATTATGTAGGCCATTTCCTCAAATCCTTTGATCACACCATCTACTCCGATGATGAACGAGAACAATGAGTCTTCGTCTGAATAGGACGTCCAGACCACACTGTCGTCTACCATGAGGCTTAATTTGGTGTCCAGCTTAGCACCTTTTTCAACTTCACGACCATCCCCTTTTTTCAGGTAATAGTACTGAAGCCCGCTGGCTGTTTGTATGGTGTCATTGAGAGTCAGGTCATTGGATTGCTCTGATTTGCCAGAACACGCGCAGACAAGCGCAAGAATAATTAAGCGTGTAAGTTTCATGATGGGTTAGTTTTAATTTCAATATCGTAAATTTTTGATCAATTCAATATTTGTCCAATTAAACTCACCAAGAAAATACTGAGCAGAAACCACCCGACAAATCCCTGAACAATCGCTACGTACCTGGCCAACCCTCTGGTAGGAATTTCACCGAATCCCAGGGTGGAAAAGGCATTCAAACTCAGCGTGATGGCATTGAGGCATCTGACCAGAAAGATCCATACCAAATAAAACATGAGGTAAAGACCTATGACGAAACTCGTCAGTGCTTTCTTTCCTGCAGGCAGCTCTGCCCATTCACCGTTTAAAATTTCTGTCCTTCGAAGCACGCCACGCGTAAAATTGAAGCGGGAAACCGAGAACTGATACAGGGGTTTACTCAACCACTGAAAGTAAACCGGCAGACGTTTTTCACTGCTGCTGATGAACGCATGAAACTCCTCGTAATCCTTGAATTCGTCCTTGGTTTCTTTTTCAAATAAATCTGCCAGGCCGTCTCTGGACGTAAAGTAGCTGCCCAGGTACCTAAGTCGCTTCATGAGCTTGCGGTTGTCGGTTGCGTTCCAGGTACTCGGGAAAAAGAAATAGAAAACACTGAATGCCAGCACCACCTGAAAGAAGATGAAAATGGCCTTGGCCGGCCGGGTGCCATAATCACTGAATGCCCGAGTGAAGCGATTGATTTGCCAGTCGAAGTAATTCTGGAAATTCGGATTATCCGCATAAATAAGTTTGGACTGTGCGGTCTGTTTATCCCGCATTTCGATATAAGCAGCATTGTACGAGCGCATTTCACCTCGGGATTTATAAATATTAAGGAGCTTGGTATAGGAACCCGTCAGCTGGTCCATCCATGAAAAATTCTTCAACTCCTCATTGCTCTCCCCTTTAATCGGCGTAAACCTTAAACTGTCACCGTCTGAGGAATATGCACTGGCTAATTCTAAGCAAAGCTTATTTTTCAATGAATCGAACGGGATATATGTGCTTTCATTTGGGAATTGGGTGTTGGTTACGTCCAGGTACTTCAGAGAAACTCCCTGCATAAAAAAGGAATTAGAAATGGTCATTTTGGCCAATGATAAACCTACTTCGAATTCCGTGCTGTCAATGGAAATTTGCTTGAAAACGGAGGTTTCTCCCAGCACAACGAATTTCATTCGGCTTTTGATAAAAAACAGCGAAGGATTTTCAGAATCTGAAGAAATTTGAATGGTACCCCTTGAAATGCATTCATCGAATATGAAAGGAGTCGGTGCTCTTGGGTTATTGATGTTCACAAAAGAATTAAAAGTACACTCCACGAAAACGAAAAAAAACCGTGTTTCAATGACTCGAATCTGAAGCAACTCATCAAAAACACAATTATCAAATCCAAACCGGTGGTTCTCCAGATTATAGATTATCAGAGATTTGGAAAACCGAAGATTTCTTAAAAGTGTCCCATTCGAAAAAGAGGGATTATCATGAGACCTGAAGCGAATTCGATTGAGCACCAGGTGCTTATCAATTGTCAGCAAATCCGCGCGATCTTTACCTCCTCTATCAGATGCATTTTGATTCTCTTTATAGGAAATCAGTTCAGCATCCTTTTCAAAATCTATACGGATTTCGATGTAGTTCGCTCGGTAGATACTGTCTGGTGTATTCTGAATCTCCTCAATCCAGTCGGTCAGGGACGGGATAACGCGATATTCTTCGTCCTGGGCGTGGCATACAAGTCCCAGTGACAGCAATGCAAGCAAGGCGGTTATTCTCATGTGATCAGGTTAGTGTCTTGAAATTACCTGAAAATAGGGAGAAGGGCAATACCATGTCTGAACCACAGATTTGGCAGATTATGGGATTACACGGATTCAGATAGGGTTGAAATCAGCGGATATCCGCTAATCCGTGTCATCATTGTTTCAGACTAGTTGAGCAGCTGACTGATTAAACTCACACTGAAAATCGTCAGCATAAACCACCCAATAAACCCCTGAACAATCGCCAGATACCTTGGTAAACCCTTGATCGGGATCTCTCCGAAACCAAGCGTGGTGAAGGTGTTGATGGAGAGCATGACGGCATTGAGGACTTTGATGAAGAGGTCGTAGATCAGGGCGATGATAAATGCGCCGATAACCAGTGCTGATTTAAAGAACCGACCTTTCTCCGGTACTTCGCTCCACTTACCGTTGAGCACATCGATCTTGGACAGAAACCAACCCGAAAGTCGAGAGCCTGAAACAGACCATTTATATAGCGGAAGAGCTGTTGCATAGAAGAACCTCGGAGCGGTCTTGCCTTGCTGCTCCAGGTAATCTCTAAACTCATGAAAGGGAAGTAATTCTTTTTCTTTTTCTTCCTGATACACCTCACTGGCTCCTTCGTTTCGATTCAGATATTTCAGGAAAAATCGATACCGATCCATAATACGAGTACGCCCGTGAGCATCCCAGGAGTTAGGGAAGAACAGGTAAATCGCGGCGAAGAAAGCAATGACATAAACTGCAAAGACGATGGCTTTAGATGGCTTAGTGCCATAATCTGAAAAGACTTTCAAGAATTGATTGATCTTCCACTGGAAGAACGTGTCGAAATTTGGGTTTTGTTCGTACAGAAGTGCCAATTTCCGAGTCTCCAAATCTTTTAATTCAATAAATATCTTGTTAGCATCTTGGGTGTTGTGATTGCCCTTAAAATAGCTGTAGAATCTTCCCAGATCTCTTGCCTGATCGATATAATAGTTTTCATTTTCAAAAAGATAATGATCCAGGAATCCGGCCAACTTTGTAGAGTCCATCATCAGCTTCACATAAACTTCATCATCGCGGTGCATATCTTCATGCGTATCATTGAGATAAAACAACCAAGCCATAGCTGGAAGCATTTTTCCTTGAAATTGAGATAGGTTTAGTTCTGCATCAGCACTTTTAGGTGGGTGTAGAAAAACCGTATTCTTAAATACATTTTGCCTGATATCTGGTATGCCTCTGTCGCTTGAATCGAGGATTAATACAACAGACTCATTGAAATTATTCTTGAAGAGCATGAGAGACGCTCCTGTGGTTTTAATTTCAACGAAAGAATTTGAATGAAATGTATTTTGTATTAGATACAACTTACCGAACTCATAAGTATTCAGTTCTAAGCCGATATTAGTTTTATTATTGGGGTAGAAATCATTTCCAAAAATATATACGTTAGTTTCCAGGTCTCCGTCCTGAAAATTGCAATTCACGAAGAAGTTGGTGCCATTCCGAAATGAGGAATTGTTGAGGCGGATGTAATCTCTAATCTTGTGTTTCTTTTCAATTTCTGGAACATTCTGGCAACTAAAACCACCCATTCGAATCTTGAACAAGTCTTCAAAACGACAACCATCGATTTGAATGGCTGCCATATTTAACAATTCTACTTTTCTTTTAAACCAGATCCGATTTATCACACCAAATATGGTATCACCCTGTTGGCGAAAAACCTGATTTTCAAAGTGAACATTATCCAACACAATGGGAATATCGATAATCAGCGTATCTTCTCGTATCGGCTCCTCCTTTCGACCAACCACGCTTATCATGGCAAAATCACGATCAGTCTTTTTATTTACTTTTATAAGCGCATTCTCTAATCGAAAAACCGAGTCTGTTTCACCTTGGATCATTTCGAAAAGTTCATGATAGGAATAGGTGGCGTATGTGATTTCATCCCCATCCTGACAGTAAGCCGAGAAGCTAAATATGAAGAATACAAGAAGATGGACGGAATGGCGCATGGTGATCAGGTTAGTGTCTTGAATTTACCAGAAAATAGGGAAAAGGGCAATTGATGTCTGAACCACGGATTATGCAGATTATGGGATTGCGCGGATTCAGATGAGGTTAAAATCAGCGTTTATCGTCAAATCCGTGTCATCAGTGTTTCAGACTAATTAAGCAACTGACTAATCAAACTCACACTAAAAATCGTCAACATAAACCACCCGATAAACCCTTGAATAATTGCTAGATATCTAGGCAGTCCCTTAATCGGAATCTCACCAAAACCGAGTGTAGTGAAGGTGTTTATGGAGAGCATGACCGCATTTAGAACTTTTATGAAGAGATCGTAGATCAGGGCGATGATAAATGCGCCTATGACCAGTGCTGATTTAAAGAACCTACCTTTCTCCGGCAACTCGCTCCATTTACCGTTGAGGACATCAATCTTAGAGAGAAACCACTCTGAGAGTTGTGATCCTGAGACCGACCATTTGTAAAGCGGAAGAGCTGTGGCATAGAAGAATTTCGGAGCGGTCTTACCTTGCTGCTCCAGGTAATCTCTAAACTCATGAAAGGGAAGTAATTCTTTTTGCTTTTCCTCTTGATAGACCTCACTGGCTCCTTCGTTTCGATTTAGGTATTTCAGGAAGAAACGATACCGGTCCATGATGCGGGTTCGGCCATGGGCGTCCCAGGAGTTGGGGAAGAAGAGGTAGATGAATGCGAAGAAGATGATAACATAGAAAGAAAAAATGATCGCTCTGGCAGGCTCTGTTCCATAAGCAGAAAAGACCTTCAGAAACTGATTGATCTTCCAGGTGAAAAAGCCTTTGAAAGTTGGATTGTTTTCATATTGATGGGCAAGGTGCCGGGTTTCAAGATTCTTCATTTCTACAAAGCAAGCGCCATAGCTCTGACGATCTCCTCGGTCCTGATAACCACTCAGTAAGAGTTTATAGGAAGCGATTAAGTTGTCATATACTTCGCTAAGCGCAAAATCCATGCTGTCCGTTGCGAAATATTTTTTTCTGTTCGGATTTGCCATCGAAATAGGGAGAACAAACAGTTTTCCGCTCACCTGATCAAAGGGTATGTAGGTATTATTTGATGGAAATTGAGCACCAGAAACTTCTATCGAATCTATCTGATTCCTTACCAAATGAACGGACGCATCAAACAGTGAGTTTTGCAGAGATATTTCGGATAGCCTGGAATCTCTTATGTGCAACTGAGAGAACTTACTCCAGCCCAAGCCGGCCCGATATATATCACTATTTTCCACAATCAATCCAGGCAAACTAGGGGTTCGGGTAAATTGAATATGTTCGTTGATCTTAGAGTCCTTAATTGTCACATATATTTCATCCTGTATGTCAAAGAAGCCAACCCAGGATTTGAAGTGGCAGGAAATGAAATTGAAATAAGAGGACCTTTTCTGATTCTGAATACCAACACGTTTCTCAAAAACCAGATTGTAGGCGTGCAGGACAAGACTTTGGTAATTCTGAATCCTGAACCTCTTTTTAAATCTAATGTTCTTTAGTCTATAGTTGCCTGTTAGATAACTCCCATTATGACTACCAGAGGCATTATCAATTTTCAACCCGTTGATTTCTAAAGGTTTATAAACTGTTGCAGCTATTGCTTCAACCGTATCATGGGATACCAAATAATTTTCAGCTATCAGTGAGTCTTTCTCGCCATCAATAATGACCTTGATGTTTTCAACTTGATAAATCGAATCGGGCCAGTTGTTAATTTCCTCAATCCAGTCGGTCAGGGATGGGATAATGCGATATTCTTCGTCCTGGGCATGGCACACAAGTCCCAGTGACAGCAATGCGAGCAAGGCGGTAACTCTCATAGTGATCAGGTTAGTGTCTTGAAATTACCGGAAAATGGGGAAAAGGGCAATACCATGTCTGAACCACAGATTTGGCAGATTATGGGATTACACCGATTCAGATAGGGTTAAAATCCGCGTTTATCCCCTAATCCGGTCATCAGCGTTTCAGACTAATTAAGCAACTGACTAATCAAACTCACACTAAAAATTGTCAGCATAAACCACCCGATAAACCCTTGAATAATCGCCAGATACCTGGGCAGTCCCTTGATCGGGATCTCTCCAAAACCTAATGTAGTGAAGGTATTAATGGAGAGCATTACGGCATTGAGGACTTTGATGAAGAGGTCGTAGAGCAGGGCAATGATGAAAGCTCCGATGACTAATACAGATTTAAAGAATCTTCCTTTTTCAGGCACTTCACTCCACTTGCCATTGAGCACATCAATTTTGGATAAAAACCACCCTGAGAGCCGTGAGCCGGAAACTGACCATTTGTACAGCGGCAAAGCGGTGGCATAGAAAAACTTAGGCGCTGTTTTGCCTTCTCTTTCCAAGACTTCTCTGAATTCATGAAAAGGCATGAGCTCTTTTTCTTTTTCTTCCTGATACACCTCACTAGCTCCTTCGTTTCGGTTCAGGTATTTCAGGAAAAACCGATACCTATCCATGATGCGTGTGCGGCCATGACTATCCCATGAGTTGGGGAAGAAGAGGTAGATGAGCGCAAAGAAGGCTATGACGTAAACGGCAAAGACGATGGCTTTTGCTGGCTCGGTTCCATAGTCTACAAAGAGCTTTAGGAACTGATTGATCTTCCATTTGAAATACGTTTTGAAAGTGGGGTTTTGTCCATAGAGATAGGCCAGTCTCTTCGTTTCAAGATCTTTGAGATCAATGAAAACTGCATTGGCCTGTTCTGTATCGTATTTGGCTTTGAAGTGCTCACGCAACCTTCCCCTGATGGACATCTCGCCTAAAAATGCATCAGCATTTACAATGCGGACCGAATCATAATATTGTTGCAAAAAGACCTTTTTGTATATGTTAGCCTGTACATAGGCCTGATCTTTCGCCTCCAGAGCATTTATGTATGGACCAAAACCATTCGTAGAAATCATCCGTCCCTTCAATTGACTCCAATCTATAAATGCAGATGGCGGAATGTCAAGGGTCAGATTGAACCGCATGAAATTGTCGAATGAATTACGGGTAAACTGAATCCTTTCCAGCCCATAAAATTCGCTCAGATCAACCATCACATAACTTAAAAAGCGGTTGTTCTGAATGCTAGCCCATTGCGCACTTTGAATTGAAACGTCATTAGGGGCAATACTCCATACCGTATTGTCAGTGATAGAGATCCGAAAGCAGTTTTCCACCCAAATACTAAAAGCATAATTCCCTTTATGATCTTCAATATGAATTTCGTTAGATTCGACATTGACCCTGCTTCTATTATCCTTTTCCACCCATCCGGAAAAAACATTGAAATCTTTTCCCACCCTATTGTTTCGAAATTCCAATCGTGGTTCTGTCAGTTCCAGCCTTAATGGCTCAGGCATCTTAAAGTCCCTTGTAATTACCCTGAAATGGTTATTAATGGCCGAATTGTAGATACGAAGGGAGACAGATTGTTGAATATCCATCATGCCGTCAAACCGGCATTTGTACCAAACCCCGCCTAAAGCATTGACGAGTTCTCCGTTCAGGCTGTCCATTGTCAAGGTATGGTCGAAATGTACATTTTCAAGCATCACATACTTATCGATCCGGATCGTATCAACCGGCTGCTTTGTCCATACCGAATCTTTGGATTTATAAAAGATCTTAAATCGTTGATCGGTTTTCGGATTAAATTCAATGATCGCATCCGAATACTCAAAAAGTGTATCCTTTTCCTGCTGAATCATCTGAAGAAACTCCGAATAGGAATGTCGTTTAAATTCGATTTCCTTCTGGGAATAAGCAGAAAGCATGAGCGTAAACAACAAGCAGCAAGCAAGCAGGTATTTCATCGGCGGTTAGGTTGGTTAGCTTAAGATAATCAGGAAATTACTATTTGTCTAATTCCTCATCTACCTGAGACTTCAACTCCGATGCTCTTTTATGTAAAGCTCTGAAGACCTGAATACTTCGCGTTTGAGATTGAGCGATTGCCGGGAGCCATGCAACGAAAGCTTTGTTCCCAATCATACGATCATAAACTGGTAGCGCGTCTTCCAGGGTGAAATCTGTTTCAAATGAGAAACTACCAACTGCGATTTGTTGCTCCGGAGAAAGAATTCCATACCTTTTGTTTAAATACTGTAGCTGTATGTCCTGACTGATGAAATCATACTGTTTACGGTTTTCGATTTCGTCATAATAGACAGCAAGTGCATTTCGAATCTCAATGTTGGAGATAGCAGACAATCGTCCGCTTGATTTTATTTCCTCGAATGTGTGATCGGATATACTGGGCTTATTGGTGTACCCGGCATATTCTATGGAAGTGATGAAGTAATGTGGGTTTTCTTCCAACAACATTGGATTTTCTACAACCTTCATCAAAAACTCCGTACATTCCTTTCTGGCTATCACCGATTTCAATGAAACATCTATTTCCTCGATATCCTTGGTCAGGTCATCACTGAGTCGTTCAAGGAATTGCCGTTCAAGTTGTGCTTCTTTCCGGTTCTCATTCCAATTGTTCAACGCAAAAGCGCCGAGAATACCAATCGTAATCACCAGAATTTCGAGAAGATACTCTGGCCATTTTTCCTTTAGTGTGATGAAGATTCGTTTCATTGATTCAGCTCTGTTTCTATTTTTTCTTGCAACTCACGATTATTCTCAAGAAACCTCCTGAGTGCGGCAAGGGTTTGTGTATTGTTGTCCTTGGCGCCAATAAGCTCTGTTTGAAGTGCGGTAAAGAATTCATCACTTCTTTCTTTAGGTTGGGCTTTTGTGAGCCATTCGAAGTTTTTAATGTAAGTCCGAACGAAGGGAATTAAATGAACATTAAATTGACTTTCGACATCCAACAATCCCGATTGAGTTCGATTTTGGGTATACTCATAATACTTGGAAATATCGTTTTTCAACTCATTGTTAGATATTGAAATGCTTGAGGTTTTTAATGTTTCATATGCATTATCAATTGGGTAGTACTTGTAGAAGTTGATGAAAAGTGCAAGATGTTTGGAGAGTGTATCTTCATTCATGTTTTGTAAGTCGCCACTCCTCATGTAAGAAATGCTTTTTACTGAATTGCTTAACTGCGTTTCTGCATTTAATAGTTGGGATCTGTCTTCTTTTAAATTATCCAGAATTTCATATAGCATTCTTTGTTCGTCAGCTTTCTGCTTTCTATTTTCATTCCAGTTGTTTAGCGTAAAAGCTCCCAGGATTCCAATGGTTATCACCAGAATTTCTAAGAGATATTCAGGCCATTTTTGGGAGAGGGTTTGGAATATTCGTTTCATTGATTTGAAATTTCTTGTTCAATCGTTTTGATAATCTTATTTCCCAGCTCAATGATTGCTTTTCCATCCCTTACATTAAAAGCTAGGTTCGCTTTTCGATGTGCCAGCACATCAAGGAAGCGCCGATCGGTAAAAAGTCCTTTATAATTACTTGGAAAGTAATCAGAAGATAGATTTCCATGAATTTTACTGAAAGCCCAGTTTTTGTAGAGGTTATTGGCCAGGACGTACTCGGAAAGAACTTCTGTTGTAAGTGACATTTGGTTTTCAATGCGATCTTGCTCTTCCAGCATTTCGGCCACCAGCCATGGCCATTTTATCAAAGTTTCTTTGAGGTCACTATTCGAAAGATTAACGATTCCTCCGGAACTAAAGAGCATATCCAGACTACTAAATTCATTATTGAAACGATATGAAATATAGAGGTAGCTCAATAGACTATCCAGTTCGCTATCTCGATTCTCGTACTCTTTATTTTCAATTCTCAGATAGAGGGTATCAATGACTTGCAGGATGTTTGACCTTACTTCCTGAATGGTTTTTATCTCATCAACGCGTGTTTCAAAGTCGCTTCTAAGATTGGTCAGTAGTTCTATTTCTTGTTTTCTTGTCTTTCTATTCTCATTCCAATTATTCAATGCAAAAGCCCCCAAAATACCGATGGTGATAACCAGAATTTCTAAGAGGTATTCAGGCCATTTTTGGGAGAGAGTATTTATTATTCTTTTCATATTATCGGTGGTGAGCCTGCCTGCCGCAGGCAGGGATGCGTTTCATAGACATTAAATAAAATTAATTACAGATCTTTAATTGTTTTTAAGCCAGCACTTTTATCGGATGCCTCCAGAAAATTTCTGAAATCCTCAGAGAAAGCACCTCTTCGAACTGCCCACCACTCCTGGACACCATTTTTATGAAAGTAGGATGTTACGATGACTTTATGGCTTAACCACAAGTCATCATCAAAAACACCAATCCTGTTCTGGTAAAACATGTTTTCATTTTGTCGGAAGTACTGAATAAAAAGGTAGTTGGAAGTACGTTTGCCAGTCTCGTCTAGCTCATTCCAGGATTCCGAAGCTTCCTCAAACAGCTTCCCAAGCTCTTCGTTTTCTGCGAGCATCCGAATGAACTCGATGTTGGTATTGTTAATCACATCATTGGATGTTGCTCGTACGGTCTGCGTGTTCACATGGGTCTCATACCCGAGAAATACCAGGGAAATGATTAAACCTATTGTCCCAATGGAGTTGGCTATTTTTTCAAATTTCATGCTATTAATTTTCTAATCGTTCTAATACCTATGACAATCATGAGTATCTCGAGCAGATATTCAGGCCACTTTTGTGAGAGGGTGGATAAGATGCGTTTCAAGATTCTATTTTCTCTTTAAGTAGAGAGATTGTTCGCTCTATTCGCGTTTTCAATGCCAAACTTTGTTCTATCGCCCCTTGATTCATCACCACTCCATGAGATACTATACTTTCAAGTTGCTTGTTCTCGAGTATTTCATGGACGTTGGGAGGGGTCCTGGATTTTTTCATTGGTTGGAACTCTACAACCTCTCGATCAAGTAGCCAATCTGTGTGAATATTTTCAATTTCCCAGAATTTACTTTGAACATCACGCTCAATCCCCATTTCCATAAGTAAGCTTAGAAATTGACCATACACTCTTCCTTGCCACATCAACTCCATTTCTCTTAATGCTGCAAGGTCAGAGCTCCAGTTGGACACTAGCCTGTTAAGTTCTTGATCCGATATCAAATTGATTTTGCCGGAGTTGCTCAAATCATTTTTGATTGGGTCGAATGTGACGTCTATACTCTGAACCGAAATATGTATTAACAACGTATCCAGATTAGCTTGTTGCTTATCCATGGCATTTAGGACAAAAAAACCAGAATTTACGCAGGCTCGATGGAGTTCAATCTTTTGATTTAGCTGTTTTAAGTTTGATTCATAGTCAAGTAGAAGTTGTTGGTAGAGTTCTTGCGCTTCCTGTTGACTTTTCCGATCCTCATTCCAATTATTCAATGCAAATGCACCAAGAATACCAATGGTAATCACTAGGATTTCCAGGAGGTATTCTGGCCATTTCTGAGAGAGGGTGGATAAGATGCGTTTCATAGGCGGTGCGTCATTCCGGCCTGCCTGCGGTAGACAGGTTTCTTCAGCGTTGTGCAGAAATACCGGAATCTCTTTTCGGTTAGTGACCTAATTTAATGAGATTCCATGAACTCGGTTATCACTACCATCAGAAAAGACGTTCGTGATTGCCATTCGTGTAATCGCGTCTATCAATTTCTCCGTTTTTCCTTACCTTTCTTTATCCGATTAACCTAAATATCCTATGTTACGAAAATCAATTTTTTACCCTGCCTTGTTATTCATTCTAACCTTTTCTGGCATCACTGTCCACGCTCAGAAAAAAGAACAAGAAAAGAAACCTCCTGTTTATGATGTGGCTTGGAACAGTTTATCCTTCCGTTCCATCGGTCCGGCTTTTACCTCCGGACGAATAGCCGATTTTGCTGTCAACCCTGACAATCCGAGTGAATTTTATGTGGGCACTGCGGCAGGCGGAGTATGGAAAACAACCAACCGGGGACTCAGCTTTGACCCAATCTTTGACGACCAGGGCTCTTACTCCATTGGCGTGGTAGAGATGGATCCAAATAACCACAATGTGGTATGGGTTGGAACCGGTGAAAACAACAATCAGCGAAGTGTCTCCTATGGGGATGGCATATACAAAAGCGTGGATGGCGGAAAAAGCTGGGAGCATAAGGGCTTGAAAAATTCAGAGCACATCGGAATGATTGCCATTGATCCAACCAATTCTAATGTAGTCTATGTGGCTGCCACCGGACCCGTATGGAGTGCAGGGGGTGATCGGGGACTGTATAAGACCACCGATGGGGGTGAAAACTGGGAGAAGATTCTGGATATTAGCGAGCATACCGGAATTCATGAGGTACATCTCGATCCCAGAAACTCTAACGTCATTTATGCCGTGGCACACCAACGAAGACGCCATGTCTTCACCTACATCAGTGGTGGGCCAGAATCGTCGGTCTATAAATCGACAGATGGAGGAAAGAACTTTAGAAAGATCACAAAGGGGTTACCCGGGGGTGATTTAGGTAGAATAGGACTGGACATCTCACCTGCCAATCCGGATGTGATCTATGCAGTAGTAGAGGCACAAGAAGATAAAGGAGGATTTTATCGATCCACGGATCTTGGGGAATCATGGGAGCGACGCAGTGACTATTCTAGCAGTGGGAACTACTACCAGGAAGTCATCGCTGATCCCGTAGATGTGGATCTTGTGTATGTGATGAACACGTTTGCCGGTGTTTCTGAAGACGGTGGAAAAACCTTTGAGAATGTGGGTGAGAAAAATAAGCACATCGACAATCATGCGCTATGGATTGACCCTAATAACAATAATTACCTGCTCAATGGAAATGATGGTGGTGTTTATGAATCCTGGGACCGAGGAAAAACCTGGCGATTCTTCCCCAACCTACCGGTGACACAGTTTTATAAGCTAGGCGTAAGTACAGATTACCCGTTTTACTATGTGTACGGTGGTACGCAAGACAACTTTACAATAGGAGGCCCTTCTCAAACAACGGAGACCACAGGTATAACCAACCGAAACTGGTTTGTGACGACATTAGGTGATGGTTTTGAGCCACATGTGGATCCTAAAAATCCGGATATTATTTACAGTCAGTCGCAATACGGCAACCTGTCGCGTTTTGACCGGAAGACCGGACAGACCCAGAACATTGTGCCTCAGCCACCGGATGGGGATTACTCTTACAACTGGAACTGGGACGCTCCCTTGCTGATCAGCAACCACGATAACAAACGATTGTACTATGCATCAGATCGGGTTCATCGAAGTGATGACAGAGGTCAAAGCTGGAGAGAAGTCAGTGGTGACCTGACCAGACAAATGGACCGAAACAAATTGGAGGTCATGGGCAAAGTATGGCCAATGGATGCTGTGGCTAAAAACGTATCCACGACACCATTTGGGAACATTGTTGCGATCGCTGAGTCATCATTGGATGAAAACCTGCTTTTTGCAGGGACAGACGATGGCTTGGTGCACATCTCATCAGATGGGGGTGAAAACTGGACGAAGTACAGCTCATTTCCGGGAGTTCCTGATATGACGTATGTCAATGAAATCATTGCTTCAGCACACGATAAGAACACCGTTTATGTAGCTTTCAATAATCACAAACGAGGAGATTTTAAGCCTTACCTATTGAAGAGTACCAATCTGGGGAGCAGCTGGGCATCCATAAATGCCAACCTTCCGGAAAGGGGATCGGTTTATGCCATTGAAGAAGATCCGGAAGCGCCCAACTTGCTTTTTGTGGGTACTGAATTTGGTTGTTACGCTACCCTGGATGGGGGGAAATACTGGAAAGAGTTATCGAAAGGGTTGCCAACTATTGCGGTTCGTGATATTAATATTCAGGAGAGAGAAAAAGATTTGGTGCTGGGGACTTTTGGGAGAGGCTTTTATATCATGGATGACTATTCAGCCCTGCGCGAATTGTCGAATGAGTTGCTGGAAAAAGAAGCACATATTTTTTCTGTTTCTGAAGCATTGCAGTATGAGCCATACAGTCCTATTGCAGCGAGTAAAACCATCTCCTGGTTAGGACCAAAGGGATTTCAGGGAGAAACTTATTACCTCGGTGAAAATCCTCCGTTTGGGGCTGCATTTACCTACTATCTAAAAGAAAAATATGAAACTCTTGAAGATAAACGAGAAAAAGAGGAAGGCGAGAAAAGGAAAGACGGACAGACCGTTTATTATCCAAGCTATGAACAACTTCAGGCTGAGAAAGACGAGGAAAAGCCCTTCTTAATTTTTACTATAAAAGATGCGAATGGGGAATTCGTAAACGAAATAAGAAGCAGCGCATCAGATGGAATTAACCGGGTGCACTGGGATTTGAAATATCCTGCGATAGATGAAGTAAAAACGAACTTAGCGGATCCAACGAAAAACCTTTCTTCTGGCATTATGGTACTTCCTGGAACTTATACTGTGGAGTTGGCAAAAAGCATCAATGGAGAGGTAACAAAGCTGGTGGAGCCGGTTTCCTTTGAAGTGAAAACGCTGGATAATCAAACGGTTCCCATTTCTGATCCGGCTGCCATGTTGGCCTTTCACCAGCAGCTAATGAAGTTATCTAAATCAGCCAATGGAGCGAGAAGTACATATAATCAATTACAGGAGGCATTGAAGTATTATCAGGCTGCTGCACGAGTTGTGAAGAGTGCTTCTTTGAACGAAAAGCTGGATATGCTGGAAGAAAAGCTTGAGAAGATTCAAATTGCGATGTTTGGAGATTCGATCAAGGAGCAGTTGGAAATTGACCAGGCTCCTTCATTAAGTAACCGAGTAAACACGGCGATCTACACGGGCACTTCCAGTTTCTCCGATCCTACCGGTACGTCAAAGCAGGTAAAGCAGATAGCTGAAAAATACCTGGATCCTGTGATTGCAAGTTTGAAGCAGATTATGAATGAAGACGTGCCGGCCATCAATGCGGAGCTGGATGCAAATCAGGCTCCATGGACGCCCGGGAGGATTATTGAGATTAAAGATTAATTAGAAATAGCAGGTTTAGGGTCTGCTGCTCTATTTTTTTGTAGTGATTCATGCAGGTATTCCGGCCATTTTTGTGAGAGGGTGGTGAGCCTGCCTGCCGCAGGCAGTGATTCGTTTCATTGTTTCATTTCAATAATTAAAAATTCGGCGGTTGTTTCACCTATGTTCAGAACCTCATGCACACTCACTTTGTCCTTGGAGAATTTGCTGCCTGTGGGCACCTCTACCTCACGTGTACCCGTGGAATCGGTGATTCGGAACCTGCCTCCAGCTATCGTGTATCCGATGTGTGGATCATGGTAATGTCTTTCATGGCCGACACCTGGTGGGAAGGTACACTTCAATACTCTTACCTCATCATTCTCTTCGAAAACCTCACAAACGGATGCGCCATTCCATCCGGCTTCCAAAGGATCGGGGAGATCGGAAATGGTGATGTCCTGATTTTCAGCCTCTGACTTATTTTCAGTGTTATTGCAGGAGTAAACAGACAGGAAGAGCACGAAAATTAGACAATGGAAAACAGGATTTTTAAAGTTGATAATTGGCATTTGATGATCTATTTCTTTTGAAAATTTCCAGAAAATATTAAGGCCATTTTTGAGAGCGTGGTGAGCCTGCCTTTGGCAGGCAGGGATGCGTTTCATGATTGGATTGAAATTGTCAGTCTGAGCCTGTCGAAGACGACATTGGTTATACAATTACACTTCGATCCTTCGAGAGCCTCAGGATGACTCAGTGTAACAGTGGGCCCCTATTTCAAGGAGAATGGGAAAGGTTCTTTTCATTTGGTATCAGCTTATTTCATAATTCAAGATGTAAGAAGCCTCACCTTTCAGGTTGCTCATCATTTCCGAGTAGCTGCCCGGCTGATCGATTTTAAAAATGAATGACCCTAAGATTTCATTGCTTCCAATAAAGTCGTATTCCCATAGGTCGATAGTACTTTTTCCGGGCGTTACATTGAAGCTGAGTCCGATGCTGGCTTCTTCATCAGTATCAATGGGATAAAACTTTTGCTTTATTGGCCAGATTTTTTTGTCGTGCACCTTTAGGTAAATCTCATCTTTGTCGGTTTCATCGGTTTGCATACAGGTGATTGAAACCAATTTTAGTTTAAGCATGGACGGAATGGGTTTGGTTAAATATGCTGAATTTACACAATTTCCAGAGTATGATTTAGATAGAGGCGTTTGAAAAGCCCGGATTTTTGATTCAAACTTGCTAACATGATCTACCTCAACAATGCAGGTACCACCTGGCCCAAACCCGAATCGGTAAACCAAGCAATCGCCCGATTTAATGAACTTCCTCCGGATCAGTGGCTAGCTGTTTTTGAAGAAGGAATCCAAACAGTCACAAACTTTTTTGGCATCTCACATCCAGATAGGTTTTTGTTTACTCAAAGCTGTACCCAGGCACTGACTACAGCTTTTAGTGATTTTGCCTGGCAACCAGGAGATCGCTTAATTATAAGCACGATGGAGCATCATGCGCTATCTCGATGGTTTTACAAACTTCAGCAAGAGCGGGGAGTGGAGGGAGTGATTATTCCCCGGGGAGAAGACAGTCCGTTTGATCTGGAGCTATTTGAACACGAACTCAAGAAAGGAGCACGCATGGTGGCAATTTCCATGGCGAGCAATGTGAGTGGAGAGATTCTTCCTTTTGAAGATATTGTAAGACTATCCAAACAATATGATGCTTTCTGCTTGTTGGATGGAGCACAAACGGCAGGTATTATTCCGATAGATATTGCTGATCTGGATCCCGATATTTTTGTTTTTGCTGGACATAAAGGGCCGTATGGAACGCAAGGAATCGGAGGTTTATACATATCCGAACGAGTCCCGATGGCATGTCCAAGTGCGGCTTGTGAAATCACTCCGGGATCAAAAACATCATCCGCTTTTCCAACGTACTGTGATGCCGGCTCTGCACCTATGATGACCATAGCCGGTTTGACAGCCGGGATAAAATGGATGGAAAGCAAGGGATGGGATCAACTAATAACGCATCGACAGAGGCTGGTGTCCCAATTAAGGAGCGGACTTGCATCCATGGAGAGCATTGAGGTGATTGGTAGCCAGACCTATGGTAGATATACAGCAGCAGTCTCCATCAGAAGTGCTTCTCTCTCCATCAGTGAACTGAAAGAAACCCTGTGGAGCGATCATGAAATCCTGGGGAGCGCGGGATTCCAATGTGCACCGCTGGCACATGAAGCACTAGGTACACATCAAACAGGTACCTTTCGATTAAGCGTAGGGCCAATGAATACGGAGGAGGAGGTGGAGATTTTGTTGAAGGCTTTTTAAAAACCTAAAAACCGTTTTGGAAGAAAAATTTTAACTGTTAGATTTATTTATTAATAAATCGATCCATGCCAAAAAAAGTTTTCATTTCATATTCTCATAAAGATGAGGAAATTAAGAAGAGGCTAGTAAATCATTTCAGTGGTTTAGTTAGAAAAGAACTTATTAAAATATGGGATGATAGAAGTGTGTTGATTGGGGAAAAATGGAATCAAACCATAACCAAAAATCTTGAAAATTCAGATATCATATTGTTTCTTATAAGTCCTGATTTTCTAGCATCAGAATATATAAATGAAATAGAAATAAAGAAAACAATCAAGAGACATCAGAATAATGAAGCCCTAATTATTCCAATATTCATCAGAGCTTGTGATTTCGAGTCAAGCGTTTTGTCACCATTTCAGGGAGCACCTAGAGATATGGGGTTCGTTTCATCAGCGCAAAATGAAGATGAAGCATTAATAAGTATAGTTAAGGAAGTTAAAAATCTCTTAGACAGCTTTAATGAACGTTTAATTAAACCTGAGACTATCTCTAGAATAACGCAAGATTCTTGTGACACTCCACCAGACATCAATAAATGGGTAGGAAGAGAGGATGAGTTGAAGTTTCTACTTGAAACAGAGTTTAAAGTAGTTTTCATAACTGGTTTTGGTGGACAAGGTAAATCTGCCTTAGCATCTAAATATGTAAAGGAGTCCCAACGAATTGGAAAATATCAGATTTGGGACTGGAGAGACTTCAAAGAGGAAAATTATAGACTAAGAACTAAGATTGTTCAGATAATTGAAAGGTTTTCGGAGAAGAAGATTTCCTTTGACTCCAAGGAAATCGAAATCAATGAACTGATTGATGTTTTGTTCGACACAATTTCTTCAAAGAAAATTTTATTTGTATTTGACAATATTGACTCGTATGTAGATTACGAAAACTTTATGCCGAATGATGACTTGAGGGTTCTAATTGACAAGTCATTAAATTATAATCATAAATCCCGTTTCGTTTTTACTTGTAGGCCATTCATTAAAAAAGCTGAAGTTAATTTTTTTCAATTGAGGTTAATTGGCCTAAAGAGAGAAAGTGCTATTGATTTGTTGAAAGCGTACAAAATCCCAGTATCAAAGCACAAAAGAGATAATTTATTTAAAGACTTATTTCTTTTAACAAAAGGGCATCCTCTTTGGCTACACCTATTAGCTGCACAGGCAACAAGAGGAATTGACAAATTAGAAAAATTTATCACTGACATTGAAAGTCATACTGAATTTTCCGAGGATAATATTAGTAAGATTCTTTCTGATCAAATAATCGACAAACTGTGGCTAACATTAAATGACAATCAAAAAAAATTATTAAGGTGTATTTCTGAATTGGTTAGATCTGAGGAAACAAGTGCGATTTACAGAATGATGCAGAGTGAGATGAGTTGGAACAAATTTTCAAAGTCACTTAAAGCTTTGAAGCTATTAAATCTAATTGAATCAAAAACAAGGGAAAATGGACATGAAGAAATTGAGCTTCACCCTTTAGTAAAGAGTTTTATAATAAGTAAATATCCAAGTGGTGAGAGGAATAAGTTCATTTCAATAATCATTGATTACTATAATCAGATAACAATTCTTTTGAAAGAGAGGATTAGTGGTAATGAAGAGTTGTCATTTTATGAAAACTGGCTCAGTAAAGTGGAGTTAGCAATTAATAAAAATGACTTTGAAAATGCATTAATCTACATGTATGAAATTCAAGAATCAGTATTAACAGCCGGTTATGTAGAGGAATATGTGAGAATTTCTAAGCTCCTATTTTCGAGAATTGATTTTTCAAAACACATTAAAAATGAAACCCCGTATTTTAAGTATGAATTAGAACAATTTGCAGATGTATTAAGTCAGACTTCTGATTTTGAATTGGCAAGAAAAGTTATTGATAAATATGAATCTGAAATTAAGGGGAAAGGGAAAGATTATATACTTCTATGCAAAATGTGGTGCAGATTTTATTGGAACTCAAACGACTTTGGAAAAGCGATAGAATGGGGTGAAAAAGCCTCATCTATAAGTAAAGAAGCTGGTGTTGAATCAGATGATCATACTTTGAATCTAGCAAAAAGAGATTCAAAAGAGGAAAATAGGGTAAAGGAAGCTCTAACATATTTTCTAAGAGGAAGCGAACTTGATGCAATTGTCTATTCTAATGTTGAATTGTCATCTTTATCAGCCCACTATTATGGTAATATAGGGAGGTGTTTGTTTATTCTAGGTGATAGAGATAAAGCTAAACAATGTTATTGTAGATCATACCTTTTGTGTTATGTGGAGGAACATTCAGACAGATTCAATAATAGAGGTTTTATTGCATATTGGATTGGACAGCTGTTTCATAGGTTAGATGAATATAAAGTGGCTTATCTTTTCTTTCGAAATTCTATACACTATTGGGATAAACATAATCCCAATAAAGCAAAACAAGTTCATAAAGAACTAGAAGCTATTGAAGGAGAACTATCTGATTTAGAAGAATTGAAAAAAATGGATATCAGTTTGATTGAAAAATATTGCCAAGAAAAGTGTCACGATCAAATAGAATTAAATCATTAAGAAATTTTCATTATGAATTGATGTATAACTCTTATTAGTACGTTTAAATCCTCTTCCTTTATCACATAAGGAGGCATGATATAAATCAAATTTCTAAACGGCCGAATCCAGACACCATTTTCCACAAAGAATTTCAGTGCTTTTGGCACATCCACCGGCTCCTTCATTTCCACTACTCCAATCGCACCAAGTACACGTACGTCTTTTACATTTAAGGCATTTCCGAGTGGGAGTAATTCTCTTTTTAATTGCTTTTCAATAGCCAGGGTTCTATCCTGCCAATTGGATGAAAGCAAAAGCTCCAGACTTTTGTTTGCGATGGCACAGGCAAGTGGATTTCCCATAAATGTTGGTCCATGCATGAACACTCCTGCCTCCCCGTTGCAAATCGTTTCTGCCACATGCGGAGTTGTCAAAGTAGCTGCCAGTGTCATGTAGCCACCTGTTAATGCCTTACCCACACACATGATATCAGGTGTAATGGCAGCATGTTCACATGCAAAAAGTTTCCCAGTCCGTCCAAATCCTGTGGCAATTTCATCAGCAATCAAAAGCATGTCATGCTCGTCGCAGAGCTGTCGGATTTTCTTTAGATAGTCGGGTGAGTAAAACCACATGCCCCCGGCTCCCTGAACAATAGGCTCAAGGATGAATGCTGCACACTTGTCACTATTGAGTCGGAAGAATTGCTCGAGTTGGCCCAGTTCTTCATCCGCATACTTTTCCTCAAATCGCTTTTTCGGTTGATCTACAAAAAAGTGTTTAGGCAGAAATTCGGCAAATAAATGATGCATGCCACCTTCCGGGTCACACACCGACATGGCCCCTGTGGTATCTCCATGGTAGCCGTTTCGGATGGTCATGAATTTACTTTTTCCGGTATTCCCTTTTGCATGCTGGTATTGGATAGCCATTTTCATTGCTACCTCAACAGATACAGACCCTGAGTCTGCCAGAAAGACTTTTTCCAATCCTGCCGGCGTAATTTCCACCAGCTTTTGGCAAAGCTTGATAGCCGGTTCGTGGGTGATGCCTCCAAACATCACATGAGACATTTTAGATAGCTGATCATTGGCGGCAGCATTCAGTTCAGGAACATTATATCCATGGATGGCTGTCCACCAACTGGACATCCCATCAATCAGCTCTCTGCCGTCTGCAAGTTTTAACCTCACACCGGAAGCTGACTCCACCGGATAGGTGGGCAATGGATTCGTTAGTGAGGTATATGGATGCCAAATGTGGTTTTGATCGAAGGCTAGGTCTTTCTGATTTATCATGAAATGATTTCTAAAAATTCACTTGGGGTATAAACCGGTACTAATGAAACATGGGGCACAAAATCCTTTTTATTTCTGGTGATAAAGTAGTCTACTTCATGATTAAGTGCTGTGTAGTATTGGCAAGCATCTTCTTTGTCTTTGAATGAGGACTTAATTGCTCTCAAAAGCAGCTGTTTTTCGGAAGAAAGAATATTGCATTTAGAAATTATCAATGAAAGAGCCTTTTCAGGATTTTTTATGGGAAGTGACTCGTAAACCAAATAAATCAATGTGTATACACTGCCCTCAGAAAGATAAAGCTGAACATCATTTTCATTAGAATATTGAATGAGTTTTATTGAAGTATCATAATAGGGAGCTCTTTTGGTAATAATATCAACCACAACATTGGTGTCAAGAAAAATATTAACCATGCTTCTTTTTTAAATGCTCAACAATTAATTCTTTATCACTCTGCTCATTCGGTTCAGTGTAGGGTTGGTTTTCTAAAAACTCAATAAGCTCTTCTCCAGCAATTTGTTCCTTACTTTTATTTTTAGATTTTAATTTTTCTTTGAATACATCTTCAAATAGCCTTGAAACAGACACCCCTTGCTGCTTGGCTTTCTTCTTAGCTAGTTGGATAATATCCTTTCTTACGGTTAATGTAAGTTTTGTTTTTTTATCTCTAGTTTTCATTTATACGTGTTTTTATAAAGATACGTGCTTTTTCAAATAAAAGTTAGCTTGGCGGCATATTTTTCGATCATTTTAGAAGTTATTTTCTCTTCTGTCTCGATCTCCAATATACACTTTGCATTGGATCGCTTTATGATCACCTCATAGGTGGATTGATTTTTTTCTCCATTGAAAATGATGCCCATTAAAGGGATATTTTGACTCTTTAGTGCATAAAGTGAAAGTAGTGTGTGATTGATACTTCCCAGGTAGTAATCAGCAACTAAAATGACTGGTAAACCGGTCGAAGCGACCCAGTCTATGTTGAGGAAGTCTGTCCGCATCGGCACCATCAGGCCGCCAGCTAATTCAATAATTAACGAGTTGTTGGTTGTTGGTATTTGAAGTCCAGACTCCTCAATTGTTACATTATCAATTGCAGCTGCTGCATGTGGCGACATGGGTTGGGTTAACCTGTATGCCTCCGGGTGGATAATGGTTTCCGGCGACCATCTTTTGACTTTATTCGAGTCGGTGTTTTCCAGATCTCCTGCTTGCACTGGTTTCCAGTAGTCTGCTTTCAATGCTTTGCATAAGATTGCTGAGGCCACTGTTTTTCCAGTGTCTGTGCCTATGCCTGCTACGATGATTTTTTGGTTCATAGAAATGCGTCATACTGAGCTTGTCGAAGTATAAGACACATTTCGACAGGCTCAATGTGACAATTAGTTTAATGTCTTGAAAAGCAAATCTATCTCCTCTTTGGTATTGTAGGAGTGGAGGCAGAAACGAATGCGTTCTTTCCCTTCTGCCACGCTCGGTTTTCTGATAGGAAGGGCGTTGATACCGGCTTCTTTTAATTTTTCAGCCAGATCTATGACCTCTTTATTTCCAGGCACAATGAGCGACTGAATTTGCGATTCTGAATCTAGCCACTGACCATTTGATTCCTTTCTTTTTTGCACAAAATATTCCACGTTTTCCTTGAGTTCATTCCGGTCAGCATCATATTTGGGTAAGTGGTTGTATATCGCTGCTATACTTGCGAAATGATGATTGGAAGGTGCTGTTGAGAAAATCATGGATCGTGAAAAGTTGATCTGATAATCTTTTAGCCACTTTGGCCCCACAACAGCTGCCCCATGAATACCGGGTGCTTTTCCGAAAGTCATAATCCGTGCAAAAACCTGATCTTGCAATCCAAGACTTTGAACCAAGCCTTCTCCATCCTCTCCATAGATTCCGAATGCATGTGCTTCATCCACGATAAGGAGTGCTTCATGTTTATGGCATAAATCCGCCACTTCTTTCAAGGGACAGATATCTCCATCCATGCTATACACGGATTCCACCAATACAATTGTCTGACCTTCAGCCTTTTTTAATTTATCCGCAAAGTCATCCGGGTCATTGTGCTTGAACCGAACCTTTTTTGCATGACCTAATCGTACGCCATCAATCAGGCTTGCGTGTATAAGCGCATCACAAATGATGGTATTTTCTTTGGTGGCAAGGCTGGAGATCAACCCAAGATTGGCCATGTATCCGGAAGCATATATTAAGGCACTTTCAGCCTTGTGGAATTTAGCGATTTCCTTTTCTACCTCTTCTGCGTATTCGCTATTGCCACCAAGTAGACGTGATCCGGTAGCTCCGTTTAGTTTTGGTGCATTTCTGCATTCTTCCTCAATAGCCAGGCTTAGGCTTTGTGATTGAGCAAGCCCCAGATAGTCGTTGGTATAGAAATCGATTCCTTCCGGGGGGAGCGGAAGGGTGCGCAACAGGTGTTGCTTTTTTCGTTCTTCGAGTGCTTTTTGATAGCTGTTCATCACCCCCTAGCCCCCTCAAGGGGGAATTATGCCTCGACTTCAGTTTCTTTTTTGACTTCTTTAAATGCTTCTCTTGGCTGTAATCCCAGCAGATCAAACATTTCCTTGTCGTCATTGAAGTCCGGATTAGGAGTAGTCAGTAATTTGTCACCTGCGAAAATCGAATTTGCTCCGGCCATGAAACACAGCGCTTGCTCGGTCAGGCTCATGCCTTCTCTTCCGGCTGAAAGCCTTACCACAGAGGCCGGCATAACTAATCGTGCAGTGGCGATCATGCGAATCAACTCATGAGCTGCAACTCTTGGCTGCTGAGCAAGTGGTGTTCCTTCTACCGGTACCAATGCATTTACTGGAACGGATTCTGGATGAACTTCCATGTTAGCCAGTGTCAAAAGCATTCCCATTCGGTCTTCCGCAGATTCCCCCATGCCAATAATGCCTCCCGAACAAACGGTAATTTTCGCCTTTCGCACATTATCAATTGTTTTTAAACGATCGTCATATTCACGCGTGCTGATGATGTCATCATAGAATGCTTCGGAGGTATCAATGTTGTGATTGTAAGCATAGAGTCCTGCATCAGCTAATCTTTTTGCCTGCTCTTCAGACACCATTCCCAGTGTGCAGCAAACCTCCATATCCATGCTGTTCACGGTTTTCACCATGTCAAGGACTTTGTCAAAATCTCTATTATCTCTCACCTCTCTCCAAGCCGCACCCAAGCACATTCTGGAAGCACCATTTGCCTTCGCATTTTCTGCCTGTGCACGTACTTCATCCACCTCCATCAGCTTATGAACCTTGATGTCAGTATGGTAGCGAGCAGCTTGTGGACAGTAGGCGCAATCTTCGGGACACCCACCGGTTTTGATGGAGATCAAGCTGCTGACCTGTACCTCCTTTGGGTCATGGTATTTTCGATGCATGGTTGCTGCCTCAAAAACCAGTTCCATCAATGGTCGATTATAGATATCAGCTATTTCTTCGAGTGTCCAGTTGTGTCTTACGTCTGCCATAAATCGTGATTGAGTTGAGTATGCAATTATAGGCAAGGCAAAGGAATAAAAAACCCCGATCCCGAATGTTCGGAACCAGGGCTCAGTCATGAATTAGTCTCACCAGAATTCATGATTTTTTTTAAAACTTTTCGTTTACTATAAATTAGAATGCCTGCAATTCGATCAATGATATAAAAGGCAATGGCAATAAAGAAAACGTTGATGTGGATGTTAAAAATCCAATAGGTAGTGAGTGATAGCGCTGTTAGGAGTAGAAAATAACTGGCAAAGCCGGCAATGTATTTTGTGAATTTCTTACTTGTGATTTTATTGATTCTATTTTCAATGACATCTCCCTCTACAAATGCGAGGTAGCTTAAGTATCCGTATGCGATAGCCATGAAAAGCAAAAACCACACGTTTAAAATGGTGTCTTCCTCCTGAATCGTTAAAAGTGCATTGAGCAAAATCAGTGGACCTGAAGTTATTTCCAGCACGGTTTCATGCATGTCATTTTCAAAAAAGTCTCCAATGACCACAATTTTATTGGCGGTGAATTCCTGGATGTCTTCATCGGTGAGGTAAAGTAATTCACCTAGACTAACGGGGTTGAAACCAGCCTCCGCATCATAGATGTCCTTCTGGAGAATACGATAGTTCATGATGAAGTTGTTCATCGTCCACTTAGAACCAACCTTGACAAATGGCCCAAGTTTTTTACTATTCTGCCGACTTAACTTTTCATGAACTTTGAGTGGTAACAACTTAGCCGTATCGTTATAGATAAGTTGGTACTTATATACCCCATCAAAAGCACTTCCAATCAAGTAATCGGAAATCCCATAGTCAACTTCATTGAAGATGGGCTTTTCGAGGCTTCCTTCTTCATTGATATGTGCGGAGAGGATTACATTTTCTAATTGATTTAACTGAGTGGCAAGTGCTTGATCATGGGCAGAAGAATCCACAAAGTGAATATCGGTGATGATGTATTTGGGCTTATCAGCAGCGTTATGGATTATCTCAAAAAGTAGCGCCAGTTTTTGGCGATCAGTGATTGCCTGATTGCCGACAGGAAATCCAAACTCATCATATCGATCAATTAACTGTAAATCATACGAAGTATTAATTAATGCAAAGTCTTCTGAATCCGGACGCTCTCGATTTGCAAAATTTAAGGCTGTAGTACTCCATATTAAGAACTTTTCATCACTGGCCAACCATGGCAGCTTCATAAGATAAAAAGTGAATGCCATCATTATCAATGTATTGATGACGATGAGTAATATGAGAAGTGACTTTTTCAAAGTCCGGATATTGCTTTGTTTAATTGTTCCTCAGAGCACTTGCCATACATTGTGTTAATTAATTCTAACACAGCAGTTTCTTTGTCCTCCGGAAATTGATCAATCATTGATTTCAAAACTTCATCGGAGACATAAGTGACATCCATATTTGTTAGAAAGGTGGATGATTGGTCATCTGCGTTGTAGTAGAAAAGTTTTGATTCAGTAGCCAAATTGGGATCAACCGGCTGACCATCAATTGAATAAAAATCTGTAAGGTTAAAAATTAGGATTTCACCATCGTTATCGAGCCTTTTATTTATGGTCTCTCCGTTATATTGATATTGTGCATAGAAGAATCTATTATCATTCATAGGGAAAGCTGTTGCTGAGACGCTAGTTCTGTATGAGTTGCCTAATAGAGCAATTGTCCCTTCATCAAAATGCTTTTGAAAATCAAGGGCATTGTTGATTGAACCTGCCCGAGTACTCAACCTCCCTCTTACCGGTGACAGGACTGAAGCCAGGGCATAGATCGCATCGATTTGAGTGGAGGAAGAACTGTTTTTCTGAATAACAAAGCGACCTCTCGAAGAACTCAAAACAGCTGCTCTTGCATCAGCGCTTTCAAATTTTAGGTTAGCACCTTCTGATATTTTGGCTCCTTTTGTGAGGTAGGACTCTGACTGGGTATCATAAATTTTTCCGATGGTGTGAATGACGGTATAGGATTGACTTTGGCCTTGAAAGGCAATCAGAACTAATAAGATGAGTGCGTGTTTCATGTGTATGTTATTTGCTTTCAACGGTCACATGGAATTCGTCCCGAATGCTCGGGGTTCATTTCATGGGCTTAATAAACCTTAAAATCGTTTCTAATATTTTCTTCTCGTGAGGTAGGAACCTGTTTGCCGTTGCTCAATAAGATTACCTGCTCCCCTACATATTGCCTAATTTCCGATACCCGATAGTCACGGTCTCTATTGATGTCAGCACGTCTGGTAGAAAATCCCTGAATCAGGCAGCTGGTAAATAAACCGTTCTTGGAGTTCACTCCCTCAGCGGCAAACTCAGTACCTCCGGCTGCAGATATGACCGTCGCTCCGGTTCCTTTTCGCATGTCGCTAAAAAGTGCTTTGGATAACTCCAGCGTATTGTCCAGCCCAAAGCTATTTTCTTTCAATTTGACGAGTGATCCTGCGGAGCGAAAGGCTACTGAACCCACGGAGCTAATGGATTCTTCAGCTTCTTCAATGTCATCCTCATCCAATTCTCCCGCATGGCACGTATCCATCATCAGGAGTTTGTTTCTGCATTTGATCCCATCAATCAATGCTTGTAATTGCTCGTAAGACAGCCCACCACTTGATGGATTGTTAAAATCCATGTTGTGGGTAGCGAAATAATAGGTGTAATCTTTATCCAACACGCCATGCCCGGCGATGAAGATCATGACAACATCATCAACTTTGGCCTGCTCTACAAAACTTCGAATGGCCTGAATATTTGCATCAGTAGCTTCCTGATCGACAATGAGTTTTTCAAATACATTTTCATATTCAGATGAGCCTTTCATTGTAGTGATAATATCTGCTGCATCCTTGGCCGCAAAGGCAAGGTTGTGTTGGGATTGCTGATAATGAGATACCCCAATGGAAACCAGATACAGATCCGGTTTGTCAAAATCTGTGGTAAGCTGTACTTCGAAAGTCTCAGGCAAAGACTCCAATCCATTGCTATTAATAGCAGTGACTTTGATTTCATTTAAGCCTTTGCCTAACTCGATTGTGATATCCTTAGTAAGGGAAGGGGTAGGAGAAATTGAAATACCTTTTGACCCGAACGCAGGGACATCATTTACATAGACCTGTAGTCGATTTATTGTTTGCTTCTGGTCACTTGCTTTGACTGAAAATGACAGTATCTTTTGATTCGTTTCTAATGGAATAGCGAGAATGTCAACATCTACTTTTGGTAGTTCATTTGAAGCTGAGAGATCAGCCTGACTAAATCCCAATCGTTTCAATCGCTTATTATAAGCAGCTTCGTATGAAGCGATGAGCTTTTCCGGTGCATAGCCTAATGTTTTAGCAATAATGTCCGGGCGATTATATTTAAGTTCCAGTTGTTCAAATGGCAAGACATTATTCCCCTCTTTAAAAGCGATTGCTTTCGCTGCATTTTTCGAAGAAGTATAATTGAAATCAGGCGTGTAAGCGATAAAACCACTTTCACCAATGAGTGCCATACTCATAGTTTTCTTACCTTCTTTCAGGTCATACATCGCTATCTCGCCCGTTTCATTAGTCGTGATAGCAAACCGTGAGTCCATGCTAAATACTGCATCGGTGATTACACCTTGCTGGGTGTCATCCACAATTTTCTGAGATCCTTTTTTAATTGTCACATCATAGCCTTCAAAAGAAATAGAATAGTCGCCCCTCGAGTATTTATCTTCTAATGTGCGATAGTCTTCTTTATACTTTTTACTCTTAAAGTCACTAATAGACCATTCATTTAAGTCGTCAGTATCGGTGAGTGCCCAGATTTTACCTTCATCTTCAGGGTTGAATTTCACCCAAACAATGTTGTCTTTTTTCTCTTTCAATGTTTTGTAGAGACGCCCGGTACTGAAATTCCAGATTTTCATAAAGGAGGTGTTCACAGCGGTGGTGGCCATGTACTTTCCATCTTTGGAAACATCGATGTGGTTAATATCAGAAGATCGATCAAAGGTTCTGACCAAAGTGCCTGTGGTGATGTCCCACATAGTCATATCCCGATCCAGTGAACCAACTAAAATGTGTTTTCCATCCGGCATCACATCCACTGCCAGCGCAGGCTGAACATAACCTTCCATGTCCCGGATTTTTCGTCCGGTTTCATAGTCCCAAAGCTTAAGCTGTCGCTTTTGATCTGATGTGACAATGGTTCGGTAATCCGGAGATAGTGCAAGCCAGTTGGTGTTTTTGGTAATGTTTTTAATTTCTTTAGCAACAGGCGGTACATAGTTTATAGCCTCCTTATTTCCCGGTTCGGGGAAATCAGCATTTTCAATATCATAGACCTTGATGGACCGTTCTTCGTTTACAATGACTTTGGTTTGATCCTGGCTCAAAACGGCTACCCCGCGAGGATTATTGATCTGCCATCTGATCGGTTTAGACACCTCACCAAAAGAGTTTCGATCATCACTGAGTTCGACTAGTGAAACACTGGCGCTACCGGTTTCTTCTTCATCTCCTTTCTCTGCAAGGAATGGGACAAAGACATTTTGAGAGAATAGAATTCTTTGCCCATCATTGGTAAATTCCATATTGGAATAGGTCATCACAAAAATGGTGGTAGACTCTTTGCCTATTCGTCCATTGGCTACATTTCCGATCACTGCAAAACCTGTCATCACCGCTTTGGTATAAGCCAAAGCTGCTCCGGATCCTTTCACATTATCCAACGCATCGGCAAGGATTTTTCCCTGGTTTGGATCTACCAGTTTAACTTCCACGCCATTGTTTTTACCACCGCCAGTTACAATTCTGTCTCCGGAAGGTGAGATTGCCAGGTTCATAATGGGTGCAGTAAACCCTGTAATTGTTTTTATGGAGTCACCACCTGTATTCCAGAGTTTCAGTTTTTCATCGTCACCTCCTGATATAATGGTCGTTGCATCTTTTGAAAGTTTTGCTGTATTGGCCGAGCCATCATGTGCTTGTATTTTGGTTTTTATTTCACCTGTGATTGCATCCCACAAAATGATGATACCACCCTGATCTGCACTCACCAGTAACTTTCCATCTTGAGATAGCTGGATAGAATTAACAGGAGCTCCATGCGCATTGAAAGTATTGACATCAATCCCGGTTTGCACATCCCACATTTTGATGGACTTGTCATCGCTGGCGGAATAGACATATTTACCGGTTGGCGAATATTGAACCATGTTGATCCCTGCGGTATGCCCCTGTCGGATGATCAGCTCACTTTGCTGTGAGAGAGCAGTGCAGGAAATGAGAATGGATAGAAGTGCTAAAATGGTTTTCATGGCAGTGGAGACTTTAGAATAAAAAGCGATCAGTCGTGAGGACTGATCGCTAACCTTACTGAACATTAGAAACTATAACTAATGATTTGTTTTTTGTCTGATTTGAAGAAGACCTGACCGGAAACCTGATCATAATCATAAAGCGGCTCTTTATCTCCTAAAAGAAGTGTACCTAGCTCATCACCTGTTCTTCGGTCTATTTTCACTAAGCCTGAGCTTTTACCTTGACCGCCTTCGCCCACACGTGTAAGGATCATTCTAATGTCCCCTTTGCTCACACTAGCACTAAATTTCTTCTTGGCTTCTGCACCAACCATCCCTGCAGCATTGTACAGATCTTGCGCTTGCTGAGCGTACATTTTGCTATAATAATCGTTTGAACCGTATCTGGAATAAGCTGATACTTGTGCTGACTTCATTTGCGATGCTGCTCCCATGGCCATGACAGAAGCTTGAGCAGCACGTAAAGCAATTTTGGCCGCAAGACTTAGGCCGGGAGCTTCCCAGTATTTATCGAATCTTACAGATCCGTCCGGCTCTAACATTACCATGTTATTATCGTCCATAAAAAGGTAGCCTCCTGCTACTAATTCTACACCAGTAGGAGAAGCATCATCCCCTTCAAACTTCTTAGAAAGACCTTTATGCAGCACTTTGTAATCCCCAGTTAAAAGATCTACCTCGAAAAGATCACCTTCAATCAACATTATTTCCTTAGTCAAGACTGGCTTGTATCTCAAAGATGGTACTTCCAGCATTCCTTTTTTGTCCCAGATTAGTTCACCATCATATTGGATATAGCCTAATCTCCCTTTAATGTCAGTGTACATTACACCAGTCGCGGCTATCTGATCAATATTGATTCCTTTTATTTTTTGATCCCATATTACAGACCCGTCTTTTCTATTAAGCAAAAGAAGCTGTTTGTCTTTTGATGTTGCCAGTATTCCTTTATCACCCAGATCCACCACATATCCATCTATCTTTTTCACCTCCCATTTCATGCTTCCGTTCTTAAGATCGTACATGGTAAACCATTTGTCATCAATCACAACCACACCATCACTCATGGCAGACATGGTCGGAACTACTTTTAATTTAAGCTCTTGTTCCCATAATTTTTTGCCTGACTTCATGTCCAGTGCCGAGAGTGAACCACTGTTATTCTTTTTCTCGAAAAAATATCCGTTGGAGAAATCCAGACTTAAGTCAAAGCTTTCAAATGTTTGATTCTTTTCACTTGTGTTATACTTCCACTTAACAGCGCCTGTTTTAGGATTTAGTTTTGCTATTTGAGTAGTACCCGGTAGGACTATATCCCCATCGTCAAGCAATGCCGGAAAGCCATTCACAGCAATTTCTTCATTGACCCAGATGATTTTCTGAGAAAGGAGGTCAACCATTTTAGTTATTGTGATCATAGGCTTTCCTTTTTGCATATAGTCAATATAGCTGGTGGATATAATCACCATTCTCAGATCTGAAATGTACCCTGTACCATCATAATTGAAAGTGGCCATCTCACCAACGAGAGGAACCTTTGTAATAGGCATTTCTGCGATTTTTGGACTTATTACCTCTTCTCCGGTTTGTATGTTGATAATAGCGTATTGCTTAAATACACCGTCAGAGAACTTTAGCTCTACGTAATCAGAAACTTCTGGGAATTCATCGTCGCTCAGTACTCGCAGAAAGTTTTCGAATGCATACTTGGGCTCTACTTTTTTCCCATCAGACCCCTTCATTTTTTTAGCTTGCTCAAAGGCTTCACTGCTCCAAAGAATATTGCCGTCTCGGCTATCTATACCATGGAGTGTAAAATCTTTGGTGCCTACAAGCAAGATTCCACTTTCGGTGATGCTGTTCCATTCTACTTCACTATCAAAATCAAGTTGCCACAGGGCATCTTGTGCTTTTGTTGGGCTCAATGCAATAAGTAGCATTAGACCTAAAATTAGTTTTATTGTGTTTTTCATGTCAGATCGAAGTTTTATTCGCGGTTAATTTTTACTAAATCAAAGTTTAGCGAATATGATCTTCCATGAAATCCACTCGAGAGGGGATATTTATATACCGTGAAACCCGTAGATGGAGAATTAAATCAGATTGTTTGCGTAGGCGAATTTGATTAGGCCTACCAGGTTGTTGGTTCTGGTTTTCCGAAATATATTTTTCCGATGTGTTTCTACTGTTCGCTCACTGATGAAGAGTTCCTCTGCCATTTGCTTGTTGGTGTATTCTTTTGCGATGAGCTTTAGAATTTCACGCTCTCGATCGGTCAAAAGTTTTTGTTCATCAAGGCCATTCAGGCCTTTCATAAGCATGGAGTTCACATCAGAACTCAGATATACCTTACCATTTTTTACTGCACGAACGGCATTCACCAATTCTTCATGAGAATCTTTTTTCAAGATATAACCGTTCACACCTTCTTTAAGGATTTCCTTTATGAGATGGGCTTCATCGTGCATACTGAGCACGATTATTTTAGTATCAGAATATTTTTGTTTGACTCGCCGCACCAGTGTCAATCCATCGTCATCCGGAAGGTTATAATCGGTGATGAGTAGGTCGACACTTTTTCGCGTGAATTCATCGAGGGTTTCCTTAACTGAGCCAGCAGTACCAACGATTTGCAAGTCATCTTCAGCCGATAGAATTTTAATTAATCCACCCAATAAGATGGCGTGATCGTCGGTTAGAAATATTTTCATTTTGGCAGGTTTATCTCTGCCAATGAAAGATAGCAAATTCATTGGTTTTCCCTTCTTGGCCCTCAATAATTAATAAGCCAAAGAAGCTGAACGAACGTGTGCAATGCTATACCGCCTCCACGGTATTTTGCTCTACCTCTTTCTGAAATTGGACTTGAACAGGCACGTTGATGATTAGCGAATTGCCTTTGGTTTCTGGATGAGTCTCAAGCTCCAATTCACCTTTAATGAGGTTAGCACGTGTATTCAGATTCTTCCAGCCATTTCCTTCACCAGAGGTTAGCAGGCTTCTATCAAAGCCTGCTCCATCATCCTCAATGAGTAGTGTTATTTCATCCTCATCTTTGGTTATTTGGAGCGTCACTTTGGTTGCATCGGAGTACTTCAGAATATTGTTGATCCACTCTTGAGAAATACGATAAAGAGATATTTCTTGAAGCTCGGTGAGCCTTTGATCAAGTCCAAACATATGTAGTTCTATACTTAGGTTTCCGACCTGATTGACTCTCTCAACAAATTCTTTCAGTGCACTTTCCAATCCATTTTTAATCAGGGTTTGGGGCATCAGATCGAAGCATATATTTTTTAGTTCCCCATACATTTCATCAATTACCTTAGCAGACTCCTCAAATACTTTTTGACGTTCATTGGGCTTAGCTCTATCTTTCAGTTGTTTCAAATTCATGTTAAGAATGGATATCATTTGCCCAAAACCGTCATGGAGGTCTCGCGCGTATCGCGAACGTTCTTTTTCCTGAGAGGAAATGGTGGCATTAATTTCAGCTTCCCTGGCTTCAATTTGTGCTTCCTGAAGCTTCAAGAGCTGTTTTTTTCTTAATCTACTGCGTTGTAGCAATGCGATCGATACGATGAGAATAATCGCAATAACAGATGCAAGCAGCAAAATTTGATTTCGCTGAATGACCGCTTTTTGTTCATCAATTTCAGCATTTTGTAAAGCTATTTGCTGTTCTTTTTTCTCGGTTTCAAATCGTGTTTCCAGAAACTGAATCTGACGTTGCTTGTCCAGGTCATAGAGGGAATCTTTGACAGCATAGTATTCTTTCAAGTAGTGCAATGATTGCGTAAGCTCGTTAGCTATTTCAAACATTAGATGTTTTTGCTGGAGAACATCGAGAATCTTTTCTGCGTCATTAATTTCATATGAAATCTTTTCTGCTTCATTCAAGAGGAGGTTTGCTTGGCTAAAATCTCCCCTTTTGTAAGCGATGGTACCCAGGTTCGTTTTTACAGTTGCAATACCATATCGAAAGTTGTCACGTTCGTTTTTTTGTAAATTGATCAAAAAGTGTTCCTCTGCTTCATCGAGAAGACCAAGCTTCATGAGGGAGTTGCCCATATTGTTATGCGTTCGGGTAATCTCCCTATCTGAAGTTAGATGTGGTGCTAGAGGAAGTATTTTTTTGTAGAATTCAACCGCCTTGTCGGACCTGCCCATATCATCATAGTTGATTGCAGTTATTCCCCAAATCATTGCCTGAATATTTGCATCGTTTTCGGAGTAATTATTAAATAAGTTTTGGGCTTGGTTACATACTCTGATTCCCTCATCATATTCACCGATATCGTGAAATACAATTCCACGCCTGGCCATTGACCAGATCATCATAGAGGTATCATTTATAGCGTAAAATTCATCGTAAGCTTTTTGAGCTTGTAGTAAAGCGATATCATAGAATCCGGCAATGAGATTGTTCATGCACAAGGAAAAATAGGTTTCACCCAACCATTCATGATTTTTTAATCTCACAAATATTTCAATTGCTTTATCGCCGTGAGAGAAGGCCGTTGAGAAATCATCAGCAGCCCAAAAGACTTTTTTAAGGTAATAATGAGCTTTGCCTTTACTAAAAAGAGAAACACTGGAACTGTCCGAGACGGTGTATAATAATGGAGCTAATGCTTGATCGTATTGATTCGATCGAGCAAAAGCGATTCCTTTTGAAAAGAGGGTTGAGTCTTGTGGCTGAGAAAAACTTAGATAACCCAGACAAATACCCACTGCGATAAAGATTAGACGATGCATAGCAAATTCTATTTGGCTATAATACCGGAAATTTCGATTAATCATGCAGGAGCACCTACCTGTTGATCCATTTCAATTTTTGCCGGAGCATTTACTATTAAAACATTTCCCCTTTTACCTTTTTCGGTTTCCAGCTCCAATTCCCCTTTAATAAGGTTTGTTCGGGTATTTAGATTTTTCCAGCCATTTCCTTTACCATTTGTTAGCAAGCTTTTGTCAAATCCGGAACCATTATCCTCTATCAGCAGTGTTATCTCCTCCTCATCTTTTGTTACCTGGAGTGTTATCTTTTCTGCATCCGAATATTTCAAAACATTATTGATCCATTCCTGGGAGATGCGATAAAGTGAAATTTCTTGCAGCTCCGTCAATCGTTGATCTACACCAAACACATTCAGTTCTATGCTTATTTTCCCGGTTTGGTTGATTCTTTCAATAAATTCCTTGAGAGCACTTTCTAATCCGTTTTTGATCAAAGTTTGCGGCATGAGATCGAAGCAGATATTTTTAAGTTCCCCATACATTTCATCTATTACTTTTGTGGACTCTTCAAATACCTTTTGACGCTGGTTAGGTTTGGCTCCATCTTTCAGATTTTTTAAATTCATGTTTAAAATTGAGATCATCTGTCCGAACCCATCGTGGAGGTCTCTCGCATATCGAGATCGCTCTTTTTCTTGCGATGAAATGGCTGCTCTGATTTCTGCTTCACGCGCCATCCTTTTGTGTTCTTCTACTAATTTTCCAGCTTTCAGTTTAGTCTTATGTCTATTTTGGATGAAGAGAAGTGTCAGTAAAAAAACGCCTGCCCCCGCACCAATAAGCTGAAAATTTTTTTGCTTAATCTCAGCTTTTTGTGTTTGAATTTCAGCTTCTTTTTTTTCGCTTTGGTATTTGGTTTCTAGCTCTGCTACTTGTTTACTTCTACGCTCGTTGAAAAGACTATCTTTAAGTGATACATGACTTTTGAAATAAGCCAACGCATTTTTGTAATCTCCTCGCTGCTCTTGAACAAGAGAGATCATGGAAAGCACATATTGTTCGAAATCTGTGTATGAAACTTTCCGAGCAATCTCAAGCGCCTCCAAAAAATAAGCTTCTGCCTGATCATATTCACCAAGTTCCAGAAACATCTCACCGATGTTGTTTTTTACAATTCCATAGCCAGCTTCATCTCCAATAAGCCGCTTGTAAACGGAAGCTAATTCAAAATAATATTGAGCACTATCAATTTTATTCAGCTTGGTGTAAGCCATTCCAAGATTATCATAGTTGTAACTGAGGCCAATGGTATCCCCAACTGCTGATTTGACATCAGTAGATCTTAGGTAGTAGTTCAGAGATTCCTTAAATTTTTCTTGTTGAAATAAAAGTACCCCAATGTTGTTTAGACTGTTTCCGATACCTATTGAATCACCCCTAGCTATTGCATAATGTAATCCTTGAGCGAAATAGTCTTTAGCAAGATCAAAGTTTCCTTGCTTTTTCTGGAGGGTGCCAATCAGATTTAAAATTTCGGAAGGTTTAGATTTAGAATCGAGGCTGATAAATATATCCAATGAGGTTTGATAGCTCGCTAATGCACTATCGAAAGAACCCAGACAATAGTGGGTGTACCCTAGCTCCAGGAAAGCTTGTGCCTTTAGCTGGTTATCAGGCATAGCAGCAAGTTTGGTTTGAGGGATGAATGCCAGCGCACTGTCACAATCAGTTTTGCGAATTTCTGCTATTTTTTCAAGAAGAGGCAGATCAATAGTTTGGGCGGGAAGCCCACAAACAATGAAAAGAAAAAACATTTGAATTGAGGCAAAACAGGTCGGTTTCATTCACTAAAAATAAAAAAGCGGAGGTCTTTATCAGACATCCGCTTTCGGTGTTTTCGATTAATAAGAAGTTTTTACTTCTCAAATTCCAGTATCGTCTTTTCAATGATATCACAACAATCGTGTAGCTGCTCTTCAGTCATCACCAATGGGGGTGCAAAGCGGATAATATTTCCGTGCGTCGGCTTAGCAAGTAAACCATTATCTCTAAGCTTTATGCAAATATCCCATGCGGTAGAGCTTTCTTCATCGTCATTGATCACAATTGCATTTAGCAAGCCTTTGCCTCTTACCAGCTTAACCAGGTCCGATTTCTCAATCATTTTATTCATCCGATCTCTGAATACCTCTCCGAGTCTCTGTGCATTTTCAGCTAACTTTTCATCTTTCACCACGGTTAGTGCTGCAATCGCCACCTTGGCCCCAACAGGATTACCACCAAAAGTAGACCCGTGCTGACCAGGCTTGATGACTTCCATCACCCGATCGTCAGCCAACACTGCAGATACAGGATAGACTCCTCCTGAAATTGCTTTACCTAGAATTAGTACATCAGGCTTCACATCTTCATGATCAACAGCCAGCATTTTTCCTGTTCGTGCAATACCAGTTTGCACTTCATCTGCAATGAAAAGCACATTATTTTTTTCACATATCTCTTTAGCCTTTCTGAGATAGCCATCATCAGGAACCATTACTCCGGCTTCACCCTGGATTGGTTCTACTAGGAAACCAGCAATATTTTCTCCCTGCATAGCTCGCTCAAGCTCATTCAAATCATTATAAGGAATTCGAATGAAGCCAGGCGTATATGGGCCAAAATTTTTGTTAGCTACCGGATCGTTTGAGAAAGATACAATGGTGGTGGTTCTTCCATGGAAGTTGTTATCGCAAACGATTATTTGGGCCTTGTTTTCATCAATACCCTTTTTTTCGTATGCCCATTTTCTACAGATTTTAATGGCTGTTTCAACGGCCTCCGCCCCGGTGTTCATTGGGAGCACTTTATCAAAACCAAAGTACTCGGTTATGAATTTTTCATAAGGCCCAAGTACATCATTATAAAAAGCTCTGGACGTCAGGGTTAAAGTTTGAGCCTGATGTGTCATTGCACCAACAATTGCAGGATGACAATGACCCTGATTGACAGCAGAATAGGCAGATAGAAAATCATAATACTGCTTTCCTTCAACGTCCCAAACGTGCACACCATCTCCTTTCGCTAATACTACCGGCAATGGATGGTAATTATGCGCTCCATGTTTGCCTTCCAGTCTTATTAGGTCTTCACTCGTCCGTGTCTTATTTTCTATCATAATTTTGCTGTTTAATTTGGGAACACAAGAATAATAATTTAAGTGCTGAAAGGAGATACTGAATCTGAAGATTACTATATAAATGGTGATGGCTTATTGGTTTTCACTAAGGAGTACCACCTGAAGCGCGGCTATTGTTGTGGAAACGGTTGTTTACACTGCCCATATAATCATGAAAATGTTAAACAATAGTTTGCATATTGGATTGAAATCCCGATATTTGCACTCCATTTTTGAAAACGGGATAGAAAGATGTCAAAAGTTTGCGATATAACCGGTAAAAGACCACAAGTAGGAAACAACGTTTCTCACGCTAATAACAAAACCAAAAGAAGATTCAATCCGAATCTTCAAAAGAAGCGTTTCTACCTTCCAGAGGAAGATAAGTGGATCACGTTGAAGGTTTCTACTTCAGCTTTAAGAACAATCAACAAAAACGGCATCACCTCTGTGCTCAAAAAAGCAAGGGCAAACGGCATGGTGATCAAGTAATTTGTTTGAAAAGAAATTGGAACCCTGGCCAAACCAGGGTTTTTTTATGCCTTTTATCCTACTAATTTACCATGTATTGGATAGTCGTTATTTTAAAGTATTCCCCATTACTATATTTAGTCGCCTAATTAAATTCGGAAAAGAATGAAGGAAATTTTAGTGGCTTATTTGATATTAGCAAGCCTTTCCGGCATAGGTCAGACAGCTATTTTTGATAAAGCTGAGTCCTTCAGCAGACAGGATTCCCTTAGAGGATCCATTACTCCAGAAAGATCTTGGTGGGATCTTCAATACTATGATTTATATGTGTCAGTTGATGCTGAAAATAAATTCATATCAGGTGTCAATACAGTTACATATGAGGTTCTAGAAGAGCATAATGTCATGCAAATTGACCTCCAAGAACCAATGAAAGTCATACGAGCAACTCAAGCAAAGAAAGAGCTAGAAATAATCAAGGAGGGAAATGCTCACTTTATACAACTACCAGAACAAAAGAAAGGTCAAAAATCAAGTGTTAAAATTTATTTTGAAGGTAATCCTAGAGAAGCTATTCGAGCTCCATGGGATGGTGGCTATTCTTGGAAAAAGGACGATAATGGAAATCATTTTATTGCCACATCTAATCAAGGAATTGGTGCCAGTTTATGGTGGCCGTGTAAAGATCATATGTATGATGAGCCTGATAATGGGATGACTCTGAGTATTGAAGTGCCTGAGAAACTAACAGCGGTTGGAAATGGTAGATTGGATAAAATAGAGAAAAACAAAAATGGCACGAAGACTTTTGTTTGGAAGGTTGTGAACCCTATCAACAATTATGGGGTAAATGTTAATATCGGAGACTATGTAAATATTTCATCAAAGTATGAGGGAGAAAAAGGAAAGCTAGATGTTGATTACTGGGTATTAAGCTATAATAAGGAAAAGGCAAAAGAGCACTTTAAAGATGGATTTAGAACGCTAGAGGCATTTGAGTATTGGTTTGGTCCTTATCCTTTTTATGAAGATAGCTATAAGCTCGTTGAAGTTCCGTATTTAGGCATGGAGCATCAAAGCTCGGTGACCTATGGTAATCAATACAAGAAAGGATATTTAGGTCGTGACTTAAGTGGAACTGGATGGGGACTAAAGTGGGATTATATCATCATTCATGAAACCGGTCACGAATGGTTTGCTAATAATATTACTTATAAGGATGCAGCTGATATGTGGATTCATGAAGGATTTACAACTTATTCAGAAAGTTTGTTCATAGAGTATTTTTATGGAAATGAAGCTGCATCAGCATATACTCAAGGATTAAGGCTCGGTATTCAAAATAGTGAACCTTTGATAGGTAATTATGGAGTAAATGATGAGGGGTCAAGAGACGTGTATTCTAAAGGAAATAACTTGCTGCATACTCTTAGGCAGGTAGTCAATGATGATGAGAAGTGGAGAGCGATTTTAAGGGGACTTAATCAAAAGTTTTATCACCAAACAGTATCCACCAAGGATGTGGAAGATTATATATCTGAACAAGCAGGAGTAAATCTGGATAACGTATTTGATCAGTATTTACGAGATATACGAGTACCTGTTTTCGAATATGCAATAGCAGAAAGCAAATTGTATTACAGATGGACTAACTGTATTGAATCCTTTGACATGCCAATTAAGGTTTTAAATGGTGATAATGAGGTATCTCTTAGTCCTAAATCTTCCTTTCAAATGATCGACATAACTGATAAAAGCATATCTATAAGCAATGATTATTATATCTATAAAAATGAAGTAGTGATTGATCGAATACAAGATTGAAATATAGAAAGATTAATTGCCTGAATGTTTCATTAAAAACTTTAAATTCTCTACATTTGCACTCCTTTTTGGAAAAGACAAAATACAATGGCGAAGAAAGGTAATAGAGTTCAGGTAATTCTTGAGTGCACAGAGCACAAAAATAGTGGTCTTGCTGGTACCAGCAGATACATCACTACCAAGAACAGAAAAAACACTCCTGATCGGATTCAGTTGAAAAAATACAATCCGATCATGAGGAAGTATACAGTACACAAAGAAATTAAGTAACCATGGCAAAGAAAGTAGTAGCAACCCTTAAGCAACCTGGTGGAGCGAAATACGCTAAGGTGATCAAAGCGATTAAAGGAGACAATGGGTCTTACAGTTACCGAGAAGAGATGGTACTCGAAGGTGATGTGAAAGACACATTGGCGAAATAAGAAATTAAATCCTAAAAGAAGGAAGAGGCCGCTCCGACGCACACGTCAGGGTGGCTTTTTTTATATTCACCCCTTCATCCTAATCAGTAAGCAATGGGTATAAAAAGTTTTTTCTCCAAAGACAAGAAGGAGTCACTCGATAAGGGTCTTGAGAAGTCAAAGCAAAACTTCTTTACTAAGCTCAATAAAGCTGTAGTAGGCAAGTCTACGGTTGATGTAGATGTACTTGATGAACTTGAAGAAGTCCTCATTACATCTGATGTTGGAGTAGAAACCACTGTAAAGATTATCGATCGGATAGAAGATCGCGTGGCTAAAGACAAATACCTAAACACGTCTGAACTTAATAAGATTTTAAGGGAAGAGATAGCTGGACTTCTATCAGAAAATAACACAAAAGATCTAATTGATTTTGATTTGCCACCTACAGAAGGGCCTTATGTGATTTTGGTTGTTGGTGTAAATGGTGTTGGAAAAACCACTACCATTGGCAAGCTTGCTGCACAATTCAAAGCTTTGGGGAAAAGTGTTATTCTTGGGGCGGCTGATACCTTTCGAGCGGCTGCTGTAGATCAACTGATTATGTGGGGAGAGCGAGTGGGTGTACCTGTTGTTTCAAAAGGGATGAATACAGATCCGGCAGCTGTTGCATTTGAAGCGGCGAAAAGAGGGAAAGAAGAAAATGCTGATGTAGTAATAATCGATACCGCTGGTCGTCTGCACACAAAAGTGAACCTGATGAATGAGCTTTCAAAGATTAAAAACGTAGTTCAAAAATTTATTCCGGAAGCGCCTCACGATGTAATGTTGGTGCTGGATGGAAGCACCGGTCAAAATGCTTTTATCCAGGCCAAAGAATTCACCAAAGCCACAGAGGTTACTTCACTTGCAATTACCAAACTGGATGGAACAGCAAAAGGAGGAGTAGTTATTGGAATCTCTGATCAATTTAAAATCCCTGTAAAATACATTGGAGTGGGAGAAAAGGTGGAAGACCTTCAGGTCTTCAACAAGACTGAGTTTGTAGATTCGTTCTTTAAAAATTAGTCGTGCATTACCTCAAGAATTGTTTTTTTTAGTAGCTCCTTATTGAGCTGAACTTTCCTGATGTACCTGTCTATCTTGATCTGCTTCACTTTAGCCGGCTGATTGACATGCGCAGAAATCATAATTACCTTAGGCTTTTTGTCTAGGGAATCTAAAGCCTCAAATCCATCCAGATATGGCATCTCCAAATCAAGCAACAATACATCTGGTTTTTCTTTCACCACTTTCATGATCCCGTTTACAGGGTTTTGAAAAATACCAATAAGCTCCATTCCTTCGTACTCCCAAAAATAAGCTTTCAGTGACTGTAAGAAGAGTGGGTCATCATCAATGGCAATACATGTGATCATCAACGTAGGTTAGGAGTTGTCTGGCGAAATTACCCCTAAATTACTTACCTATTGAAAAGATAAACTTTGATCCTTTGCCCATTTCTGATTCAACTCTTACAGACCCAGCCATGTTTGTGACCAGTCGTTTTACAGTAGCCAGACCAATACCATGACCTTTTTCTTCATTGCCTAGAACCTTGTACAGATCAAATATCTTTTCTTTTTCTTTTTTTTCAATTCCGGGACCATTGTCTGAAAGACTAAATTCATATTCCGAATCATTTTCACTAAAGCCAATTTCAATCTCTGTATGGTCTTTATCATTGTGTTTATGGGAATTAGTAATGAGATTGATGAAAATTTGTTGCAGAGCGGTCTTGTTTGTAAAAATCAAATTCCCTTCACTGAACGAATACGATATTTTACCGGACTCCCCGATTAACTCAAATATGTCAGGAATGAATTTATCCAGGAAAATGATCTCGCGTTTATCATGAAGGAGGTACGAGTTTTTGCTGACCTCTAAAATATCATTGATCATTTCAGATAGATTTTGAGAAGATCGGTTGATCAATGTAAGCAATTCAAGGACACCTTCTTCAAGGTTATCCCCATACTTAACTTGAATGAGGTTTGATGCTGAGGTGATATTATTTAGTGGTGACTTGATATCGTGAGCGGCGATACTTGCGAATTTCTCCAATTCTTTATTTCTGATCTTTAGCTCCTGGGTATGTAAATCCAATTGCTGTCTGGTCCTGTGAAGCAAAAACAAATCAATAATGATTGAAGAGAGTGTTTTTAAGGAATTTAGTTGGTTTTCTGTCAGAACCTTAGGAACCATATCAATCACACAGATTGATCCTACAGGATAGCCATCGGGGGTAGTTAGAGCTATACCTGCATAAAATTTGGCATGCGGGTCACCTGCTACAAAGGGGTTATCCGCAAACCGTTCATCTTTTCTAAGATCCGGAACTACAAGGATTTGATTAGGCTGGGTAATGGTATGAGCGCAAAAACCAATTTCACGCGAAACTTCAGCAACGTCTATTCCAAAGTTTGATTTGTACCACTGTCGCTTTTCATCAACCAAAGTGATTTGAGAAATGGGTGTTTCACAAATTTCAGATGCCAGTTTAGTGATATCATCATATTCTTTTTCTGGCAAAGTATCGAGTATGGAAAGCTCCTTTAGGGCCTCCAATCTTTTATGCTCACTTGCGGGAATACTGGGTTTGGACATATTGCTGTTGATTATAGCTAAACCACATACGTAAAAACCAACCAAAAAATTTCAGGACGGAGGATTCAATCTACTACAGGTGAGTTCCCGCTGACAATTTTCTTTTGTTTTACAGCCTGCAAGGATTCTGGGGTCATTTGAAAATAGAATTTTGCAAAGTCTCGGGATACTTTTACTTCTGAGCAAATGCCATTGGTATAGGTATAAAGATTGATGCCATCAGGAGATTCCATCTCGTATTGATGTTCACCTACCTTTGTGAAAGTCAGATAGTTTCCAAACTGTGGTGAAAAAACCTTCTGGCCATCTTTTGGTTCTTCATAGTAAATCGTCGCAACGGAGTATTTAATGGTCTCGTGGAGCGTAGTTCTTGTTCCATCCAGATCTAAAGTATATTTCTCACCATCAAACCAAATAGTTGACTTTTTTTGTGTAGATCCATTCAATTGATTGTGAGTGTATTCTTTAATCAACCGACCGTATTTGTACTCGCTTGTTGACTCGTAATCTACTGTGAATGAGAAAAGTATTCTAAAAGTAACTTTACTGTCAATCTCATATTTTACCTGGTTTTCAGACAGCATTCTTTTCACACTCATGTCCCCCAATTTCTTACTACCCTTGATTACTTCATAATGCAAAGTCTGACCAGCGGCCACCTGGCAGACAATCAATAAGAATAGTATGGTAAGCGTTCTCTTCACTGCATAGAAATCATTAGCTTAATGACACAAATGGTTTCAAATTGTTTCCGCTTCAAGATAAATTAAAAACATCCAACTCATGCGATTTAAAAAAGTTAGTTTTAAAAATTCCGATGGACAGGAACTTTCAGGAAAAATAGACTTTCCATTGATAGGAAAACCAAAAGCTTTTGTGCTTTTTGCGCATTGTTTTACCTGCTCTAAAAACCTGAAATCTGTTGAACACATAAGTCAGGCATTTACACAACAAGGAATGGCGGTGTTAAGGTTTGATTTTACCGGGTTGGGACAAAGCAAAGGAGATTTTGCGGACACTAATTTTTCCTCCAATCTTTCTGATCTGGAAGATGCGTACGAATTTTTAGCGGAAAATTATGAAGCACCTCAAATCATGGTTGGCCATTCGTTAGGGGGGGCTGCAGTTTTACATGTCGCCGGAGCACTTGATAAAGTAAAAGCGGTTGCAACGATTGGAGCTCCATCAACCCCAGACCATGTGGCGCATCTACTTGATAGTGGAAAAGAGGACCTTGAAGAGAAAGGAGAGGCGGAAGTGAACATTGGTGGTCGAAAATTTAAAATGAAGAAGCAATTTCTGGATGATATTGAAAGTAAGAAAAGTGATGAGGTTATTAAGAACTTAGCCAAGTCATTACTTATCCTTCATTCACCACAGGATCAAATTGTTGGGATCAATAATGCCCAGGAAATCTATCAGGAGGCAATGCACCCTAAAAGCTTTATCACCTTGGATGGTGCTGATCACCTCATGATGAAAGAAGCTGATGCAAAGTATGCCGGAGCGATGATTGCAAGTTGGTCTAGCAGATATATCGATGTGAAAGATCAAGAAGAAGCTCCTGAAGGAGAAGTTTGGACAAGGGTAGGAGAAAAAGGCTTTACAACGGAAGTGATAGCTGGCCGTCATCAACTGATAGCTGATGAACCACCAAGTGTAGGTGGAGCAGATGAAGGTCCAACACCTTATGGTTATCTACTATCCGGTTTAGGAGCTTGTACCGCTATGACCTTAAGAATGTATGCGGACCACAAGAAAATTGACTTACAAGAAGTTGAAGTGAAATTAACTCATGATAAAATTCACCAGCAGGATGGAGAGAATAGTGAAAGCTCAAAAGGAAAGATTGATCAAATCAAGCGGAAGATAAAACTAACGGGAGACTTAACTGATGATCAACGAAAACGTTTGATTGAGATTGCAGACAGATGTCCTGTGCATAAGACCCTGGAAGGAAAGCCTGAGATTTTGACAGAGGAAGTAGTTTAGGCTATAAAACAAAAAAGCCAGCTGCTAGAGTTGGCTTCATGAGTTATATTTTTCATTCAAAGTCATCGTCTTCTCCATCATATTTATCTTCATATTCATCCCTGATGTCGTCTCTTAGATTACCCTCATCATCATAGTCATCATCATCCGCGATCAACTCTTTGGCTTCAGCTACGGTCATTTTTACAAGGTAGTATCGGTCTTCAGTTTCAAAAGGTAGCCCACTTTGATACTCGCCATCTTTGTTCACAAATTTGATTAAGTGCTCCTTAAAACCGTATGGATACGCAAGCTTGATTTGCTCTTGTATCTCTACATCAAGGTTTTCAAAGGCTTTAAGTACACGAGGCTTATTATTCATGGGACTAATCTAAAAATTAATCGCAGAAAATTACAAATGAGCTCAATTTTTTGAACATTTCTTGAAGACTTTTTAGAGATACGTCTTCAATACTTTCTCATGAAGTCTTTTCACCTGTAAATCTCCATACCCATAAATTGGGACTCTTTGGCAAAATTCACGGAATATGACACCAAAGTCGGTGGTAGATTTTTCTTGGATGATATCCAAAATAGTTTGTTCCGGACGACCGATAGTCCCATCGAGAGAAAATCGCTCTACATGAGCGTTTACAGCTTCTTTTACAAATGGATATTCCTCGTGAATTTGAACGGAAAGCTTCAATAAACGCTCGATTCCATTCTTTCGATAGTTAAACCATAGCAAGGCAAACTGATTGATATTAACAGGCGTAAGGGTTCGTTTCTTTTTGAAGGCATTAATCAATCCCTCTTTATCCAACCCCCCAAAACCAAACTGTAAGGAAGAACCTTCCGGTCGTACTAAATTGACTTGAACTTTTTTGGAATAGAGGAGGCTGCAGACAAACCAAAAATTAACCTGGCAAAAGAGGTCATCTTCAAACCACAGATTAATTTCACCTTCATCAAGATTGGCAATTTTGCTTATTTGAGGAATGACTTCATTCTTATACTTTCCTTCGGTATCACCGAAAGTTTCATTTATGAAGTTGGCTCTTATTTTGAAAAAGGAGTCCAACGAATCACCATGGACCGGTCCATCCACTAAACATTCTTTCATCACAATGACGTCACCTATCAGATCCGTTGGGAATTGATCTTTTAACGCATCACCGTTGAGAATGTGATATGTGTTCAAGGCCTAGGTTTCTTGTGTTCCCAGTTCGGATTTTGTTTCGCTCTCTTCTTGTTCCTTCTTGAAATATCTTTTCTGGAAAGCAATGATAAAACAGATAGCGACAAAAATGGAGGCATCTGCAATGTTGAAAACAGGCCATAATGCTATATAATCACCGCCAATAATAGGAATCCAGTTTGGTAAATAGCCCTCCCAGATGTCTATGTAGAACATATCTATCACCTGACCATGAAACCATGCAGTTGGCGCATCAAACGGTGCATTGTCAAACCAAATTCCGTAAAAAACCGAATCAATCAGATTACCGATAGCTCCTCCAAGGATCAATGAAATGCAGATGATCAGGCCGGAGTTTGCCTCTTTTTGTATAAGTGAATAGAGATAGTACCCGATTGCCATCATGGCACCAATTCTGAAAACGGTAAGTATTAGCTTACCATATTCAAAGTTCAGCTTCATACCAAACGCCATTCCCGGATTGGTGAGGTAGTGAAGTTTGAACCATTGACCAAAAATCATAATTTGACCCTGCGTTCCCATGTCCATGTTATAATAGACCACCAACTTTACGATCTGATCAATGATGATTACGACAAGGGCAATTAGAAAATATTTTATGATCTGATTTCTCATCAATTTGCTACTTCAATTTGTACGTCTATTTCTATCCCGTCAATATCAAATTTCTCAGCACCACTTGCTTCTTTAGACTCTAAAGAAACGGCCTGAGTTTCAATTTTTATATACTCGGAAAAGTCGATCAGAGCAGCACTCATCATTGCATCAGTGGTTTTGTAACTCACCGCAATTTTGTCCTGTACTTCCAGACCTTTGTCTTTCCTGAGATTCTGAATTCGATTTACCATGTCCCGGCTAAGTCCTTCTTTTTTCAAATCATCAGAAATGGTGATGTCAAGTGCTACTGTCAAATTTCCTTCCGATGCTACCAGCCATCCCGGTATATCTTGTGAGGTGATCTCTACATCCTCCAGTGAAAGTGTAATCTTTTCACCTTCTATGGCTATCTCAAATGCATTGTCTCGTTCAATGGCAGCTATTTCATCTTTCCCAAACCCATTAATAATTGCTGAAATAGCTTTCATTTTTGGTCCATAGGCTTGTCCTAGCTTTCGGAAATTAGGTTTGATATTTTTCACCAAAATACCGGATGCGTCATCCACATATTCTACCTCTTTCACATTGATCTCCGTTTTGATCAATTCTTCCACCGCCTCAATTCTTTCTTTCACTTCCGACTTAAGAATTGGAATAAGCACCTTTTGCAGAGGCTGCCTTACTTTGATTTTCTCTTTTTTCCTTAACGAATGAACCAATGAAGAAATGCTTTGTGCGTAGTGCATACTTTCGGTCAATGCCTGATCAATCTTACTTTCGTCTGCCTTTGCAAGCAATGTCAAATGAACAGATTCCGATATTCCTTCTGTTCCTGATGACAGGTTTTTGTATAACCAATCGGCATAAAACGGAGCGATAGGGCTCATCAATTGAGCCGTGGTTGACAGGCACTCATATAGTGTTTCATACGCTGCTTTTTTATCAGCATTTAGCTCACTTCTCCAGAACCGTTTCCTTGACAAACGGACATACCAGTTTGATAACTGATCATTCACGAAATCCTGAATAGCACGAGCAGCCTTTGTTGGTTCATAATCCTCATAGAATGATGTGACATCCTTAATAAGGATTTGCAACTCAGAGATAATCCAACGATCAAATCTAGGTCGATCTGCAACCGGGGTTGAATTCTTTTCATCCATCTGGAATTTGTCCAGATTGGCATAAAGGGCGAAAAATGAGTAGGTATTGGTGAGCGTTCCAAAGAACTTTCTTTGAACCTCAGCGATACCATCCAAATCAAATTTTAGATTGTCCCAGGGATTTGCATTGGCGATCATATACCACCTGGTAGGATCTGCACCGTATTGTTCAAGTGTTTCAAACGGATTGATCGCATTGCCAAGTCTTTTAGACATTTTATTACCGTTCTTATCAAGCACCAACCCATTTGCGATCACGTTTTTATAAGCAACTGAGTCATTAAGAAGAACTGCTATCGCATGAAGTGTGAAGAACCAACCACGCGTTTGATCTACTCCTTCAGCAATGAAATCAGCCGGATAGTTTGCTTTAAAGGTTTCGTCATTCTCGAATGGGTAATGCCATTGTGCATACGGCATAGCACCTGAATCAAACCAAACATCTATCAGATCCGATTCACGTGTCATTTTTTGACCTGAATCACTTACTAAAAAGACATCATCTACATATGGTCTGTGCAAGTCAAAATCTTCCGGAAGGTCAGCACTCATAAAGCCTGCTTCAGCAGCTTTGTGCACTTCTTTTTGAAGCTCTTCAATGCTGCCAATACATTTCATCTCTGTACGATCTTCGGTAACCCAAATCGGGAGAGGCGTACCCCAGAACCGAGACCTACTTAGATTCCAGTCAACCAAATTTTCAAGCCAGTTTCCAAACCTACCTGTTCCGGTAGATTCCGGCTTCCAGTTGATGGTTTTGTTAAGGTCAACCAAACGATCCTTCAGAGCGGTGGTTTTGATAAACCATGAATCTAACGGGTAGTAAAGAACCGGTTTGTCTGTTCTCCAGCAATGTGGGTAGGAGTGTTCGTACTTTTCTACCTTAAAAGCTTTATTATCTTCCTTAAGCTTGATTGCAATGAGGACATCAGTCGGCTTGAAATCAGGGTCGTTTCTTTCTTTGTCAGAGTAGTACTCTTCTTTCACAAACTTCCCTGCAAAATCTGTCACTTCCTGAACAAATCTTCCTTGCTTATCTACCAAAGGAACATCCTGATCTTTTTCGTCCTTCACCATAACCGAAGGAACACCGGCTTGCTGTGTAACCCGAAAGTCATCAGCACCAAAAACAGACGCAGTGTGAACAACTCCGGTACCATCTTCTGTGGAAACAAAATCTCCGGGAATGATGCGGAATGCCTTTTCTTCTAATTCAGTATTCGTGACATACGGCATCAATTGCTCGTAGCGGACTTCAAGGATTTCAGATCCTTTAAATTCTTTCGAAACTTCAAAAGGAATAAGCTTATCACCCGGCTTGTAATCTTCAAGTGCCAGATCTTTCGCTTTTTCTGAAAAGAATTTTCCAACCAGGTCCTTGGCCAAAATGACTGAAACAGGCTCGAAAGAGTATTGATTGAAAGTCTTAACTTTTACGTATGTGATTTTCTCTCCGATGGCAAGTGCGCAATTAGATGGAAGTGTCCATGGCGTGGTGGTCCAGGCTATGATTCTCACATCTTCATCTCCGTCAAAAAGGAATGCGGATCGATCATCTTTCTTTATTTTGAACTGAGCCACGACAGAGGTGTCTTTCACATCTCTGTACGTCCCGGGCTGATTCAATTCATGTGAGCTTAATCCGGTTCCGGCAGCAGGCGAATATGGTTGAACGGTGTAACCTTTGTAAAGCAAGCCTTTATCAAAAAGACGTTTCAACAAGTTCCATACTGACTCGATGTACTCTTTTTCGAAGGTCACATACGGATTGTCCAGATCTACCCAGTAGCCCATTTGCCTGGTGAGATCGTCCCACTGACCTTTAAACTTCATTACTGCCTCACGGCATTTGGCATTGTACTCCTCAACCGAAATCTTCTTCCCAATGTCATCCTTGGTAATGCCTAATTCTTTTTCTACCTGAAGCTCAACAGGAAGGCCATGAGTATCCCATCCACCTTTTCGCTTCACCTGATAGCCTTGGAGGGTTTTGTATCGGCAGAAAATATCTTTTACGGTTCGGGCCATTACGTGGTGTATCCCGGGTGTGCCATTAGCTGACGGAGGGCCCTCATAGAATGTGAAGGTATCCTTGCCTTCACGGGTACTTACTGATTGGTCGAAAATATTATTCTCCTCCCAAAACTTGAGGATATCGTTCGCGATTTCCGAATAGCTGACTTTCTTAAATTCAGGGTACTTCACTGTCCGTAAAAAATTCTAATTAGTTTTCTTTTTTTTCTTCTTCTTTTTTGGATTTCCATCCTCGTCAATCCCCTCGGCAAGCTCTGGCACACTATCAATAAGTGGATGACTCGACTTACTCCGCTTTCCACTATCAAATTGGAGGATTAAGGCAGGCAACACTACTACATTCGTAATCATTGCAAAAAACAATGTGATGGAGGTGAGTTTTCCTAATGCGATTGTTCCACCAAACTCAGAAAGAACGAATATGATGAACCCAAAAAACAGTATGATAGATGTGTAGATCATGCTAGATCCCGTCTCCCTTATACTCTTACTTATCGCTTTTGAAACGTTGAATTTATTCGCGAAAAGCTCTTGCCGGTACTTAGCCAAAAAGTGGATAGAGTCATCGACCGAAATACCAAATACAATACTAAAAATTAATGCGGTACTGGGTTTAAGTGGGATTCCAAAATAACCCATGATTCCGGCAGTAACAAGAAGTGGGATTACGTTAGGAATGATTGAAATGATGATCATTTTCAAGTTTCTAAAAAGCAATCCCATGATCAATGCGATAATGAAAAATGCGATGACCATAGATGTAAGAAGATTCTCGATCAAAAACTTGTTGCCTTTGATGAACATCAAAGTTGTCCCTGTAACGTTCACATCCATTTTAGAATCAGCAAAAATGGAATCTATTTTAGGAGCAATCACCCCGTTTACCAAAGAGTCTAGCCTGCTTGATCCTATGTCTGCAATCTTCAATGATACCCGAACATATCGTCCAGTGGAATCAATGAATGATTGGGATAATTCTTCCGTTTCACCTTCACTCAGATAGCGCATGATAAACGCCATATCTCGATTCGTAGGTAGTGAATAGAATGCAGGGCTTTGATTATAAAATGCTTGTCTGGCGGCTTTAGCAAAGCTTACTACCGAAACAGGCTGAGAGATGTAATCGATAGATGAAATGAATGTTTCAAACTCATCAATCTTTTTCAAGTTTCTCAGGTTTTGAACCCCTTTCTTAGCACCTGTATCCACAATAACTTCCAGCGGCATGATTCCACTAAAATTGTTTTCGAAGAACTGCAGATCTTTTTTTAAAGGGCTATTCTCAGGGATATCATCAACCATATAAGAGACAGCTTTGATTTTACTTAATCCATAAGCGGATACAATTGCCACACCTATGGTCACTATGAAAATTGCAGGTCTTAATTTGTGAACGATCACATCAAGCCACTGAATGATCGAATCCAGCATCTTGAATTTTAAGTGCTTCAAATGCTTTTGAGTTGGTGGCTTGTAAAGAGAGAATACTCCGGGAATTAGAATAATACTGACCACAAAGGTGGCCATGATATTAATACCAGCCACAATACCAAATTCAACCAGTACATTGATTTGAGTGGTGGCTAATACGAAGAAACCAACAGCTGTAGTGAGGTTGGTAATGAAAGTCACTACACCAATCTTTCTTATAATGCGACTAAGTGCTTTCATCTGATCACCATGCTGACTAAACTCATGGTGATACCTGTTGAGCATGTACACACTGTTAGGTATCCCGATTACAACAATAATTGGAGGTATAAGACCGGTGAGTAATGTAATCTTATATTCAAGCAATGCCAGCGTACCCATTACCCAAACCACTACTACTCCGATGATTATCAGTGGGAAGAAAACTGCTTTGAATGATCGAAAGAAAAGAAATAGAATGATACCGGTAACAACCAATGAAAGGGCCAGGAACATGTTTAGCTCTGCCTTTACTTTGCTGGTAGTGATGGATCTTGAATAGGGAAGTCCTGCAAAATGCACGTCTACTCCACTCTCTTCCTCAAACTTTTGACCAGCATCAATAATTTCATTTACGAGCGCATCACGGTTCTTCGAGTTAAGTACATCCTTTTGAATGGTAATCAGAATAAGCGTTGCTCCGTTATCAGCATTTATTAATTGTCCACTATAGAACTGAAGGCTTGCCGCCCCTCTCAAAAGGCTATCCAACTCTTCTTGATTGTCAGGAATGTTCTCGAAGACAGGCCTCAGCTCAAAAGCCCTTTTTTGGGTGTTCTTCTCAAGTTTCTGAAGATTCGGGAGCCCTAAAACGTTTCGAATTCCTTCTTTTGCTTCAAGGTCAAATGTTAGCTTGCTAAACTTTTTAAAAGTTTCAAGTTCGTAAATGGCACTATCCTGAACGCCCAGCGCCATGATGTTTCCATCCTCCCCGAACGTCTTTCTAAATTGCCTAAAGTAGACCATGTCCGGGTCTTTCTCAGGGACGATGTTCGCCAGATCATATGACCATTTGATGTTTTGAGACTGGTACCCCATAAAGACAGTCACTAAAGCTAATAGGACCATCAGCGTGACGCGAAAACGGAGGATTGTATGAGCGAGTTTAGACCACATAATAAAATAGTGCGCAAAGGTAATTAGATAAGGCTTAGGGGCAAGATTTTCAGGGAGTTATCACCTGACTAATTGTTGAGTCTGGATGTAGATAGTGCTAATTTGGTAAATTGTTCAAATTTTCTAATAAAGCGAATGAGACCCATTCTTGTAATTACATTATTTGCTATACTCTTTACTGTCAATTCACAGGAGACCAACGTCCTTCTTGAAAAAATCAATCTTCGGGAAATGAATGATCTGGATTCTATTAGTTGGTATTTTTTGACAGCCATGAAAATTGCCAATGAAAATGATGATTTATCGCTTCGCAATAAGGCCCTTATTAGAAAGGCAGGCATTGAACTATTTCTTTTTCGCTACAATGAGGCGGATAGCTTGATTCAAATGGTCTCACCACCGCTGGAGGTGACTGACCGAGTAGAATTACACCGAATCAGAGGGAATATTTTAAATGAACAAGATCAAAATGATGAATCATTAAAAGAATTTTATAAGGCACTTGATCTAACCAAAAAACATGGTTTAACCAAATTCGAGCCGCAAATATACTTTGACCTGGCGGCAGTGGTTAGGAAAAATAGTGACCTGCAAACAGCAACCAAATATTATCGATCCGCATTAAAACAAGCTGCCGAGCTCAACAATATTGACCTTGAAGTCAGAGCGAATATTCAAATGTGCAAGGTCTACAATGGGTGGATCGTGCTAGATCTGGACTCATCAGTTTATTACGGTGAAAAAGCAATAGCACTTGCTAAGAAAGAAAACTATGAGTATGGCTATGCTCTTGCGCTCTCGATCGCACCGGCTCCTTTTATCAGGGTTGGGCAAAATCAAAGAGGAATTAGATTATCGAAAGAAGCATTGAGCTATGCTGAGAAGTACAATTTTCCTTTGATTACAAGATATTACCTTATAGCGAATCAGGGATTTGCATTCAAGAACCTGAAGATGTATGATTCGGCCCTTTTCTATATGAAAGAAGCCGGCAAATTAAGGTCCGGTAGTCTGGATTATCCAAGGTTGAAATACGAGGTGTTAAAGGCGCAGGGAAAATACAAAGAGGCACTTGCTGCCCTGGAATACTATTCACAAAAAACAGATTCAACTCAACGAAGTAGGAGTATATCTAAGCTATCATCCATGCAGGCTAGATATGAGACAAACTTGAAAGAAGAAGAGCTTAAAGCTGAAAGGCAATTAACAAGTCTTCAACAAACCAAGCTGGATCAGCAGCGCTATTTAATTTTTGGGATGATAGTTATTGTGCTTCTATTAATACTGGCTCTTGCACTTGTTTACCGTCAAAGAAAGCTGAAAAAACAAAAAACGCTCTCAGATCTCGAGTTGGCAGAAACACAAAAACTTCTTGATTTAGAGCGTCAATATAGGGCGTCAGAGCTGAAAGCTTTACGTTCACAAATGAATCCACATTTTGTCTTCAATGCATTGAATTCTATTCAGGAATATATCATGACAAATGAAAGGAGACTTGCTGGAGAATATCTTGGAAAATTCGCCGACTTGATGAGAATCTACCTTCAGCATAGTCAAGTAAAAACGGTGACAATACGCGAAGAAACAGAGGCATTAAACCTATATCTTCAATTGGAGAAATTGAGGTTTGAAGATTCACTTACCTGTTCAATTGAAATTGGAGATGATGTAAATACGGAACAATTAATACCTTCTTTGCTTTTGCAGCCTTATGTTGAAAATGCAGTGAAGCATGGACTGCTTCATAAGGAGTCGGAAAGAATCTTGAAAATTGATATAAAGTCAGATCATGAAGGTCTATTGATCTGTGAAGTAATTGATAATGGTGTTGGAAGAAAGAAATCTCAGGAGATCAATAAAATGAGAAACCCCGGACATAAATCCTTTGCCTCTGAGGCGACCACCAGTAGGCTTAGTCTTTTAAATCTGGATAGGGAAAATCCGATTGAAGAAGAAATATTGGATTTGGTAGATGAAAATGGCAATCCTCAAGGCACAAAAGTCACCATAAGGATACCATTGGCTATGGAAGCTCAAAGTACACTTTCGGAAGTCCGAACTGATTAATTGAATGTCTCAACATATTTTTGATTTGCAATGAAAGCAGTGATCATTGATGATGAAGAAAAAGCTAAAAGGCTTCTGAGGGTTTTAGTGGAAGAAAACTGTCCGCAAATAAAAGAACTTAAAGAAGCGAGTAACCTCCCGGAAGGTGTTAGGCTAATCAATGAATTTCAACCACAAATTGTGTTTTTGGATATTGAAATGCCTGGATACTCGGGTATTCAGCTGCTGGATTTTTTTGCTCCAAGCCAAATTAATTTTGAAATTATCTTCACTACAGCCTATAGTGAATATGCAATCAAGGCATTTCAGCTCAATGCCATTGACTATTTGTTAAAACCATTGCGAGATGAGCAGGTTGCTCAGGCTGTTGAGAAAGCCTGTGTACACTACGGCAAGTCTCAGGTGAGTGAGCGACTAGATGAGCTTCGTAATACGCTCAAGTCATCAAGTATCAAGAAAATTGGATTGCCGGTGGCTGATGGAGTACTATTTGTAAAATTTGATGACATAATCATTTTAAAAGCGGATCGAATGTACACACGAGTGTTCACAGAAACGAATGGAGAAATCTTGGTCAGCAAGCCTCTAAAGTTCTTCATGGATTTGCTTGTGGATGCACCAGAATTTTATCAAACTCATCGCTCTTACCTCATAAACCTAAAGTACATCAAGCAATACGTAAACAAAGACGGTGGCTATATCGTCATGGAAAATGAAGAAATCGCCTCCTTATCCAGAGAACGAAAAGAAGAGTTCTTTGAGGTGATACAGAATACCTAGAGATTGGGAAATTCAAAACTGTCATTCGGAAGTTGAGGTAAAAATTGCCTATATATATATATCATTTTTGATCTGAAGCCTTAAAAAAGATCAAAATGAAACATTTACTTTTAGCTGCCTTTCTAATCACAATTTCGATTAAAGGCAATTCGCAATGTACGGTTAGTCCTGTTGTAGACGATGACTTTAGCACTGCTGACCCATGCTGGAATTTAGCCGGTGGAGCCTATGTCAGTACAGGTGAATTAAGGATGTGGCCGTCCGGAAACTTTGAGCAAGTGGCTGTTTTACCAATGGTTAATAATGCTCAAGGTGTTTTGACACTTGATGCAAGAAGATTTAATTCTTTCTTTGGAGCAGGCACAATTGATGTTGGAACAATGCCATGTGCCACCTGCTATCCTTCATTTCAAACGATCGCAAGTTTTACACCTACTGAGACGACACCTACCAGCTATACATTTGATCTATCGAACTACACCGGCTCCAACCAGTACATCGCATTGCGATCCCCTGGGTATAACTCCGGAGGACGTGCAAATTTTGACAATGTGTACTACAGAAGTCAGTGTGCATCTAGTACAGGAGCAACCGCGGTACCGAAGGATATCACCGTCTTTCTTGATGAAGCTGGCCAGGTGACAATTACTCCGGAAGATGTTGATGACGGATCGGCAGATTCATGCGGTGATCCTGTTGTCCTAAGCTTGGATGTTTCTTCATTTACCTGCGATGAGTTAGGAGATAATACAGTAGTGCTTACTGCGGAAGATACTGAAGGGAATTCTAATTCTGCGAGTGCCACAGTGACTGTGAAACCTACAATTTTATTCGCTGCAACGGATCTTTATCTTGATGAAACGGGCAATGTAACTATTGCTATTGATGATATTGATAAAACGGGATCAAGCATATGCTCAGCAATTACCTATACACTTGATCAATTAACTTTTGATTGCACAGAGACAGGTTTTCATGATGTAGGCATTACTGCAACATATGGTTCGGGATTGACTCATACATCTTCAATCAGTATAAATGTATATGATAGTTTAGGTCCTGTGATCACTGCCCAAAATCTATCGGTTCAATTAGATCAAGCTACAGGTGTTGCCGAGATAACTACAGCGATGATAGATAATGGCACTATAGATAATTGCTCGTCTAGCTTGGATTTATCTTTATCTCAAACTGTTTTTACTTGTTCGGACCTGGGCGAGAATACCATAATATTTTCGGCAGAGGATGAACATGGGAATGTTGCATATTCTGAGGTAATTATTACAGTCACTTCAATAATAGAAGATGAAATAGTGACTGCTGCACAAACAGATTTTTGCGTGGATGGAAGCACTGGAACAACTATTTCCATTGCTTCATCCGTATCCGGAATAAACTATTATTTAAGAAATAGTGAAGATAATTCTATTGTAGATGGCCCACTCACAGGTACAGGAACTTCACTCGATTTCAATACAGGGAACCTCTTAGAAACAACCACATTTAATGTGTACGGAGAATTGAATTCTACTGAATCAGTAGATAGCAAGGGACTCGCTTTGGGTAGTTTTCCTAGCACCAGTAGCTATGTGGAAATACCTAATTCAGAATCGCTTCGCTTAGATGAAAACTGGACGATAGAAGCCTGGGTTAAGCCAATGGAAGGCAATCAGTTTTACAGCATTGTTGAGACTTACAATGCTAGTGGAGGGTATATATTAAGAACGACCACCTCCGGATTCTTCCAGGCTTTTGCCATGTTTAGTTCGGGTAGCTACCACACGGTGACTTCAAGTACTCCACTTGTTGATCAACAATGGAATCATGTGGCAGCTTCCTTTAACGAGACTAGCAATGAACTCAAGATTTACATCAATGGTGCATTAAATGCAACTAACGCTAACGCCACTATCGATCAGCGAGGAAGCACACATACTATCAAACTGGGAGCAAGAGGTGATGATAATCAGATACAACAAGGAATATATCAGGATGAAGTTAGAATCTGGAACATTGAACGATCAGCTCAACAAATCATTGATGCTAAGGACATCAGTTTATCAGGAAATGAAAGTGGTCTGGTTGCGTACTACCATTTTGATGACCTCACATTTGAAGCAGCCAATATGGTACTCCCTGACCGATCAGCAAACAACAATAATGGCACTTGGCGAGGCACATACAGTACCTCAAACATAGTAGAAGGAGTGGAAACAACATCTTCATCTAGCTGTGCTGTTCAAATGTCAACAGAAGTGACCATCGGGGATAATACTGCCCCTACAGTTGTAGTGCAGAATATCACCGCTTCATTGGATGATTCAGGGCAAGTCACAATAGATCCTTCAGATTTAGACAATGGATCAACTGATAATTGTACGTCTCAGACGCTGGACTTTAGCTTAAGTAAGGATACATTTTCTTGCGACGATTTAGGTGCAAACACTGTCATGTTTAGGGTTTCCGATAATGCAGGTAATATTGATTCGGTGGAGGTTGTTATTTCAATTGAAGATACAATTTCACCGACAGCATTGACTCAAGATATGAGTTTAGAACTTGATGCTTCCGGGAATGCATCCATAACAGCCTCAGATGTAGATAATAATTCCTCTGATAATTGTTCCGGATCACTCACATATTCTTTGAGTAAATCTAATTTCTCATGCGCGGATATTGGAGAAAATGAAATTACGCTTACTGTAGCGGATGGATCGGGCAATGAGGCTTCTTCATCAGTTATAGTTACAGTTGTTGATGCAACTGCTCCTACAGTAGATGCTCTACCAAACTTCGACCTGGCGCTGGACAACACTGGCATTGCATCATTGTCAGCATCAGACCTTGACAATGGATCATTAGATAATTGCACATCACCAGAGAGTTTAATCTTGTCTCTCTCACAAAGTGAATTTTCATGTGATCATCTTGGTACAAACTCTGTAGTTCTTTCAGTGGAAGATGAAAATGGAAACACTACTACAAGTATCGTAACAGTAAATGTGATTGATAATGTAATACCAACAGCAATTGCACAGAATCTTGAAGTTCAGCTTGATGAAAACAATGAAATCGAAGTTCTTGCCTCAGAAGTAGATAATGGGTCATCGGATAATTGTGGTGGATTAGTTTTCGAAATATCCAGATCATCCACAACAAGTCGTTCGACCACTAATACAAGCAGCATTACATTTACTGAAAGCGATCTAGGGCCAAATGAAGTCCTGCTTACAGTGACTGATAATTCAGGGAATTCAGCTAGTGCGACAGCAACTGTCACTGTTTTAGAATTTAAGCAAGCGCAAACCATTACCTTCACCCAGATCAATTCAAAAACGTACGGAGATGCCCCCTTCGAATTGTCAGCTTCGTCTACTTCCGGTTTGGCTGTAAGTTTCAATATTGAAAGTGGTCCTGCTTCATTGAATCAGAATGAATTGACAATTAGCGGAGCTGGTATTGTTACGGTTAGCGCGACACAGGATGGCGATGATACATTTGCGGCAGCTGAACCAGTTCAGCAAAGTTTTGAGGTTGTAAAAGCCTCCTTGACAGTTTCTGCCGACAACCAAACCATTACCTATGGTGATGAAATTCCTGAATTAACATTGACTTATACCGGATTTGTGGATGGAGAAAATGAAGCGAACCTTGAGGAGGTGCCAGTCGTGGTGGCGGATCTTGGAATTCAGGAAGGGCTGACAGGAGCAGGTGTGTATGATATCATAGTTTCAGATGGTGTTTCTAACAATTATGAATTCACATATGAAAATGGAATATTAACAGTAGACAAGGCGGATCAATTGATTACTATTGAGCCGATATCCGACAAAGAACCAACTGATGCACCGTTTGAAATAATCGCAAGTGTGGATTCCGGTTTACCTCTTAGCTTTACTGTAACCGGTCCTGCAACAATTTCCGGCACTACCATAACACTTAATGGTACTGAAGGAATCGTAACAGTAATAGTTTCTCAAGAAGGAGACAACAATCACCATGAAGCTTCGGAGACTTTGTTATTCAATGTATCTGTTCCTTTATCAGTTGGGAATCTTGCAAACGAGTTAAATATTTATCCT
>NZ_JAVJTR010000026.1:0-3145 GCF_040220215.1 Ekhidna sp.
CATCTTTAGGATAATCATTTCAAGCAGGAAGAATCCCGCTTACCGAGCATATTAGGTTATGCTCAACACTATTTGATTAATCCTAAAATCAATTTACATGTATAAAAAAATCGTGTTCGCTCTTTGCGGATGCTTCTTGTCCTTTGGCTTGATTGCCCAATCGTCTTCAATAGAAAGCATTCTCAGAGAAGTAGAACAAAACAACCAGGAGCTGAAAGCCCTCAGTCAATATGCTGAGAGTAGAGCTCTTGAACTGAAATCCGGAAATAATCTACCAGACCCTCAACTGGGAGCATACTATCTACCTTTTGGGGAGCATAGTGCGGGAGATTATACGGAGTACCAGGTGAGCCAGTCTTTTGAGTTCCCAACGGTCTATAGCACCCGAAGGAATCTCATTGACAAACAAACCGATCAGTTGCAGCTTGACTATCAGGCCAGACGACAGGAAATATTGGCGCAAGCCAAAGAATACTGCCTGAATCTGATCTACCTGAACAAACGCCTTACTACCGAAACACTTAGAGTCGAGCAGGCAAAAGAGGTGTTTGAGCAGGTACAAGAGCTTTACGAAAAAGAACAGGTGGGTATCCTGGAATTGAATAAAGCGAAGGTGGCCTGGATGCAGGAGCAGTTCAAAATCCAGCAGATTGAAAGCGATCAGAGAAACACGATGTTACTCCTTAAGAATCTTAATGGAGGAGCAGAGATACGTTTTTCATCCGATGAATATGCTTTATCCCTGAATTTGGCTGACAAGGAAAGTGTTTGGCAGGAAAAGCAAGTGCAAGATCCTGAGCTGGTAAAACTCAAGCAACAGGAGGAGATTGCTCAGCAGTCATTAAGGTTGGCTAAAAACAGGACGCTCCCAAATTTGACAGCTGGCTTCAATAGTCAGGGTGTAGCAGGTGAGCGGTTTTCCGGTATGTATGCCGGCATTAGTATTCCATTATGGAGTAATCGAAACAAGGTAAAAGCCGCTCAATCTCAAGTCGACTTTCAACAGTCGATCAATACCTCATTGTCATTGCAAGCCTATTCGGCATTTGAAAAGCAATACAATGACTTTGAGATTATGCTTTCCAAGTTTCAGGAATATGAAGCAACATTATCGGGCTTAAACAGTGATGACTTATTACTGCAGGCCTATCAACTAGGTGAATTATCCTTCCTGGAATACTACATGGAGCTAAAGTTTTATCGACAGGCATATGATACGATGCTGGACATGCAATACCAACTCTATGTATTGCAAACACAACTTTTAAAACATCAATTATAAAATCTTAAAACATCGAATTATGAAAATTTCAAATATTCTTATCGCAACCCTTATTCTATTCTCAGCAGCATGTGGTACAAAAAGTGATCATGGCCACTCGCACGGAACTGGAGAAGGCGAACACACCCATGATCATGAAGCTGATCATAAGGAGCAAGAAGAGTTCAAAGTGAACGAGGAGGAAACGACAGAGACTGCAGATGAAAGTACTGAAACAGAATCCACGGTAGAGACGAAGCAGCAAGAGAATGAGGTTACTATTACTGTGCCAGCTAAAAAGGGAGTTGAGTACAAGTTTCATCTAAAGCAATATGAGAAGCTTACCTACGAATGGACTTCTGAATCTCCATTGTATTTTGATCTTCACGGTGAGCCATTGGATTACGAGCAAGCGAAGTACTTCGAAAGCTTTGTTGTAGCTACTTCGGACAAAATGAAGGGAATCCTAACTGTGCCATTTGAAGGCTCTCATGGCTGGTACTGGAAAAACAGCAGTGATGCAGATGTTAAGGTCACTTTGAAATCGAATGGCAATTACAAAATACTCGGACTGAAGCAATGAGATATTTATATAAAAGCGTTCGATACTCCATCATCCTGTTGGCGGTGACTCTTATTTCCTGTCAACCTGTGGAGGAAGAAGGGCATGCACATGCCCCGGATGGTAGCCACATCACGGAAGGTGATGAAGTGCCTTCGGTGGTCGCAACTATCTGGACGGATAAGACGGAGTTGTTTGTTGAATACCCGGCATTGATTGTTGGAAATAACAGTCGTTTTGCAGCACACTTTACGGTGTTGGAAAAGCATCAGCCTGTTTTGGAAGGCAGTGTAACGGTGAGTTTGATAAAAGGTGGAAAGGGCATCCGACACAAGGTTGATGCACCTTCTTCACCCGGAATATTCACACCCTCACTACAACCGAAGGAAGCGGGAACCTATCAGTTGATTTTTGAAATCAAGACGCCTGCGTTTTCGGATAAGATCGTAATGGATAATATTCCTGTGTATGCTTCAGAGGAAGAAGCCATTGCCCAAATGGGTAGTGAAGAAGAGGGTAATGCCATTACTTTTTTGAAGGAACAGGCCTGGAAAATGGAGTTTCAAACAGCTCCAGTTTTGAAGAAGCAAGTCTTTCAAACCATTCCCACTTCAGGTGTTTGGAAAGTAGCACCCTCGAATTATCAGACGCTAGTGGCTCCAGCCAATGGACGAGTGAGCTTTAGTTCTGGAATATTGACGGAAGGAAGCGCTGTAAGAAAAGGTCAGGTTTTGATGACCATTAGCAGTGCAGGACTTACTTCTAATAACCTGAGCGCAGAGATCCAAAAGGCAAAAGCTGAATTCGAGCAAGCCAGATCGGAATACGAACGGAAAAAGGAATTGTACAATTCCAAAATCGTTCCTAAAGCTGAGTTTGAGCAAGTAGAGCAGAAATACCAGGTGGCAAAAACCAACTACGAGACGCTGAGCAGTGGGTACAGTGCAGGAGGCAAACAAGTCACTGCTCCAATGAATGGATACATCAAATCTATTCAGGCAGTAAACGGTGGATTTGCAAACCAGGGCGATGCTTTGGTGACTGTGACAAGCCATAAGAGTAGTTTGCTGGAAGTACGGGTTAGCCCGAAGTACAGTGCTGATCTGCAGAACATTCAAAACTTATGGTATCAGCCCAAACCGGGAGCTTGGTCAAGTCTAAAGGATAGAGGAGGTAAGATTATTTCCGTGGGTAAAGAGGTTGAATCTGACCAACCATTGATTTCTGTTTTTGCAGAGGTGTATGAAGGCGTGGAAATGCCGGAAGGCAGCTACACGGAAGCTCAGCTTGCCGTTGGTTCTGCTGTTGAAAGTTTGACTGTG
>NZ_JAVJTR010000027.1:0-148840 GCF_040220215.1 Ekhidna sp.
TGAATCACTAGTTAGGTTTAAAGACCTGGCCTGTTAGTTAAAGTTCCCCTATCAGTATCCTTTAGTTAAACATGATTTTAGGATATTAAACTATATCCTAATCTTGAAATAATTCAACGGGGTGAATCTAAAGGCCTGTTACATGGCGTTTTTTACCATCTTCTCCAGCGATTCAGTTGTTAGTTCGCTGCTCAGTTCGAGTTCAGGGTTAATACGTAAAAACTGCTTATTGTCAAGGTCGTCATACAAGCTAACCCAGAACTTCTTGCCCATGTTGGTTCTGCCGATCATGTCGTTATCTCCCTCGGTGTTAGAAATGGTCAGAAACCTAGTTCGTCCGTTCGAAGCAAGTCCGACTATCTGATTTTTGGTGAAGTTGTTAGTTAGCCACTGGATCATGAAGTTATAACCGTAGAATCCAGTTCGTGGAATCTCAATGACAGAATAGGAGTCAGTTCGTGCAATAGAATGGTCTTCTAGGTTCACCTCTGGACAGCACTCGTCAGCCTCATTTAGTTCGCTTTCGATCTGTTCAGATGTTGAGTTGACTATGATGTACTTTCTAAAATTCTGGAAGTTGATCTGTTTTCGTTCCTTCGTTTTCTGTTTGGTTGTTGAAGGTTCGCGTTCAATGAACTTAGTTAGATAGTTAATCTCAAATTTCTTCTCAAGAAATAGAATTAAGAGTTCAAGAGGAAATAGAAAGAATCGGATGTAGCTCCATAGTCGTTCAAATGGTAATAGAAGCATGCCAAGTATTCCTCGGCCAACATCCTTAGGATATTTGATAATTGTTACAATCAGCGCAACAATCCCAATGATGATTAATCCTTCAAATACGTACTTCATTTGCGATGCGCAGGTATGCCATGTAACGCCACGCTAGCAGGAGTGCGCCCCGAGCGGCAGAAAGACACTAAGATAGCGCAGCTGCCCAACACCTTCAACGGCATCTACGAAGAACTGCAATTAGAAAGACAAAATCCAGAAGCAAGACAGTTGCTAGGAGTGAAGATGCTTTCAGAATGGGTAGCGGAGCGGTGAAGTTCAGATGAAACTAGTTGATAGCACTCAGGCGCATTCGTGCTAGCAACTGTTATGAGTAGTTATTTAAGTTTTACTTCTCCAGTTTCTGTTACAGTTAAATTGTAGGTTGTGCTATCTAATCTGGTTAGCTTAAATTCAGTTGGTGTACTCCAGCCTTGGAATTTCACGTTTCCAGTCTGTTCAGAACTAATGTTAAGAAGGGTTTCAATATCAATCTGGTTACGAAATGCTTGTCGTCTGCCCATCTCTCCGATGTATTCAATCTTAGATATGTAGAAGTATTTATAAATTTCTGCGCCGTAGACTTCAATTCTGTAGTTGAACCCATGAGCTTGGTCCTCATCTTCTGAGTTTTGCTCTTGATATGCTCCAATTTCAACAAGTTCAAGGTAGCTTCTATCCTTTTCAGACTGTTGGATTTCATATTCGAGAGAATCCAGTACTTCTGTTAGATAGTTGTATTCCTGCTTAATTGAGTCAGTCAGAAAGTTCAAGTCGACAACCTGAGTTAGCAGTTGTTGATTAGATTCCTCTAATTCATCAATTCGCTCTTGTTGAGTGTTGTCTGTGCAAGAAAGAGTTAGAAAGAGAAATGAAAGAGTTAAGTAGTGGTATTTTTTCATCAGGTGAGATTACTCATAACGCCTAGCTAGCAGGAGTGCGCCCCGAGCTCAGCAGAAAAACACTAATCTAGCGCAGCTGCCCAACACCCACAACGGCATCTACAAAGAACTGCGTTTAGAAGTGAAATCCAGAAGCAAGACAGTTGCTAGGAGAGATGCGATTACAGAATGGGTAGCGGAGCGGTGAAGAACAGATGAATCTTGCAGAAAGCACACTGGCGCATTCGTGCTAGCACTTGTTACAGGGCGTCTTTTCTGTTTTCATACAACTCGATGGCCTTGAGGTAGTTTATTGCTCCGTTCATTGTAAGATCATGTATGAATCCATCTAGTTCGGGGTTGTTCTTTTTCGTCCAGTTGACCAATGAATCTCTTTCGGTTTGCCAGACATTCCAATCTGCATTAGGGCAGTCCAACGATTCTAATTTTGTTATCTCGTTCGAGTTAAAGGAAATTCTAAATTGACAGGTTAATGGATCGTTTTTTAGAAATTTGTATCGCTTGGAACTTGATGCTACAGTCACAATTATTTGGTTGTCCTGCTCTTCCAGTTCAAGGATCTTATAAGTTGGCTGGAAAATGGAGTCCCATCTAAATTGTTCATGAAAACTTTCTTTCGAGTATGGCATCACATACTCACCTTCAATAATGGTTATGCTATCAGTGATTACACCAGTTAGACGGTTAAAATCAGAAGAGTTAAACGCATCATAGTATTCAGTTACCAGTTCCCTTGGAGTTAGTCCTTTGTTGCCACATCCAGTTAAGAGACTAGTTAAGAAGAATAGAATAAAATATCTTTTCATGAATTGGTGCAGTAATGCCCTGTAACATATAATGTATCACGCAAAAGTGCGTGATATACACCTTTCAAATATACCCTAATTCATTAAGTCTAATGGACTCCTAACCTCGTCCAGTTTCTTAGTACTTACATGCGTGTATATCTCTGTCGTCTTTGCACTGGTATGACCAAGCAATGTTTGAATGTACCTCAAATTTGTACCACTCTCTAGTAAGTGAGTAGCAAAACTATGTCGCAGCGTGTGTGGCACCACTTTTTTCCTAATTCTTGCTTTTACCACGCTGCGCTGAAGCACCTTCCTAATGCTACTGGCCGAATATTGATCCCCTGAAGGACCCTCAAATAGATAGGTTTTAGGTTGATATGCCCTAAAATAATCTCTGAGCAATTTTAATAGGAGAGGTGAAAGAATAGTCATCCTGTCTTTCACTCCTTTTCCTTCCCGAATCCAAATTCGCATAGTTTGGGAATCCACATCTGAAATTTTGAGGTGTGTAAGCTCTCCAATTCTCAACCCGGCCGAATAAATAGTAGTGAGCATGGCCTTATGCTTAAGGTTTTTGGTGCTTTTCAATATGAGTTTTACTTCTTCCAAACTCAATACTTCAGGCAGCTTTTCCACCTTTTTTGGCCGTTCCAGTTCAAAAAACTGCTTGTCTTGCCTCAATACATGTTCCAGGTAAAACTTTATTGCATTAATGGATTGATTTTGAGTAGATCTGGAAATATTCTTTTTCCGTATCTGTTCCTGGTGGTATTTGTACACATGGAGATTACCAACATGGTGTAGAGGAAGCGGATAGACGAACATTAAAAATGCTCTGAATGCCTGATAATAGCTACGTTGAGTAGAAAGACTATATCTTTTTATCTGTAGCTGCAATTGCAATTGCTCCAAAGCCCAGCGGTATGATTTCGCATCAGAAGCTGCTATTGAATTCATTGCCCAAACATTTATTAAATATGAATCTTAAATTCGTTTATAAGTACTTATATTCGACTATAAGTATTTATATAAATGAATAATTTATCGCCAAAATCTTGTTTGCAATGCGGAAAGCCGTTGGTTGGTCGTGCTGACAAAAAATATTGTGATGCTTATTGCCGGAATAGCTATAACAATCAGCACAAAGCAGAGGACGAGCACTTCATTCAGCTGGTCAATGCCGGGATTAGACGAAACAGACGCATACTCAAGGATTTATCGCCGGAAGGTAAGGCCACTGTAAGAAAAGAAGTGCTGGATCAGATGGGTTATGACTTTAGGTATTTTTCCAGCATCTTCAAAACCGGAGACTCCCGATTATACTATTTGGTCTATGACTATGCCTTTTCACCCGTTTTTGAAAAAGGAGTAGAGAAGGCATTGATCGTGCAGCGGCAGGACTATATGGATCGGTTGAGTCTGGAGATTTGGAAGAAACCATAACCCTAATTCATCCGTTCAAAACGTCCATTTCTCCTGCCAAATCACTACTTTTGCGCTTGAAAAAAATTAATCCCAATTCATAAAAACAAAATAGATCATGAAGGTAACCGTAGTAGGCGCTGGAGCCGTAGGTGCAAGTTGTGCCGAATACATCGCAATCAAAGATTTTGCAGCTGAAGTTGTACTCATCGATATCAAAGAAGGCTTTGCAGAAGGTAAGGCCATGGACCTGATGCAAACAGCATCGTTAAACAGTTTTGATACAAAAATTACCGGTACTACCAATGACTATTCAAAAACAGCAAACAGTGATGTGGCGGTTATCACTTCAGGTATCCCACGTAAACCGGGAATGACTCGCGAAGAACTCATCTCTACTAACGCAGGTATCGTTAAGTCGGTAGCAGAAAACCTGATCAAGCACTCACCGAATGTGATCATCATCGTAGTATCTAACCCGATGGACACAATGACCTACCTGGCACACAAAGCGCTAGGCCTTCCGAAACACCGAATCATTGGTATGGGTGGAGCACTTGATTCTGCACGATTCAAGTACAGATTATCAGAAGCGTTGGATTGCCCGGCTTCAGATGTTGACGGAATGGTGATCGGAGGTCACAGTGATACAGGTATGATTCCTTTGACCAGGTTGGCGACCAGAAACAGTGTACCCGTTTCTAAGTTCTTGAGCGAAGACAAGCTGAACTACGTGCTGGAAGAAACCAAAGTAGGTGGAGCTACACTGACCAAGCTTTTAGGTACTTCTGCTTGGTATGCGCCTGGAGCTGCCGTTTCTGCTATGGTTCAGGCAATTGGTTGTGACACGAAGAAAATGTTCCCATGTTCCAGCATGCTGGACGGAGAATACGGATTGAAAGATATCTGCATTGGCGTTCCGGTTATCATTGGTAAGAATGGTATCGAGAAGATCGTAGAAATTGAACTTGATGGTGCTGAAAAAACAAAGCTTGAAGAAAGTGCAGCCGCTGTTCGTAAAACGAACGACACCCTTTCTGAAATGAATATTATTTAAATTCATCCTTTAAATGATGTGACGAAAAGAAAAACGTTACGTCATATTCGAGCTGGTCTCGGATATCTCCTGATTTTAAGAGCTATTCTTGATTCCGGAGATTCCTGTATTTACAGGAATGACGCTAAATCGTTTTTCTTTTCTATTTTATGACCTTTAACTAAATGCAAACACCACAGGAACTCATCGGTAAAAGTGATCTGATCAGTCGGGATTTGAGCTGGCTGCAGTTCAACCATCGTGTGCTGGACCAAGCGCGGAAGGAGAAGCGAAACTTGTTTGAAAAACTCAAATTTCTGGCGATCACATCCAGTAATGCAGATGAATTCAACATGATTCGCGTGGGCAGTTTGTACAATTACCTGGATTATGGAAATGATCGTATTGATTATTCCGGCCTTCAGGCTATCCCCTTCAAAAATGAGCTGCTTTCCGGACTGAAAGAATTCGGTAAGCAGCAAAATCAGCTTTTTTTAGATCTGAAGCCTTCTTTTCCAAAACACAATTTTGAGATTAAAGGTTATGGGGAGCTAAACGAAAAACAGCAAAAGTCGGCGAGTAGGTATTTTGAGAAGACCATCTTCCCCATGCTCACCCCAATGGTATTCGATCCGTACCATTCCTTCCCGATTCTGATGAATAATATCCTGATCTTCGGGGTGGTTACCAAGGCGGTGAAATCAAGGGAAAAGAAGAAAATGTCTTTCATTCAGCTACCGCAAAACCTACCCCGGTTTTTTGAGATTACTGACAAGGAGAAAGTCATTTTTGTACCAATAGAGAAGATCGTTCAGCAGCACTTCGACCGGGTATTTAAGAATGTAGACATCATCTCGAGTTCACTTTTCAGGTTAACCAGAAATGGCGATTTTACACTGGAAGAGTCGGAGGATATTGAAGCGAACTTCCTGGAGGAGATGAAGAAAAAACTCAAAACGCGAAAGACCGGGCGGGTGGTGCGGATGGAAGTAGAGGAAGGAGCTGATCCATGGCTTATCAAGCAATTGAAGAAGCGCTACGAAATTGGTAGTGAGAATATTAAAATTAGTGCAGAGGGCTCGCTGATTGATTTTACCTGCCTTTGGCAAATTGTCAATCATGAAGAGTTTAACTCTTTCAGACCTGTACGCTTGAAACCGGTCCCACCTATCAGCATGTCGGATGTGGAGCATCAGGATATGTTTAAGATTCTGAAAGATCGTGACATTCTTTTACACCATCCATACAACACGATTGAGCCACTTTTAGACTTACTGGAGCAGGCGGCAGACGATCCTTATGTACTTTCTATTAAGCTGACGATCTACCGTCTGGCAAAGAATAGCCGGATCGTGGAGGCGTTGCTCAGAGCAGCGGAGAATGGAAAGCACGTTTCGGTATTGTTCGAAGTGAAAGCACGCTTTGATGAGGAGAATAACATGAAGCAGGCTCAAAAGCTTCAAAAGGCTGGATGCTTTGTGATTTATGGAGTAGGATCACTAAAGACGCACACTAAGTTGCTGTTGATCGTCCGCAAAGAGAAGGAAAAAGTGAATCGGTTTGTGCACATGAGCACCGGTAATTACAATGAGGCTACTTCCAAGTTGTACACCGATATGAGTTTACTCACCTCGGATGAATCTTATGCCAATGATGTGCAGGAGTTCTTTAACGTAATCACCGGACATTCCATGCCGGAGGATTATGACAACCTGATCACTGCCCCAACTCAAATGCGACGTGATTTGATTGCATTGATAAATAAGGAGCGTGAGCATGCTGTAGCTGGTAAATCCAGCGGAATCGTCATAAAATTAAACTCACTTCAAGACAAGGATGCGATCTATGCCCTGTATGAGGCATCAAAAGCAGGAGTGCCGATTAAGCTGATTGTGAGAGGTATTTGTTGTCTACGACCGGGGAGGGATGGGTTGAGTGAGAACATTAGTGTAAGATCAATAGTGGGTGAATATCTGGAGCACTCCCGTATTTTCTATTTCCACAATGATGGAGACCCTTTAGTCTATTGTGGCAGTGCGGATATGATGGTACGTTCGTTTGACCGGAGATTGGAGTCTCTTTTCATCATTAGGGATCCGTTGCTAAAACAGCAGGCCATTAACATTTTGGCATACAATCAGAAAGACAATGTGAATACTTACGAGATGAAAGAAGATGGCTCATATGTTCATCTGGAACCGAATGGACACCCTTCATTTGATATTCATCAGGAATTTTACAAAGTGAAGCGTGAGGTGATCATGAAAGCGAAGTTGTTTGGGTAGAATCAGCCATTTCAAAAAGATTATAGAAACAGACCAACAAAAACCGTCATTCAGAGGCTCTTTGGGATGGTTGTGAGATGGAAGCCGTGGAATCTACTCGGAATAGAAAGACTCCACGCCTTTTCCCCACCCACACTTCCCTTTAGAAAAGGCTCTGAGTGACGTAGATTAGGTTTTTGTTGGTTTATATGTTTATCTCAATCTCACTCACTTCCAAAGCGGATAATCTGTATATCCTTTTCACCAGCTGTAGATAGGAATTGAGGTTCAGACCTTTAGAAAAATTCAATATTCTTTTTTCAACTCCATCATCTTCTGAATGAATCGGTGATTGTTCGGTTCTTCAAACTCAATGAATTTTCCATCTGATTCGAGTTTCAGAGAATGCTCATAGGTGATTTTCAATGAATCATAAGGCATGATCCAGGAGTAGGCCTGAAGCTTATGACGAAAGTGAATGACGATTCCTTTTGGTCGCAGCTCAATGCTGGCAGTAGAAATATAGTGCTCTGCATTCATGTACGATTGATACTCCTCGCTAATCGCACTGACCGTCATTCTTCGTGATCCAATGCCACCCATTTTCCATCGTTGCTTCCATGAAAATGGGAGTCCAACTGCCAGATTGATTTGTCGGGTGGTTTCCTTGTCTGAATAGGAGGTATCGAAGATCATTAGGTGTGGAAAGCTACGGAAGGAATCTCACTCCAGATAGCATTTCGCTGTTCTTTTACCTGCTCCAACACTTTTTGACCTGCTTTGGTTACCCGAAAAAGGTGTTTTCTACGTCCACCTCGCTCGGAAGTGGCTTCACCATAGCGTGAGTCTACATAACCCTTTGACTGTAATCGTGCAAGTGCAGCATGGACAGTACTAATAGTTATCGATCGATTGCATCGATTTTTGATTTCTTTCATGACGGCTACCCCATAGGCCTCATCATACAATAGGGCTACTGTAAGCATGATCAATTCTTCCAGTTCCCCCAGGTTAGTTCCTTTCATTCTTGATGTTTTTTTATTCGTTGCTTAATGTTTCGGAAGGGTTGGTATTAGCAGTTCGGATAGAGAGCCCACTAATGATCAATGCACTAATGAGACAGGTAATTCCCCCAGCAATAAAGAAGGCCAGGTAATCAATCGAAATTTTATAAACAAATTGATCCAGCCAATCAATCACGAGAAAATATGCAATGGGTACTGCAATGATAAAGCCTAGCGTAATGATGATTAAAAATTGTTTATTCATCATGGAAACAATACTTACAATGGGTGCACCAAGAACCTTTCTGATACTTATCTCCTTGGATCGATGTTGTAGAATCAATGCGGTAATTCCATAAAGCCCCAGTGCACATAATAAGATACTGATCACTGCGTATATGCTCGCGATGCTAAGCACTTGCTGTTCTTTTTGATATTGTTCCTTGAACCATTCATCTACAAAATAGAAATTTAGTGGTGAACGTTCTGCTAGCTCATCATAGGTTTCAGCTATAAAACTGAAAGTATCCTTGAAATCTCCGGTTCCAATTTTTATTGAGGCATAGTTGGGCCGGAGATTGATAAATAGAATCATGGGTTCGATATCTGAGGTGGCGAGGGAGCTAATATGGAAGTCATCCACTACACCTATAATCGGATATGAATTGCCGGAGGAAAAAGTAATCTTTTTTCCTATTGGATCCTCCCATCCTGCAAATTTGAGAAACGACTCATTTATCATCATAGCTGATGAGTCTGATCCGAATGCTGTGCTAAATGCCCTCCCGGAAGAGGTATTGATACCATAGGTTTTAAAGAAATCATAATCAACTCCAAACATTCGAGCCCCAAGCTCTCCGTTGTATCCTTCAGGCACTACCCGTGTGGTATATGATCCACCACCTACAGCAGATCTACCTGCCGAAACGCAAATGATGTTTGGATGAGTAAGTAGTTTTGACTTAAACACATCTGCTTTCTCACCAACCTCATTGTAGATATCAAGCACCAGAATTTGTTCTTTTTCGAATCCCAGAGGCTTGTTTAGAAGATAATTCGTCTGCTTAATGACCACTATAGTACAACTGATCAGAAAGATAGATGTGGCGTATTGAAGTACCAGAAGAGACTTTCCAAACCATCCTGTTCGCCTGACGGCACCTGTGGATAGTTTTAAAATACTTGAAGTTGAAGGAGACGAGAGGACAAATGCAGGATATGAACCAACAATAAAGCTGATTAAAAAAATGAATGACAAAGTTCCAAGAATGTTGACCCATTGAAAAAGAGCTACCCTTGGAATATCCTTTCCCGCAAGACTGTTTGCCTCCGGTATGATAAGGTAAACGATTAAAAAACTAATCAATGAAGCCACTGTAGAAATGAAAACAGTCTCTGCAACAAACCGTCCCATGAGCTGATTTCTCGTGGATCCCATGACTTTTCGAATCCCTACCTCCGTGTGTGTTTGAGAAGCCTTGGATAATGCAATGTTTACATAGTTGACACTGGCTATAATAAGGATGAGGATCGCTGAAAAGGCTATGAGGTTTATGAATTTACTACTACCTGTTTTCATTCCTCTTCCATTCATGATATGATCTCCATAGAGATACATTTCAGGTAGTGGCTGGAGCTTTAGAAAATAATTTTCTGCTCGTTCTTCAAAATGCAATTGCATCAAACCAGGTAATTTATCCTCTAAGGCTCTGGGATTGGCACCTTTGGCCAGATGGACAAACGTATAAATACCCTGTGCCCTCCAGTTGTTCATCCATTCCTGAGCCATTGGGCCAATATTGGGAACAGTAGTACTCCAGGAAATAATTGCATCATACTGAAGTGATGATTGCCGAGGAGGCGATTTGAACACGCCTGTCACTGTAAAATTCAACTCATTGATCCCCATGATAACCTGACCTATTGGATCTTGATCTCCAAAAATTGAGGCAGAAAGAGCCTCGCTGATGATTACAGAAGAAGGAGCAGTCAATAAGTTTTTGGGATTGCCATTGATTATTTTCACATCGAAAAAATCAAGAAAAGAAGAGTCCGCGATGTAACTATGCTCGCTAATCACATTCTTATCATTGTAAGTGAAAATGACCGGATCCCACCAGGGAAGGACACGCGTAAATGACTCCACTTCAGGAAACTCCTCTGTCATGGTCGGCCCCATCATACCTGATGTTTCGTAGGTTAAAAGATCCTTGTTTTCCGGAATATTGATGTGTCTTTTATACAGCCGATAGATTTGTTCCTTTTGGCTGATGTGTTCATCAAATTTCAATTCATCATTGATAAATACCAGCGCAAACAAGGAGCAGGTTATTGCGATAGTAAGCCCGATGAGGTTAATGAAGAAAAATGATTTGTGTCTCATCAGTGAACGATAAGAAGTAAGCAGGTAGTTTGTCCAGATCGCTTTCATGTTGGATGTAGTTTTTGATTTCCTTTTAAACCGCATCCTGAAAAACCCAATGGCTTGTAGTAAATAGATCAGCTTGGCTTTCGCAGGACCTCTCAATTCTACATTCTCCGCAAAAAGCTCCTCCAGATCTCCAGTGATACCTTCATATAGATAGGGTTCACAAAACCGTTCAACCAATCGCTGAATCCATCCTGGTGGTTTGACATTATTGCTACTCATCACCATTTAAACTTCACTTCAGCACAAAGGTTACTAAATCTTTCGTATATGTAGAAAATGATAGTTAAAATTGACTAACGAAAGACTCGATAATATGTTTCGTTTTTGTAGAAATTGATTGGAATGATTCAGAATTGATACCTTAAAATCTCATCCTTGGGAACTGTCAGACACTTCTAAGTAAGAGATGGGTTTTCAAAAACGATCATTTTGTGTCTTTTTAATGTGAAAGAAAAGTTATCATATTAACCCACCCCAACCCCTCCGGGGAGTGGAGTTGTGGCTCTTTTCTTTCATTCTATCTGTTTACAATTCAAGGTTTTGTGCCGTCTGATTGGCCTAAGCAAAAATATCGGTGATCAGTGAAATGATGAGTAAGATCACAAAGATGAAAAAGAGGAAACGGGCAATACCTGCAGCTCCTCTGGAGATTTTACCGAACCCGAAAAGTCCGGCAACCAGTGCTACAATTAAAAAGATTAATGTCCAGGTTAACATGATATGTAAATTTTGATTGATCCAGATTAATGGGAATATCATGCCTGAGCCATTGATCACTTGCTGGAATAGATTTTCAATTAATTACCTCTCAAATTGAATTTACGATTCTCATTTTGAGAAATGAGTTTAGTGAATAAAATGCCCCAGGAGTGGTTTTACGATGTTTTATTGATTGGTACATTTTTTACTAGTACATCATGGTATAACATAAATTGGAAAACCATGAGATCTACAAACAGCTATTTAAGACATACGATAAAATCAATATCAATCCTTGCACTCTTATTTGTATTCTCCTGTTCAAATACCAAAGAGGGTGCTGAGGAAGACTTTGAAAAACAGAAGCAAGAGATCGTAACAGATTTGGAAAAGATGAAATCCAGTATCGAAGATGCAATTGAAAAAGTGGAAGATGCATTGGATATCAATGAAGGACCAGTTGAGCGTACACTAGAAGAAGCAAAAGCTAACCTTGAGCGAAAAAAGAATGAACTGGATGATTCGATACAGAAAGCTAAAAATGCAACAAAAGAAAACTGGCTTGATGTTAAAGCAGAAGTGAATGAAGCAATGATTGAGATTGAAGAAGGCTACAACAAAGTCAAAAATGACATTAAAGAAACCATGGACGATTTGGGTTAGTAAATGGCAAAAGTGCCCTGGAATTAATTCCACGGGCACTTTTATTAAACTAACCTGAGATATGTTATTAAATTAATCTTCCTTACCACACTCATCTTCCCACTCATCCCATTCTTCACCCAGATCAACCTCTTGTGATATTCCATTTTCAGTAACCACCACAATGTTGTCGCAAGCTCCATCACCATAGTCAATGCTATACGAGCCCGTATGATCTCCGAAAATATAGTTGCCTGATTGCTGACCGCTAACAAAAATCCAAACGCCTTCATCTTCGCACTCAAAGTCATAGAATAATGGGATATCAACCTGAGAGCTAAAGGATTCTCCGGTACTCACATTTACTGACTCTGTTCTTGTTTTGACGGTATATCCATCCTGATTTGATTCTTCTGATCCCTTTGCTACATAATCCACTTCTACTAATCGTTCGCCGGTAGATACATCTGATGTAGAATCGTGCCCATACTCCATATACTTCATTTTTAAATCTGCGCTGAACTCATAGGATGCATTGTACTCCCAATTCAATGAATCTTTTTCATTTTCAGGAAGCTCATCAGAGTGCCAGCTTCCACTATAAGCATGAGTACCTTCAATCGTCCAATCGTGCCCTCCAAAGTTTATATAGGTAGCTGTTGCGCTAAAACTGAATTGGCTATATGAACCTTTCTCTATCATTTTACCTTTCAACCACTCACCATAATAATCACAACCATCTCCAAAATCTAAGGTGTAAGTATAGTTTCCTTGCCCATCGTCTTCCCACGTTTCTACCAGGCAGGATGGTGCATCAGTAGTGTCGTTTGAAATTCGTCCGGCATTTCTAAACATAGCTGATGGTGATTTGCTGGATCTACCACTTTTGCTATTTTGAAAATTACCAAACAGGGCTCCCATTGGCCCGCCGATTCCGTTACTCCTTAGTCTATTGAGTGCTGAGTTAGAGTTGACCAGCAGGTTTTCTGCTACAATGTTTTCTTGATTTATATCAACAGGTGATTCGCTACTGTCATTACAAGACCAAACCAGGATCGCCAGAGCAATCCAAAGAGAGGCGATAATAGATTTTTTTGTTTTCATCGTTTTAAATTTTCAGTGTTTGAATAGAATACAGGCACTGAGAAATTTACCCTACTGAAAATCTTGATTTTTATTAAAAATGGCTTTAGAAGCGAATATTGATGAAAAAATTCGGTGTGAAACCAAGAAGTTCTGTATCAAGCGGGACAACCTCCAAATCATCCGATGCTCCAGAAGTATCCGATTGTTCATCAAAGACATAGCGTACGGTAAACTTCCTTGATTTGATGTTTCTGTTGTTTAAGACATTGAAGAAAGTAACTCCGGATTCACATGCTAGTTTACCCAGATTGAAGCTGTATTTGGCCGAAATATCCAGTCGCTTATAGGCTGGAAGGCGTGATGCGTTGATGCGCGTAAGGTCATAAAAAGAGACTGAGTCGTTTTCAAGGCTAAACTCAGGATTGGCTGGTGTATATCGCTGGCCTGTGCCAAACAAGAAGACACTGGACAGTTCCCATTTCCCAAGCTTGAGAATATTGGTAAAGTTCAGTTCATGTCGCTGATCCTGAACGGCGGGGTAAGGATTGTTCTGATTTCTATACCAGAATGAATTTTCAGACCTTCCTACCGAATAGCTGACCCATGATGAGAATGTTTTATTTCGATATTTAAGGAAAATATCTAATCCTTCCGCATTGTTTTGACCGGATAAATTGAGTTGTTGTTGTAGTAGAATCTCTATGATTGCCGGGGGCAATACAAGAAATTGACTTTCAATAATACCTTCTGTTCGCTTGTTGTAATACTCCACGTCCAAAGACCAATTATCAATCGTGTAGTTACCGCCAAAAATGAAATGTGTGCTTCTCTGAACAGGTATTATTTTATCGTCTGCCAGTATCCAATAGAACTGATCAGAGTTTTGTAAAATAGATAAAGATGTTTGGGTGATAAACTGATGATGAAAGGATCCTGCGCCTTTCAGGGAGAATCGGTCACTTACTTTTATTCCCAGATCAAATCTTGGTTCGAGGTACCATTTATTCGTAGGGTCATAATATGAAGTGCGAAGACCTATGTTAGCTAAAATATCCTCTTTCTTAAATTGGTAATTACCGTAAAAGCTAAAGATACTCGCCTCTGCTGTTAATGTATCCGTATATCCAGTCGAAGTATTCAGGTCAACCAAAAAGCTTTGACTGGTTTCATAATTTGTATTTATTCCATTCAGTTCTATTCCGCCTGAGAGGGTATTCTGAGCATCAACATCTATCTCGTTGTGTGATTTGATGGTCACGTCACCCACTGAACTCCCAATCGTGTAGTTAAAGTACTCAATGGATGAATTGGCTTCTATGCTGTCTCCGTCAAAAGCAATGTCTTGAAGAAATGTTTGAGTGATTGAGAGAGATTCATCTTCCCGATACTCGGAAGCACTCAGCGTTGTACTATTAAACCAATTGGGTTTGAATTGACTTTTGAGATTAAAGCTGATGCCTGCGTTTGCCCAGTTGGATTCGTCCAATACGGTATACTCGGCAAAATCGTTCCCTTCCTGATAATTACCGGCATAGAAATCTTCGCTCAGGTAGAGATTGACGTCAAATACAGAGCGTTCGCTGAAGCGATGCTGTACTTTGGTATTGATATCATGAAATCTTAGAGAGGGAGCCAAATTAAGTGCATTCAGCTCTGAGCTGATGGATTCCAGATAGTTCTGCCTACTGGCGGTGAGAAAGTCCTGATAAAGGTCAGAATTGATCACATCAGTGAATGATTGTCGAAACGCAATTAAAGCAGAGGTCTTTTGACCAAACGGAATATTTAATGTGGTATTGAAGGAAAGCATATTTAACCCCACCTGACCACTAAAATTTTCAACTTGACCATTCTTTCCAGCAACATCTATTACAGATGAAACCCTTCCTCCGTACTTTGGTCCAAACCCACCTTTATATATACTCACATTATTGATTGCATTCGGATTGAGTGTACTGAAAATACCGAAAAAGTGATCCAGGTTGTATAGCGTAAATCCGTCCATAAGTACCAGATTTTGAGAAGGAACACCTCCTCTAACCACCAGGCCAGAGGAGGTTTCGTCTGTGGCTCTCACTCCGGGAAGTAGTTGTAGTGTCTTAAATACATCGGTCTCACCAAGCATTGGGAGTGAACTAAACTGTTGTGGGTTCAGACTAAAAAATGATGGATCAGGATTGAAGTTGTCTGATTCTGCAGTGAGTACAACTTCCTGTAGTTCCTGAGGGTTCTGGTTTAATCTCAACTTGAGATTATCTTCATTGGGAGGCACCTTTAGTTCCACGTTCTTATATCCAATGTAGCTTACGGTAAGGGTTACGGTATCTTTACTTGGTGGCAAACTAAATCGACCATTTTGTGAACTGAGCGTTCCTTGTTCCTTTGTTTGTACATGCGCATATGCCAGTGGCTCACCACTGTCACCATCATACACCTGACCAATAATGGGCGTGGTTTTTACTTCAATTTTCTTTGGTATGATCAGGTATACCCCGTCTGTCAACTTTAGATCAAATGGCAAATCTTCAAAGACCTTACTGATGAGCTCTGCTTTTGATTTAGCCGTAATCTTCTTGGTAATGCTATGCTTGGACAGTACACGTGGACTATACGAAAATTTAAGATCATACTTCTTAGATAGGATCTTCACTATTGAAGTGAGCGACTCATTAGTAGCAGATAATTCAAAAGCTTGCTGTGAAAAGGATGCAATGGTTGAGATCAGCAAGAAAATGGTGATTAGCTTCCGCATGCCTTTTTATTCTAATTCACGAATGGCATAAGTGTCCGGGCCTGTTTTTTCATATGCTAGTCCCAATGGCAGACAAACCATTTCCAGTGCACTGTCAATGTTTTTGTTGGTGAAGTAACCTGAGAAGACATAGTCAGATGAATCTGGCAAGGCAATGGAAACGCTAAACTGTCGTTCAACCTCGCTCAAAACATCCGAAAGATGCTGCTCATTAAAGTAGAACTCTCCGGCTTGCCACTTACCGACAAGTTCAGCATCCAGGGAAGTTCTTTTGACTGTATCTATCTCTACACGGATTGATTGACCGGATGATAGTGGTTCACTGACCGCTTTTGAAGGTACATTTACACGTACTTTTCCGGTCTTACAGGCCACCTCGAATGTGGAGTCACGAGCAAAGACATTGAAAGATGTACCTAAAACTTCTACCGATCCTATGGTCGTTTTTACTACAAATTGCTCACCCTTCACCACTTCAAAAAAGGCCTCTCCTTCAAGGTGTAGTTTACGATCCCAATCTTCAGAATAGGAGATGGAAGAATTAGCATTTAAAGTCACTTTAGATCCATCAGGCAAATCAATTGTTGTAGATTCTGCCAGTGCGGTGGCGATATTTAGGGTTTCTGGAGTACCTTTTGGATAGAAAAGAAACGCAATCGCGGCTATTAAAAGAAGCGACGCTGCAATCCCCATATATGTCCATATAGGAATGGTTGATTTTTTCTCATCATCAATTTGCTCCTCGATTTCTGCCCATATATCCTGCTTACTCTTACCAGAAGGCACCTTGGCATCAGATGCTTTCTTCAAGAATTCAGAAAGCTCATCATTCACCTCGTCAGATTGGTGATTTAGTAAATCCCGATATTTGTCTAAATCATCCATTATATCTTCATTCCTAAGGATTCTTTCAACAATCCAATTGTTTTACTCATCCGTTTTTCTATTGCTTTCACACTTAAATTGAGTCTTTCTGCTATTTCAGCATATTTCAATTTATCGATCCTGTTCATCAAAAATACCTCTCTACAGTCTTCCGGCAATTTGGCTATTGCGTTATTAAGCTTTGCTTCAAATTCAGCCTCTTCCATTTGAAATTGGGGCGAGTCTGATGAAGATGAGCTTCCGGGATTTGCGCTTTTCTGATGTTCTCTCACCACCTTTTGATGGTTGAAATGATTTATCAGCATATTATTGGCTATCGTATATAGTAAGCTTTTCACTGTCTCCTTCTCGATCTCATCCCGCTTGTTCCAAATCTTTATAAAGGTTTCTTGCACCAAATCATCTGCCAGGTCAATATCGCCACACTTATAATATATAAACCCTCGAATGCTTTCGAAATACTCATCATAGAGCACTTTTAGGTCATTCTTGGTAAATGGATGGGTGACTTTCATTTGGAGCAATAGTACTCAAATATACAAGTGTCTCCACATCATTCCGTTAGTGTTACAGTTGATTTGAATTTTACCCTACTGATTTTTGGAATTAAGTTTGAATTATGGATGCAGAGTTAAAAAGACGGATACATGCCACATGCATTAAAAAGCTGGAAACAAGGATTTCAGAGTTAAAAACTGAATTGGAAGCTGTGAGAGAGTCAGCAATAGCTGAGACAAAAAGCAGTATGGGGGATAAGTATGAAACCGGTCGTGAAATGATGATGCAGGAAAGAAATAAACTTAACAAGCAACTGGATATTTGCGTCCACCAACTCACGGCATTGAATGCCATTGATTTGGATAAGATTTATACAGAAGTCAGGCACGGAGCTTTGGTTGAAACCAATAAAGGGCTGTTTTTTATCAGTGTCGCATTAGGTGCACTGGAAAAAGAGAAGGTTAAATTCTTCGCCATTTCAGGAGAAGCCCCTATAGCCAAGCAAATGATAGGCAAGAAAAGAAATGACAATTTTTCTTTTAACAATCAGCAATACAATATTTCAGGATTACAATAAGAAAGCCGACCATGTGGTCGGCTTTCTTTGGTGAGGGCAATTACTTGCAATTAATATAAGTACTCAAGAGCCACTCTATCATAGTAGCCGAATTCACCATCTTCGTTAGCGCTAAAGCATGCAAGCATAACAGAATTTGCATCGAATCCGGTAGGTGTTCCAGGAATGTGAACAGCTCCTACACCACTAGAACCTTCGTTTCCTCCAGATCCACAAGATAGAGATCTGTTGAAGTAGTCTGTGTGACGCAGACCTAAGCAGTGACCCATTTCGTGAGTGATCACGTGCTCAGTGGTGTTAGTCCCATAGCTACTGGTTCCGGATAGAATTTGAATCCACTTGTAGGGATTACCTCCTGAAGGAAAGCCTGCAGAACCACCACCTCCACCGCTTACTCGGTAGACTACCATGTCATAAGCGTTGTAGTTGGTGCCAAAAGCAAGCGTAAAATTCAAACCGATGTTCAGGGCGTTGTAATTGTTTACAGCCCACTGAAGTGCGGTTCTCATTGTGTTGTCTAGTGCATTTGAACCTCCAGTGTAGCCCAATACACGGATGGTTTGATTATTACTCACTAGGTTGTTGGTTCGGTACTGCTCACCCACGGTACCAATGTGAAAGATGTCACTGTTAAGCATCTCTTTCATTTGAGATTCAGGAATCAAGATATCGCCCTCTAGCTGATATTGCTTACTTGATTCACCGGTGATTGGGTTTCTGTGGTTGATCAACTCAATGTCACTCACATCAAAACCCAGATCAGTAAATTGTGCCAGGACTTCATCTGAAATCTCATTGGCTTTTGGCTCTTCCTCAGATGTAGAACATGAGGTAAAACCGACTGCTAGAAACATTACTAGCACGCTCCATAGCGCATAATTTAATCTTCTCATAATAATATTAGGTTAAACATTTAATGCCAATATAAAAATTCTGATTTTACTATAAAAGTAAATATTCTATTTTTTTATCAACATTATCAACTGATAAACAAAATAATATTCTGGTCATTCTGAAAAATATCCAATTTTTATTTCACTTAAATTAATAAAATAAGCTTTATCATTTGAAATATCCATTTAATCGAAGAATAATATTTTTTCATCGATAAAATGTGGTGTTTTGTCTAATTTGGCAAACCTATGAGTGGAAGAATTCTTGGAGTGTTATTTATTATTTGGTCAGGCTCTGTGTTTTCACAAAAAACGGAAAATTGGCATGACTTTTTGAGTACTGAAAAATTATTAGATACCATCAGTGAGGAGAGTGTCTTTCTGGTGGAATCCTCATTAGAAAATCTCTATAAATTAAAGGACATTCAAATTGTTAGATCACTTGATGCTAATCATCACATTGTAAAGGGCAATAGTTTTGGTTTGGAAAGGGTTTGGAGTGTAAATGATCAGTGGAAGTTTAACCTGCAGGAGGGAGGCAATCAAATGAACTATCTCATTATCACCTCACCTTTTTTTGAACAAAGCCTCCTTGATTCTTTTGAAGTACTAAAAGAATACACTTCAAGAAATACTTATTTAATAAAAGGAAAGAGTGAAGATGTGAAAAACATCTTGGGAGAGAATGATGAGGTTATTCATATAACCAACAAAGTCCCGAATCCTCAGGTGGAAAGTCGGGTAATAGATATGAACCTAAATCCAAATAGGGTTAATAGAATTCATCACTCATTCCCGGAACTCAATGGGGCATCAGAGTTGGTTTCTATTCAGGAAAACAATTATGACGATTATGATATTGACTTATTAAACAGAAATATCATTTCAGGATTGGAAAGCGAGACGGTCGATAATCATGCTACAGAAATGGCTACTGTGATTGCAGGAAAAGGAAATTCTTTCATTACCGGAAAAGGTGTAGCAACAGATGTATCCATCACATCATCAGATTTTATTGATGCCATGCCTGATTCAGACGAGTCATATCAAAACCTGGGTATCATTACCCAAAATCATTCATATGGAATTCCTCGAGAAAGTGAGTATGGTGTTCAGGCACGTGCATTTGATCTAAGTGCCTTCAATAATCAAAACCTCCTACATGTCTTTTCCAGTGGAAATGAAGGGTTGGAGGTATCAACGGATGGGAATTATAATGGAATTGAAGGGTTCGCAAACTTGACCGGAAACATAAAAATGACAAAGAATTCCATCGTGGTGGGTTCTGTAGACACGGTGGGTAATGTTCCTGCTTTTGTCTCCCGAGGACCTGCGTATGACGGTCGGGTTAAACCTGAAGTTGTAGCCTATAGTGTGGTTGGTAGTTCCAATTCTGCGGCATTGGTATCCGGAGTATCAGTTCTGTTGCAGCAACAATACCGACAAACAAATGATGCCGAAATACCCTCAGCATTAGTTAAAGCCTTACTAATAAATGGTGCAGAGGATGTAGGCCCTGATGGTTTGGATTTTCTTACCGGATACGGAAATGTAAATGGGTGGAGAAGCCTACAGGCACTTCAAAATGATCAGTTTATATCTGGAAATGTCACCAACGGTACTAGTGAATCATTTATTTTAAATGTTCCTGCCGATGCAGTAAATCTTAAGGTGACACTTGTGTGGACTGACCCGCCAGCAAATGTCGGCGATTTTAAGGCATTGGTTAACAACCTGGATTTACGATTGATGAACGGTAGCACGGAAATACTTCCATGGGTACTGGATGCGAGTCCTAGCTCCAATGCTTTATCCAAACCAGCCACCAGAGGTATCGATGATTTAAATAATGTGGAGCAGGTAACTATTGAAAATCCATCAATGACCTATTCTATACAGGTAGAAGGCACTACTGTAACAGGAGCACAAGATTTTTATATTGTGTGGGATTATGATTTAGCTGATTTTTTTGAATGGGATTTTCCAACCGGCAGTGATAATATGCCCTATAATGGGGAAACAGGATCATATTTCAGGTGGTCAACGACGAAATCAGGAATGGGGGAGCTTTCTTATACTGTGGATGAAACCAGCTGGGAAGTTCTTTCGAATGAAGTTGAATTGTCCAAAGGCTATTGGCGATGGAATAATCCTCCACTGATCAATGATGAAATAAAAGCCCGTATGATCATCGGTTCAGAAACTTTTGAAACAGAGCCCTTTTCAGTTTCAGTGCCTCAGTCTGCCTCAGTAGGGTTCAATTGTGGTGATTCTTTGATGCTGAAATGGAATCCTTCTCCAAATGCGATTAACTACACCGTTTACAATCTGGGAGAAGAAGAGTTGGAAAATTATGCAACTGTAAATGATACTTTCTTAATCATCCCAAACGTAGCTACTTTAGACAGCAGGAGGTTTGCCATTCAACCAAACCTCTCCAGTGGAAAGAATCTGATTCCGACCCCCACTTTTGATTACGCTTTACAAGGTGTGGAATGTTACGTATTTTCCCTATTCCAACAAGTAGCACTTGATACCGGAATCTATGTTAACCTTTCACTTGGTACCACCTATGGCATTGATGAGATTATCATCGAAAGAAACGACTTCAATTCATTTAAAGAAATTATTAGGATTGCCAACCCAGAAGCGAGCGAAATTTCAGTTTTAGATGATAGTCCAAGCCAGGGATTCAATGAGCATTGGGCCACTGTCAGATTTATCAATGGAGAAGAGTTGGTACTTTCTGCAGGAACTTCCTATTATCTCACGGAAGTGCCTTACCGTATTTATCCCAATCCTGTAAGAGCAGATGAATCCTTGTACATTATTACCAAGGAATTTGAAGATCGAACTCCCAACCTGGAACTGATCGATGAGAAGGGAGCGATTGTCCACAAGCAGGTTGTGCAAGGTTCACGTGACTATATTTCCATTGGTGGATTAAAATCAGGTATTTATTTCTATAGGCTGGTAGCGGATGACCAGGTTTTTACCGGACGCATCCTGGTGAGGTAATTAGATATTTTACCTGTTGATTAACAGGTAGTTACATTTTATTTTGTAATTTCTCATAGGTTTTAAAACTTTTTTCAGATTCAATTCATCCTTGAGAAAAAGCAAAGCCTGATGAAAACCAGCCTTCAATTTGACAATCAGAGATTATGCATGCGGATCCTATAAAAAGAACGGTTGTGCAAGCTGATGTACTGATAGCAAAGGCGCAAACAGGGGATGAACAATCGTTTAACCAGCTGGTAAACCTGTGGTATAAGCGAATCTATAATTATGCCCTGAAACAATGTGCCTATGAGGATGTGGCTTCTGATATTACGCAGCGCACGTTCATAGCGGTCTTTCGAAACTTAAAAAAACTGAAAGACACGGGAAGTTTCAAACCTTGGGTGTATCGCATTGCTACAAATTTTTGTCATGAAGAAGGCAGGAAGAAATCACGCGGAAGGACAGTGCCCTTTACCGTAACAAAAAATGATGAGGGTGAGAGTATTATAGCAGAAGAGGGCGAAGCAGAGGGGGTGTTTTTTAACCCCGAAATGAGCTATCGTCAGCTGGAGTTGGAGCAGGTACTTTTTGCTTGCCTCAACGAACTACCTAAAGATCAAAGAAGCGTGATTATTATGAAGGAGTATGAAGGAATGAAATTCAGGGAGATTGCTGAAATACTTGATACCTCAGAAAATACAGTGAAAACATGGCTGTATCGCGGATTGAAAGTATTGAAACAGCAACTGGAGGATAAAAAAATAACTAAAGAAACATTGAGCTATGAGTTATAAACCAGAAGAATCAACATTGATAGCTTATCTATATGATGAGCTTGAAGGGGCTGACAGGAAGAAAGTGGAAGAATATCTTTCTGGTAATGTGCTAGCGCAAAAAGAGCTGGAGGAGCTGAAAGACACTCTATCCATCATGGGTCATTTGAAGGATAAAGAAGTGGAGATACCTACTTTCACTTTCGAAAATGCATCTCAGGTTGTGGTTGGTAAAAAATCTGAGATTTCCTTTTGGCGGAGATCATTCGCAATAGCAGCAAGCATTGCTTTAGTAATGCTGATCGGGTACGTAACAGAGTTTAAAGTTGCGTGGAATGAAGGATTCCAGCTTTCATTTGGTGAAAGTGCGACTGAGTACAACCAACAGGAAGTAGAATCGATGATTGCAGCAGCGATTGAGAAAAATAATAAAGAGCTGGATCAGCGCATAGAAAATACGGCAGCAAGCCTTAAGCAGTTTGTAGATGATGAAAATCAAAGTTTCCAGACTAAGTTGACTAGCCAGGTGAGTCAACCTGAGGGTTTTGAATCACAACGAAAGCAGTATTTGGAGCAATTACGCCAATTGGTTGAAGCTTCCGAGTTAGCACAAAAGAAATATACCGATCAGGTGCTTATGGATTTTGCCATCTTTTTGGATATGCAAAGGCAGAATGACCTTGAGGTTATACAAACACGATTTGATAACCTGCAAAACAATACAGAATTGAACCAATTGCAGACGAATCAAATATTAGCAAACCTGATCTCCACAGTAGAAGATCCTAACCAGTATTAATTTTTAAAAAGGACAAAAAATGAAACGAATGAAAACAATGAGACTAATGATAATGAGCATGCTGCTTTGCATGAGCTTTAGCTTTTCACATGGGCAGTCCATCGATGAAAAACGGATGGATCGTGATTTGAAGATAGCTGAAGATATTCTTAGCACGCTTGCACGAGGTGACAGCAGATCGAGATTTTATGATAATGTTGAAAGCAACTACATTAAGGATTTCGGTGTGGTTTTTAATATCCCTCAATCAACATTTGTATTTACTTCTTCGAGCGCTGATGGAAGGGTGTATCAATACCGTGGAAGTGGTGCTGCTGTGATTGCTGAGCCGGCTCCAGCTCCGAAACCATCTGAATCATCTGATGATGAGCGACGTGTGATTGAAGATAAAAGACGAGTTGAAATAAAAGGAGAAAACCTGGCAGAACAAGCAGAAGACAACCTCAAAGAGCAGATGACAACTTTTCTTGTTGATTATGCAGATCTGATCGGGCAGCTTAAACCTTCGGATAGAATTGTAGTTCAAACAAGTGGAAAGAGCAATCGGATTTTTGTTAGTGGAAGTAATGCAATTAAGCAGCAGTCTGCTCTCTCAGCACAAATAGTAAAAAGTGATCTTATAGCCTATAAGCAGGGTAAGTTGAGCAGGGAAGAGGTGACAGGTAAAATAACCTTTACCTCTGATGGAAATGGTGAAGTTGAAAAAGATCTTGAACTTTTTGCTACAATATTCTCAAGACTTTACGAGCCAGACCTATCTTCGACATACTACATGTCATCCCGAAGCATTGGCTATACCAAGCTTGATGGATTTGGAGTTACCTTCAACATGAAGATGTATTCTTCCAGTAGTGATGGTGGACTTCACACGATTCGAACCACAGGAGAAAGTGGACTTACACAAGATCAAAGGGATGAAAAGGTAAACGCTATGTATCCTGAATTTGAAAAAACTTTTAAGGAAAACCTGATGGATTATGGACGAACGGTAAAGAGCCTAAAGCCAGAGGAGTCATTAAATTTCAAGGTGAGATTGACAGAGTGTCGAGGATGTGAAATGCCGGAAGAGATAGAAGTTACCGTAAAAGGCAAAACCCTTCAGGATTATGACAAAGGAAAAATCTCAAGGGAGGAGGCAGTGAGGCAGGTGACCGTAAAAAGAAACTGAAACTTCTAATCAGAAATATAAAAATCCACCAGCGTATACTGGTGGATTTTTAAAACTGGTTTAGAATGTCTTGGTAAAAAGAGATATTAAACCACATAAGGTAGAAATGGGTTTACATCGCCCCCATATCTGTGCACTTCCCGGATGATACTGGAACTAATTGGGGCTAGTTCTGGTGAGGTAATTAAAAAGATGGTTTCCAGGTCTTCATTCAGGTAGCGGTTAATCTGAGAAATGCTATTCTCATATTCAAAATCAGTTGTGTTTCTTAAGCCCCGCACCATAAATTGAGCATCAAATCTTTTTGCCAGGGAAGCCGTAAGCTCGTCGTATACTTCAATCTCAACCCTGCTTTCATTCGCAAATGCTTCATCAATCTTTTCTACCATCCATTCCAGCTCAAAGTAACGCTTATTCTTTTTAGTGTTATGACCAATGGCAATGATCACACGATCGAATAGATCAAGGCTCCTCATTACAATATCAAAATGTCCTTTGGTAAACGGATCGAAAGATCCTGGAAAAATTGCAGTTTTCATACTCAGGGTCTGTAAAATGGAAGGTTAGATACAACTTTTATCATAGGCTCATATCTTACACAATAATTGGGTTGAGCTTGTCTGCCGACAAAGGCAGGCCTTAAGTTCATACACAAAGATACCCACTCAGCACGTCAAAATACTGATGATCCTCTACTTCATCGTAGAGGTAGCTAAACTTAAGGAATGAAGGCTTTGAACCAAAGGAAATGTTCCGGATGTATCTCTTGAGAAGCGACATTTCATTGGAGGTTGGCTTTATAAAACCCCATAGAAAGACATGACTCTCTTTGCCACTCATGCCAAGCTCATTGAAGATTAACATGATATACTTCAGATAGTCCTCTTTTTTACGAGCAGCAAATTGATTGTAGTAAAGAAGCTTTTTGCCCTCCGTCACCACAATGTGTAGGATGCCTCTGTCTACATAAGCATACATGCTTTTTTCATCTATATGATCGGCATGCTTAAGAAATCCTTCAATGAGTGCACTGCCTTGATGTATGATGTGAACTTTTTTCTTTTTGTAGATGGATTCAATCCATCTGCACAGTTTGGTTTCTGCTGCAAATACATTGACAGTATCTACTGCTATTTGCTTGTAATAATTTACCTCCTCGAAGGCAGTTTTAATTTCACTATTGAGTGCCAGGTAGTCTGCAGCAGACTCTTGAACAAACATATTAGTCGGAACCAGTGAGAACTTGTGGGATTTAAGGCTAAGTTTTACATCCTTCCAAAAACCTGCCGTCAAGTATTCGTGATTATCTAGAATTTCCTTGATTAGTCGGAGACGACCGTTTACAGTTTTGATTCCTTCAAGGCGATAATCTTCAAGACCCATCACGACATTGTCCTGGGAGTCAACAACCGCAAATTGCAGGTCGTAAATCCCAACCTGCATGATAAGCGAGTAATGGTCAAGTTCATCAATGGTAAACTTGGTGTCCTTTACTCGCTTAATCAGCTTATAGGTCGATGTGTCTTGTGCAATCAAAATATTTATTCCCAGTTACCAGCGGTGGTCACACTCGTGCGCGATCCAAACCTCAACGGTTTCCTGGTGTTGTACTCGCTTTCTTCGTCTCTACTAGGATCTACCGGACGAGGGTTCTTAACCTCGATCGCGTTTACATAAAGTCCCGCTTTCAGGATTTTATCCGCCCAGATATCAAACTTCACCGGAGGTTGAGTTCCAGGAACGTAAGGAAGGGTAGCCAAATCAAACCTTGGCCACTTATCCTTTCTAAATAACGAGTCCATTACCGGCTTAGTACCAAGTGTGTCTATTTCAACATAAATACTATCCTTGCCATATGGCTGAGGTATAATAGTTTCACTTTTCTCTGTCAGGTAAAACTGACCTGAATCGATAAATGCTAACAGTTTATCCCAATCGCTGGTGTACTGCCCATTTACAGACATATAAGCGATCTCTGCTTCACGGATCATTTTCAATTGCTCAATGATTCGAGCTTCTGCTCGTTCAATGCGCTTTGTTTCATCTATGGATGATTTGATACTGTATACTAAGAATACGGCCAATGACACCCATACCACGAGCATGACCACTGAAACAATTTTTGTTTTACTCATTGCTAAATTTCTTTTTCGCTAGGTTTTTGCAATTATAAATATTTAATGGTGATTCTTGAAGCACCACAATACTATTAATGCTTAAAAGTAAACAATCCCTTAAGTTCCGTTATTTTATCTCTTGCATTAGCGGCATTAAAAGCATTATGAATGGTGTTTTCAGGCAAACTATCCAACTCTTCAGCAGAAAAGAACCTGGCTTCACTCAAAATTTGTTTTTCAGGTGGTAGCTCCGGATCATTTCCCAAAGCCAAAGTTCCTGAAATACGCTTCACAAGATAGAATATTTCTATCGCATGGTGCCTTTTTGCTATGAATTCATTGGTAAAAAGGTAGTCCATCACCTCAATTTCCAGGTTCGTTTCTTCCGCAAATTCATTTTTCAATGTTTCTTCCAGGGTAATACCAAAATCAACACCACCTCCGGGAGGTGACCAAAGGAAGCCTGCCGGGCCTATTTTATCATGTTTGAGAAGGAGTATCTGATCATTTTCTTTTAGTATCCCGCAAACCCTTACCCGTACTTTATTCTCAAATTGTGATGCGATATGATTTTGGTTTAACATATAAAAAAGATGTTCGTTAACTTTGATGTAAGATCAAGTAAACAATATAAATATGAAATATTTAGCGTCATTGCTGTTGATAGGATTTGCATTTTTTGCAACAGCACAGGAAGAAGATGAGCCAATGACTGGCCCAAAGATTTCTTTCACCGAAAAGTCTTTTGATTTTGGTGAGATCACACAGGGAGAAAAAGTGGAACATGTTTTCGAATTTGAAAACGTGGGCAATGAGCCCTTGATTATCTCGGATGTGCGAACCACGTGTGGATGTACAGCTCCGGAATGGCCAAGAGAGCCGATTGCGCCAGGAAAAACAGCCAAAATAAAAGTTGTTTTTAACAGTGCCGGCAAAATGGGCATGCAAAACAAGGTGATAACAGTAATGTCAAATGCTGTGAACAATCCTGAGCGTGTTAAGATCGTCACGAATGTAATGCCTCCGGATCCAAACAATTAATAATTTCTGGCGCCAAAAATGGCGCTTCCAATTCTGACCATATTACTTCCCTCTTCCAGGGCTATTTGATAGTCTCCACTCATTCCCATGGAGAGGGTGTTCAACTGAACATTGGTATGGTCAGAATTTTTTATTTCTTCAAAAATTGATTTCAGGCTCTTGAACTCTCTTCTGATTTGATCCTGATTCTCTGTGAAGGTTGCCATTCCCATCAGCCCGATGATTCGAACATTGATCATTTCTTTCAATTGTTGTCCATTTAGGATTTCCATCAATTCTATTTTATCCAATCCAAATTTGGTGTCTTCTTCCGCAATGTGGATTTGAAGCAGGCAATCAATCACTCGATCTACTTTCTTTCCTTGCTTATTAATTTCTTTTAGAAGCTTGAGTGAATCGACTCCATGGATGAGGTGAACAAAAGGTGCGATATATTTTACCTTATTCCGCTGCAAATGCCCAATCATATGCCAGCGAATATCTTTTGGGAGTTCTTCAGCTTTTGAAGTAAGTTCCTGAACCTTGTTCTCACCAAAATCAAGATGACCTGTTTGGTACGCTTGCAGCACATCAGATGATGGCTTGGTTTTGCTAACTGCTACTAATGTGCAACTTTCAGGTAAAGTTTTCTTTAAATCTGTTAGTTGGTTTGATATTTCGCTCATTATTGTCTCTTTTACATCCCTTAAATTTGAAAGCTAAAGAATAAGTTTCAATAGACTGAATGGCAATTTTAGGGACATTACTCAAGAAGGGAATCATGTTGAGGGAAAGTTTGGAGCAGATGTATACCTCTCCATTCGATTTGCAAAAGCAGGAGCTAAGAAACTTACTTATCCATTGTCAGGATACACAGTTTGGAAAGGCTTATGATTTTGACAAAGTATTAGCCCGCTTCAAAGGTGACAAAAGCCAATTTTATCATTCTTTCACCACTCAGGTGCCCATTTTCGATTATGATAAAATGTATTCAGAATGGTGGTACTTGGCCAAGGAAGGGCGAAGAAATGTATGCTGGCCGGGTAAAATAAAATACTTTGCATTGAGCTCGGGGACTTCAGGAGCATCTTCTAAGTACATACCAATCACCAAAGAGATGGTAAAGTCTATTCGCAAGACTTCCATACGACAGATACTCACTATGAGTAAATACGATTTGCCAGCTTCACTATTTTCGAAGGGAATTTTGATGCTAGGTGGGAGTACTAACCTGAAGAAAAGCGGACATTATTTTGAAGGTGATTTATCCGGTATCACAGCCGCGCAAATTCCTTTTTGGTTTCAACATTTTTATAAGCCCGGGAAGAAAATTGCCAAGACCAAAGACTGGCATGATAAACTTGAAGAGATAGTAAAGAATGCTCCTAATTGGGATATTGGAATTATTGTAGGCGTTCCGGCATGGTTACAGATTCTAATGGAAGCCATCGTTGAGAAATATCAGGTTGATACGATTCATGATATTTGGCCAAATCTTCAAATTTTTGTGCATGGTGGTGTGTCTTTTGAACCTTACAAAAGAGGATTTGAGAAGCTATTGAGTCGTCCACTTTATTACATGGAGACCTATTTAGCTTCAGAGGGCTTTATTGCATTTCAGGCTTACCCAAATCACAAGTCAATGCGACTGGTTTTGAACAATGGAATCTTTTATGAATTTGTGCCGTTTACGGAGGCCAATTTTGACGAGGAGGGCAGAATCAGGAAAAACGCTAAAACGCTAAAAATTGATGAAGTAGAGGAAAATAAAGAGTACGCATTACTAATAACTACAAATGCTGGTGCCTGGAGATATATGATTGGAGATGTAATAAAATTTACGTCTGTTGAAGAAAGTGAGATTGTTATCACAGGTCGTACGAAGCTCTTTATGAGCTTGTGTGGAGAACATTTGAGTTTAGATAATATGAACAAAGCAATTGAATTGGCTGAGGACGAATTGAAAATAGACATTCGAGAGTTTACGTTGTTGGGTGACAGAGCCGGAAGCTTATTTGCTCATCATTGGTACATAGGTACTGATGATGATATAGATGAAAGTATTCTCAAAGATTGCATTGATGGTCATTTAAAAATATTAAATGATGATTACAGAGTTGAACGAACCTCTGCCTTGAAAGAAGTGAAAGTCAGCGTTTTACCGGCAAATACTTTTTACAAATGGATGGAAGCTCAAGGGAAAGTAGGGAGCCAAAACAAATTTCCTCGTGTACTTAAGAAAGAAAAAGCACAACTTTGGAAGAATTTTCTAACCGATCAAAACATCCAAGCTAGTTAGATGCCCCCTATTATTAACGGATTGATATTTGGCCTGATTTTCATTTTCGCGCTAGGCCCGGCCTTTTTTGCGCTTATTCAGACAAGTATTCAGCAGGGATTAAAGAAGGCAATATTTCTTGCCATTGGTATTTCTGTAAGTGATGTTTTTTATGTGATCATCGTGCTTTTGGGAATGGCTAAGGCGCTGGAGACAGATGACTTTAAGTTTTGGATGGGAATTTTTGGAGTCATTATGTTGGGAGCCTATGGGGTGTACTCGTGGTTTAAGACCCCTAAGATTCATTCAGAGAATACGATGGTTGATGAGTCTAACGATTTCAAACAGTTTGCGAAGGGATTATTTCTGAACGGATTGAACCCTTTTATCATTGTGTCCTGGGTTACCTGGGTCAGTGCCATTGCTATCAATTTTGAATATCAATTCAATCAGCAAATTCAGTTTTTTGGTGGAATGCTCATTACAATCTTAAGCATGGATATTGGGAAGGCATTTATTGCAAATAAGTTGAAACACTTGATTACAGTCAAGTTTGTTCGCAATATGAATAGGACTGTGGCAGTCATTCTAATTCTTTTCTCTTTGCAAATAGTCTACTTTCTAATCAGCAACTACGCATAAAAAAAGCGCACCCAAAATTGGAATGCGCTTTCAACCTTTAATAACCTAACCTAATATTTTATTGGATGGTAAATCCAAATATTTTTTCCTCCTTAGTGGTGTTTACCACTAACGTATAAGTTCCTTCGTTCAGTTTTGCGATTTCAGATAACTCAACCTTTTCAGAGTTAATTTCTTTTTCTTCCTCGTTCAGGTAAAGTTTGATTGCCTCCTTCTGAGGATTGGATATCCATATTTTGGTACCCTTGGTGAACACTGGCTGTCCGCTTTCAATTGCAACAGCCTTATCGCTGAATTCTATGTCCACTTCCTGTGGTTGACTTTCAGCCTTAGTGGTATTGTAAGAAACGTAGAAATTGACCGATACCACTGAAATGAGAATTGATATAAACTTGATCATAACCTGCTTTCTTTACTATAACTAACACAAACAACGAGAAAAACCCTGACTTGGTATCAAGCTTTTAGTTAAGATGCTTAAAATTTTAGTTGAACAGCAGGTTTATGTCGTTCAGGCTTTTAAATCCCTTTTATTGAGAATCCAGGTAATAAAAAGCATAAAAATCACTCCCCAACCAATTGCAATCAGCCATTCGTACCAGTATACATTATCCTTTATTTCCTGAAAAAAGTATCGGGCAAAAGGACTTTCATACACCTTTCCGCAAAGCTTCTCCATGGAGTAGATTGGGAAAAACTTCACAATTCCTGCAGTATAGTCTTTCGTGAATGGAGCAAACTCTAAAATAGAAGTTACAATTGGCTCAAATACCAGGCTGTAGAGCATTGTAATAACGATAGCAAATCCTGCCTTTTTGATGACCATGGCCAAACTAAATGCAAACAGACAAAAAACGACCAACTGTAAGAAATAGGCCAGGAGAAATTCCAGCTCGTCAAAGATGTATTTAAGGTCTGTGACATGTGAATACATTAGCCCTGCAATAAGCCCTGACGAAAACAAAACCAAAGTGCACACAGTGGCCAGGAATAAGATTAGAGACAGTTTAGATAGTAAAAACTCTCGTTTGCTGACGCCATCAATGATGTTTTGTCGGAGCGTATTGTACGAGAGCTCGTTGTTTACTGAAACAATTACAATAAAGGATATAAGCACCTTTACAAAAGAGGCCAGCCAAACAGAGTTTTGCCAGATGTCCGGAAAATCGTAGATCGGGATGATTGAGGGGTCAATCCCATCAAAATCAACCTCTTTGCTTTTTAGCCACTCTAGAAAAAAAACACCTCCATTGGTAATAATCAGCTGTGCCAATAGGTATAGTCCAAACAGGATCCAGAAGACCCTATAGTGCTTCAGTTTTAACCATTCAAGTGTAAAAGCTCTAATCATTTTCTTTAAGGATTTTAAGGAATTCTTGTTCCAGTGATTTAGACTGTGGCACTAGTTTTCTCAGCGCTATGCCCTGATCAAAACAGAATCTGTTTAGGTGATCTGAAGACTGTCCTTCTTTAAGAAAGGCCATGAGAGATCCGTTTTGCTTTTCAATTTTCTCCAGCCCTTCAAATTTCTCTACTGTGGTGCTCAGTTTATCCAAATCTGTTGCTGAAATTTCGACCACATTGGTTTCTCCGAGTATTTCATGAACAGAACCTTCATGCAGTTTTACTCCTTTTCTGAGGATACAAAAGTCAGTGCATACTTTTTGCACTTCGTCAAGGAGGTGACTAGCCATAATGATCGTCTTGCCCTGAGCAGCTATGTCTCGAATCAGTTGACGAACTTCGGCTATTCCTTCCGGGTCAAGCCCATTGGTTGGTTCGTCCAGCATAAGAACAGGGGGATCGGAGAGGAGTGCAGCAGCCAGTGAAAGACGCTGTTTCATCCCTAGACTATAATTCTTAAACTTGTCATCTTTTCGATCGAAAAGGTTGACTTGTTTTAGAATTTCATCGATTCGATCAGTTCCACATTTCTTAATGTGTGCAACTATTCGAAGGTTTTGAACTGCAGTGAGATAGCTATAGAAACAGGGTGTTTCCAGGATGGATCCAATCTTTTGTCTGGCCTCCACATTGCTCATTCCTCCAAACCATTCAAAGTTTCCGCTTGTCGGCGCTACCACCTCGAGAATCATTCCAAGAGTGGTGGTTTTACCGCTTCCATTTGGGCCTAAAATTCCATAGACCTGACCCTCATTAATGATAAGATCCAATTGATCAACAGCAGTCAGCCTCCCAAATTTTTTGGTAAGTTTATTGATTTTTAAAACACTCATTGAAACTTGAATTGATCGGTTATCATAGGTAGGACATCAGCACTCTGAAAGCTTTCCAAAAGCGTCGGAATTTTTGCAAAAGGAATATCACCTCTTAAATAAAACGTCATCGCGTTACCTTCAGCAGCAATTACTCCTACATATTCATTTTCTTTCCCTATTATCCGCATCTCCTGTTTTCCGAGCATGGTTATATATTCTTCATAACCTAATGCTTCGTAATCCTTCAATAAGGAATTGTAAGTTTTGCCAACAACCGTTGCTGAGTCAAGTGTGTAAATCAAGACTTTTTCAATGTCATTCACCATCTCGTAAAGCTGAGGATCACCAGAGATATTAATCATCCTTAATGTGCTGGGATATAGACAAATAGGATTCATCCATCGTGTGGGTCTTCTTGGCTCGGCAAAATCTTTTATGACAGATTCCTGTGCAAGAAGAGTGATTGTGAGAGTAAGTAATATTATGGGTAGTGATATTCTTTTCATGCAAGTAAAAAATAAAAGGCAGGAAGGGAAGCCCCGACCCACCTTGTCAAACTAACTGTCTTTAGTCCTTGTCGCTTTCGTCGAGATTTTTCAAGTACTTTAATTCGCTCATTCGCATCATACTTGCAAGCTTAGACACCTGCTTCAGGTCAATGATCCCATACAGGCTTACCATTGCAAATTTTTCTTTGCCTCCGGCTACCAGAATCAATTCCTCAATGATTCCATCTTTTTCCTTGATGGAAATCTTAACGTTTTCTTCAGCATCTTTTACAGTCATTAGTTCTTCATAGCCTGCCTTGGATACATCGTTGATGGCAGTATTGTAAAGCCCTTTTGGATCAGAAACTTTCTCACTCGCCACTACCTTCATGCCTTTCAGCTTACTTATGACATCCAGGAATTCCTTTTCGTCTTCAGTGTTTCCCTCCATCTCTGTGAAAAGCGAAAACATTTTACTGCTTACAGATACTTTGGTGAAGGTTTCATCATTTTCGTACTTATCAAAGTACTTGGTAACTACGGCTCCCTGTCCGAAGGCAAAGCCAGCTACAGAAAGAACAAACATGGTTAATACAATCTTTTTCATGGGTTATTTTTTTAATGGTCTTAAATCAAGGTTTTGGTTTTCTTTTAGGAATGACTTTAGGAATCTTCCTGAAGTTCTTCCTGGGCTTTGTTAAACTTTGTTAGCTCAAGTGTGTGACTCTGTCCCTGATTTAGTTCAGAGCCAATCATCATCAGAGCCTCTTTAGTTGCTTGAAAGGCTTTTTCAGGATCTTCTATTGCAAAAGGATCTTTCTTGGCATCATTGAAAACCAATGCTGCGGTGATAACTCCAATCGTAATAGTGGCTGCTGCTGAAAGCCAGGCTTTTCTATTGGACGTCATCTTTGATCCCTGATACTTTACAGATTTTTGATTTGTGAGGTATCGAAAATAGTGACTTTCATTGTTCAGTGCCGGATTGGATTTGAAATGTGATTTGATCACTTTCTCCTCTTCCAAACTGGTTTCACCGTTCCAGTACTTTTCCAGTAGTTTATCAATTTGCGATCCCATATGCGTCTATTTTTTGCATGGCTTCTTTTACTTTTTTCCGAGCTCTGTGAATGTTGACTTTTACATCGCTTTCACTGAGCCCACATGTTTCAGCTATATCCTGATAGCTCATGTCTTCCACCTCTCTTAGGTGAAAAACCTCCTGCTGCTTTGCCGGTAGCTCTTTCAAAACCTCCTTCATCAATGACATAAAATCGTTGGTGATGGCCTGATTTTCTACCGGCTCAGAATGTCTCATATTCACCACTTTCTCGTCCAGATCTGCATATCTGTTTCTTCGCAAAATTTCGATGCATCTGTTTCGGACAATGCGAAAAGTCCACGCGTTGACTTTTTCTACTTTATCCAGATCCTCGCGAATACTCCAGATTTTCGTCAGGCAGTCCTGCACGACATCCCTCGCTGTTTCCGGTTCACGCACAATAGATAGCGCGTATCTGTACATACCGTCACTGGCGGGTAGGATTTCTTTATGGTATAGATTGTGTGACATTCAGCAAGATGATGTGGAAGCCGATTGAAAAGTTACAGGAAGAAGTGAAATAAAAATTTGACTACTTGAAAATGTTCGTTAAATATTTATTTCGAATGTCTCGATAGATATAAAAATCAGAATCTATGGAAATGATTTCATCGTATCCGGAGAGCTTAGATACGACAACCAGTGAGGCATCAGCCAAATCCATTGGGACATCACTAAATTTATTAGTGAGCTGTTTAATTCGTGTGATGTGTGCTTCTTTCAACTCATAAATTCGCAACCCACCGCGATCAATCCATTCAAGTAGCGACGATTGTGCGGTGATACTAAAATCCAACATGTGGCTAGCTTCCGTTAAGACTGGCCAGGTTGTCCATAAATATCCCTCATATTCCTCCAGAAAACGAACAGCTTTTAAATGATATTGATCAGATCTGTCAAACAGGGCAATAAGAGGACCGGCATCAATGAGCGTGTTTTTCACTAATCTTTGATTTCACTTTAGTCTTATAAGTAGTGGAGTGATCTGATTTCCCACTTTTTGCGACACCAAAAAGATCATTACCTAATACAAAAGGTAATTGCTTTGATTGTTCTTTATTGAAATACATGGCTAACGCTTCTTTTACAATGGAAGATTTTGATGAATCGTGCTGTTTGCTGTATTCTGTTAGTCTACGATTAGTATCCTCATCCAACCGTACATTAAGCATATTTTCTTTTTTAGCTTTCATTGTATTACAAATGTAATACATTTTTTTTGAATGAAGAAATCTTAGTTAAGGTTATTCATTTCTCTTTTTCCTAACCCAATATCCAATCAATAAAATAACGATCAAAATCGGTATCAAATACCACCCTTTCCACTCGTTGGCGTATTCAAGAGGTTCCGGGTCTTCCAGAATAGCTAAGAATATCTGTAGAAAAATCATCTTAATAAATTAGAATCATAAATCAATCCTTAAGATAAAGCAAGTAGTAGTCGATCCCAAAAGGCGGTCTAATCCGTTAGCACATTTGTCACAAAAGTGGACTTAGTTAGTAGCCAAAGTAGTAGAAAGACAGCAGCCCATTTCAGATAGACATAATAGAAGTCTGTAATGTCTTTGTACCGGGTTTCTTTGATTTCAGCTTTTTCTAAACGGTCTATTTCATCAAATACCTGAACCAGTGCTTCTTTATCAGATACCCGATAAAACTTACCGTTCCCAATATTGGCAATCTCCCGAAGTGTTGATTCATCGAATGTGTTTTCCACCATTCTCGGACGTCCAAAGAAATCGGTACCAAAAGGCACTTTCCCTTCACGTCCAATGGCAATCACATACATTTTGATGTTGTAAGCGTTTGCGAGATTGGCTGCTGTAATTGGATCCACATTTCCGGCGGTATTGTCGCCATCACTCAAGAGGATCATTACTTTAGACTCAGATTCTGATTCTCTAAGGAAGTTTATCCCGGAGGTTATAGCATTGCCAATGGCAGTCCCTCGACTTTCAATTTTGTCAAAATCAATGTCTTCGATGAGTTCGTACAGCAATCCGTAATCTGTGGTTAGCGGGCATGAGGGAAGAGCATCACCTGAGAATATGACCAGCCCTATACGATCCTGAAAACGACCAGCCACAAAATTTCTGGCTACATCCTTTGCAGCTTCCAGTCTGTTGGGCAGAAAATCCATTATTTGCATGGATTCAGAGATATCGATATTGAGCACAATGTCAATACCCTCACTCCATTGCTCAACTTGCTCATTGGTCGTTTGAGGACGGGCCAGACTTGTCATTATCAATACGAGACTGATCACAAAGAAAACCGGAGGTATAAATCGAAGGTAAGTGATAGGATCACTTTTGAGATTCTTTTTAGAAAGGGCAATAGGAAGTTTTTGACTGAACTGATTGACAATCAACCATCTCAGAATAAATAGGAATGGAATAATGAGCATGGCATAGAACCATAATGGATTAGCCCAGTCGAAACTTTGAAGTTTGGCCGGAGTGAACCATTCGAGTGAAAACCAATTTGCTGTTTTACTTTCCATCTTTGATCTCCTCTACTTTTTTCGAATACCTGTCCTGAGTAAACTCGTCAATCTGTTGAAAATCCTGGAACACATTTTCCTGAACTCGCTTTCCGTATACCACCCGGTCAATTGACTTCAATGGCTTATCCAGTTCTTTAGTAAAATCATGACTTAGAATTTCCTTTGTGGTCATTACCGAAAAGGAGACTTTATCCAGTCGTTGCTGATAATTTTTCCAGAAAACCAAAGCTCTTTCTGCAAGTTCAGGTTCGGGATCAACCTTAAGTTTGTTAATGTAGCTATTAAAGACCTCTGAAAACTGCTCGTACTGAGTTCTCAGCCTTCTCAATTTAATCCATTTGATAATTCTTTTTCCGAATATCAATAGAAGGATAATGGTAATTAGAATTAGTCCGCCAATGATGTAATACATTAATGGATAATTGAACTGGGTATCCACCAGCTGATAATCCAGGTTGGTTTTGAGTTTGGTGGAGTCAGAAACAACCGGAGCAAGTTCTGTTAAGAATATGGAGTCAAGTGGCGTGTGAATGATGATGGAATCTCTTCCGTTTAATACTACAGCAGGAAGTTTCAGGTACTGCACTTTATCAATCTCATACGATTGAATGGTATAGACAGTACTATCAAAAGCCAAATCTCCTCTTATCTGAGTTACAAAATAGGTTTTGTCGCTAAATTCAAAAGGACTAAAAGAATATAGACTATCAGGAAAAACCATTTCCATATCCGGAGGATAAGTAGCTGACATCCAGAAGTTCACATCCTGACCGATCAGCAGACTGTCCTCAAGAAAGCCTCCCTGAACGGAAATTTCCTGTGCACTCAGGTTTAGTGAGCACAATAAGGCAATGATCGTTATCCAACGTTTACCTTGTCCTTCTCGCATTGCTTCGGTTTCTGTGTCTGAAAAGTTTGATGAGTTTAGGCACATAATCATCTTCTGTGCCAATGGAAATATAGTTTACGTCATTTCTTCGGCAGAAATCTTCAAGTGATTCTTTGTTTTTGCCGTGCGTTTTGTCCACAGCATTTTTGAACTCTTTCGAAGAGGTGTTGAGCCATACGGTTTTGCCGGACTCCTTCTCATAAAGTGGTACAATCCCCAGATGAGGTATAGCAGATTCTCGTTTATCAGATATTTGAACCACTACCAAATCATGCTTCCTTGCCAAACCTCTCATGGAGTGGGTAAAGTTTTCATCTATGAAATCAGAGATGATAAACACGATGGCTTTTTTCTTGAGGAGATTTAGCGTGTACTTAATGCCTTCGTCCAAATTGGTTTTCCGCGATTTTGGCTTTAGCGAAAACATGCGATTGATAATCTCATAAGCATGCTTTACTGTTTTCCCCGGCTTCACATAATCTTCCACCTGATCAGAATAAGAAAGCAGTCCCACTTTGCTGCCTTCACGGATGGCTGATAGGGCCAATAGTCCGGTCATTTCTTTTGCCAAATCAATTTTCTGACGTTTTTCTTTACCAATTTCCTGTGAAGCAGATACATCTAGCAAGAAGAAAACCGTTTGTTCTTTTTCTTCGATGAATGTTTTCATGAAGGTGCCATGCCCTTTAGCGGTCACACGCCAGTCAATGTTCCTTACGTCATCTCCCCACTGGTACGGGCGCACATCATCAAACTCCAACCCTGATCCTTTAAAGATGGAATGGAAGTCCCCTTGCATCTGCGAATTAATCGCCTTTCTTATGCGTATCTCGTACCTTCTTATTCTTTTAAGGATGTCCTTCATGTTGAGTTTTTTGCTTTATCAAGTTTGGCACTAATATGGCAACATTGATAATTGCGTCGCATTGTATGATCTTTGCTATTGATCAAACTTGCTTTGACCTTCAAAATTATATTTTCACTTATATATAGACCGATTTGAGAAACATTTTTTTAACCGTTCTTGTAATAGTTTTTTCCTGTTCGGGTTCAGATGTGCCTGAAGACCTTATTGGAAGGGAAAAAATGGCAAAGGTGATGATGGAGATCCATTTGTTGGAAGCTAAAATCAATAACGTGCCTATAGATCCACATGATAGTACTGAAGCTGTGTACGAGCATTATGAAAAACTGTTGTTTAAGGAATTGGAAATTACGCAGGATCAATATGAACGCAGCTTTAATTACTACGTTGATCATCCAAATGAATTTGAGAAAATCTACAGTGCGGTTGTAGATTCATTGATGGAACGAGAGAAAAGATTTAAATAGTGAAAGTATATCCTCAGGATATTGAAGAGAAGTTGGGGTTCGATCAGGTTAGAGCACAGCTGATTCGATTTTGCCAAAGCATACGTGGAGAACAGCTCGCTACCAAGGCAAAGCCTACGGAGAAATACGAAGTACTTGTGAAATGGCTTAATCAAGCCAAGGAGATGATTCGTCTGAAAGGCAGCTCAGAGGATAAAGTTTCGTTTGAGTTTCCGGATATTGATGATTACCTAACACAGGTAAAAGTTCCCGGTTCATTCCTTGACCCACAAGATTTTCATGAGCTAAAAAGAGGGGTGAACACTTTAACCTCATGGGTAACTTTTTTTCAAAAAAAAGGTGGTGAGTATCCAGAATTATTGGCGCTTTCGAGTCATATTGAAATAGACGCTAACCTTTCAATACATATAGACAAAACGATTGATGATCGAGGAGAAGTCAAAGATTCGGCTTCCAGGGAGCTATCTGAAATTCGCTCAAAGATTTCCAAGTCCGAAAGAGCAGTTCGATCTGCTATTCAGAAAATATTAAAAAAAGCAAAAGACGATCAATTCAGTGATGAAGACAGCACGCTGACCGTTCGGGATGGTCGTTTGGTTATTCCGGTAAAGGCGGAACATAAAAAGCGAATCCAGGGATTTGTGCATGATGAATCTGCTACCGGCCAAACGGTATATCTGGAGCCGGGGGAGGTGCTGGATTTGAATAACCAGGTTCGCGAGCTGAAATATGCAGAGAAGCGAGAGGTCATAAGAATTTTAATTGCATTGTCTGATCATGTTCGAGCCAACCTCAAAGATTTAAAAAATGGATCTGGTCTATTAGAGAAGCTTGACTTTATTCATGCGAAGGCACTATTGGCAAATCATATCAATGGAGTAGTTCCATCAGTCGAAAAATCAACGTCTTTTTCTCTGGTGAATGCGATTCACCCATTGCTTTACCTATCTCATAAAGCGAGTGGAAAACCTGTGATTCCAATGAACCTCACTTTGGATCATGAAAAAAGAGTTTTGATCATTTCAGGGCCAAATGCCGGAGGTAAATCTGTGGCGCTAAAGACTGTCGGGTTGCTTCAATATATGTTGCAGACGGGATTACCTGTTTCTGTCAATGAAGAAAGCAGGATGGGTATGTTTTCTTCTATTTTCATTGATATAGGAGATACACAGTCTATAGAAGATGATCTAAGTACATACAGCTCCCATTTGACGTCCATGAAGTTTTTTCTTAAGCATACGGATAAAAAATCCATGTTTTTGATTGATGAATTTGGAAAGGGTACCGAACCTCAGTTTGGAGGTGCCATAGCAGAGTCAGTTCTACATGAGCTTAATAAAAAGCGGGCATTTGGAATCGTTACCACCCACTATCAAAATCTCAAGAAAATCGGTGATGAAACTCCTGGGTTAGTGAACGGCGCGATGAAATATGATTTGGATGCTTTAGAACCTCTATTTGAATTGGAAGTGGGGAAGCCGGGAAGTTCTTTTGCTTTTGAAATAGCTGGAAAAATAGGACTACCGAAAGATATTATTGAAACGGCAAGGAAGAAGATAGGAAGCTCTCATGTAGCGTATGATCAGTTGCTAAATCAGCTTGAAAAAGAGAAAGCAAAATTTGAAAAGTTGACCAAAAAGTTAGAAAAAGATCAGTCAGACATATCCAAAGTTCGCAAGGACTATGAGGACTTGAGAAGTATGCTGGATGAAGATAAGAAGCGAATCTTGAAAGAAGCCAGGAAGGAGGCAAGTCACATTCTTGAGAGTGCAAATAAGGAAGTGGAGAGAGTTATCAGAGAGATAAGGGAAAGTAAAGCATCAAAAGAGCGAACCAGGGCAGCTCGTGAAAAACTGGATCAAAAGAAGTCGGACTTACAGCCGAAACCAGAGAAAAAGGCGAAGGAATTAAAAGAAGGAGATGTAGTCAAAGTTGTAGGGCAGGAGAGTACCGGAACAATCCAGAAAATAAAAGGAAAGCAAGCCGAGGTATTGTTTGGTTCACTAAAATCTATCGTTTCTACCGATAAGCTTCAAAAAGCAAATGATGCTCCACAGGTCAGCTATCAAAAAAAAGTAAAGAAGCTTGGGATTGATATTTCCAGTAAAATGGCCAATTTCAATTATGAACTCAGTATAAGAGGGATGCGGGCAGATGAAGCCATGAGTAAGGTAGAGTCATTCATTGATGAGGCTCTTCTGGTAGGAGTAGACGAAATTAAAATTGTGCATGGGAAGGGACATGGCGTGCTTCGTGAAATTGTAAGAAATGTTACCAAGGGGCACCCGAGCATAGCCAGTGTGGAAGATGAACATGCTGATCGGGGAGGGGCAGGAATCTCCATAATCAAATTGCAATAATGGAGTTTACAAAACAGCAATTGGCGCTTCGAAATGGGAATGATCGAGAAGAAATTTGGATTGCGTTTCAGGGGGTGATTTATGATGTAACTAATTCAAAGCTGTGGAGGGATGGTAAGCATTATGAACATTGGGCCGGACAGGATTTAACTGATGAATTGCCGGACGCACCTCACGATACAAAAGTTTTTGAGAAATTGCAGGTCGTAGGAAGACTAGTCAAATGAAAATAATTGAGTCCGGAATTAAAGATGTTCAAGCACACGAAAGCGTAAAGGTGGTTATGCCCAGCAATCTGTATGGATGTGAATTGGCTGAGGGTGTGTTTGTGGGACCATTTGTTGAGATACAGAAAAATGTAAAGATTGGAGCCAGGACCAAGGTGCAATCCCATTCTTTCATTTGTGAGTTAGTTACAATCGGAGAAGATTGTTTCATTGGTCACGGCGTGATGTTCATCAATGATGTATTTTCTTCCGGAGGTCCGGCTGGAGGAGATGCAACTAAATGGGAATCGACAACCATTGGAAATAAAGTTTCCATTGGTTCAAATGCTACCATTATGCCAGTTTCTATATGTGATAACGTCGTTATAGGGGCTGGATCAGTTGTAACTAAGGATATCACAGAACAAGGAATTTATGTTGGTAATCCGGCAAAGAAATTAAGAGATTTATGAGTATTCCATTTGTGGATTTAAAGGCTCAGTATGAGTCAATAAAAGACGAAATTGATGCAGCAATAGCATCTGTTATCGACCAGACGGCCTTCATTGGTGGTAGAGTAATAAGAGAGTTTGAGGAGGATTTCGCAGAGTATATAGGAACCAAACATTGCATAGGAGTAGCCAATGGGACAGATGCAATTGAAATAGCTTTGAAAGCACTTGGAGTAGGCGAGGGTGATGAGGTGATTGTTCCTGCACTCACCTGGATCAGTACTGCCGGATCGGTGAATAACGTCGGAGCAGAGCCGGTATTTGTTGATGTGTTGGAAGATGAGCGTACCATCAATCCCGATTTGATTGAAGCAAAAATTACATCAAAGACAAAAGCCATTATCCCGGTTCATTTTTATGGCCTACCAGCCCGAATGGATGAAATTATGGCTATTGCCAAAAAGCATAACCTTCGGGTTTTGGAAGACAGTGCTCAGGCCCATAGTGCAGAGGTTAATGGAAAAAGGGTGGGGACAATTGGTGATATCGCTACTTTCTCTTTTTACCCGGGTAAAAACCTGGGTGCCTATGGAGATGCTGGAGCCATCGTGACAGGCGATGATGAGTTGGCAAAGACTTGTCGGATGCTCTCCAATCATGGTCAGTTGAGTAAACATGATCATCAGATCATTGGAAGGAATAGCCGATTAGATACGCTGCAGGCAGCAATTTTAAAAGCGAAACTTCCGCATTTGGAAAAATGGACACAAGCCCGTATTCAGGTAGCTAAATGGTATGATGAAAGATTGAATGGAGTAGCTAAACCTGTGACTCCTGAAGAAATGCGGCATGTTTTCCATCTTTATGTCATTCAATCACCCAAAAGAGATGAATTGATGGCTAAGTTGAAGGAAGTCAACATTGGATGTGCTTTGCACTACCCAACACCATTGCCTTACCTGAAAAGCTACCAATATCAAAATCATCAAACAGGAGACTTCCCAATAGCTGAAAAACTGTGTACTGAAATCTTATCTCTTCCCATTTTCCCTGAATTGAGTGAGGAGGAGGTTGATTGGGTTTGTAAGATTATTAGAGAGTAATCATCTGCCTAGAGGTAGTTTCATCCCCACCATTATAGCAACATTATTAAGGTTAAATGTAGAAGTATTTGATTCACCATCTTCGATTTTGCCAAGGGCCATAGAATTATTAATCTCCATGAAAAAGGATTGTGAACCAATAATATAATCTGCTACTAGACTTGCAGAAGCAAAAGGCTCCAGTTTATTGATCTCAAATGTTTCTGACCTTATTAAGATGTCATTTCCTTCGATTTTGTCAATTATTCTTTTTTGGTTTTTTATTGATGATAGCCCTCCTCCAGCTCCCAAATGAACAGCCAGTCTAAGATTGTCTGTAATACTCGCTAATAAATATTTCGCGCCTATACTTAACCTTACTGAGTTGTAATCAAAGCCAGTTTCGTAAGCCATTGACTCATTGGAATAATCAATATAGAATCCTTTATAGTAAAGGAAACTAAATGCGGTTGTAAAACTTAATTTATTTCTTGATCCTTTGTTGAATCTAATTTGTAGGTTTAAACCAGGGGTTGTCGGAGTTGAAAAATCAAACTCTTCGAAAGATGATTCTGCTGAACTAGAAGCAAAGCTGCTGATTCCTGAACCAATCGCAAAATCAATACTACTTTTGACTTTCTTGCTCATGTATGCAATTGCGGGTTTATTAAGGCAATCATGGTAAGACAAGAAAAAATTGGCCAAAGATTTATCTGACAACTCTAAATTTTCAATTTTGTTAGTTAAATCATAGCAATCATTTACTAGGACAGCACTTATATTGGCCTTATAAAAATTATCTTCTTTTAATAAGAGATACAATCTTTTTGATGGAGCTCTATAGGCATATTGTCCGCCGAAATAATATAATGGAACATCACCATCCACAACAATTCGCACAAAGCTAGACTCAAGTCTATTGATTTCTATTCCTAATTGATTTGAAATGTATACTCTACCACCACTATATCCATAAGAATAGACCTGATCTGGATTATATATCACCTCTATGTCATTATTAGTCTTCTTAAAGACACATATTTTCTCGCTAGCTCGATCGCTTTGTCGCTTCACTAAGCCTTCTATGGTATCATATTGCTGAGTGACAATGAAGCCAGCATTGAAATCTTGAGAAAATGAAAGTGTTGCAATCAAAAAAATTGCTAAAAACAAAGAGAAATTAAATTGCACATGCATTATTTTGCGCTTGAGTTTAAAAATTATCTCAAATATGAGGATAAAATTCTACATGCTGGTTTCTTTTTTATGTGTTTTTATCTGTGGTTGCAATGATGATGAAGCTAGTAGGCCTTACCCTAGAGTAACAACTGATGGCGTGATTAGTATTTCGGATGAAGGAGCATTGTTTCAAGGTTTTATAACCTCCTATGATGAAAACAAAATTTCTTTAGTAGGATTTGTCTGGAGTGATAATTCTGATCCACGTTTAGACAAAAGTGAGGTAGTTTTTCTTTCCCCCGAAGTAATAAATGAAAACCGATTTACTTTTTCGTTGAGAAGTACTTTGGATGCTGGCAAAAGTTATTGGGTTAGGGCATTTGCGATACAAGATGAATTTAGGGTCTATGGAGATACTACATCTTTCATTAGTCAAGGTAGTTCAAGTAATCCAGTCATTGAAGAATTTGAGCCAAAAAGTGGTACTGATTCATCGGAAATTACAATTTCAGGTGAAGGGTTCAGTCACAAAAATGAGGAAAATAAAGTCTCATTCGGAAACCTTGAAGCTAGAGTTATTTCAAGTTCCGTTGAAGAATTAAAGGTCTTGGTACCTGCTGGAATAAGTACTCGCGAATCCACTCTTACAGTTGAAGTGACTGGCAATGCATTTATTGCTGAGACCAAATTTCAACGATTGGCACCAATCATTACTGATTTTGATCCGAAGGATATTATTTGTACCGAAAGCATTGTTATTACAGGGAACAACTTTGGTATTACTACAGAATCTAATAAAGTATTTTTTGACGATTTCGAGGGGGTCGTTTTGAATGCGTCACCTTCAGAACTAGAAGTTAAACCTCCCATTGGTCTTAAAGGCACATATGATCTAAGTGTTGAAACTGCAGGCCAAAGAGTTACAGCTTTAAGCTCCGTTAACCTTGATATTGATTTAACATGTGATGAAAGTCTAATCGCCTATTATCCATTCAATGGAAATGCAAATGATGAGTCTGTTAATTCAAATCATGGAGTTGTTAATGGAGCATCATTAACTGAGGATAGAAATGGAAACGCAAATTCGGCTTATAGTTTTGATGGTGTAGATGACTATATCAAATTAGGAGATGATTTTGATTTCAATGAACTAACAATAAATATTTGGTTTAAAGTCATAGATTATACTGTTAATTCGGATCTTATTTTTAGTATAGATCATTCTAGCAAACAAAATGGTTTACTAGCCATTGCTTCAATAGAAATCAATGGTCAATTAAATTTAAGGTATAATAGAAATGGAGAAATTGTAGATATTCTAACTGATAATGAATGGCAAATGGCCACAATGATATATGAAGGAAGTGATTATAGTTTTTTCTTAAATGGGGTAATTGTTGGTTCTGGAACAGATGATGGAGATATTAATTCAAGAGATGGTGTGTCAGATGCTACAGTCGGTTGTGATAGAAAATATGGTAGGTTATTTAATGGATTGATTGATGATATTAGAATATATGATCGGGAGTTGGCTATAACGGAAATTGAAGCACTTTACAATGAAATGGAATAATTTCGAAAAACTTAAATTAGATTAAGTCTCCTTAATGGAGACTTTTTTATGCCTGATCAAATAGTCCATATCGGATTTCCTAAAACCGCAACCACCTTTCTTCAGAGGAGTGTTTTTCCAGCTATTAAGGGGGTCAATTACATCGACTATCATAAGTCAGTAGAGTTACTGTCTTCCCTTATTTATTTGGATGATCTCGATTACTCACCAAAAGTGGTTGAGAAGAATCTAAAGTCTCATTTAAGTGATTCTGTAAATCTCACATCCTTTGAAGGGTTATGCGGAGCACCTTTCATTTACAAAGGGCTTGGAAGATCAGCGATAGCCGGGCGACTCAAAGAATTAGGATTCAACAAAGTAATCATAACGCTGCGAGATCAGGAATCACTAATTGATTCCATTTATCGTCAACACATCCTGCAAGGCGGGGTAGTTAAATTCAAAGATTTTGTTGATCTAGATGGGAAATTCAACCTTTACAACAGATCTTTTAATCTGGAGTATCTCAACTATTTCAAACTAATCAAGCTGTACAGAGAGGTGTTTGGAACACAAAACGTCATCGTTCTATCTCATAAAGAACTTGTGACTGATCAGCAATCGTATATAAGAAAACTGGTCGATTTCATTCATCCGGGAAGTCCTGAATTGAAAATATCACATCAAAGTGAAAATCCGGCTTTAACAAATCTGTCTATCAATCTCTTACGGATTATCAATCATTTCATCTTTACCAGCCAGAAGCCCAATCATCTAATTTGGAACAAGATTTCAACGAAATATATATCAAAGTCTTTTCAAGCAATATTGGATCCTTACTTCTTTCGATTTTTTTCATCAAAAAAATCCTACGTTAAGACAAAAGAATGCGTGTTTTTAAAGCAGTATTACGCTCACAGCAATGAGCAGCTGTCCAAACTTTTGGGAAATGAATTTTCCCTGTAATTTGGTTCGCCAATGAAAATCAAGCTTTTCACTTTTTATTATCCCTTTGGAAATGAGGAGCAGTTCCTTCATGAAGAAATCATCTATCTGGTAAATCAAGGGGTTCAGATCACCGTTATACCCTTTGAGGTGAAAGGTGAAATGAGAAAATTACCATCAAGTGTGACGGTAGATAAGAGTATGGCCGAGAAGCTAAAGCAAAATTCAGAGCTAAAAATCTATCCGCTATTCCAGAGTTTTGGAGCTATTCTAAAAGCATTGTTTCAGCATAGAGTTCGAAGCTTATCCGGGCTGAGAGATGTGGTTGGTTTTGCGCATCATGGAAGGATTATTCGTGAATGGGCTTCTAACAACATACAAAGTGGTGATTTACTCTATACCTATTGGTTTGAGCGAATTACCTATGGGTTAGCAGAATATTTAAAGAAATGCAAGCTCAATAATATTTTGGTGAGTCGGGCCCATGGATATGACCTATATACCGAAAGGAGAAAGCACAACTTCATTCCTTTTCGAGAAAAGACGTTTCAGAGACTTGATCAGATTTTCACTATCTCGGAGGATGGGGAGGACTATTTAGTCGAGAAATATGGTTTCCAAAGTAAGATTCAAATAGCTTATTTGGGTATTAAGGACCATGGAATCTCAGAAGTTTCAAAGCAAGCTGATCTGGTGAGGCTCGTGTCCTGCTCATCCATCATTCCTCTCAAGCGGCTTGATTTAATTGCGCGTGTCATCAAGTTATTTTGCGAACAAAATCCATCTGTGAATGTTGAATGGAATCATTTTGGAGAAGGGAATGCCTCAGAAGTTGAAAAAGAGTTACTCACTCTTCCTTCCAACCTAAAGGTGAAATTGCATGGCAATATTCCAAATGAAAAGTTAATCTCCTTTTACAAAAACACATATGTAGATTTGTTTATAAACCTTTCCACCACGGAAGGTTTACCAGTTTCTATTATGGAAGCGATATCTTTTGGTATTCCTGTACTGGCTGCAGATGTTGGAGGTGTTTCAGAGATTGTAAATGATTCTACTGGTATACTTTTAAAGTCTACTTTTGATCTTGAAGAGGCTAATAAAGGAATTACGACCATCTTGAAGGGAAAGGATTTGCGAATAAGTACCAGGAAATTCTTTGAAGAAAACTTTGTTGGCGAACGCAACTATCATTCATTTTATACCCAGCTAAAACAGCTGAACTCATGAAGCAGAAGTATTTGGTTTTTGGAAAAGTTATCGAATTAAATACCATCGATAGTAGAGAGGGGAAATTGCTTCACAATGAATTATCGGTTTACCCATTAGCCACTCAAGGACCAGTAGACCTCCAAATAAACTATGTATTACCGGTTAAGTCAGGAGATGTGATCGGCCGCAATCCATCCACTCATTCTTTAAGAAATGATGGGTTTGATTTCACCATGGGACCGGTGACGATCAGTTATTGGTTTGAACAAAAAGATATTACCAGAATTGATTTTTCAATCAAGCGCTCATCCACTTTGATGTCTACCTTAAATAAGTTGATGAATATTCAATTTACGAATCACAAGGAGGCAATTGGACAATGGTTTCATGAGTTTGTGATTGTCCCGCTTGGGTTTGTATTGGATGGTAGAGCATTGCTTCACAGCTCGGCTGTAATGACCCCAGAAAGGAAGGCTATTCTGTTTGGTGGAACAGGAGGAGTCGGAAAAACATCTTTGGAAATAGAACTATGCAAGCATCAAGATTGCAGCTTTCTTACAGATGATATTTCATTTGTTTCTGATGATGGAGACATCTTCCCGAACCTTGCTTACCCTAAGATATATGGATACAATATTAAGGGTGATCCAAAAACGCGCAAGGAAGTTTTTAAGGGTAAAGGAGTTATTAACCGATTCTTTTTTTGGCTTCATTCACTACGGGGAGATCAATATGTAAGAAGACGAATGAGTCCTGCAGTTTTCTATGGAAAAGTGCAAAATGAAAAAGTAAGCATTCAATCATATCTGATCCTTTCTAAAATGGATGTGGATCGTATTGAATTAAAACCACTTGAAGTTGATAAAGCGCTTAACCTGAGCCAAAAAGTAATAGAACGTGAATACCAAACCTTTATTGATCACTTGGTTTGGCATGATTACAATTCAATCCTTGCAGACAAGGAACCCATTATCAGCGAGAAAAAGTTGTTGTCAAAAAATCAGACGATCCTTCAATCGGCACTAAATAAAATAGACAACATTTATCTGGTTAAGATTCCTCTTCACCTGCCTCATGCTGAATTTAAATCTCAGATGATTCAGGTCTTGAAAGACCACAAAATACTTTAAGCTGTCAGTGTTCCGGTTTTCACTTCAACAGCCAATCCGCCAAGGAAAACCAATAAAACCAAAATAGAACTCACCATCATCACTGTATTGCCAGTGAAGTAGGTCTGTGGCTTGAATTCAAATACTATTTCATGGTTTCCACTAGGAATTTCGAGAGCTCTTAGCACATAGTTTGCTCGAAGGATATCTACCTCGTTCCCATCGATAGTAGCTTTCCAGCCTTCCGGATAGTAGATTTCAGAGAATATCCCAAGTGCAGTTCCACCATCGATACTTGCTGTATAACTCACTTTGTTTGGAGTTTTATCAGTTAATTTAATTGAGCCTGTACCAGAAATTTGTGGCACTACAAACTTTGTCTGATCAATCAATGCCTGATTTTTTGTATCAATGGAACAAACGGTTGAAATCTCTTCATCCGGAGAATTAACAGGAATGACTTCCGATACCGTCCAGGCATTGCCATTTGCAAAACGATTTGCAAATACGGCATTTCTCTGAGTTCCGGCATACATGAATTTGGTATTTAACATATTCAGGACTTGTAGATTCGAGAAGTTCATCGACTGGCTTTGCAAAGTTTGAAATGCACTTTGAAGTTCAGATTGCAAACAGTAATCAATCAAATCCTGATACCTTCTAATTTTCGCTCCATGATAGCCACCAATTGATTCATGATAATAGGAAGTGCGGTTTTCATTGAACGGGTTTTGCAGATTCAAAACACGATCCCCGTAGTAGGCCTTAGAAGCAATCTCTTTGTCCACCTCCGTCATTTGAAAAAATTCTTTAGAGGGATCTTTCACAAACTTTTCCTCACCCAGGAATCGTTTTGTCAAGGAGAAGGAATCTACAAATACAAGAAAGGCTAAGCCTATCATAACCTGGGTGGTTTTCACTCTTTTCTTATAAATGGCCCATAATACAATCACAAAACCAACCACAAACATTAATGCTCTTAAACTATCCTTTATAAGCAAGGATTGACGATCTTCTCGTATGGCATCAATAAACCAGTCAGGAAGCTGTGAATCTACGGCACCTCTATAACCTAGTGCGCCAGAAAACATTAATAGTGCAAGTAGGAAACCACCTGTGATACCTAAAACGATGAAAATCTTTTTCTTTAGCTCCTGGTTCCAATCACGCCCAACCAAATTTTCCAAAGCTGCAAACCCCAGAAGATTCATAGCGAAAATGGTAATGATGATGGTGAAAGTGACCGAGCGAAATTTGTTGTATCCGGGTAAATAGTCAAAAAGAAGATTGTTGAATACTTCAAAGTTTTTACCCCAGCTCATCATGATTCCTAAGATCACTAAAGTGATAAGCCAAACCTTGTGTTGTTTGGATAACAAGACAATGCCTAAAATGAAAAGAATGATGGTGATTGTTCCTGCATAGTAAGGAGCTGTAAGTGGCTGGTCACCCCAGTAGGTTGGAATGGCTTGAACTTGCTGTTGGATTTGAGCTCTATTATATCCAGCACCTCGCAATGCATCTGCAACAGCAGATTTAGTTGATAGTTCTTGCTGAGACGATCCTCCAAAAATATTTGGAACAAACAGGAATAATGGTTCAGCAATACCATTGCTGTATCGGAATGCATATTCCTTATCCAATCCTGACGAAGCTTGCTGATCGGCTTTTAATTCAGATTTTCCCCGAATGGTGTACTTGCTGTATTCCAGTGTAGTAGCCAATCTTCCATAGTTTGCTCCAACAGCCAGAATAGCTGCCAAAATCATGAGCGATGCTTTTACTGCAAACGGCTTGTAATCTTTGGCCTTGATCACTCTCACAATTTCATTGATCCCGTAAGCCAAAACAATGATGGCCAGGTAATAGGTAATCTGAGGATGCCCGGTTTTAATTTGAAGTCCCAATGCCATTGCGGTTAGCCCAAAACCCAACCATTTTTTACCCAAAAAAGTTAAATGAATCCCAGCCAGTACAAGCGGCATTAGTGCGACAGCAGCAATCTTAGCGTTATGTCCTGCCATTATTCCAATAATGTTGAAGCCATTGAGACCAAAAGCAATAGCTCCGGCAGCTGCTATGAGGGGTCTCACCTTAAACGATAATAATAGAATGTAGAAGCTGACCAAAGAAATAAACAAGATAGCAGCCGGATGGGACATACCTAAACCGAAAACCCGATATACATGCTTTAGTAAATCCCCTGAAAATTGTACTCCTGTCAGGTAAGCTGGCATACCACTAAACATGTATGGATTCCATAATGCCTCTTCGCCAGTACCATCACGGTGCATGATTAATTGATTGTTTCCACCTTGCCCTTGAAGAATATCGTGTTGGTTGATCTGTTTATTACTAATGAAAGAAGGGTAATGGACTAGTAGAGTGATGACCAAAAATCCAAGGATAATTAGTCCATGAGTCAGTAGGTTTTTCTTTAGGGCTGAATTCATTTTGGTAGGTTAATTTTTAAGTACCGTTCAAAGGTAGAATGAATGATTTTATTGATGTCGGTAGAGATGTTAAATCGATAAATCAGGAAAATAAATACCACAACTGTAAGAACAGATCGTATGGTAATATTAGTAACCGGATGCAAACCAGGCTGAAAGTAATATGCTCCTATGGTTACAATCACTCCAATAAATGCTAAAGGGATGTGTGATCGCATGAAAGGATGCAAACCGAATTTTATTTTCACAAAAACCAGCTTCAAAAATATGTGGAACAGGATGGCAATGAGATAGCTAATAGCTGCTCCGTTTAATCCCCATTCGGTGATGAGAAAAGTATTTAAGATGACTAGTACTGCAGCAGAAGTCAATTGAAATATAAGGTTGTATTTATAGCTTGGAGAGAAATTGATAATCTCACCTGCGAAGCTCGAAACCATGATGGCCAGCTTAGCAAAACACACGCCAATGACCACCCAAAAACCTGCTTGAAAAGCTGATCCTTTTGGTATAAAATCAAACAAATCCTGCAGGTTGGTGGCGATACCAATGAAAAACAGCAGACCAATCACCGACATGGTAATCGAACTTCTTTTATAAAGCTTATCAACCTCCTTCATATTGCCATTCTCAAATTCACTTGAAATAATAGGGGCAACAACTTTGGCCATATTCCTGCGTGGCATTTCTACAATAAGGGCGATGAAGAAGCATGTGGTAAAAATACCATTCATATCCGGTCCTAGAATGGCGGTTATCTGATCGTAACTCACATTGTTTATCAATGCAAAACTTCCTGCAAGCGCCATGGAATATGAGCCAAACTTAAGAAGCTTCAACCTCCACTCTCTGGTGATAATGCCAAATGAGAAGTTGAACCTGAACCCATGATATAAGATCAGCTGAAGAAAGAGAAACACAAACGCAAGGAAGTATGTCAGCCCAAGCCCAACCACGGCAGCAGAAAAATCCCACCATCCGATTGCAAAACCGAAAACCAATAATAGCGATCCTACTCTCAGATAAATGTCCCGCAGGAACGACGGAAAGACCACTTTCATAATGGTTCTGCTGTAGCTAAAAAATAGATCGAAGAAGCTATTGGAAAGGATGATAATTGCTGTTATGGATAAAAAATCAATGTAGGTTGGTGCTGTTTCGATATAGCGAGCGGCAATCAAATCCTTCATTAGATATCCTATAAACAGTACAATTGCATTTCCAATGATCGTTACCAGAAAGAGAAAACTGAAAAACCTGTTTTTATCCTTTTCTTCAAACACTGGAAAGTACTTGAGATAGGAACTCCCCATTCCAAAAGACGAGACTGGAGAGATGATCATGGCATTTGCTGTGATCAATGTGAATAGCCCAATTTGTGACAAGTCAAAGTATTCAGCACGTAAATACAACGTATTCACATATCCTACAATGACTCCCAAATATGAGATCACCGTTCCCCAAAAACTCTGTTTGATAACTACACCCACTTCATTGTAATTAGAAGAACCACAATTTAATTGAAAGTGCCACTACCATCACCAGTAAAATCATCCGAATCAATTTATCGCTTTTCTCCACCGACCAGCGGCTGGCAATCCATCCACCTGTTGCATTTCCTATTGCCAGGACGAGCCCATATTCCCACCTTATTTTATCACTCAAATAAAAAACAATGAGGGCCGCTACTGTGTAAGTAAGCGCTACAAAAACTTTAATGGCATTTGTTTTGGCCATTCTGAATCCGTGGACTGCTGTTAGGGAGGCAATAATTAGAAAACCGACTCCTGCCTGAATAAACCCACCATATATGCCCAGGAAAAAGAAAATGATCACACTTGTCCAGACTTTTTTTCTGGATAGCATCTCAGAAGCTTCTTGCTGAACTTTAGGTTTGAAGATGGTAATTCCCATTACCATTAGCATGATAACCGCCAGAATTTTATTGAAAACCTCCTCGTTGATATCGACAGCAATTTTGGAGCCGATAATCGCTCCAATGATTGCAGGAATAGCTACCCATGCAGCAAATGGAAATATCCTGACTCCCTTGCTTTGGAAGCCCGCAACCGAAAAAATATTTTGAATAAAGATAGCCACGCGATTTGATGCATTGGCTTCTGCCGATGGCAATCCGAGAAAAATTAAAAGTGGTAGTGTGACTAATGACCCTCCTCCTGCAATAGTATTTATGAACCCGGCAAATATGCCGGCAGAGATCAAAAAAGCCCCTTCGAGAATGGTCATCTTTAAAGCTTGTATTCTGTGAGGTTGCAATCTAATTCATCGCTGCATTCCGCAAGCAATTGCATTTGAGTTTGATTGGTTTCAGGGTGCACTTCCATTGGACACATTTCGACCAAAGGGATGAGCGTAAACTTACGAGTTGGAATTCCGGGGTGAGGAATATTCAGCTCATCGGTGCTCATAATTTCATTATGGTAATAGAGAATATCTATGTCAATACATCGCTCGCCCCACTTTTCCTTCCTTATCCTTCCAAGTGATTGTTCAACCTCTAATATTGTTTTTAATAGTTCAGTTGGTGATTTTGAAGTTTCGATTTGTAGAACAACATTTAAGAACCAATCCTGATTCTCTTTTCCCCAGGGAGCAGTTTCATATATTGAAGATTCGTCGATCACCTGAATGCCCTGTTGAATTAAGAGATTTTCAGCCTCTCTTAGGTATTCCAACCGATTGCCCATATTGCTGCCTAGCAGGATATAAATTCCGTTCATATACTTTCTAAATCGAATGTTTGCAAACCTCGTCTTACTTTTGCGAATTATCAATACATACAAAGCAGGCTTTTGTCTGTAGTTTACAAAAGACAAACTAAAACGTATTAAAAAATATACATGGCTTTTTTAAGAAATCTTCTAGCCACAATCGTTGGCCTTTTCATTTTTACGATCGTCGGCTTTTTTATGCTGGTTGGCATTGTTGCTTCGGCATCCGCTGATGAGGCACCAACGGTGAAAACTAATTCTGTTCTTCACTTCCCTATGACCGGTATTTTGCAGGAAAAAGCTGTTCAGGATCCATTTCTTACTGCGTTTGCAGATGCTCCGCCCGTACACAGTTTACTTGATATTATCACTGCAATTAAAAAGGCAAAAACAGATGATAGAATCAAAGGAATTTACATTGAGCCAATGTATCTCGCAGGAAGTTATGCCGGATTACAGGAGATCAGGGACGCATTACTTGATTTTAAAGAGTCGGGAAAGTTTGTCTATGCCTATGGAGAATACATTAGCGAGTCTGACTATTATGTTGTTTCAGTTGCAGATAGTTTGTTTCTGAATCCTACAGGGGCAATTGAGTTCAATGGACTGGATGTGAATATTACTTTTTTGAAAGGCATGTTTGATAAGCTTGACATCAAACCTGAAATTTTTAGAGTTGGTGATTTCAAAAGTTACGTTGAGCCATACATCAGAAAAGACCTGAGCGAAGAAAACAGACTGCAGTATACGGAATTGCTGAATTCCATGTATTCCACCTATCTGGAAAATGTATCAAATTCTGTTCAAATTCCGGTGGATAAGTTGGCTGATATCTCAGATCAAATGAAAGTGAGTCTACCTCAGGATGCTGCTGATGTGGGGCTGTTACACAAGGTCGGGTATGAAGATGAGCTAAAAAGTGTGATGATAGAAAAGCTAGGTTTAGCTGAATCAAAAGAACTGAAAACTATGAAAATGAATAAATACATTCAGGCCATTGAAGCTGAAAGTAATTATTCAACGAATAGAATAGCTGTGATTGTAGCAGAGGGAGACATAGTGATGGGAGGAGATGAAGGAATCGTTGGATCGACGTATGCTGAAGAAATCCGAAAAGCTAGAAATAATGATAAGGTAAAAGCCATTGTCATGCGGATAAATTCCGGTGGAGGAAGTATGACGGCTTCCGACATGATCTGGAGAGAGCTAATGTTGACCAAAGGGAAGAAACCAATTATTGCTTCGTTTGGTGGTGCCGCAGCATCTGGTGGTTACTACATTGGTATGCCAGCTGATACCATTATTGCTCAACCCAACACCATTACTGGATCCATAGGAATTTTCGGAATGTGGTTCAATTTTGGTGAGTTTCTGGAAAACAAGATCGGTATCACACATGATGTCGTGAAAACAGGTGAATATTCGGATATCTATACCGTCACTCGACCTTTAAGAGATTCCGAGCGAGCGATCATTCAAAGAGGAGTGAACGAAGGCTATGAGGTGTTTACTCAAAAAGCAGCCGATGCAAGAGGTATGACACAGGAAGCGTTGAAGAAAATAGCCAGTGGCAGAGTATGGAGCGGCGAACAAGCCCTAAAGAATGGATTGATTGATCAACTAGGAAGTTTCAATGACGCCATAGAACTGGCAGCAAAATCTGCTGGCATTGAGGATGATTACTCTGTGTCGTACTACCCTAAACAGAAACCATTCATCGAAGAGGTACTGGAAAAGATGAGTGCAAAAGTTCAGTTCACCCTGTTTGGAATGGATACCGATCCTATGCTAAAGAAAGTTAAAGACCTAAATAACCTGAAAGGACTCCAGGCACGGTTGCCGGGCGATTTGGAGGTGAGGTAGTAATAATCCAATGCCCTCAAAATATAAACTAGCTTCTCACTCCGATCTTCCTGATTTGGTAGAGGTAAGTGGTGCATTATTTGATTATCTCATTAAAGAAAATCTAGCGAAGGAGTTCTTAGATGATGGATGGCATTACCTGTAGCTGGCTTATGATGGGGAAGCAATTGTGGGCATGACTTCAGGATTTCACTACGTTCACCCGGACAGAATCTTGCGTTGTTTATAAATGAGGTGTGAGTTATCAAATCTCATGAAAATCAGGACATTGCTCGCACGTTGGTCAGAAAGCTGGCGGATTATTTCAAAAGTGTGCTGGACTGTAAAAGCGCCTGGGTTGCTACAGTGGATACGAATATTGCGGCTCAAAAGGCGTTCGTTGCGACCGCTGGAAGGAGGCAAGAAGAGGGGTGTAGTGTTAGTTGAGTTCTGAAGTAATTGAAACTAACTTTTGGAAAGGTTCAAAAAAGCTTAATAACTAATGGTTAAAACATCCTCGCTAGGGAAGGAGAGGCGAAGGATTATTTTGGTTGAGTAGAATTAATAATCCTACTCCAGTTTATTGAAAAAAACCTCCTCAATCTGAATCAAGGAGGTTCTGGGTCTATTTTAATTTTATTCTTCCGGCATTAATACAATCTCAATCAGATTATCCTCGAGTAGGTATTTTTTGGCTGAGTTTTGAATGTCTTCAAGGGTAAGACTCTCTATAAATTCTTCATAATTGTAAAAAGTAGTGATATCCCGATCATTGGAATAGTAGCTAGATAGTTGATTTAACCAATACCTATTCTCTCTTAAGTTCTCTTTACGATCAATTCGCTGAGCTTCTTTGATTTCATTCAGGTCTTCTTCAGTGATTCCTTCATTTTTGATTTTCTCAATTTCACCGTAAACAGCACTTTTTAATTCGTTTACATTTTCTGGTCCGCACGGGAATGAAATTGTGAATGTATAGTTTTCATATGGACTTTCACTCATATAGCCTCTCGCACCTACGCCATATACACCACTTTTTTCTTCACGTATGAGGTCTATTAGGCGGTTGGTCATTACTTCACCAAGACTTCCCAAAATATAAGCTTCCTCTTCATCATATGGTGCTACTCCCTTGTAGTTAATCGAAACCTGACTTTTTGGATCTGTTCCTTTATTGATCACTTTTTCCAGTTTACCTGCAGGTGGTCTTATTCCAAGATCTTCCCACATTTCATCTTTTTCTATAGTTGGAATACTAGCCAGGTATGTTTCTAAAAGAGGTTTAATTTCTTCCTCATCGAAATTACCCACGAAGAAGAATACAAAATTTGTCGGGTCAGAAAAGCGTTCTTCATAGATATCATACGCCTTATCCAGGTCAATATTGGACAGTTGTTCTGCTGTTGGAAACCCAACTCTTGGGTGATTATTACTTAATATCTTAATGGACTCATTCTGGAAGTAGAACTGAGGATTGGACATCAAGTTTTGATATAACATCGTATTTCTCATCTTATAAGACTCAAAACTTTGAGGGTCTTTTCTTGGGGATGTAAAATACAAGTGGATCATTTGCATGAGTGTCTCCATATCCTTAGGAGCTGCATTTCCATTGAATCCTTCATTATAGGTGCCAACATATGGGTTCACACGCACAGTCTTGCCCGAAAACAGTTTATCAAGATCTGTTTTAGAATAATCAGCTACACCACTTTCTCCAACAATATTTCCTGAATAGGTTGCGCTTTCATATAAGTCATCTTCATACAGCGAGTGTCCCCCATGGCTAAAGGCTGACATCAATACTTCATCATTTTTGAAATCAGTGGATTTCAAAACTACTTTTACCCCGTTTGAAAGAGTTAACTCAGTTGCATCAACTACTTCAAGTTTTGATGTTTTGGAGATTGCTCCTTTTGTTGGTTTGGATGGCATTAGTTCTGATCCAGCCACCTCATCTGTATATGCTTCTATCTTGTTATTTTCAATTTCTTTAAGAAGAGCCAATACATTTTCTTCAGTTACCTCCGGATTCTCCTTTTCAGGCCCTGTTATCACCACCACCCGATCACTATCTTTAATCCATTTCGGAGCGTATTTATTAATTTCATCCAATGAGATATTTTCGAATTGCTTTTCGGCAAACTCGTAAGCGAATGAAGGCGAAACAATGATTGATCCATTGAGAAATGATGAAACATATTGAGATGCAAGTCGACGACTTTCTGTTTTGTCGTCCTCTTTCATTTGTTGTTCCAGGTTGTTAAGTGTTCTCTTTTTCGCCCGTTCCAGTTCGCCATCGGTGAATCCATGTCGTCTGACCCGTTCATTCTCTTCTACAAGGGCTTCAAGGCCGTTCATGATACCATCTTCACCTACCATAGCAAAAGATGAATAGGTTTTCTTGGTTCGCACCATTCGTCCGTACCCGGTGCTGGCAAACACAAATGGGGGCTCACCTGATTGTCTTAGCTCGTTTAAGCGTTGATTTAGCATGCTATTAAAAAGGTCGTAGGTTAGCTCTCGCCGGTAATCATTCAGTGTCTTTTCATCAGACTGGTCGTTTTGTTTATAAACAAGCTGAACTTGAGTGAATGGAGCCTCTTTGTCTTGCTCGATTGCTACATAAGTTTCCTGATGGCTTGGTACCTCAAACTGGTTTCTTTCTTTCGGATCATCAGGATTTTTTAATTTTCCGAAACGACTCTTGATTTCATTTTCCATTTCATCAAGATCGATATCGCCAACAGCAACAATCGCCATCAGATTTGGTCTATACCAATCCCGATAGAAGCTGCGAATGGTCTCATAGCTGGCATTCTCAATAACTTCTTTTTTACCGATAGGTAAACGCTCTGCATATTGAGAATCTTTGAACATGACAGGGAACCATTTATCCCTCATTCGCTGATTGGCACCTTGTCCGAGCCTCCACTCTTCAATGACAACACCGCGCTCTTTATCTATCTCTTCTTCCGAAAAGTCCAGACCACTGGCCCAGTCTTCCAATACCATGAGCCCTTTGTCAAGAACGGCCGGATCACCGGTAGGAATCGGAAGCATATATACCGTTTCATCGAAGCTGGTATAAGCGTTTAAGTCCGCTCCAAACTCCACGCCGATAGATTGCAGATAGTTGATGAGTTCATTCTTTTTGAAGTTCTTACTCCCATTAAATGCCATGTGTTCTACAAAGTGAGCAAGGCCTTGCTGATCATTGCTTTCCAAAATGGATCCGGCATTTACAACTAACCTGAATTCAATTTTATCTTCTGGCTTATTGTTCTTTTTTAGGTAATATGTAAGACCATTTTCCAGTTTCCCTATCCTAACACTAGGGTCTGATGGGATAGGACTTGTAAGTGGGCGATCAATTTCGCCTGAAACTTCTTTTTCTTGACCGAAAGAAACTAGGCCAAGAATAAAGCATAAAAAGAAGCATAAAAGCTTCGTTAAGTGATTAGGATTCATAGTTGTTAAATGATTTAAGTGAAGAATTAAGTGGTTTGTAAAAGAATAGCTAGTTATAAGTATTCCAAATGCACAATTTAATACTTTTTAACTAGTTGTATGCAATGATATTTTTTCAATTTTATAAATGATATTCACTTTCCTACAACAATTTGTTTTCTTTACGCATCATCTTATTCAAAAATTAAAATCACTATGAGAAAAGTATTTGCATTAATCACACTAATACTTTGTGTATCACTCATGGCACAAGAGAAACGATTCTTTATGCCAAAAGAGATGCAGAAAGCTTATAAAAACGGTACCAGATCATATGATGGTATGCCTGGAAAAAACTATTGGCACAATACTGTAGACTATGATATAATAGCTTCAGTAGATCCTGAGACAAGAAGTATCAATGGAGCATCTATTATCAAATATCAAAATAATAGTCCGGATGATCTATCTGCGATTGTGGTTCGTCTTTATAATGATGTGTATAAGAAGGGAAACACTCGGCTCACAACAATAGATGAGCGTGATGTGAATGATGGTATCACATTAAACATGGTACAGGTAAGAGGTGATTCCATTGATTTAGAAGGTAGTTCAGTGACTCGGAGTGGAACAAACTTATTCTTACGACTTGACGAGCCGGTAAAAAGTGGAGAAAGCATAGAACTTGCTATCAACTGGGAAACGGTAATACCATATACTAATAGAAGGACAGGAGTGGCTGACAGTACATCATTTTTTGTAGCTTACTGGTATCCGCAAATTGCCGTGTACGACGATGTGTTTGGATGGGATACTCAGAACTACACATTCCGAACAGAGTTTTACAATAACCTGGCAAATTTCAGTGTTGAGTTTTCGGCACCTGAATCATTTACTATATGGGCGACAGGCGTCCTTCAGAATCCTGGTGATGTTTTCAATAATGATATTCTCGACCGCTACAACACTGCATTAACAGCCACTGAACCACTAGACATCATTGGTGGTGATGATCTTAAGGATGGTTTTGAGCATAAATCTGGTACATGGAAGTTTAAAGCAGATGAAGTGCCTGACTTTGCATTTGCTATGAGTGATCATTATGATTGGAATGCTGCCTCCCAAAAAGTGAATGGTGAGGATGTGTTGATCAGTTCGGTATATCCTACCGGCAATCCTCAGGCCTTTGCGGCTATGACCCCCAATCAGCAAAAAACAATGAAGCATTTTTCTGAGGACATTCCCGGAGTACCATATCCATACCCTCGATTTACTACCTTCATTGGTCTTGGTGGGGGCGGAATGGAATTCCCAATGATGGCCTACAATGGAGGTCCCGGACTAGGAGTAACCGTACACGAAATGTTTCACATGTATTTTCCAATGTATGTTCGTGTGAATGAAAGAAGGTTTGCATGGATGGATGAAGGTTGGGCAGATTACGTCACTTCACTGGTAACGAACCGGTTTTTCCAGAATGACAGTTCTGACCTGTTTACCAACTACAAAGGAAGTGTTGGTGGCATGCAGGGGCAGTATGAGGACTTACCACTTTTTTCTTCTTCACAGTTTATGGATGGAACCAACTACGGCTACTCAGCATATTCATTACCTGCGTTCATCTATTCTGTGCTTCACCAGCATTTAGGTGATGAAATGTTTTTTAAGGCATATAAAGAGTATATCAATCGATGGGCAAAGAAATCACCGATTCCATTTGATTTCTTCTATACATTCGAAGATGTTAGTGGTCAGGATTTAAGTTGGCTATGGAAGCCGTGGTTCTTTGAGTTTGGCGCTCCTGATGTGAAAATCGGAGAACTGAAAAAAGACAAGCTTACCATCATCAACTCAGGAAGCCGCCCGGTCCCTGTTAAAGTGGATGTAAATTATAATGATGGAACTGACTTTTCTACAACACTTTCGTCTAAGGATATTTATGGTAAGAAAGAATTCGAAGTAACAATTCCTGAATACAAGAAAATTGAGACCATAGCTGTTAATGCGAGTGTTCCGGATTTGGATGATACCAATAACTTTTTTCCTTCCCTTCAGGAACGTATGGCAAGTGTGAATATTCCTGAATCAATTCTTGGAACCTACGCCATTGCCAACTTTAATATCAATGCGATATTGGAAAAAGAGGACGGTCTGGTAAAAGTGAAAGTGCCAGCGGCAGGGATGAACATGGTGGTTTTACCGAAAGAAGACAAGTGGCAGTCACTTGATGGACAGGTAATCATTGTATTCGATGAAAGTGGTGATAAGACCAGTATGAACATGGAATTGAAGCAATTTGGTGTGACTGTACAAGGCACAAAGGAATAATCACTAGATAATGCCCTCCCGAATTATTGGGAGGGCATTATTTAGTAATCCACGTATTGGAACTTCATTTCAGACCGATTTTCCAAATCTTCGCCTAGCTCTTTATGATCTTCATCCCCTTTTTCGCTAAACCACCTAACCATAACCATGGCACCCATGGCCTGTTTTTCTTTCAATTCCAACATCATTTGATATAAACACTTCATGGTGCCCGTATCAAAGTGCTCTAGTTTGATTTCTACAATGAATGTGGGGACTGTAGTGTTTTTTATCTGCTCAATAAATGGCAAATAAAAATCCTGTACATCTCTCATTGCTGACCTACCTTCAATTTTTATTAATCCTGTGTTTGGATTAAATCTTATATTTGGTATTACATCTTCATTCGCTGACATGTGGATGGTGGTTTATTGGCTTTAACTCTTCAAATTTATCGGATTACGCTGACTTGAAAAATAGCATTATTTTAATGAAATTTTCTATCCAGAATAAATGGCCTTAACCCCACATTGGAGATAAAAAAACAGCACGACGATTAAAATCTGGATACGTCAAAGTTTCATGGAGTAATGAGTTTGTTTCATAAAAAAGGGCAGCAAAACGCTGCTCTTTCGATTTATTGTTTCATATTTTTTCTTAAAGCGTACCCGCTTCTGAAGATTCCTCTACAGGAGCCTCTCCTTTTAGGAACTTATCCAAAAAATCTTTGATCTGACCATACCCTTCAATTGCATTTTCATTTTTACGGAAACCGTGACCTTCGTCATCAAAGATGACATATTCTACAGGTACACCGTTGGCGCGTACTCCTTCTACAATTTCATCTGACTCCACTTGTAACACCCGAACATCATTGGCACCCTGAAGAACCATGAGCGGCTTGGTCACATTTTGCGTATGAAAGAGTGGAGAGATTTCATAGAGACGCACTGAGTCTGCTGTGGTTGGATCACCGAGTTCATCATAAAGTGCTTTTCTAAAGCTTTCCCAATAGGGAGGAATGGATTTCAGGGTTCTCAACCAGTTGGTTACACCGAAGATATTTACACCCACATCAAATGCCTCCGGCTCAAATGTAAGTGCGGCCATGGTCATATATCCCCCATACGATCCACCAATGATGCCGATTTTCTCCATGTCAACGACACCAGTGGAAGCAAAGAAGTCTTTACCAGCGACACAATCTTTTAGGTCTTTGTCCCCATGGTTTTTGTCATCCAGGTGATTGAATTTCTTTCCATACCCGCTGCTTCCGCGGTTATTTACTGCCAGTATTGCATAGCCGTGATTTACAAGGTATTGATTCAGCGGATCATAGTTAAGTCTTGATTGCCCACCCGGACCACCATGTACTCTAACGAGTGCCGGTACTTTATTTCCTTTCGTTGCTTGTTTTGGTTGATAGTAAATAGCAGGAATCTCTAACCCGTCAAAGGATTTGTAGCGAACCACCTGGCCCTCAACCAGGTCATTTACATCAATCTCAGGATTGAGCGTATTCGTCAGTTTTTTCAATTCTTCCGTTTCAAAATTGTAAACATAAATATTGCTTGGAGATGCGGACGTGCTTACGGTCAGCCGTGCAAGCATTTCGCTTTTTGAGATATTGACGGATGAAATACTGCCACCTTCAATTTCCGGTAATTGAACTTCTTCTCCGCTTTCCTGATTGAAGATTTTGACCACCGTCTTTGCATCTTCATTGATGCCAATCACACGGTATTTTTCATTCCAGGAATCATACGCGTACCACACATCCCAGTCTGTAGCGAAGATGGTTTCCACCTCTCCGGTTTCCAGATCTCTTTTGGCGAGGTATACGAAATCAGCCCCTTCGTCTGTGGTGTAATACAAACTTGAATTGTCTAAGCTGAAAAATTGAGGATTATAGGTTGCATCGCCTTCATGCACTGAGATATCTGTTTTCTCACCTGATTCCCTGTCATACAAATACATTTTTCCGTCGGCACTGGTAATCGCTTCGGTCAGCGCATAGAATCGTTCATTAGGTGAAATGGCCCCCACATCCAGCCCATCATTGTTTTGATAAATAATTTCGCTCACAGGCATTTCATCATCCATGGATGAGATTTGCATTTCATAGATATCCATGTAGCGAGGATCTCTTTTATTGGAAGTCAGGTACATGCTTTGCTCATCCCGACTCCAACCCCAAAATCCATTGCGGATGCTGTCTCCGGGAGTCAGGTCCTTGGATTGACCTTCAGTCGACATCATAAAAACCTTGTAGTTTTCATTTCCACCCTCGTCAAATGAAAAGATGAATCGATCATCATTTGGGAAGTAGGTCTGACCAAAATAGGACTCTTCCGTAGAATTTGTTAATTGCACTTTCTCTCCTGTTGCAATGTCTACTTCGTACACATTGAAGATGCCCGTTTCATTACTGTTGATCAACAGCTTTGACTCGTCCGGTGAGAAGCTGCCTCCACCAATGCTTACATTCTCATAGAATTGAGCGATGGTGTAGTTCTTGACTTCAGGAACTTCTTCTTTAGAGGTACAAGAGGCTAAAATTGATAGTGCAAATAGTTTAGTTAGGAGTTTCATATTTTGATAGGATTTGGTTACTTCTTTTAAGATAAACAATTCGGAAGGCTATAAATAGAAAAAAGCAGCCGAGCGGCTGCTTTTTAGTATAGATGTTCATTTTAGAGTGTCAGGATGATTCTCCCAACGCGGCTTTTTTTGTATTATCATCCGGATTTCTATCGATTAGCTTATTTAATGGATCTATGCCAGCAGATGATGGTTTTTGATCTACCTCTACCTGTATAGAGGTTTCATCTCCGGTAAACAGATGTTTTTTAAGATAAATCAACTTCTCCTTGCCTTTTTCATCACTCGAATAAATACCGACATCAATCCAGTCATTGATGGTTATTTGTGTGGAATAGCCCAGACTGTCAGATTCCATTTTTTTTGTATTTAAATCCAGAGTGACGGTGTATTTATCAGCACTCACTTCCTGATAGGTCGCTTCATCTACTTTATTCTCGTAAAGAATGATTTTGTCAAAGAAGTCAGTTATTACCCCCTGGAGGCTATCAGCCGTTACGTCCCTTAGGTACCTAATTAAATCAATGGTCGTGGCATATCTTCCATTTCGTTCCATGGATCCAAAACCCCAATCATTAATCAATCTATTAAGTGCCACGTTGACGCTATCCTCTCCAATGTAATCCTGTAATGCGTACATGATATTGGCGCCTTTTCCGTAGTGGATGTAGGCCTGATTTTCTGCCAATGCGAGTGGCATTTCTTTTTTCTGCTCCGTTGTTCTTCCTCTGAGATACCTGTTGAGTTCTTCTTTGAGGAATTCTTTTAGGTGCTCCTGAGGATACTCCTGCTTCATAACCATTAATGCAGAGTATTGAGAAAGTGTCTCGGAAAGAACCGCACTTCCCTGGACATTTGCTGGGAAAAGTTGATGACCCCACCACTGGTGGGCCAGCTCGTGAGCGGTCACAAAGTACGTTACATCCACATCATCCTCTTCTTCCACTTTAACCATAAATCCAATGGCTTCTGAGAATGGGACCGTATTGGCAAATGACTGTGCAAAGGAAGCATATCTTGGAAATTCCAGGATCCGCATCTGTCTGTATTGATAAGGGCTGAAGTTTTCCGAGAAGTACTTGAAGGAGTGCTTCATGCCTTTCATCATGCTTTCCAGGTTGTATTCGTGCCCCGCATGGTAGTAGATTCCAAGATCAATGTCTCTTGTCACCGAGTCATTCAATGCGATTGTGGTTTGATCTTTAACCACCTCATAACGGGCAGAAACAATGTTGAAGAATGGCATCATCGGCTGATCCATTTTGTAATGGAAGTATCTTCTGCCATTTTCTTCCCATTCCCTTTGAAGGTAACCGGGAGCTATGGCTATCTGATCAGGCACAGTTCCTATGACGATTTCAAAGTCCACTCCATGTGAGTCGTCACTGATGAAATTCTGACTCAACCCGATTGGATTGTCACGCTTCATCATACGTTCTTTTGGCTTCAGGTCATTGTCTTTCCGGTCATCATCACTCGCCAATTCATTACCGGAATTGTATCCTAAACTCGGAAAACTGCCATTATTTAGAAATGTACCATTGAAGACGATGCTTGTATTTGATCCGGATTCCTTGAATCCTTTGGTGTCATAGACGTACTTAAAGTTTAAGGTAATCGAATCCCCGGGCAGTAACGGAACTGCCAACTGATGGACGTAATATCGATATTCATCATAATCTTCCACAATCGTCGTTGGCCGACTAAAAGTCACAGTCTCATAGGTAAGATCCTCGTCCAGCCCCAATTGTAAATGGATATTTTCGATTGGCTCATCTTCAAAATTTTTAAGGGTGTAGGCGCCTTCCATACTATAGTCACGGTCATATGGATATATCTCACTCTTGACACTAATCGATGTGACTTTCGGCTGCTTGAGAAATTCGTACTTTTTCAAGGTACGTTCATAGTCAGCCTGTAACGCCTCTTGCTCATCAGAATTCCGGTAGGTGTTTTCAATATTGGTGTTGTAGAAAATGTAACATCCGGACATGATGAAAGTAAGGAATGTGGTAATGATGAGCGTTAGTATGGGTCTTGAAAGTCTCAGTTTCCCTATGTGCCACCTCCATTTCATTGCTGCTTCTGATCCTCTCACCGCAAAGACCACCGCCACTCCAAATAGGAAAATGCTGAATGCCAGCCAATACAGATCAAACCAGGAGAAGCTGGTAACGAAATGTCCAAAACCATTCATTTCAGAATAGGTACCCAAACTCGCACTTCCAAATTGGAACAGGCTGTGTTCAAATCCTAGCAGATCTAGGACGCCTGTAGCGATGAAGAATACAATCACCACCGCGTGTCCAAGAAACTTATTATTTACCATTACCTGGACGAAAAAGGCCAGGAGTGAAAACAAGACCACAAATGAAAGTGTCTCTGTAAATAAGGTGTAGAAGTAAACCGGTAGATCAAATTTATAATATCCCTTAAAAGCCTGTATCAGCACCCCGGAACCGATAAGGAAGAAATTGAGCACAATGAATACGAGTATCAGCCCTAAAAACTTACTGACCAGGCTGATAAAGTCCGGCATAGGAAGGGCATCCTGAATTAAGTGGATTTTTACGTCACGTTCTCGCCAAACCAGTTCGCCCGAATAGAATACCAGAATAATCAGAAAGAATAGCCCAAAGGAATTTGTGATCAACTCCACCATCAGGTAGGTGGTGGGGTAGGTATAGGTTCCAAAAACCCTTCCGACAAAGAAGGAATTTACAATCATTAGAAACAGTCCAAACCCAATAATGGCTTTGAACGGAATACTCCGAATGACAGTCTTGAAGTAAAACCAGGTCTGCTTTCTTAGCTGTAACAAATACTTGTTAAAGCCGAAGTTGAAATTAACAGTAGGAATTGAAACGTTGGTTTTCGATGCACTTTCCGCTTTGGCAGCTTTCTTCTTGAACCAGGACTTTCTCACCACATTAAAGCTGAAGGAGAAATAGCCTACAACTAGTGTGATGATACCGATGGCCACCCATATCATTCGATTCCAAAAGACAATTCCTGTAAATGGAACAACCATGCTGTTTTGCTCAGCTACCGTCCAGTATTGAATCTTGTTTTGAATGGTGCGAATGGCAAATGGATCTACGAGTGCTGCTATCGTGCGATTGTCTACTTCCTGAGTAAGTATGAGCGCTATCTGGTATACCGCAAATAGCAAAATCCATTGTGCATATACCGTAACCATTTTTCGTGAAAGCGCACCTGTGATGAAAAATAGTGCGCTCGAAAAGAAAAGGTTAGGGAATACAATAGTTGCAAACGGATGGAGGTAGTGATAGAGGTTAAAAGGGAGCATTTTGTCTTTATCAGGATTAAAAAGCTCTCCTAGCATGAACCCGAGCATCATTCCCACAAACACGAATAATACAACAAGGAATGATCCTAAAAACCGACCAACCAGATAATCAAACTTGGTAATCGGTGAAGTGAAGAGCATGGACTCTGTGTTATGTTCAAAGTCCCTGAGAACGGCAACTCCCATAATAGCCGAGGTGATCATCATCATGATACCGGACAGGATGGCCATCATATTTGCAATGGTGGTAGGAGAGTTTTCCTTCACCAATCCTGACCCACCCCCAACTTGAATGATATCTGTACTCATTGTCAGTACAGCCATCAGAAAAAGTATTGCAAAGTAGACATAGGTGGCAGGCCTCTTTTTACGATACTGAATTTCGAATTTTAATATTTTAAACCACATGATTTTATTCTTTTGGGTTGGGGAATTAAGCTGGTATAGCCTCTGTGCTGACGGAAGACAGAATATACGAGAAATACACATCCTCTAAATCTGCCTCTACACTTTCAAATGAAGGATCAGGATTGGCATCCGATAATACATGGATTTCTGGTTTCCCTGCAATTAATCGGTCAGAAATTACTGTGAACTGCTCTTTGTATTTCTCCAGCTCTGCTTTTTCTATCTTCTTGCGCCACACCTTGCCTTTAATCGCATCCAAAGCATTTGAAGGACTTCCCTGATATAGGAGGTTGCCCTGATTTATGATTGCCATATTGGTGCACAGCTCCTTTACATCATCCACAATGTGGGTACTCAATATCACAACGGTGTTTTCTCCAAGCTCACTAAGGAGGTTTAAGAATCGATTTCTTTCGGCAGGATCCAGTCCTGCTGTTGGTTCATCAACGATAATCAATTTGGGATTTGAGAGCAAGGCCTGTGCAATGCCGAAGCGTTGTTTCATACCTCCGGAGTATCCTCCCAGGTTTTTCTTTCGCGCCTGCCACAAATTCGTTTTGTGAAGTAGTGATTCGACCAGTTCTTTTCGTTCTTTTTTATTGGAAACGCCTTTCAAAACCGCCAGGTGATCGAGTAGTACTTCCGCGCTGATTTTAGGATATACACCAAACTCCTGAGGCAGGTACCCAAGAATTTTCCTCACCTCATCTTTTTCCCTCAATACGTCCAGGTCACCTAAAGTGATGCTTCCGGAATCAGGCTCCTGAAGGGTAGCAATGGTTCGCATCAAACTGGATTTACCGGCTCCATTGGGGCCAAGCAGTCCGAACATGCCAGTAGGAATGTCGAGTGATACATCATTAAGTGCCTTTACCCCATTGGAGTAGGTCTTCGATAGATTTTTAATCAATAGGTTCATTGGTTGGATTATTTTTTAGTAAGATGCACATGGAGGTCTATAGGTGTCAATTTATTTCATTTTAGTGTTCCGGGGTTACATGAAATGATAAATGGTCGATCAGGCAGGTTGTATGACCTTATTCCTTAGGACTGTGGGATTGACAATCGATTCTTCTGTAAGTTTTTTTTGATTTCTGGAGACACAAATCGATGTATGAGCTAAAAATCAACCTCACTCGGGATGATAAATACGCTCAGCATTTTTCTTCACTTCATTGATATCCAGCGTCATGGGCTTTCGCTGCTGGTTAAGGAATAATGGAATCTGGTCATCATAGTGCGGACTTTCCTGACGATTGGATGCGCCAAAGACATTGACGGTCTCGATGATTGGAAGGCCGTCTTTGGGATATCGCACCATCATGATGTACGATTCGCCGGTTTTCGCTCGTACTTTTCCTTCCCCCATGTAATCAGAGTGCATGGCTGCAATGACATCCGGCAGCCCACCGATTGGGTATTCATCATCCCCCCGTACGAGCTTCTGATATTCACCCAGCGTTACATCAATCTTTCCGAAATAGAGAAGCAGGTATCTTCTCACATAATCCACTGCTTTGTAATACTGTTCGGTTGAGATGTTCTTGACATCAATTTTATCAGAAATACGGGCTAAACCCTGGTACAAAATATTCAGGTGAGCAGCTCCCATTGCATTCACGTCTGCTTTCTTATTCCAACTTTGGATAATCTCCAAAACTTGAGCCGCTGAATCCGCAAGGGCCGGATCCAGGTCAAATACAGGATTAAGGTCGATCCAATAAACAAGTGAGTCAGGGAGGGTAGCATCATATTTGATGTCCAGGAAATCATTCCAGCTAAGCTTATCGTACTGATCAATCAACTCCATGAAACGATAGCTTCGGTTGTTGTCAAAAGCACGATACCCCATGGTGGAATCGAAATCAGTGGGGTTTAGATTGTTGGCTGGATCTGTTGCGCTAAAAGCGCCATTGTTGGTATTGAAAAGATATCCTGATGACGGGTTTGTGATCTGGGGGAGATCGGAGAATGGATGGTATTCCTGAGGAATTGTTTCCAATGTGTTTCCCGGAAGGGTAGTACTCCAGTCATATTCAGAATTCCTAACGGGTACTTTGCCATTACCTACATAAAAGAGGCTGTCATACTTGTCCGCATAGACGATGTTAAAACTAGGAATGGCAGTCATGGACAAAGCTTCTTTAAACTCCAGCAGGTTGGTAGCTTTATTCATTTTATACCACTGTTCGATCGCCCGGATCTCTTCAAAAATGGCCATATGAAAGGCGAAAGCGCCTTTTGTATTTTTAACAACCGGTCCATAAACGGAGTAGTAAGCATCTCGTTTCACTCCGATCTTGATTCCCAGGAATACTTTGACTTTCAGTTTGATCTTTCGTTTTTCCAGCTCCAGCCACTCATCATCTACCCGGTACAGGTTTTCTTCTTCAGGATGCATTTCCAATTGAAATACATCGCGCTTATCAAAGTAGTTGACCGTATGAGCCCAACCTAAATGCTCATTGGTTCCATGAAAGATCACCGGTCCACCAGGGAATAATCCTCCAAGCATATTCCAACCTTCATCACTGACCAGATGCGCTTCATACCAGGCGGCAGGACCTTCCAATGGTTGGTGTGAGTTCACTGCCAGAAATACTTCATCATTGGTTGTTTTTTTTCTACTGATCGCAAAGGCATTGGATCCCTTCGTTTCAAAATCAACCGTATCAATATTTCCATCAAAGAGATTTCGAATCAGGTTATCAGCTCCATCCTGAACAGCCAGCTGTAAAACATACGCTTTGAAAATATCAGTCAGAGACACAGGAAATGCCTTTTTTACCAGCACTTCGTCTTTGTGCGATTCAGCGTATGCGTTCAATCCAGCAATGTATCCTTTGGCTATTTTGATGAATGCAGGATCCACTTCATCCAAATGCTCGTTGACGATATCCTCGCATCGTAAGAGCCCAACAACATAGTCAATGGGTGCACCATCCGGTCCCTGATAGCGTCCCATCATTTGCTTGGCTGCCAACAAGATCTCCTGAATGGTTTTAAAATCATCCTCCGCATGCGCCCAGGCTAAACCATAGGAAACCTGAGCATCTGTAGGGGCATAGATGTGCGGCACACCCCATTCATCACGAATGATTTCAATTTCAGAAGGGTTGAATTGCCCATTGCAAACGAAAGTTGCAAGAACCAATATCAGAACTAGTAATCGCATGGTCCTCCGGTCTTTTTGCTGTTAATTTAGGATTTTATTTACGTGCTGTTTTTGGTTCGTAATTCAAAATGGCACTTCTATTTCAAAATCAGATTCCCATGACTCAAATGACTATCGTCATTTTCCCAAGGGAATAAGGTTGATAAAGGAACCCGATTCCCTTGCGAACGACGAAGGAGTAAGACTTGGGAATCTCGTCTCTCAAATAGTAATTATAGACCACAGTTTGGGACTTCACAGCCAGATTTATGATTTCAATCTTCCAAAATCACCGCCGGCAAGTTAAGTTTTTTGTAGAGGTCATTGAATGCTTTTAACTCAATATTGATCAACTCATTTCTGCGATCAGCATACGATTCCCACTCTGCTTTAAGGTCGTCAAAGCGTTCTTTTGCTCCCTGCGTCAACCGTGGATCTGCCACATCAATGAATGATTTCAAGCTCATCAATTGACTGTTTAGCTTATTCTGGAAGTTGATCACATCCTGAAAGGTTTCTTGTTTCGGTTGGATGAGTTCGTTTTCCCAGTCTTCAATTTTCTGAACCAGTGCTTTAGCGGTATCTAATAAGCCCTTGGCTTCCTTCATGTCTTTCAGCCTTTTCTGATAGGCCTGAAGTTGTGACTTTCCTGACCTCATGGTATTGACACTTTCGTGCATGTCACGAACCATGTCCTCAATAGCTGTCAGCATTTTTTGCTGAGCGTCCCATTCGGTTTTAGCATATTCCTGACCGGGTACTTCCAGGATATTCACCTGAGTAGTTATGGTGTCTTCAGTTGTCAAAAGTCTGATGGAGTAAGATCCAGGGGCGACTCTTGATCCGGCGTAATCACCAAATGAGAACACACCATCCACTGCCGGAAGCGTCTCTCGTTTGAAGTCCCAGGTAAAGCGATTGAAACCCTTTTTGACTGGTAAAATCTGCGGAGCAGGAGGGCCACCCTGAAAGGATTTGAAGGATTCATCTTTTTGACTGGAATAACTTCTGATCACCTGATCTTTTTCCAATATTTCAACTCTCAATTCCACACTATCCGGTAATTCCTCGCTTAGGAAATAGTCAAAAGTCACTCCGGAAGGAGGGTTCTTCCCGGCTTCAACCGGCGCACTACCACCCAGGATTCTGTAATGATTTTCTTTGGTGAATACTGCGCCGTTTTTCTTTTCTTTTCCTAAGGTTCCCTGAATAGCACTCAAGTCATCCAATATCCAGAATGATCGTCCGGCCGTGGCTGCCACCAGGTCATTTTGTCGGATGGTGAGGTCATTGATTGGAACGATGGGTAGGTTTAATTGCAGCTTTGACCAGTTTGCTCCATCGTCCGGTGATACATAAAGTCCGGTTTCAGTGCCTGCATAAAGTAGGCCTTTCACTTTCGGATCTTCTCTCACCACTCGCACAAACCCATTCGGATCATCGTATCCGTTCGTGATCTTCGTCCATGATGCCCCGTAATCATTGGTTTTGAAAACCAGAGGCGTGAGGTCATTGAATTTATATCGCATCACAGTGATATACGCTGTTGCAGGATCATGCGGTGACACTTCAATTGAGTTGATGATGCCTTCCTGAAGTCCTTTTGGAGTCACGTTGGTCCAGTTTGCTCCTTCATCCTTTGTGATATGCACCAGACCATCATCAGACCCAACCCAAATCACTCCCTTTTCATGTGGAGAGGCGGCTAAGTACATGATCGTGTTGTAATTCTCTCCACCGGCCGCTTCGTTGGTAAATGGTCTGCCGCCCGGCCCTTGTTTGGTGGTGTCATTTCTTGTCAGATCAGGAGAAATGGTGTTCCAGGTGAGCCCACCATCCGTAGTTTTGAAAACCACATTACCCGCATGGTAAATGGTATTTGGATCATGCGTAGAGGCCACAATCGGTGCATTCCAGTTAAATCGATGACTAAAGTCTTTCGGAATGCCACTCAATCGTTGTTCCAGGTATTGCATCACCGGTTTTCCTTCTCCAGTTGATTTCTCCCATCGCTCGATAATACCCTGATAGCAGCCTCCATAAATGACCTCCGGGTTTTTCGGATCGAATGCCAAATAAGCACTTTCACACCCTGCTACAGAATACCAGTCTTTCCAGCCAATGCCCCAACCATTGGTCCGGCTTGGAATGGCAATGGCAGAATTGTCCTGCTGACCGCCGTACACATTGTAGGGAACCAGATCATCGGTGATCACCCGGTAAAACTGAGCGGTTGGTTGATTTTCTTGAGTCGACCAGCTATTGCCTCCATTAAACGAGACATTCGCTCCACCGTCATTGGAGTTGATCATCAGTTGGTTGTTGGTTGGGTTGATCCACAGGTGATGATTGTCCCCATGAGGAACAGAAACATTCGAGAAGCTTCTACCTCCATCGATGGATTTCATGACAGGTGCATTGAGTACAAAGACCTTATTCTCATCCTGCGGATCGGCAAATACTTCCATGTAATACCACGAGCGTGTGATGAGGACACGGTCCTTGTTTAACTGCGTCCACTTTTTCCCAGCATCATCGGATCGGTATAATCCACTTTTGCTCCCTTCAGCTTCGATGATGGCAAAGACTCTTTCCGGATTTGCTCTGGAAACGGAAATACCAGCTTTTCCAAACTCTTCAGGTAATCCTTCTTCCATTTTCTCCCAGGTTTCGCCACTATCCACTGATTTGTAAAGTCCCGATCCCGGGCCACCCGATCTTACGGTCCATGGGTACCGCTGATGATCCCACATCGCTGCATAGAGGATGCGTGGGTTGGTCATGTCCATGGATAGAGATGAAGCTCCTGTACTATTGTCTACAAACAAGATTTTCCGCCAATTGGCACCACCATCGATGGATTTGTAAATACCTCGTTCACTCGAAGGACCATACAATGCACCCTGAACAGAAACATAAATGATATCCGGATTGCTAGGGTGGATGACTACATCAGAAATATGCATGGATTTATCCAATCCGATGTGTTTCCAGGTTTTTCCTGCATCTGTGCTTTTGTATACGCCATCACCACTGGAGGTCATGACCCCTCGTACGGCATGTTCGCCCATTCCTGCATAGATGACATTCGGGTCTGATTCAGAAACGGAGATTGCTCCGACAGTTCCGGTCTTCAGTTGGCCGTCTGAGATGTTTTTCCAGTTGATACCACCATCGGTTGTTTTCCAGATACCACCTCCGGTTGTTCCCATGTAGTAGGTCATGGGGTCATTTACCACGCCACATGAAGCGACACTTCGCCCGCCTCGGGTCGGTCCAATATTTCGCCATTTGAGCCCCTCATACAGGGAAGCATCTATTTTGTTGGAGTCGGTTGATTTGGTTTTTTTCTTTTGAGCTTCCAAGGCCAAAACAGAAAGTACCAGAATGGTTAAAGTCAGGAGTTTCTTCATAATCTAATTAGGTTAGGATTATGAAGATACAAAGAGCTGATCACATAGCTGCTTGTTGTGTGATCAGCTCTCATTTTTCATATTTGAACGGTCATTCTTCTTTCAATGCATTGGCAGGATTAGCTACTGCGGCCCTATAGGATTTAGCACTCACAACTACCCATGTAAGTAATAGAATCAGGATAATGGGTACTATCAATAGATACCATGAAAGCTCTATTCGGTAACTATATCCTTCCAGCCAGGAGCTGAGCCAATAAAATGCGCCCGAGATTCCTATAGCTCCACCAATAATCACCAGACGGGTAAAGTCTTTGATCATCATCCGAAGAAGTGAAGGTACTGTAGCCCCCAGTACTTTTCTTACAGCTATTTCTTTGAATCGTTTTTGCAGAACGAAAGTCGTAAGTGCGAACAGACCTAAGAGTGCAATGATGATCGCCAAAAAGGAAAATGTAGTGAATACCTGACCAAACTTCAATTCACTTTCGTACTGTTTTTGATAGGAATCATCTAAGAAATGGCCATCAAAAGGATAACCTGGAACATGCTCGTTCCATTTTTGCTCCACCTGATTGAGCGTGTTCAGAATATCTGAAGTGTTCACCTTCGCCAAAACATACGCCTGATGGAACATTCCCACCTCTGAATTGATCGGACCGTATCTGTATATCAATGGATCGATCTCACTTTTCAAGGAGGCATAATTGAAATCTTTCATTACACCAATCACTCGATAGGTGTGACCACCGGGTCTTTGCAATTCTTTGCCAAGCGGCTCTTCCCAACCAAGCTCTTTCACCAATGATTCATTGATAACGACAGTTGCACTGTCAGAAACACTGTTATGTTCAAAAAAGCGTCCTTTTACAATTTCCAGTCCGAGGACTTTTTCCATGTCCGGAGATGCAAACCCATTATTAGGTGCAATGCGTCTGTTATCTTCATTTGGAACCTGGTACGTCCAGTCACTCGATCCATGGAAAGGAATATGGCTCGATTTGGAAACTACTTCAATGTCTGCAAGTCCTTCCAATTCATTCTTGAAAACATCGTACTTTTCTCCAAGCTGTCTTCCATTGTTTATCACGAGTGTCTGTTCTGTGTTGATACCGAGATCCTGAGACTGCATAAACATCACCTGCTTAAAAATGACAGATGTTGCAGCTACAAGGAAGATCGAGATGGCAAATTGAAAAGCTACTAACCCGCTCCGCAAGCCTTTTTTCCCTGCTTGCTGCATTTGACCCCTAAGCGCCTTCAAAGGTGTGAAGTTGGAAATGATATAAGCAGGATATCCTCCAGCCAATAAACCAACGATGAACAGAATAACAAGTATGGAAAGGATGTTAGTCAGTGAGAACAGGTCGGTTATTTCAAAAGCTCTGCCCGTAAGCTGATTGAAATAGGGGAGTGAGAAGACGGATATAATGACAGCTAATATGATTGCGAGAAAAGTTATAAGGATCGATTCTATTAAGAACTGTGAAATGATATTTTTTCGATAAGAGCCAAGCGCTTTTCTAATTCCTACTTCTTTGGATCTCACTGCAGATCTGGCTGTAGCCATATTAATGTAATTAACACATGCGATTAGCAGAATGAATAAAGCGACCATTGAAAAGACGACTACATTTTTTTTGTCTCCTCTGGCACCCATTGAAAAATGCGGATTCTCCAGATGGATTTCTCTTAATGGGTGGAGCGTAAATCCGTAGATCCGATCCGGATATTCTTCCACCAGATCTTCGAATGTAGCATGCCCGGAATACGCAATTAATTGTGGACCTACATATTTTTCGTAAAGACTTACCAGCTTATTATTCATTTCCTGACTTGTGATGCCAGGCTGAATTTTAGCATACGTCCAGAAATTGTTTCCTGTCCAGTTTTGATTGGCGGATACATTGTCCCAAACTCGTCCAATAAATTTGAATGGAAAGTGAGTGTTTTTAGGCGGATCCTTCACCACAGCAGTCACCTTCATATTGTTTCCATCAACAACAATGGTTTTTCCCATGGCCGATTCGCCCGGAAAAAATTTCGTAGCTAAGGATTCCGTGAGTACCAAATCCTCAGGCCCATTGATTGCGCTTTCTGGATTTCCACTTACAAACTCCATTTGAAAAACCTTGAAGATGTTTTCATCAGCCCAAGCAGATCCGTCTTGAAAAAAACTTTGGTTACCTATTTGAAAATGAGACTCCCAAAGCCCACTAATTCGAGTTGTAGCTTCCACCTGTGGATATTCCTCCATCATTGTTTTAGCCAGCAGCTCCGGTGTGTATCTTCCACGCTCACCATTTGCTACCCTGTATACATGCTCGCCTTCAGGATAAAAATTATCATAGCTCTGCTCATGAAATACATACATCATGATAAGGAGACATGAGGCAAGGCCTATGGCTAGTCCTGCAATATTTATCCCCGCGTAAGACTTCTGTCTGATCAGGGTTCTAATAGCAACTTTTAAATAATTCTTGATCATGGCAAGAGTGGTTAACCGTTCAAAATCTTCTAGTCCTTTTAAATATCTTAATCTGAAAAAGCGAATGGTGTTCCACCCGAACCTTCTTCTGGCTTTTTTGGTAGCTCCATCTCGTTCAAAGAGCTCATACAAGTCCCCCTCGATCTGCTCCAGGTATTTTTCTTTGTAGAAAAACTGAAGAAACTTGAGGGCCCATTTTGGTGGAGTATGCTTTTTCATCCGTATCCTAAAATCGTTTTGGGAATTTGGTTGTAAAGCTCATTTCTGGTTTGATACACATACGTGATCGCTTTTGAGCCTTCGGCTGTTACTTTAAATAATCTCTTTCTTCTACCGCCTCGTTCAGCACTTGCACCTCCCATATAGGAGGAAACAAAATCCTTTTTTTCAAGACGATCCAGTACCGTGTGGACTGCACTTATGTTAACCTTCCGTCCAATCTGGTTTTGGATTTCATCCATCACCTTGACTCCATATGCTTCTTCATTAAGGATAGCAACGATCATTAGTACTAGCTCCTCTAGTTCCCCCAATTGATATGATTTAATCTTCATCGCACATTTTCGCTTTTCGCGATACTTGTTTCATTCATAAATGTAAATCAAATACAATTGAAAAAAAGAAAGGTTGCATTTTGAAAACATTTTTGTTTCAGTATTCCATTGCGAACGACAAAGGAATGGGACTTTGGAATTAATTAGAAGATTCCCATGACTCGGCTTCCTGCTAGTAAGCCTCCCAAGGGAATAGTGATTAGGACGAATGGATTTTAAGCTTTCGCTCTTGGCCCCATCTCTACCACTTCCAAATTCTTGATCTCACCAGCTTCCAAATCAAACCTCAATAGTGTCTTCACTTTATGAAACCCATGCTTGCCTGCAGCACCCGGATTCATAAATAGAAGATTATTGACTTTGTCAGGCATTACTTTCAAAATGTGGGAGTGACCACAAACCAGTAGCTTAGGTTGGTATTGTTTCACATAGGATAGCACCTTCTTATTATACTTAGGAGGCTTTGCAGCAATGTGAGTGATGAGTACTCTGACCCCCTCTCGTTCAAATATTTCACCTTCTTTGTATTCCTGTCTCAGTTTACCACCATCAATATTACCCCAAACAGCAATGGTCGGTTTAAAAGCCTGAAGTTCTTCCAACACCTCCATGGTTCCGATATCACCGGCATGCCAGATTTCATCAACCTGTTCAAAGTATTTGAAGACTTTAGGGTCAAGGTATCCATGTGTATCAGATAGGAGTCCTATTTTCATTTTAAAAGGTCGTGTTAACAAATTTTAACAGCTTAGAAGCTGTTCACTATTGAACTTTTTTTCTTCAGTTTTTAAACTTGCCAGCGATTTTTGAAAGCTAGCAAATATGGCAATAGTAGTAGAGAATCTCACCAAAAAATATGGTGTTCAGAAAGCTGTAAATGATATCTCGTTTGAAATAAATACAGGTGAGGTCGTCGGTTTCCTCGGGCCGAATGGGGCGGGTAAGAGTACGACAATGAAAATGATCACCTGCTTTATGGCACCAACCATTGGAGATGTAACGGTTGAAGGCGCCTCCATCTTATCTGAACCGGAGGAGGTAAAACGAAAGATCGGCTATTTACCTGAAAACAATCCCCTGTACCTGGATATGCCCATTGTGGATTACCTGCGATTTAGCGCGGAGATTCAGGGAGTGGAAAAATCGGAAATACCTGCTCGCATAGGTGAGATGATCGAAAAATGTGGTCTGGATGCTGAGAAGCACAAGAGTATTCAGGAGCTTTCCAAAGGATACCGACAAAGGGTTGGGTTGGCACAGGCGATGATTCACGATCCGGAGGTGCTCATTTTGGATGAGCCAACTACCGGACTTGATCCTAACCAGATCGTTGAGATCAGGAAGTTGATTAAGGAGCTTGGAAAGGAAAAAACGGTCATCCTTAGCTCGCATATCCTTTCAGAAGTAGAAGCGACATGTGACCGTATTCTAATCATTAATAAAGGAAGAATTGTTGCAGATGGCACTTCGGATACTTTACGCCAACAGGCTCAAGGTCAGGAGCTGCTCACCGTTCATATTGAAGCTTCCAAAGGAGATATTCAGAAAGAACTGCTGGGATTAAAAACAGTAGAGACCGTTTCATTAATTGAAGGAAAAGAGCATTGGTTTACGGTGCAAAGCAAACCGGACGCTTCTTCAAGAAAGGAAGTGTTTGACATGTGTGTCAGTAAGAAATGGTATTTGCTTGAAATGACAGGCATTGAAACTCGCCTGGAGGATGTGTTTAGAAACCTAACCAACTAAAGTGATGAGCAAAGTTTGGATCATAACGAAACGAGAATTGTCGGCCTTTTTTGATTCACTCATAGCCTATGTGATGATTATCCTCTTTCTGGGACTCAGTGGATCATTTACCTGGTTATTTGGAACAAACATCTTTATGCTGGGGCAGGCCAATCTGGATGTGTTTTACGATGTGGCATACTGGTCTTTGTTCTTTTTTATTCCTGCTATTACAATGCGTATGATTGCAGAAGAAAGCAAGTCAGGAACGATAGAGCTGTTGATTACCAAAGCAATTTCAGATAATCAAATCGTCTTAGGAAAGTTTTTGGCTTGTCTGATTCTTGTCGGAATCGCATTGATGTGCACCATTCCTTATTACTTCACCATCAGGCAGCTAGGTAATGTAGATGATGGAGCCGTGCTTGGAGGATATCTGGCCATGATATTTCTTTCAGCCAGTTACATTGGTATCGGTCTTTTTGCCAGCAGCCTCACGCAAAATCAAATTGTGGCGTTCCTTTTAGCGCTATTCATAGGCATATTTTTTCACATGCTTTTTGACGTGATCGGATCCGGGTCCACGGGATTTATTGGAGAGGTATTTAGCTATTTAAGCATTCGTACACATGTTGATTCACTGAGTAGGGGAGTGATCGATAGCAGGGATATCATATATTTTCTTTCACTCATCCTTATTGGCTTACTAGGTACCCAAATCATGTTGTCTAAAAGAAATTGGAAGTAAGATGAAAAAGCAGACGATAATCATACAACTGCTGGTCATTATCGCGATTGTAATTGTTGGTAATATTCTGTCAAACCAACTATATCTCCGGCTAGATTTTACTGAAGATAAGCGATATACACTGAGTGATGCTACCCATGAGGTTTTAGAGGGTTTAGAGAATGTAATTACCGTAACCGCCTATTTTTCTGAAGACCTTCCACCACAGCTTTTGAGCAATCGTAAAGATTTTGAAGACATGCTCATTGAGTATGAACAGCGGTCAGGAGGCAATGTAGTGTATGAGTTTGTTAACCCAAATGAAGATCAGACCAAAGAGCAGGAAGTTCAGCAGAAAGGTATTGGACCTATTATGATCAATGTCAGGGAAAATGACCGGGTGGAACAGATGCGGGCTTATATGGGTGCGGTGTTGCAAATGGGTGATAAAAAAGAAATCATTCCTTTGATCCAGCCAGGTGCTGCGATGGAATATGAACTGACAACTTCGGTTAAGAAATTGTCAATCTCTGATAAGCCAAAGATAGCCTTACTTCAAGGACATGGGGAGGTTGGTCTTTCGACTATATCTCAGCTTCGGCAGCAATTGAATGTTCTTTATAATGTCGAGAACTATACCATTTCGGAAGGAGAAAATATCCCGTCATATTATCGTGCAGTCATCATTGCAGCTCCAAATGACACCATTCCACAAAGTCATTTTAATAAGTTGGATAACTACTTAAGTAGTGGCGGAAACATTTTTGTGGCATATTCTAATGTTCAGGGAGACCTACAGCAAGGGATGCTCACAACCTCTCCGGATATTGGCCTAGTGAAATGGCTTGAGGATAAAGGCATAAAGCTTGGTAGCGATTTTGTGATTGATGCAGAGTGCGCTACAATCACCGTAACTCAACGGCAAGGTTACTTTACCATCAATAGCCAAAAAGAATTCCCATTCTTTCTACGAGTGACCAACTTCGCGGATCATCCGATGACCAAAGGCTTGGATGAATTAACATTCACATTTACCTCAAGCGTCGTTCCGATAGCTAATGATTCAACCGTTAGTATTTCATCCATTGCTTCTACATCAGCCAATTCAGGGGTGGAGCGTGCGCCATCATATATTGATATACAAAGAAGATGGACTCAAAATGATTTTGGCATGGGTGTGCAGTCTTTGGCAGTTGCTGCCGAAGGAGTCAGTAAGGGGTTTGGAAAAATGGTGGTGGTTGGAAACGGGGATTTCTTCGTAAATGGTGAGGGGCAGCAAGCCAGGCAGGTACAAGCGGACCATGTGAATTTTGCTTCCAATGCGATTGACTGGCTGGCAGATGATACCGGGTTAATCGATTTGAGAACCAAAGGAATCACCTCCAGGCCACTGGAAAGCATTGAAGACAGTACCAAAAATGTGCTTAAGTACAGCAATGTGTTTGCTCCGATTTTATTGCTACTTATTTACGCATTCATAAGAAAGCTTCGCAATCAGCGAAAGAAACAAAAATGGATGCAAGGAAATTTCGAATAAATCTATGAGTCGATGAAAACGAAAAATCTGTTAATCATTTTAGGTGTTTTGGTTGTCGGTTTGGCAGTAGTTCAGTTGACTAAACGATCTGGAAAGAGTGATGCATTAGCTGATGAACTGGTTTCCATAGACACGGCTAAAGTATCCAGGGTGGAAGTTGTAACGCTTGAAGGAACAATGTCACTCAAAAAATCTGAAAATGGTTGGGAGGTTTCCTTACCGAGTGGAGGATTTAAACAAGCTAAAACAAGCTCAATTACTTCATTGCTAACCAACCTGAATACCATAAAGCCTGGTCGACTTGCAGCCAGAAAACAGGATAAGTGGAACGATTATGCAGTTGATTCAACAGGAACCAGAATTCGTATTTTCGAAGGAGATGATTTATCCTCTGATCTGGTGATTGGCCGCTTTGGGATGGAGGGGCAGAGAAGTTACTACACATTTGTTCGATTGTTTGATGATGAAAATGTATATGTCGCCGATAATTTCATGGGAATATCCGTAGGTAAAGAAGCTGTAGATTACCGAGATGGTTTATTAATGCGTTTGAAAAAAGATTCATTGACACAAATCAAATTTGATTATCCTGATAGTGCATTCGTCCTTACGAAAGATGAGCATTGGTACCTCAATGATTCAAGGGCCGACAGTGCATCTGTTGAGCAATATTTAAGAGGCTTAAGCTATGTGAATAGTAAAAATTTTTATGACGCAGAATTGCAATCAAATCCTTCACATACGATTACTTATTCTTTTACAAATGCTCCAGAGATCATGGTTAGCGGGAATCTGCAAGATGACACCCATATCATCCAAACCACAGAGAATAGACACGAGGTATTTAATGACAGCACCATTGCTGCGAAGCTATTCAAGGGAAAAAATGCTTTCCTGCCGACATCTGATTAATTTCTTAAATCATTAAATTCGTGAAATGAACCAAGAGAAGGTGTTGTCTCGTTAAAGGTTACAATGAAGATTTTACGAATTTTTTTAAGTACTGTACTTATACTCTTACTAGGTAGCTGGGGGCAGCCAGAAGTTGCTGAAGTTAATTGGCTTACTTTTGAAGAAGCCATTGCCCTGCATGAGCAAAAACCTAAAAAACTCCTTATTGATCTGTATACCGATTGGTGTGGCTGGTGCAAAGTGATGGATCAGAAAACCTACAGCAAGTCAGAGATTGCGAATTACATCAATGAAAATTTTTATCCGGTAAAGTTCAATGCTGAGCAAAAGGAATCGGTAGAGTTTCGTGGACACACATTTAATTTTGTAGCGCAGGGTAGAAGAGGAGTTCACGAACTGGCGGCTGCTCTTACCAGAAACCAGCTAAGCTACCCTACAACTGTTTTTATGGATGAAGAATTGAGAATAATTCAACCAATTGCCGGATACCTTAAGCCGGAACAAATGGAGCCCATTTTGCTATTCATTGGCGGTGATCATTTCAAGACGACAGCCTTTGAGGATTTTAAGAAAAATCACAAATCTTCACTCTGATCTGCAACCTTTGATTTTTTCTTGAATCTATATGAGTAAATATTGAGTACAAAGCTCATCCTAACTCTTAAATAAAAAGTCATGAAGAAATCATTACTAATAACACTACTCGGAATTTTTGTAGCAGGTGCTGCATTAGCCCAATCAGAAGAAACCAGAAGCTTATCTTCATTTTCAGAAATTTCAGCTCATGAAGGCATTGATGTTTTTATCAAAGCAGGCGATAAAGAAGAAGCCAGAATTGTCTCGGACAGTCACGATCTTGATGAAGTGCTTACGGAAGTGAGCGGAGGTCGTTTGAAAATACATCTGGAGGGAAATAATCACAGAAACATTGATGTAGATGTTTATGTGACCTACAAATCAATCAACGCCATATCGGCCTCTTCAGCAGCATCATTAACAGCAGAGGGTACGATTGACGCTAACGGAAGTGATTTTGATATAGATGTAAGCAGTGCAGGCGATATAGAAGCTAGTATCGAAAATGCTGATGAAGTGGAGATAGATGCTTCGAGTGCTGGAGATGCCAAATTAAGAATAGAGGCGATTGAAATAAATGCCGAAGTATCCAGTGCAGGAGAGATTGAAATATCAGGTGTTGTAAAGAAACAGGATATTCAGGCCAGTAGCTCAGGAGATTATGATGGGTACGATCTGGAAAGTGATGAAGTGGAAGCAAGTGCCAGTAGCGGCGGAGGCATTAAAGTTAATGTCAGTAAAAAATTGGACGCAAGAGCGAGTAGTGGTGGCTCTGTAAGATACAAGGGGTCGCCTACTTATTTAGATGCCAGCTCCAGCAGTGGTGGATCTGTAAGGAAATCCTAAGTTTTTCTAAAAAACACTTCATGGCCTGCATACATTTGTGCAGGCTTTTTTTATGCTCTCAAATGAAGAACATCTTACAACTCTTAACGCTTTCCATTTTAATCTTTGGGTGCGAAAGTTCTGACGAACGCACAACTCGATTTTTCAATCTGGGAAACAATGCCCTAAACAAGGGAGATTATGACCAGGCGATTGAATACTACAATCAATCTTTAAAAGAAACTCCTGATTACGCACCTGCTTTGAATAATCGTGGAGTAGCTAAAATTGAGTCTGACCATCCTTACGAGGCAATCCTTGATTACAATCAGGCAATAACAATCCAGCCTGATTATTTAGATGCACTCTTCAATAGAGCTTATGCTTACGAGGAGATCGGCCAGTTTGAAAAAGCGTTAAATGATATTGATGCTATTCAGAAGATTTCAGGAGATTCATCTTTTGTCTATTTCTATCAGGGGTTGATTCAAACCCAAATGAGACTATATGATGAAGCACTTAATAGTTTCCAGGTCGCTGACAGCCTTAATCCATTAAACCCGGAAACGCTAATCAATATGGCTACCATATTTTACTTTAAAGAGGCGTATGATACGGCAATTAATCTGGTGAATCGGGTTTTGGAATTGAGTACTGAGGATGCCAACGCATTTAGCCTTCTTAGTTTAATAGAATTAGAAAAAGGTAACTATCAGGGTTCATTGGCAGAAGTCAATCGAGCAATGGATATCGTTCCCGGCGAACCGTATTTTCTGAATAACCGTGGCTATATCTACTTGCAAATGGATTCACTCAATGCTGCAATTGGAGATATCAACCGCAGTATTGTCCTAAACCCTAAAAATGGTTGGGCTTATCGGAATAAAGGGATTTATATGATGAAAAAGGGTGATTTAAAAGAGGCAATCAATCTCTTTAATAGGGCAATTACGACCGGAGAATTTATAGATGAGCTTTACTTTTATTTGGGAAACGCACATTTTAAGCTCGGAGATACCAAAACAGCCTGTTCTTCATGGAAAATTGGTAAGAATCTTAATGAGTTAAAAAGTCAGCAGATGCTGGATCAATATTGTAACTGATCGGTTTTCAGGAAAAGTTGCAATAATGAGACAAGGTGACTGAAAACCAGTACCGGAATGATGAAAGTTGGTAACAGTATATAAGGAAAGAAGAATACAGCCAGATTGGCTACATCTGTTAGGGATGGGGTGTAGAAATAAGGCGTATAACCAATGGCCATTCTTACAAACAGGAAAAGCAATGCAACAGACATCAGGTTCCAGAATATGGCCCCAATTCTATTCTGAGTGCGTGAACCCACAAGGAAAACTGCTGCAAACGGTGCTGAAATTCCTGAAATAATATCCAGGTTTGATCCTTCGAAAGTGACATCCATCGGCATAGCTTTTGAGATGGCAAGCCACCATAGCACCATTTGGAGTGGAATTCTTACAATATGAATATAATGAAGCGTTGTGATCGGCATTTTGGCGATTACAGCTCTGGATCTGGGAATTATAAAAATGAAAAGGATGGAAGAAAAAGCAATGCCGGCGGTTATCGGAATTCTGGGGATACCGGACAGGTTTGTATAGAATCCGTCAAACACAAGAACACAAATAGTAAAAATCCAGGCTACCAGAATGGTGATGACAAGCGAAGAAGTAATGTTTTTCTTCCCCGGAGTGGCATAGCTCACAGCGTAATATATAAAACCTAGCAGGGCGATTACGATGGCGATAAACGTTCCCGCTACGTATCCAGGGACATCTTCCATTTGATATGAGTAGGGTGCTTCTAGCAAGATAAATAAAAAATGAAATCAAACTGTCATGCTTAATTTGCATCGAAATGAATTTCGATGAACTGACCGGATTCTTGGAGAAGCGTGTGCAAATGCCCATGCCCGGAGACGTTGCGCACCAGAAAATGAAGCCAAAAATGGCAAATGGAGCTCCTTTAAAATTAAAACACAGCACTCCGCCACGCAGAGGAGGTGTACTGATTTTGCTCTATGAAGATCAAGGAAAGGTGCGATTCCCACTTATTCAGCGGCCTAGTTACGATGGAATACATAGTGATCAGATGGCCCTCCCGGGAGGAAGATATGAGGAGGAAGATCTTGATCAATTTCATACAGCTTTAAGGGAAAGTCATGAAGAGATTGGAGTAAGTAAAGAAAAAGTGGAGGTGATAGGTAGTTTATCGGAGTTTTTTGTTGCTGCCAGCAACTACATGGTCTTGCCTGTCATTGGTAAACTGGATCATAATCCCAAATTCATTCCTGAACCACGAGAGGTGGCAGACATTGTTACCCCACTGGTCAGTGATCTTATTGATCCTAGTCGTTTGAAAGAAAAGGAAATAGTGGTTAGGAATGGATATAAACTACAATGCCCCTATTTCGATTTGGAAGATCGCACAGTCTGGGGAGCTACTGCAATGATGTTAAGTGAATTGGTAGAAATTCTAAAAGAATATCCGGTTCGGTAACATATTCATTACCCAATCATAACTTTTTACGTTATTGATCGTCATTGTTTGACAAGTAATTTTGAGTATGGAACCTTTTGAAAGAGAATATGACGACTCAATGTCGGATTTTGATGATCGTTTAGATATCAATGAGGATTATTATACGGTTGAAAATGATGATTCTGAATCACTAAAGGAAGAAGATGGATTTTATCGCCACCTTGATGAATACTAATCCCAAATAATCCTTACTTCCTTCTGATCTATTTACTAATTTTGCAGCGGCAAACGGGTACGACCAGCTCCTGCTGAATCCCCCAGGACCTGACGGTAGCAAGGGTAGGCGGTCGTAGCGGTGCGATGCTTCGTTTGCCATTTTTTCTTTCCTCAAACTAACTTCCTTAACAAATGAAATTTTTCATTGATACTGCAAATCTTGACGAAATCAGAGAGGCTCAGGATTTGGGCGTACTCGATGGTGTAACGACCAACCCATCACTTATGGCCAAAGAAGGCATCACAGGTGAGACGAATATCCTGAAACACTACAAAGACATCTGCAACATCGTGGACGACAATGTAAGTGCAGAAGTGATAGCTACCGAGTATGATAAAATGGTAGCAGAAGGGAAAGAGTTGGCTAAAATCGACGACAAGATTGTCGTGAAAATACCAATGATCAAAGATGGTGTTAAAGCCATTTCAGCTTTGACTGCTGCGGGAATTCGGACAAACTGTACCTTAATATTTAATGCAGGACAGGCAATTCTAGCTGCGAAGGCAGGAGCAAGCTATGTTTCTCCATTCATCGGTCGATTGGATGATATATCCATGGATGGATTAGCATTGATTGAGCAGATTGTAGGAATCTATGATAATTACGGATTCGAAACGGAAGTATTAGCAGCCTCAATCAGACATAATATGCACTTGATACAGTGTGCTGAAATTGGTGCTGATGTTGCAACCTGTCCGCTGAGTGTCATAACAGGGTTGCTTAAGCATCCGTTAACAGATTCAGGTCTCGAGAAATTTTTAGCTGATTATAAAAAATCGAACAAATAAGATAATACGTAGTTGGTGATGGAAGCATTAGATTTACTTAAGTTAGAAGAAATGTACATCATCAAGGTGAAGGGAAAAGCTAAAATTCCTGACTATATTCAAATCAGGGATCAGGACTTTGTACTGGTTGCTTACTTCAGAACCGACCGTCCGCTCAAACGTATGGATAAGTTTGGTCTTGAAGGGAAAGATCAGGAGCTTAAAAACCTGATCAAAGAGTTGCCATACGGCAAACTTCAAAAATTAGAGTTATAAGTAAATCAAATGTCTTTTTCTGAAGAACCCGTCGTTCGCGTTTCCAATGCATCCATTTTTCAGGAAGATCATACGGTCTTAAGTGAACTAGATTTCACCATTGACAAAGGAGAATTTGTCTATCTGATCGGCAGAACAGGAAGCGGAAAATCCTCACTTTTAAAGACATTATATGCTGACTTGCCTTTGAGGTTAGGTCATGCAGAAGTAGTTGGCTATCCCATCAGTAGTATAAAGTCCAAAGATGTTCCTTTCCTTCGTAGAAAGATTGGCATCATCTTTCAGGATTTTGAACTTTTTTACGATCGATCAGTTGCAGAGAACCTGACTTTTGTGATGAAAGCAACTGGCTGGAAAGAGCCGGCTAAGATGAAAAACCGAATAGCCGAAGTTTTGATGAGGGTTGGACTCGGAGCTATTTCAGCCAAGATGCCACATCAGCTTTCCGGCGGGGAGCAGCAGCGTGTGGTGATTGCCCGGGCTATGATAAACGAACCTCAAATTCTTTTCGCAGATGAGCCGACTGGTAATCTGGACCCTGATGTAAGTGACGGTATTTTGAAACTTTTCGAAGAGATCAACAACAGCGGGACAGCCGTCTTGATGGCGACTCACAATCATAAATTCATCGAAAGATTTCCACATAGAGTTTTGAAATGTGAGAAAGGAAGAATACTTGATTCTTCCAAAGAAAAATTCGAACTGAGCGGTTGGTTTTAATCTCCCTATTTTTTTCGGCGTACCTTTGTCAGACATAAGGAATGGCACTAAGTATCGCTATTTCTTTAAACAATCTTTATGACATTTAATTCATTGGGTTTGTCCGAACCCCTGCTGAAAGCAATCAGTAAAAAAGGATATTCAGAACCTTCACCTATACAATCGAAGGTTATCCCCATTATTTTAGAGAAAAATGATGTGCTGGCTTCAGCACAAACCGGAACAGGAAAAACGGCCGGGTTTACTTTGCCTATTCTTCAACTTTTATCCAATGGAGAAGTTTATCGCAAAAGACCGGTGAGAGCACTTATCCTTACTCCTACACGAGAGTTAGCAGCACAGATTTATGATAACGTCAGAGCCTATTCGGCTTACATGGACATCAGATCTGCAGTAATCTTTGGAGGGGTAAAAGCCAATCCCCAAATAGCGGCATTGAGAAACGGAGTGGACATCCTAATCGCCACACCGGGACGATTACTCGACTTATACAATCAGCAGGCACTTTCTTTACATAAGGTTGAAATACTGGTATTGGACGAGGCAGATCGAATGTTGGATATGGGCTTTCAAAGAGACATCAATCGCATTTTGGATAAGCTTCCGCCCAGGAGACAAAACCTTCTTTTTTCAGCTACTTTCTCCAGAGAGATCAAACGTCTGGCAAATGAGTTTATGCGCCAACCAAAATATGTGGAAGCAACTCCGGAAAACACGACCGTTGAAAAAATCAACCAGCAAGTATACCGTGTAGATAAGAATCGAAAAACTGATTTGATACTTGATTTGATTGCCGGAGGAAGATGGCAGCAGGTGCTGGTATTTACCCGTACCAAACACGGAGCAAACCGATTGGCAGAAAAGATGGTGAAAGCAGACATCAGTGCTGCAGCCATCCATGGAAATAAGAGCCAGGGAGCCAGAACCAAGGCTTTGGATGGATTTAAAAAAGGAAATGTAAGAGTTTTGGTGGCAACAGACATTGCGGCACGGGGTTTGGATATACCTTTATTGCCACATGTGATCAATTTCGAATTGCCCAATGTGCCTGAAGATTATGTGCATCGGATTGGACGAACAGGAAGGGCAGGAGCGAGTGGGATTGCACTGTCATTGGTTAGTTTAGATGAAATGGAGTATTTACGAGACATTGAAAAATTGATTGATACGCAGATACCAAAGGAGGTGATGGAGGGGTTTGAACCAACAGAAAAGCAAGGAGACTTGCCTCCGTCTACAAAAAAGAAGAACTTTAAACGATCAAATTCAAAGCCCAAAAATTTCAGAAGAAATAAAAATCCAAAACGCAAGTAAACAATGAACAACCTCCTTATTTATGGTGCTTATGGATATACAGGGCGATTGATTGTAAAAGCTTGTCTGAAACAGGGAATAAAACCCATTATTGCTGGTAGAAGTCCGGAAAAGGCCATGATTTTTGCCAACAAACATGGTCTGGAATATGACGTGTTTGAAGTTTCAAACAGGGAAAAGCTGGAAAACTGGTTGCGAAGAGGAGATGTAGTGATTCATTGTGGCGGTCCATTCATACACACTGCCAAAGCGATGGTTCAGGGATGCTTAGCTACCAATACACATTACCTGGATATTACGGGCGAGTTTCAGGTTTTTGATTTAATAAAAGAGTACGGAAATAAAGCAAAAGAGAAAGGCTTGATGCTGCTTCCAGGTGTAGGTTTTGATGTAGTTCCATCGGATTGCCTAGCCAAGCACCTACACAATAAACTACCTTCTGCTACCGATTTAAAGCTTGCTTTTGTCAGCAAGGGAGGAAAGCTTTCACGTGGTACAGCCAAAACCATGATTGAGAATTTGGGTGAGCCGCAGACCAGGCGAAGAGATGGAGACTATGAAGGTGTTCCAATGGGAAAGTCTGCCATGGAAATTGACTATGGTTCATTCAAGCAGATATCCATGGGGATTTCCTGGGGTGATATTTCCACTGCCTATCACAGCACCGGAATCCCGAACATTGAAGTGTTTTCAGGAACTACAGAGCAGCAGCTTTCAAAAGTGAAACGTGCCATGAGGTTATCATTTATGCTTCGGTCTCGAACCATTAAAAATTTTCTGATGAACCAAATGGACAAGCGACCGGATGGGCCCAAAGGAAAGAGGAGAAAGGAATCAAACATGTATTTGTGGGGTCAGGTGAGTGATGGAAATAAGAAATTAGAAGCAAGGCTAGTTACTCCGAACGGCTATACGCTTACTGCTCTCACCTCTGTACTGATTGCCAATAAGATATTAAACGGAGACATCAAGCCTGGTTTTCAGACTCCATCTTCAGCTTATGGGGAAGGGTTGATTCTTGAGATCGCAGGATGTGAGTATTTGTAATGCTGAAAAGCATTATTCTACAAAACTGTTATATAATGGCTCAAATCTGAGCTTAGTGAGTGATTCCCATGACTCGATCATTACTTATGGGAATGATCTCCCAAGGGAATAGGGAGAGCGTTTTTGCCGTATTCCCTTGCGAATGAGGTACGAATGAGGCATGGGAATCTCAACAAAACAGCTCAAAACTCTAACGTCAGCTGACTAGGAGTTTCCGGCTCCTCATCTTTCTTAAAATTCGAAATACCAACTCCGATTAATCGTATCCCTTCTTCATTTAAGAGTTGTTCCGTAAAGAGGGATTTGGCTACCTGGACATAAACCTCTTCTTCATTGATGGCCTGATCCTCCGTTTTACTTCTGGTAATCTGTTGGAAATCCGCATATTTGATTTTGATGGTGATGGTATGTCCATCCTCAGCTTTACTTTTTTTATAGCGCTCAAACGAGATGTGCGCGATCCGTTCAATCTCCTCGATGACATCCTCCCATTCATAAATGTTGTCCTCGAAGGTACGCTCTGCGCTGACTGATTTGGTATCTCTCGTAGGTTGTACTTTTCGAGGATCAATTGCCCGACAGATGTTGTAGTAGTACTGACCTGATTTGCCGTATCGTAGTTTCAGATCTTCCAGGGACTTTTTGCGTAGATCCTTTCCGGTAAAGATTCCTGCCATTACCATCTTCTCTGCTGTTACTTTCCCGATCCCGTGAAAGCGATGTACAGGTAGCTTAGCCACAAACTCCTCTGCATCCACCGGTAGGATGACGTAAAGGCCATCTGGCTTGTCCATGTCCGAGGCAGTTTTGGCAAGGAACTTATTGTAGGAGATTCCGGCGGAGGCAATGAGCCCTGTTCGTTCTTTAACCTTTTGCTTGATCTCTTTAGCGATAAGTGTAGCCGAGTTCAGTCCAATCTTGTTCTCCGTTACATCGAGATATGCCTCATCGAGGGAGAGTGGCTCCACCAGGTCGGTATATTCAAAAAACACTTCTTTGATCTGTGCTGATAGCTCTTTGTATCTGTGGAAGCGAGGTTGCACAAAGATGAGATGTGGACATTGCTTAGCTGCTTTTGCGGAGGGCATGGCTGACTTCACGCCATACTTGCGGGCTTCATAGCTGGCAGCTGCAACAACGCCGCGCTGCGAATTACCACCAACAGCCACAGGCTTGCCTATAAGCTCCGGGTTATCCAGCTGCTCCACAGAAGCATAAAATGCATCCATATCCACATGTATGATCTTACGATGCTCCACTTGTGCAAAGTAAAACAGGGAAATGACAACCCTATGTCACTTAGTGATCTAGTAAATGTTAGATTAAGTATAAATAGATTATTTATTCACAGGTATAATACTTATCGGTGAAATGCTCGTTTGGACACCACTTATCCAAATTCACGATATATACATCACTTCTCAATTTACTTTTATGGGCGTCCAAATATGCTGCTGCCTCACTTTTAGAAGTGAATATTTTCGAAATAGTTCGAAAGTAATTTCCACGGTAGAAAATCTTTGGATTCTCAATTCCGGCATTTTTGAGATTATTTAGTTCATATTCAGATTCTTGCAGATTAGTATCTCCTGTAAATACAATGACCCATCTACCAACATTTATTTCCAATAAACTTCTCTCATAAGTTGCCTTTTCTTGCTGGACAGTATTTAGTTTTTGTTGCTCTTCTTGAGTTAAGGTAGCTTGACTAAGTAGTTTGTTTTCTGTTTCTTCTAATTCTTTGAATTTTTTGTAGTCGGACTTAATCGTATCTTTATATGCAATCCATCTATCTCTAAGTCGTTCGGTCGGTGTTACGGTAGAGAAATATTGAGCAAGCTTCCATCTGGTTTCTATATTATCAGCTTCTAAAATCGTAGCAACATATTTATCATACACTTGCATTTCTTTAATTCCTGCCTCTCGTTCGGTAAATCCTGCCTCGATGGTTTTGGCAGAAAACACAATTGCCACTGAGACGATGTACCATTTGCTTATCTCTATTAGCTTTTCCAGATTCTCCTTGGATATTTTTCCTCCCCAAATAAAATAAATGCTTAAAATGACAATGGCTAATAATGGAATGCCTACATATACTAAGCCAAACCAATTGATTATGTTAGAAATAACTTCCATCTGTATAATATAGCTAACAATAAGCGATCAGGTGTGTACTATAAACCAATATAGTTAAGTATGACTGGATTTACAACAAAGACTTTGTCTGTCCTTTGCTTGTACAATGCTTTCGGGCTGCAAATCCGAAAGCACTTAGCAGCGAGACGCTAAGGCCAGAAGGGGGCATGACTCAGCCTCCAGTGCTCTTGGTATTCATCTCGCGCACCGCCCGTTCAATGCCGTGCGGAGTAAGAGGAAACATGGGCACGATTTGTTTCATCGCCTGAATGGTGTAGGTGCCTGGCTAGTACTTCAGTGGTTCGGGGTTTAGCCACACAGATTTTTTGAATTTCTTTACGATTGCCTGAATGTTTCGGATGCTCAGTGCGCTTAGTTCATAAGGCGCCATGGCAGAATCTCCGATGAAAAATACCCGGTAGTCTTTATTGTGCATCAGCAGCTTTTCAACCGAAATGTATTTAGACCTACGCTCATCAATCCAGACCCGATCGTAGATAGTATTGTGAAAATAGTATACCTCCAGGTCGTGAGCGAATCGCGTTCTCATTTTGCGAAATAGCTGCTGGACAGTTCGAACATATGGAGACATAGAATACCCACCATTATCGATCAGGACAATAATCTTCAATTCTTCATTTTTCTCACTGGAAACCTCCGGGATAAATAGGCCTCCACGTTTGAGCCCCGACTTGATCGTATGTGGTATATCCAGCTTTTCTATAGCGCTCTCTTCAATAACCCCTTTGATAGAGGCAAGTGCAGCGTCTACATTATTGTCGTTCAGTAGCGCATCCCGATCCACCGGATAATAGTTTTTGTCACCGATAACTTTCCGTGCCATCCGACCACCACCTTGTCCACCTACGCGGATTCCACTTTTAGCAGCACCACCATGTCCATAAGGGGAAATTCCACCCGTGCCAATCCAATGACTACCGCCGCTGTGATTGGTGCGTTGCTGGTCTTTCACCTTTTCCATTCGTTCCAATAGCTCTTCCAGTGTCAGATCAGAATAGTCAGCCATTTTATCCAATACCCTTTCCACTGGCTGTCCGTCTATTTCCTGAGGGTCTCCATCTTCAAGGTCCGGATTGTCCTTATCCCAGATTTCTTTTCCATTGATCACTTCCTTGATGTCATAGGATGTGAGGTGCACCTGATCCAGAAACGTATTGACCAAATCTTCCTCGGTAAGGTCAACATCTTTGTCAGCTTCATCAATGTATTGGGTCTTCCATTTTTGAAAGGTCTCCGATCGTAAGATCGCATCTTCTAGTGTCTGACCAGGAGCTATCGGGACATGCAAAAAGTATTCGTAATATGCTTTAGTGAAGGGACCAATATCTGTAGGCTCCTTTACCACAATTCCTTTTAGGGTATTGTGAAGATCTCCCAGGGTTTTAACCAATCCTTTCTGCATCGCCTTCCTCAAAATGAGCAAGGTTCTTACATCAGCCTGAAGACCATGTTTTCGAAATGCATGTGGGAGTGAGCTTAACATTTAAATTTTCTATTCAATTGTCCCCTTGAGCCTGCCTGCGGCAAAGGCGGGGGACCACAGGGCTTCAAAATTTTTCATAGTCGTCCCACCACTCAATGTGGTGGGACGACTTTTAATTCCATGATGGACTTCCCAAATTGTTATCCGCACCAATCATTCGGTTAACACGTTCCATGTCCATTTGTGTTTTAATCAATGCACCAATTCCTTCTAGTCCTTCTATTTTCTCTATGGCTTCTTTAGGTGCTATGTCACTCATATACTTTAACCAATTCAGAATTTCCCTGGTGGTAGGAGCTCTTTCAAGTCCCAATCTTCTAAGGTGGTAAAATACATCCAGGGCTACTTTCACCACTTTTTCATCTACTCCGGGGTGATGTTTCGCTACGATCTTTTCCATTACATCCTTTTCAGGAAAATGAATGTAATGATAGATACACCTTCCTTTAAATGCCGTAGGAAGCTCTTGTTCTCTATTTGATGTGATCACGATTGCAGGCATATCTTTCTCAGACGCCTCAATAATCTCACCGGATTCAGGCATGATAAATTTACGATGACTTAAAGCATATAGCAGATCATTCGGAAACTCCCGAGGGGCTTTGTCAATTTCATCGATTAGCAAAACAGAGTTTGGCTTACTGTAAGCAATAGCAGCTGGTCCTTTCACTACATAATCAGACAGATTCTCAGGATTTCGATTATTGGTAGGTCTACTCTGCAGCCCTTTTTCTTCACGTTGGGCATTGAGAATTTCTATCTGTGAATCTCGTAAATATTTCACATGATCAAATCTTGCAACAAACTGCTCTACATTGCTTTTAGATCCAACAGGATATACCTCAATATCAAGTCCCCGATCTTTTGCATAGTGAATCGGTAGTTCTGTTTTACCTGTACCCGGTTCACCTTCAATAAGTAGCGGCATCCCGAGTGTGCGTGCCATGTGAAATGCCTGTGCCAGTTCCGGATCGCAGAGGTATTTTTCAGATCCGGTCCAGTGTGTAGTTTCTGCCATTATAGATTAACTGTTTGCTGCAATTTTAGTTCATCTTCATTCATGAGCGAAAGAAATCTCAATTGTTCATTTTTTAAAGTCAGGGAACTAATAAATTTTACCGTTAAGCGAAAAGTCTTTTAATATTTTCAAACAAATCGTTATCTTTTATAAAACATTAGGAATTACGCTTAAACCACCAGCAAATGGAAAGCACCACCGATTCTTTCATTGGGAATCACATACTTGATAGAAGGATACGAACCACCCTGTCCAACGCTAAAATTACGTTATGTGAGCTAAACCTCACCACTCGGACCATTCATTGGTCTGTCGATCATTCATTTCATTTTTTCGAGTTTTCCAAATCCTATGGTGGGACATTCGACGGTTATTTTGAATTGATACATGAAGATGATAAGGAAAAGGTAGCCAGGGCCCTCGAGAATTTGAACGCGGAAGAATACATGACCCTTCAGCATCGGGTTTTATGGACAGACGGCACCTATCATTGGCTGGAAGGAATAGGTAAGCTTTACCAGGAGAATGGTGCATTACTTTTAATTGGCACCATTCAGGATATCACCGAGCGGAAAAATTTGGAAATAGAGCGTGAAGACTGGGAGCAAAGGCACAAGCTGGTAGCTGATGCAGCGGGTATTATTGTTTACGATTATGATATTGAATCCGGAAGTATCATTTGGAGTGGAAATATTGAAAGGATTCTATCATTCTCCAATGAAGAAATGGGAGATATAAACCGATGGGGAGGACTTATACATCCGGATGATCGTGAAGCTACATTTCAAGCCTTGGATGAAGCGCAAGCTCAATTGAAGACTTTTGAAGTCTATTACCGCTTCAAGAGAAAAGATGGTGAATACCGAAACATATATGATAAAGGCACCTTTCTGTCAAATGGGAAAAAAGCAATTCGTATGCTTGGAATGATGAGTGATGTGACTGAAATGATGCAGTCACGCATGGCATTGACACAAAGTGAGAACCGGTTTAGGTCTCTCATGAATAATTTAAACATTGGGGTAGCATTGTACGATCTTAATACTGTCCCTATTATGCATAATAAGACTGCCTTTACCCTTTTGGGGATGACAGAGTCACAGTTTGTCGGTACAGCAGCTCTCGACTCAAAATGGAATGTAATTGACAGTGATGGAAATAGCATGCAACCGGAGGACTTCCCCATTCCGAGGTGTATAAAGCAAAAACAGGCAATCAAACAAGTAGTGATGGGTGTTTATAGACCTGTCACAAAAGACCGGGTATGGTTGATGGTAGATGCTGAACCAATCTATGATCACAATCAGGATTTATTGCATGTAATCTGTACATATATGGATTTTTCTGCCCGGAAAAGAATGGAAGAAATTCTAAAAGAGAAAAACCGGCAATTAGTTACAACCTCAAAGGAGGTTGAGCGTAGGAACGAACGGTTGGTTGAATTTGCACAGATTGTGTCTCACAACTTGAGGTCACCGCTGAGCAGCATCGCTGGTTTGAGCGAATTGTACTTCAATAGTAGTGAAAAAGATAAAGACCAGGCGGTGAGCTATATAAAAGACGTTTGTGACAAAGCTTTGGGAACAATCGATGACTTGAACCAGGTGTTGAAAGTACAACAGGATGAAAGGGTTAAATCTGACCTGATAGCGTTTGATGAGTGCCTGGGTTCTGTTTTGGAACTTTTGAAAATTAGCCTTTTGGAAAAAAACGTTATAATCGAAACAGATTTTATTCAAGCTCCGAGTATTAATTATCCGCAGGTTTTTCTGGAAAACATTTTACTGAATCTGGTCAGTAATGCGATAAAATTCAGCTCAAAAATGGAAAAGCCGAAGGTGATTATCCGAACTGAAAGGATTGAAAATAATGTTGTTTTGTATTTTACAGATAATGGATTAGGTATAGATTTGTCTAAGTATGGAAAAGATATTTTTTCTTTTGGAAAGACCTTCCATGTTAACAAAGACAGCAAGGGTGTAGGGCTATTTCTGGTGAAAAATCAAATACGAACAATGGGTGATGAGATAGAGGTAGAAAGCATGGTTGATAAGGGTACAACATTTAAAATTGTCTTTAGGAATCAGTATGAATAATAAAGTTATTGGGTTGGTTGATGATGAAGAAGTGTTTCATTGGATAGTGGAGAAGTATGTGAAAAAACTAAATGAAGGATGCAAATTCATGTCCTTTTTTAATGGCGAGGAGATTTTAAAATACTTGAACTCAGCGCCAGAGGAGGTGCCGGACATTTTGCTTTTGGATTTAAATATGCCGATTTGCAGTGGATGGAGGTTTTTGGAAAACTATGTGAGCTCTAAAGTCAAGACAGATATGGATATTTATATCCTTAGTTCATCGATAGATCCAGAAGATAAAGTAAGAGCTAAGAATTTTTCTATAGTCAGGGAATTCATTTCAAAGCCAATCAGTAATGATTTTTTAAAGAGAGCGTTGAAAAGAATTTAGCTATAACATGGTTGATTCAATTACAACTTTAGCTCACCAGCTTCATTCAACAAACTTTTTAGTTTTGGATAATTTTCTTTCATGTTTCGCTCTATAAAGTCCAATGGTACATCATCGAACGAACCATAATCGTCTAGGTATTCCATAAATTCCTTCCCTTCCTGATTGTATTCCTGGAAAATGGAGTCTTCGCTTCCATCAAACTCCAAAGGTTCTACACCAGTGAGTCTACATAATTCCTGATTAAATGCAGGAGTTGCTTTTACCCATTTTTCATTCAAAAAAACATCAACCATTCCATGAGGGGTAAGCTCATTTGTTCCAAATTTTTCTGTGAGCCGTTCTATCGCAATGTGATTTTTAACTTTTGCAAGGTGAAGTTTGGCAGGAATACCTAGTGCCCTGAGTCCAGCAATGTAAAGTACGGATTTATCAATGCAGTGCCCATGATCTTTCCGCGCAATGTTACTTGCCTTTAGGGCCTCTTTTCTGAAGCTGATATCATAGGGATTATATCTCCAATTATCACGTACTTTCAGGTAAAGTCCAGCCGCTTTCTCCTGATCACTCAAATCAGGCGCTTTAAATTCAGCAATCAGTGCTTGTATTTCGGGTGACTCATAATCAAAGAAATAAGTACTTTTTGTGTTCTCTGTCATTCTATGTTTGAGATGAGGTTTAATTCAGACTTATCTTCAGAGTATCATTCGCGTTTTGTTTACCGAATATGACTTCTTTAATTCGAGGACGTTCAATATGTGTCAATGGCATGATTGTTACACTTCCTGTTCTAGTTTGGAATTCTACAAAACCCTGAGTATCCTTTTCACTTTTTAAATCAAAGTTCTCAAGAAGTTTGATCAAGGTTTGAGTACCCTCAATCTTTAAATTTTTAATTTTATCAAACCCGTTTGAATGGGTTATTTCATCCACTGAAAATCTCTGATCAATGTGATAATTGATAAAAAAGATATGTGCGAATTCCGATTTACTGGGGAATGAAATATAAGTCCATAATTTGCCAGGTGTAACATAGTACCGAATACCCAAAGTATTCAATTCAGATTCGATTCTATTGCGAGTTAAGCCAGTGAAAGCAAGGTAAGCTCCTTTAATTCCATCTTTTATAAGTGAGTCATATTCTTTCGCGATTGCATCTTTTGGTTCCCCCTCAATAGACATTAGTTCAAAGGAGCTATAGTTATGAAACTTAATATGGGCGTTGATCAAACCGTTTTCATGAAGTCTGCCTTGTTTAATAGAGAATCCCTTTTTAGAAAAATCATCAATTGCTTCATTTAGATTAGTGTTTATCGATATCACATGATCGATAACTAGTTCTTGGGAAAAAGTTGGTAAAGGCATTCCTGTCGCTATCAATAAAAGGATTTTAAGTCTCAGAGTAAACCACATAGAAGTCTTTATACTGTGTATAACAGCGGGTTTGTTGGAATAGGTTTCTTTCTCTTTTACCTGATGGACCGGGAGCTGAAGCGAATTATTGTGGGGTAGGGGATTAAAGATTTGGGACATTCTAAACCAACTGGTCTTAGCGTCTCGCTAAGACCGCTAATCCAAAAATACTAATTCAATCAGACCTTTCTCTTCCCCATAATCTCTGGCACTACTATACGTCCAATCTCTGGGCTCATCTACAAATCCCGCTGCAACTGGATTTTGATGAATGTATTCCAGTTTTGAGTCTATGATTTCGTTTGAATTCATTTCTATCGGATGATTATGCTGCTGCCAAAACTGAAAGTCTCTATTATTAGATTTCGCTATTCCAGCTTTCACCATTGCATTCATCAGCCATTGCTTCCTACTTTCTTGAGGATTGTTTTCAATCGCTTTTCTTATGTGCCTTGATGTATATGATTTGAAATCTCTGATAATGTCTTCGAGCTTCATTGTACCGGAAGTACCAATGATCAAATGCGCATGACTGGTCATCAAACACCAGGCTCCAACCTGCAATCCTTTCTCCTTTTGACAATACTTTAAGCTATCAATGAATATGTTCCTGTATTCTTCTCTTATGAATATATCCATCCAATGGATTACCGTGAAAGTGACGAAATAAAACTTCTCCTGATCACGGATGGCATACTTTCTACCCATCCATCAAAAATAACACATAAACTGGTTGGTATTGGTCTCAGCGAGACGCTAAGACCAGAGAGGGTGGCTTTTACTTGAGCAAATGAGATATTGGTTAGGAAGATGATTGTCAGGGTGAAAAGTTTGGTTTTCTTTTTCATTATGTGAAATTTATATCATAGTGAAGATCGTTTATAACGATCAACCAAAATCCATAGGCTTACACTTTACAAATGCTCCTGAGTGTCTAGTTCCGATACCATTTACAAATATCTCAGCAAGCCTATGGATTTTAGTTCCTGTTATTGATTTTCAATGAGTTGAACTTTCTCTTTGAGTTGGGTATTTTCAGTTTCGAGTTGGTTCATTCGCTTGTTCATGTCGATCATGTAGAGAGTTAGTTCCTCGATCTTCTGTAGCAATTTAGCGTTCATCTCTCCAAGATTGACACCATTCTCCGTTACCTCTTCTTCACTAGGTATTTCAGGAAGATGGCCGTTCTCGTTTATATGCTGTTCTACTTCTTCAAGAGTTCTGAGTTCATAATCTTTCTCAAAAACAAAGTCCGACCAACCACTTGCTTCTACTTTGATTTCTCGTGCTCCAATTGAGCCTTCTACAGCCAATTGGTGAGACCCCATCGAGTTTGTACCAATTCCAACTTGGCCATTATTTTGGATGAAAAGTCGATCGGTATTGTTTGTACGTAAATGTAAGTTAGCATTACCTTCAGCATCTATTACCACTCCTGAACCACCTGACCAAAGTTGCATGTGTTGAGTGCCAGAACCATTTGTAATCCTCATTCCATTGCCAGCTCCAGTTTCGGATTGGCGCAAGGTGAATAGGTAATTACCAATAGCACTAGTTCCAACTCCTATTTGGCCATTATTCTTAATATAAATCCTATCTTGATTATTAGTCCGAAGATGTAGATTAGCGTCCCCTTCGGCATCAATCACAACACCAGTTCCACCTGCCCAAAATTGCATGCTTTGAGTACTAGACCCATTGATAATTCTCATTCCGTAACCTGTTCCGGTATTGGACTGCTTTAACGAAAGCGAATAAGTGCCTAGCGTACTTATTCCTATTCCGACATTGTCAGTAGTTGTTAAACTGGTTCCATTATCTGACCATTGAGCAAAAACTGGAAGGTGGAATAGAATGACTAATAAGGTTAAGAGAATTGTCTTTTTCATATCTTTTGAAGATGATTGTTGAAGTTCAGAAATTGATCATAACTATAATGAAACAAGCATAAACCCATGCCAATTACGGTTTAAATGCTTTTCACATTATTCACCTTCAAATATACCGTTATCAAACAAAAACCCCTCACCGTTTCCGATGAGGGGTTTCAAATTCCCCTCCCTGGAGCGGTTCGACGGCTCGAGGTTAGGGGTGGGTTTCTTTACACCACCTACTAATTACTTCAATACACTAAAGTCCCACGTGTCCAAATACTTCGTAGTAAAGTTCCCGGACTTAAATGCTTCGTCATCCATCATTGCCAGGTGGAAAGGAATGGTCGTTTTGATGCCTTCGATTACCGTTTCTTCCAATGCACGCTTCATTTTAATGATTGCTTCCTCTCTGGTCTGCGCACTTACGATCAACTTACCGATCATCGAGTCGTAGAAAGGAGGGATAGTGTAGCCTGCATATACATGGCTATCGATCCGCACACCATGGCCACCGGGGAAATGAAGGTTTGTGATCTTGCCCGGACTTGGTCGGAATCCATTCGCAGGATCTTCTGCATTGATACGAACTTCAATCGAGTGTAACTGTGGGTAATAATTTCGTCCTGAGATCTTCTCTCCGGCAGCAACTTTGATCTGTTCTTTAATCAGGTCATAGTCAGTCACTTCTTCTGTGATCGGATGCTCTACCTGAATACGCGTATTCATCTCCATGAAGAAGAAATCGCCATGCTTGTCTACAAGGAACTCGACAGTACCGGCTCCTTCATATTTGATAGCTTCAGCGCCTTTTATAGCTGCAGCACCCATTTTCTCACGTAGTTCTTGCGTCACAATCGGAGAAGGGGTTTCTTCGATTAGCTTCTGGTGTCTTCGCTGAATGGAGCAATCCCTTTCGGATAAGTGGCAAGCTTTTCCGGTGCTATCACCAACTATTTGAATCTCAACGTGACGGGGCTCTTCCACAAATTTCTCCATGTACATCCCATCATTTCCGAAAGATGCCGCTGCTTCCTGTCGGGCACTGTCCCAGGCCTTTTTGAATTCACTTTCTTCTTTGATGAGCCGCATACCCTTACCACCACCACCGGCAGTCGCTTTGATCATCACCGGATAGCCGATTCCTTTGGCCAACTTCATGCCTTGCTCTGCAGACTCCAGCAACCCCTCAGATCCGGGGACCACAGGAACACCGGCAGCAATCATCGTTGCTTTCGCAGTTGCTTTGTCTCCCATTTTGCTGATCATCTCTTCGCTTGCGCCGATGAACTTGATACCATTTTCTGCACAAACTCTTGAGAATTCCGCATTTTCAGACAGGAAGCCATATCCCGGATGAATAGCATCAGCATTGGTCACCTCAGCAGCGGCGATGATATTAGGAATTTTTAAATAGGAATCCTTGCTGGCTGCAGGGCCGATGCATACCGCCTCATCAGCAAATCGAACATGAAGACTTTCAGCATCTGCTTTTGAATACACCGCCACCGTCTTGATACCCATTTCCTTACAGGTACGGATAATACGTAATGCAATCTCGCCTCTATTGGCGATCAAAATCTTGTTAAACATAGGAGGGTTGTTTACGAAGGTTCAACAAGGAAAAGTGGCTGATCGTATTCTACTGGTTGCGCATTGTCTACCAGCACTTTCACGATTTTTCCAGACACTTCAGATTCAATTTCATTGAATAGCTTCATTGCCTCAATGATACAGACAGGATCTCCTGCTTTTACCGAGCTACCAACTTCAACAAATGCCGGTGATTCCGGATTTGCAGAACGGTAGAATGTACCGATCATTGGGGATTTTATTTCTATCAGGTTACCATCAGATGCAGGAGCACTTCCACCACCATCTGCAGCGGGAGCAGGGGCCGCCTGAGGGGCTGGTGCCGGAGCGGGTGCTGCCAGGGGAGCCGGAGCAGAAGCAATCACATGCTGCTCAGCACTTCGCTTGATGCTCACCTTAAAATCATCTGTTTCGATATTTACTTCTTCCAAACCTGACTCAGAAAGGAAGTTTATTAATTCTTGAATTTCTTTGGCCTTCATAGGTTAATTGTTGATTAATAAAATCTTAAGAACTAAGGTATAAAATTTCTTTCAGGGAGCGTGAAATTATTTAACTCGCTCCACATAAGTTCCATCAACGGTATTGATCTTGATGACCTCATCCTGCTCAATAAACATTGGAACCTGTATGGTTGCTCCGGTTTCTACTACGGCATTTTTGGTAGCATTAGTTGCAGTATTACCCTTCACACCGGGATCCGCCTGAGTTACAGTCATAATCACGTGCTGTGGGAGTTCACATCCAAGAATTTTTTCTTCTTCAGCATGAAAAAGGATTTCAACTTCCTGTCCGTCTTTAAGAAACTTGGGTGCGTTGATAAGATTTTCTGGCACGGCAACCTGTTCGTAGGTATTGGTATCCATGCAGTGATATCCCATATCATCTTTATATAAGAATTGATGGGGTCTTCTCTCTACTCGTGCAGTAGTCACTTTTACCCCGGATGAAAAAGTATTGTCCAGCACTTTTCCAGTAGAAATGCTTTTTAATTTCGTTCGAACAAACGCAGGACCTTTACCTGGTTTTACATGCTGAAATTCTACAATAGTGAATAGATCATTATTGTATTCAATCACTAATCCATTTTTGAAATCTGCTGTACTTGCCATGAAATTATTTTTTGACTAGTTATTTAGGATCGTATGCCCATTTTACCCAGATAGCTCCCCAGGTGAATCCTCCACCAAAAGCTGCTAAAATAAGGTTGTCTCCTTTTTTAAGTTTGCTTTCGTAATCAAACAAACAAAGAGGAATGGTCCCACTGGTAGTGTTGCCATACTCTTCAATATTGAGCATTACTTTTTCATCACTAACCCCCATTCGGTTTGCCGTAGCATCGATGATTCGTTTATTTGCCTGATGGGGCACAAGGTAAGCTACATCTTCGGCCACAAGACCATTCCGTTCCATCACCTGAGCAGCAACGTCGGCCATGTTTTTAACCGCAAACTTGAATACGGTGGATCCTTCTTGGTAGGCGAAATGCTCTCTGTTTTTCACTGTTTCTTCAGATGCAGGGCGTCTGCTGCCACCGGCTTTCATATGAAGGAATGGCTCACCAGAACCATCCGATTTTAGAATGGAATCTTTGATACCAAAATCTTCCTCGGTAGGTTCTAACAAAATAGCACCTGCTCCATCGCCAAAGATGATACAGGTAGCCCGGTCAGTGTAGTCTACTATGGACGACATCTTATCAGCACCAATCACAATTACTTTCTTGTATTTGCCGGTTTCAATAAACTGAGAACCGGTAGCCAGGGCATAAAGAAAACCTGAGCATGCAGCCTGGATATCATATCCAAATGCATTCACAGCTCCTATTTTATTTGAAATGATATTGGCAGTGGCCGGAAATACAAGATCTGGTGTTGTAGTTGCACAAATCACCAGATCAATATCCTCTGCTTTGGTATTGGTTTTTTTCAGTAGCCCCTCAACAGCTTTCACAGCCATTACTGAGGTGCCCTGATTTTCACCTTTTAGTATATGTCTCCTTTTGATGCCCGTACGTGAGGTGATCCACTCATCGTTGGTGTCCACCATCTTCTCAAGGTCTTTGTTGGTTAATACATCCTCAGGGACGTAACCATGAACGCCAGTTATGGCAGCTTGAATTTTAGGCATCTGACTTAGCTTAAGCTAAAACTTCTTTCTCCATCACCACTTTACCTTTATAGTAAAGTTTGCCTTCATGCCAGAAAGCTCTGTGTGGAAGGTGTGCTTCACCTGTAGTAGGACAGATTACGAAGCTCTTGGGAGTAGCTTTGTAATGTGTTCTTCTCTTGTCTCTTCTGGTTTTCGAAATCTTTCGTTTTGGATGCGCCATCTCTTTCTCTATCTAAATTTTTCTTATTTCAATTTTTTTAGGGCTTCCCATCTGGGATCAGTGCTCTCTTCCTGTGATCCTTCATCTGTATCCGAAACATAAATCATTTCGTCAGTTTCAGGTTCGTCCTGGAATTTTGGATGAAGTTTTTTCATCGGTACTTCCAGACTGATTGATTCGTACAAAAACTCTGCAATATTGATTTCCTGTTCCCCTTTCAATATCACAAATACATCCTCACTCAATTCCTTCTCTTCGTCCCCGTATTTGTAAATGACTTCCTTATTTATAGAAATAGGGTAGTCGAAAAGCTCCAGGCTTCTATCGCATTCTAACTCAATGGAACCCTCAATGGTCAGATCGAGTGTAATCATGGAGTCTGTTTTTGTCAAAATCACATCACAAGTGCCTTTGCCCTTGCTTACCAGACTATTTTCGAAATGAGTGAAGAAATCGTCATTAAATGCGAAATTAAAGTCGTGAGTGCTGTTACTCAGTCCGAAAATCTCAATTTTAAACGCTTTCAAATCCTTCATGTCCGTCCACTTCCCGGTAAAGACCCGCAAATTTAGATAGTTTCCAAGTACTACAAAAGCTTTATGAATTACTTTTCTTCAGCACTTTCATACTGATTTTCATTTCGTTGGCGAATAATATCGTTAGCCAGGTAGAGCGCATTACGAAATGATGTCTCATCTGCTTCGTTTTTTCCCGCTATGGAAAAGGCCGTACCATGGTCGGGTGAGGTGCGAACAAAGGATAGACCAGCAGTGTAATTGATGCCCTCTTCAAAGGCCAAAGTTTTAAAAGGGATCAGCCCCTGATCATGATACATGGCTAAAACACCATCATATTGTTTGTAGGAGCCCATTCCGAAAAATCCGTCGGCGGGAAATGGACCCATCACAATGTGGTGACCGCTTTTCACTTCTTCAATAGCCGGAATAATGCTTTTCTCTTCCTCGTCACCGAGCAATCCATTTTCCCCGGCATGTGGGTTTAAGCCAAGCACTGCTACTCTTGGTTTTTTTATCCCAAAATCCTTTTGAAGGGATTTGAGCATTTTTTTCAGCTTGGTCACGATTTTCTCTTTGGTGACTTTATCGCTGACTTCCTTGAGTGGAATATGTCCGGTCACTACCCCAACCCTGAGTCCCTCATGAACCAAAAACATCAGACTTTCTTTTTCACCGTCTTCCTGTGTCAGGTATTCCGTGTGCCCGGGGAATTTGAAATCGTCAGATTGTACGAGTTCCTTGCTGAGTGGTGCAGTGGTGATTGCATCAATTTTCCCTTCTTTCAGGTCTGCTACAGCTCTTTGTAATGAAAGTACGGCATATTTTCCACCGATTTCATTGGCTTGCCCCGGATTGATTTCTACGGTTTCATCCCATACGTTTAATACATTCACTTTTTTGTGAGCCACCTTTTCGATGTTGGAAATCTGCTGATAATTGAAATCCTCTTTATCCAATTGCTTGCGGTAAAACGATATTACCTTTCCGGATCCATAAATGACGGGAGTGAACTGTTTCAAAATTCGATTGTCTTCCAATGATTTGATAATCACCTCAGGCCCAATCCCATTTACATCACCAATCGTGATTCCAATGACAGGTTTATTTTTTTTGTGTGATGATTCACTCATTTTGAAACTGTACTTTTATAAAATCGGAAGTTAATAACGGAGAATAAGTTGGCAAGCGTAAAACCCAAAAAACATTTAGGTCAGCATTTTTTAAAGGATGAAAATATCGCTTTGAAAATTGTAGGAGCACTAAAAAATGAAACAAACCTTCCGGTATTGGAAATTGGACCAGGAACAGGTGTGCTTACCAAGTACCTGATCGAAAAAGAGAATCAGAAGTTTTACGCACTGGATGTAGATACCGAATCAATCGAGTATTTGAAGAATACCTATCCTGCTCATGCGGAGCAATTTCTTTTTCAGGATTATTTGAAATATGATGTCTCGCTGGACAGGTTTAATATCATTGGCAATTTCCCATACAACATTTCATCTCAGCTCTTCTTTAAAATTTGGGACGATCGGGATAAAGTGGATGAAGTGGTGTGTATGATTCAAAAAGAGGTAGCCGATCGAATATGTGAAAAGGAGGGGTCAAAGACATATGGCATACTAAGTGTCCTGCTCCAGGCTTTCTATGAGATTGAATACTTATTCAAAGTGCCGCCCGGCGTGTTCAATCCTCCTCCAAAAGTTCAGTCTGCAGTGATTCGATTGAAACGGAATAATGTGACACAATTGTCGTGCGACGAAAAGCTATTTAAACGAGTGGTGAAAGCAGGATTTGGCAAGCGCCGCAAGACCTTGCGCAACGCTTTAAAAGACCTAAATTTGCCTGAATCTGTGACGTCTCTTGAGGTGATGAATCAAAGGGCGGAGCAGCTTTCTGTTCAAGAATTTATCTCGCTTACCGAAAAAATCGCCTGACATGGAAGCAGAAATGACTTTTGAGTTATCCGTTGAGTTCAAAGACCGGTTTCAACAAGCACTGGATGAGAAGGATACTGCTTTCATTAAATCTTCTCTTGAAGGTGTTAATCCTGCAGATATTTCTGCTTTACTTGATGAATTTGACTCAGAGGAATGCAAGTATGTTTTTGATCTCCTCACTCCTGAGACAGGTGCGCAGATCCTTGAAGACCTTGAAGAGGATGTAAGGGAAGAGTTTATCAAAGAATTCTCCCCCACAGACCTTGCATCTTTTGTGGAGTTGATGGATTCTGATGATGGAACAGATATCCTGTACGAAATGGCAGTGGCCGATCGGAATGAAGTCATTCGTCAAATTTCAGACGAGGAGAAGGCTTCCAACCTTATGGAGCTTCTTGAATATGACGAGGATGTGGCTGGTGGGTTGATGGCCAAAGAGTTAATCAAAGCAAACCTGAATTGGAGCATTTCTCGGTGTATAGAAGAAATCAGGTTGCAAGCGGAAAATGTTCAGAAAATTTACTCTGTGTATGTGGTGGACGACCGGGAAAATCTACTGGGTAAAGTCGGAATAAAGAATTTAATATTAGGGAAGTCCGGATCTAAAGTAGCTGATATCTATGATGATCAGATAATCTCTGTTGAGACATCCACCAGCGAGGAGGAGGTTGCTGCCATCATGCAGAAATATGATCTGGAGGCGCTTCCTGTTGTAAATGCAAGAGGAAGATTGGTTGGACGCATTACCATTGATGACGTAATTGATGTAATTCGGGAAAATGCGGAGGAGGAACGTCAACTTATGACAGGTGTCAGCTCCGATGTGGAGGAGGATGATACGGTCTGGAAGATTTCAAGGGCAAGATTGCCGTGGCTTATTATTGGGATGGCCGGTGGATTGGTTGGTGCGCAGTTTCTTGGGTTGTTTAAGGAGGAAATCATCATCGTTCCCGCACTGGCGTTTTTTATTCCGCTAATCACAGCTTCCGGTGGTAATGTGGGTATTCAGTCATCATCCATCGTAGTTCAAAGTTTAGCTAATCCGAACGTGTTTGCGGATAGCATGTGGAAGCGGCTTTTAAAAGTATTTTTTGTAGCCATTGTGAATGGAGCTATTCTTTCATTGATGGTTTTTGGCGCGGTAATCCTGTTTATGAAAGAGCAACCCCTGGCTGCTACTGTAGCGATTGCGCTCTTTGCAGTTGTTCTCTTAGCCTCATTTATGGGCACGATTACCCCATTGGTTTTGAATCGTTTTGGCGTAAACCCAGCGTTAGCCTCGGGTCCGTTTATAACTACAACGAACGATTTGCTGGGTTTGGCTGTCTATTTCTCGACGGCACACCTTTTGTATAATTTATGAGCACTGAAAGACGCATACTCATCGCCGATGACATGCACGAATGTATCCTCCCGCTGCTGAAAGAAGTGGGTTATGAACCTGTGTATTTACCGATGATAGACAGAGCAGGTATTTTAGAAATTATCCATGAATTCGATGGGCTGATTATCCGTAGCAAAACTTCTGTAAATAAAGAGCTGATTGATGCTGGTGTAAAGCTAAGGTTCGTTGCACGAGCCGGAGCGGGGATGGATAAAGTGGATCGGGATTACCTCGAGTTTAAAGGAATTAAAGCCATCAATGCACCTGAAGGGAACCGAGATGCACTTGGCGAGCATGCTCTTGGCTTGCTATTGTCCCTACTTCACAAAGTACCATCATCTTATGAGGAAATAAAGCAAGGAACATGGAATAGAGAGGGAAACCGGGGGATAGAGTTGAAGGGGAAGGTAGTTGGTATCTATGGAGTAGGAAATATGGGTATGTCTTTCGCTGAGAAACTTAGAGGGTTCGATTGTGAGATTATCGGGTTTGATAAATATAAAGGTGATTTCCCTGGTGGATTCATCAAAAATGTTGAATTAGAAGAGTTATTTGAGCGAACAGAGATTTTGAGTATTCACATCCCTTTGTATAATGAAACAAGACAGTTATTTAATGAGCCTTACTTACGCAGTTTCAAAAACTTAAAAGTACTCATCAATACTGCGAGGGGTGAGGTGCTGGATACGTCAGCATTAATCAAGTTACTGGAAGATGATACATTGTACGGTGCAGGTCTGGACGTATTGGAAAATGAAAAGCTGTATGCTTATTCAGAAAATGAAAAAGCTCAACTGAACAAACTCATCTCATTTTCAAACGTCATTATTTCCCCTCATGTGGGCGGATGGACTTATGAGTCTTACCAACGAATCAGCCTGGTAATTGCTGAAAAAATACGAGAGTTGAACTTATAGCAACCAATCAAGTGCTTCTTCTACAGCGTCAAACCTTCTCATATCAAGATTAGGGAGGGCTTCCTTTAATTCGCTGCTGGCAAAATGACTAAAAATACTTCCTTTTGTAGATTTTGGTTTAATGGAAGCCAACATTAGCAACTTACTTGAGACATTTCCAATACTACTTTTTATAAATACTTTGATCCACAATCTGGCCTCTGTATCAAATTGATCTAAAGTTGATTGATCAATTAGGAGTTTCTTATTTCCTTTTTCAATGGCTCTTGCACAGTGAATGACTAAATGCTTAGCAGTTTTAATGTTCACATTCCCCTTCCAGATTATTCTCGCAATTCCGTTTGTTTTATCAACTTCGAATGAGCTTCCATCCATTTCATACACGACTTCAAATTTTGCAGTCTTTTTGATGGTCTGTGCTTTGGTAGGAATTGCCATATCTTTTACTTCAGGTCGCCTTCTTAATGGGTTGAAGGTGTTAGGATTCTGATTGAAGTAATTATCGATAAATGAGGTTTTCATAGTGCTAATGAATGTTTCACAGTACTAAGCTATTTATTCCAAAGTAACGATTTTAAATATTCCGATGTAGCATGATTTCTTTGGTGTGAATAGGACTTTTTTTACGATTAAAAAATCGTGGATTCCTTTTGGAATAATACCAATTGGATAAATCTAATATCAATCATAACGATTGTAAGAGGGTCTTTTTTTAAGAATAAATTGAAAAACCGCACTTGCTTGACTTGACCTAATCAATAATGTATATTTGCATCATCAAAATAAGACAACACGAAGAAACGGCTTCACTGTGAGGCCGTTATTTTTTGTTTAAAGGGGTAAGAACAATTATGGCAGTTAATTACTACACAAAGGACGGTCTTGAGAAACTCAAAGCAGAGTTAAACGAGCTAAAGACCAAGGGAAGAGCTGATATGGCAAAGCAAATTGCTGAGGCTAGGGATAAAGGTGACTTGAGTGAGAACGCTGAATACGATGCAGCGAAGGAGGCTCAAGGACTATTGGAGTTAAGGATATCCAAGTTAGAGTCGGTAGTTGGAGACGCACGTGTAATTGACGAGTCAACGATTGACACCTCTAAAGTTTCTATCCTTTCCACTGTGAAGATCAAAAACAAGAAGAACAACATGGAGGTGACCTATCAGTTGGTTGCTGAAGAGGAGGCAGATCTGAAAAACGGAAAAATTTCGGTGCAATCCCCAATTGGGAAAGGATTGCTGGGTAAGAAAAAAGGTGATAAAGCCATGATCAAAGTTCCTGCCGGCGATATTGAATTTGAAATTCTGGACATTACTGTCTGATGGCGAGCATTTTTACAAAAATTATTGAGCGAGAAATTCCTGCACACATTGTAGCTGAGGATGATAATTACCTTGCGTTTTTAGATATCAATCCACTGACGGAGGGGCACACACTAGTGATCCCAAAGAAAGAGGTAGACTACATCTTTGATCTGGATAATGATACCCTGGCCGGACTTCACCTGTTTGCCAAAAAAGTAGCAGCAGGCATTGAATCTGTCATTGAGTGTGAGCGAATAGGCGTGACTGTGATGGGGCTGGAAGTGCCGCATGCGCACGTTCATTTGATCCCCATGCAAACCATGGACGACATGAACTTTGCAAACATGAAGCTTTCACCAAGCAAGGAAGAAATGGCCGAGACCGCTAAGAAGATTAGCAAAGCGATTAAGTAATTTAGATACTAGATCTTTGAATGTTAGATATTAGACCCGCCGGAAGGTGGGTTTTTTGTTTTAATTACACCACATTAATTTACCCACCATGGATGCAGGAATGATCAAGAAAATAGATGAGGTTCGTTCACTTCTAACCGATCCGGGGGAATTTGATAAAATAGTTGCTAAATACGAAGCTGACCCTTGCGAAGAGACCCTTAGAGCTGTCATTGATCAGATGACTGTTGAGATTGCAAAGGGGCGTGTGAAGGGTATGGAGAAAGGTTAAATTTTTGTAGGTCTGGTGTGAGAAACCGATGTAAGAATGTTTTTATGTGATTTTTTGTAAGGATCTGATTGCTCTTTGAGTTGATTCTTTTATACCCTCCGGTTCATTAGAAAGTAAATCATTAAAAAAAGTGTTGCAACATTTAATGAAATGTTTGATAACATCAGAAGAGAAAATCTTAGTAGAATATGTCTTATGGATTCTTTGAAAAGACAATGGCTGGCTTCTAAAATTTTTATCAATAAAGTTGGTCTCTTCAAGGTAACTTAGAAATTTAGCTGACCACTCATCGTGAATCTCACTCTTTTTTATAACCTGTGATTCTCCCTGGCTATTATCGATATCATCTATTGAAGCAACATTGTAAGAAAAAGATGCACCATGAGCCACCATATTCCTAAGCTGACTTAATGCTATCATGGATTTCCACTTTTTGATTTTTGATAGTTCAATTCCAATTAATTTAAATCGTGTCTTTAACTCTTCTAAATTTCTAGGATTATTTACGATTTTTTCATAGATAAAATTGAATGTAACAAGATCATGATTATTTCTTGCTCGTTTGTAGCCCTCTGAATTTTCTAGTTTTTCTTTTAAAATTTGAGTCAATGCTCCCTCAGAAAAAGCATGAAGAGCCATTATCACAATTGCATTTAATTCAGTTTTAGCTTCACTGTCTTCTATTTCTAAAATCTTCTTTATGGCCTGAACCGAAAATGAAAAGGTGAATAAATTAATTCCTAATGTTCGTATTACTCTATCCTCCACTCTTATGATTTCTTTTTTTGAAAATCACCATCTCCTCAGGCTTCCCTTTCATCAACCAGGAGATACCAAAAGCAGTCACCCCAATGATCTCCCCGATTAGTATTCCATTTGGAAATATTTCTTTGAGATTGAATCTTTTTTCCAATCCAAAATAGATAAGCATTAAAGCTATGGAAGCCCAAACAATTATGCCCATGGTTTTGTAGAACCTTACTTTCTTACCCCCAAGAGGAAACTTAAAAAAGGACATTGCCCCCACAAAAAATAGAAATAGCCCGGCAGAAACAAGATGGATGGCGCCAATGACACTACTGTAATGGCAGAAGGTGTGACATTGACCAGCATGACAAGTGGTAGGAATAAAAACAGGGATCAAGGCAAAAAAGCCCGCAATATTGGTCAATTTGTTGTCACTTACTTTTTCAGTTGCTGTCAGCGGATGTCCACGGTAGGAGAGTAAAAACACAGCCCATAGGATTAAAACCCCTGTAAAAATGGGAGTGCCAATTGTATAGTAATAATGACTTATGGAGGGTTCTACTTTCATAGTTCTCAACATAAGTATCCATGGCAGTAGAATTCCGAGGATTCCTATCGCTCTTCTTAAAGCACGATATGAACCATTAATAAGAGGTTTATTGGTGTCTGACATCTGTTTAGGTGATTGATGATACACCTAAAATTGCGTTTTTTGTCATTTAAAAGCAATACCCACATTAGGGTATATGATCTAACTACCAACAAAACAACCTACCAATTACCAACCTCACTTCACCCTTCCAGGATTATCAGCAATAAACGATTTCCAGCTTTTCTTTCCGGCATTTGAAATTCCTGACTTAGATGAGTAATGATGACAAATCGCTACTGCCAGTGCATCCGTGGCGTCCATTAGTTTAGGTGCATCTTCAAATTTTAAAAGCATTTGGATCATGTTAGCCACTTGCTCCTTACTGGCATTACCATTTCCAGTTACAGATTGCTTCACCTTCTTGGGTGCGTACTCATGGATCGGCATGTCTCTATTAAGTGCAGCTGCCATGGCAACTCCCTGTGCACGTCCCAGTTTTAGCATGGATTGCACGTTTTTCCCAAAGAAAGGAGCTTCCAGTGCTACTTCATCAGGTAGATATTCTTTCAGAAGCTCCGTCACCCGATCAAAAATTTTCTTGAGTTTTATTTCGTGGTTTTTATACTTGCTGAGGTGGATTACCCCAAACTGGATAACACTCATTTTCTCGCCTTTGCAATGGATCAAACCGTATCCCATTACATTCGTGCCCGGGTCTATTCCCAAAATGATTCGCTCTTTAATCGCCACAGATGCAAATTAAGAACAACAATGCAAACAACCTTCAAAACCGTTGGATCATTGGGTCTATCAAATGGGTGTTGTTGGTTGGCTGTCTCTATTTCATCATAACCAGATTTCAGGATCAATCGATTAACCTAAATGAAATCGAATGGCCGAATTCAATTGGGTTAACCCTCGGTTTTGTATTTTTCCTAATGATCTTGAACTGGTACCTGGAAGCTTTGCGCTGGAAGGTGTCTTTGCAAAGTTTCGATCCCATTTCTATTAAGAGAGCGTGGAATGTGATTCTAAGTGGTTTGGCATTAAACTGGATACTTCCGTTTACTTCCGGCGATCTAATCGCGCGTATTTCTCAACAAAGAGATAAATATCAAACCTCATCAGCTGCTATGCTAAATCGTGGCATCATGCTAGGTTTTACACTGATACTGGGGTTTTATGGTGTAAGTCATCTGGCTATCGATACCACATGGGATGGATTACTTTCTGTTATAATCATAGCAGGTATTGGAATAACCCTTTTTGTTTTTCGTAAATCCCTAAGTGGGTTTTTGCAATACTTTCAGGAATTAAGCAGTGCTAGTTTTATTAAAATTACAATCCTCTCTCTGATGCGCTACGTTGTTTTTGTAGTCCAGTTCTATCTGTTGCTTGTCGTATTCATGCCTGAAGCAGAGCCAACTCTTTTGATAGCAGGGATTGGATGGATATTTCTAATCAGGTCGGCGTTACCACTGTTTTTTGGTGGGGTAGGTGTTAGGGAAGCCTCCGGAATCTTGTTTTTTGAGCCACATATTGCAGATCTCCAGCTCGTCCTCATTCCTGTCTTTTTGATATGGATCATAAATACCGTTATTCCCTCATTAGTCGGGTTGATATTTGTTTGGCGAACTAAGCTCTTTTTTAGATAGGTCGCTCCCTTTTATTACGTCTCAATAATTTGGTTTGATTTCTTGTCCTAAATAAATAAGACCCGAATTATTCGGGTTAACATTGCGCGATGATCTTTTTGATTGTAGGATTCACAGTACTGAACATTTTTTTCTACCTGAGATTGGCTTTGGGCTGGAGTAAAATTGCTGGGGTAGCGAATAGAGAACGCATGATTCCTTTCTCTGTGATTATTCCTGTGAGAAACGAGGAGCAAACGATTAGTCAAATTCTTAAACACCTGGAAAGGCAGGCATATCCAAAAGATCTTTTTGAAGTGATCGTAGTAGATGATTTTTCAGATGATGGCACGGTTGACCAGATAATCCAATCAAAAGACGCACTAAATATCAACATTCGCATCGTTCAATTAAAAGATGAAGGCAAACAGGGGAAAAAGCATGCATTGACAGCCGGAGTGCAGGAAGCAGCGCACGAAACTATTCTCACTACCGATGCAGACTGTTGGTTTGGTGAAAACTGGATAGAATCCTACAACAACGCCTTTGACGAAGGGACGAACATGGTGGCAGGACCGGTTACCATTCACGGAAAGAGGCTGTTTGCACGACTGCAGCAGGTAGAGTTTTCCGGGTTGATGGGATTTGGAGCTGTTACAATCTCTGAAGAAAATCCAAGCATGTGCAGCGGTGCAAATCTCGGTTTTAGGAAACGAGCATTCGAGGAGGTTGGAGGATATACCAACAACCTGTTTACTCCATCCGGCGATGATGAATTTTTGCTTTTCAATATCATGCGAAAATTTCCTCATTCAACCAGGTTCATGAAGGCGCAGGAAGGAATTGTTAGTACGTCAGCACACACCAAACTGAGTGCGCTCATCAATCAGCGTACACGGTGGACAAGTAAGTGGAAGCACAATAAAAACGGAAAAGTACGAGTGAGTGCTATCCTGTTTTTTTTGGATTACCTGATTTTTTATATCGCGCTTTTGGGAGCCTTCCTGGGTTGGTTTAATCCGCTAACAATAGTAGGCATAGTACTACTTCGGTTTGTTTCACAGCTTGCTTTCGTTGCTCCTATCAATCGATTTTTGAAAGGCAAAAGCGCTGTTTGGCCACTCATTGTCTTCCAAATTATTTATCCCATGCATGTTCTATTCATGGGTATGAACTCTATCTTTGGTTCTTACACCTGGAAAGGCAGAAAGTACTAATGACCGACGAGGAGTTTGATATAATCGACGAGCTTTATTTTGTAACGGCTTATAATGATCTGAGAGAAGCAACTGATCTTTCGGATGATCAACTTCGAATAAATCTGATCAGGATGGCTAATAAAGGATGGGTGAGAGTATATAAAAATGTGGATGAGGAGTCGGAGATAGAGCAGCTGGATATGGAAAAGGACTATCGTTCGTACTACTACCTTGCTTCAAAAAAAGGACTATTTGAACATAACACTCAATGAAGGAAACTTCGCTTGACATAAAAGACTTACAACTTAATGCCCTTCTGGAGGTGACTCAGGCAGTGAATAACAACCTGCCGGAAGATGATCTTTTGAAGATCTATAAGTTCACGCTGCTTGCTGATTTGAAAATCAACAAGCTGGCTCTCTATACACAACAAAAGGGTGAATGGGTCTGCCGTGTAAATTTCGGGACAAAAAACAGCTTAATAGGAAGCCCACTTCCTGACAAGTATAAAGAGCTCAAAAACCAGGTTGGAGTCACGGAAACATCATTTGATGAGTTTGATTCTGTCTTTCCGGTTTATCACAAAAACAAGTTGTTATCCGTTGTTTTCATTGAGTCTGAATCTAAGTTGGGTGTTCAGAATAGATTTCTGAATGCATTGACGAATATTATTCTGGTGGCCATTGAAAATAAGCGACTGGCTCGTCAACAGATGGAGCAAGAGGCGTACCGAAGAGAATTGGAGATTGCGAAAAAGGTGCAGAACTTCCTATTCCCGAAGGAACTCCCAAAAATCGAACGCCTGCAAATTGAAGCATTTTATTTGCCTCACCACGATGTTGGAGGAGATTACTATGATTACATTCAAATTGATGAAAACAAGTTCCTAGCTTGTATAGCTGATGTTTCAGGTAAAGGTGTTCCGGCTGCATTGTTAATGTCAAATTTCCAGGCATCATTGAGGGCGCTGGTTAGGCAAACAGATAACCTTCTGGAGATCGTTACCGAGTTGAATCACAGCACTTTTGTAAGTGGTAATGCTGAAAATTTCATTACCTTCTTTGCGGGCATCTACGATTTTAAAACCAAGGAGCTTGAATACATAAACTGCGGCCACAATGAAATTATCCTAAAGCATAAGGACAAGATCAAACTGTTAAATGACGGCACCACTGTCCTTGGCATGTTTGACCCGCTTCCTTTTATAGAAACAATACGAATTTCCAATCTTGACGAGTTCTTCCTCTTCACTTACACAGATGGACTCACAGAAACTTTTAATGAGAAGGATGAGGCATTTGAATTTGAACGGCTTATTGAAATTCTGAAAGAAGAATGTCCTGTAGACCTGTCAGAGTTTCACAATCAAATCTTAGAAGCTTTGAATGCTTTTAAAGGGAACAAACCCTTTCATGATGACATTACCATGTTATCCTGTCGAATCCAAAACAAATGATCCGCTTTTTCAAGACACCCTGGATTGTTAGAAAATGGTATCCTTCTTTAACCTGGAGCTTTCCTGATAGGCAATCCATTTTTTTAACATTTGATGATGGCCCCAATCCTGAAGTCACTGAATGGGTACTTGATGAATTGGACAAACTTGGAGCTAAGGCTACATTTTTTTGTGAAGGGAATCGCATCGAAAGATCCCCCCAAATAGCTCAGGTGGTTGTCAGAAGAGGTCATGCCATTGGGAATCATGGCTTTCATCATTTGAGTGGTTGGAGAACCAAGGACTCTCAGTATTTACAGGATATTAAAGCTTGTGATGAGGCATTGAATGAAATTGGCATTAAAAGTGACCTTTTTCGTCCGCCTTATGGAAGAATCAAAAAACGTCAGATTCATAAACTGAAAAGCAAAAGGATCATTATGTGGAGCTATGTTTCATGGGATTTTGATTCTGAGGTTAGTCCGGAAGAGTCGATCATTCGGTTGAAGAAAGCACAGTCGGGTGATATCATCGTTTTTCATGACAGTCCCAAAGCATTTAAAAACCTTCAGGTGATTCTCCCTGAGATTCTTTCTCATTTTCATACAAAAGGATTGAAATTTGAAGCAATCAAATGATAGATACTCACGCACACATTTACCTTGAGCATTTTTCTGAAGACATAGATGCTGTTATCGAGCGGGCACTTGATAAGGGCATAAAGAAAATACTGCTTCCAAACATTGATAGCACGTCCATCGCGTCAATGCTTGAACTTGAAGAAAAGTATCCGGATATCTGTTATCCGATGATGGGGCTTCATCCCTGCTCCGTTAAAGAAGATTTTGAGAAAGAGCTTCAACTGGTGGAAGAATGGCTGAATAAGCGTTCTTTTTTGGGAGTAGGGGAGATGGGAACAGATTTATATTGGGACAAAACCTTTTGGGAGCAACAAAAGGAAGCTTTCCATTTTCAATGTGAGTTGGCTCTTAAGTATGATTTGCCAATCGTAATTCATTGTCGCGAGACTATTGACGAAACAATCGAATTGGTTAGCCAATATGAAGGGAAAGGATTGAAAGGTGTATTTCATTGTTTTACAGGAACGATTGATCAGGGAAAGAAAATCACCGGGTTTGGTTTTTATCTGGGGCTGGGAGGTGTCAGCACTTTTAAGAATGGGGGGATGGATCAGGTAATTCCTCATATGGACCGATCAAAAATCATCTTAGAAACCGACAGCCCTTATTTAACGCCAACTCCCTACCGTGGCAAACGAAATGAGCCGGCCTATGTCGATTTGGTTGCCAACAAGGTGGCGGAATACTTGCAATTGACAAAAGAAGAGCTGGATAAGATGACGACAGCAAATGCAAATGCACTATTTTTCCCGACTGAAAAATAACCGGGGTTGAAATATAAAATTGTAAATATCAACGAGACTGGGGAGCGCTCTGTATTGATCATCTATACTGGAGGCACATTCGGTATGGTGCAGGATGCGAGCGGCGCACTGGCACCTTTTAATTTTGGGAAAGTAGTAGACCGTGTTCCGGAGCTGCGTCAGCTCAGCACGAGGTTAACAGTTATTTCATTTCCCAAACCCATTGACTCATCCAATATCCTGATTCAGGACTGGAAGGATATGGTATATATCATCGAGGAAAACTATGCGCAGTATGATGCCTTTGTGATTTTACATGGAACCGATACGATGGCGTATTCCGCATCCATGCTCAGCTATATGTTGGAAGGACTCAACAAGCCGGTGATTTTAACTGGTGCTCAAATGCCTATTGGATCAATTCGGTCTGATGCTCGTGAAAACCTGATTACTGCCCTAGAAATTGCATCAGCTCACAATGAAGGACGACCAATTATAAGCGAGGTTTGTGTTTATTTTAATCATTTGCTGCTTAGAGGTTCCCGGTCACAAAAACTAAGGAGTAGTACGTTTGCTGCGTTCGAATCGGAGAATTACCCGGTGCTGGCAGAAGCCGGGATTGAAATTGAATATAACTATGCAGCTTTGAAGCCCTATAATTCAAAGGCTAAACTAACGGTGAAAAAGCACCTAGATCCTAATGTGATCATTTTAAAAATATTTCCAGGGATCACTCAACATGCTGTTCGGTCAATACTTGGTGATCCTGAAGTAAAAGGCATTGTCCTTGAATCATTTGGTTCCGGGAATGCGATGAAGTTTGAGTGGTTTACCAAATGTTTGAAAGAAGCGATTGACGAAGGAAAGATTATTTTGAACGTAAGTCAGTGCATAGGGGGAGAAGTGGAGCAGGGAAAATATGAAACAAGTAAAGATTTAAATAAAATAGGGGTTTTGAGTGGTGGAGACATTACTACAGAGGCCGCTGTTACAAAAATGATGTTTTTATTAGGTGCTGAGATAGATAAAGACAAATTAAAGCACCTTTTAAAGCATTCATTGGCAGGTGAGATGGATACAGTATGGGAATGATTGTGATATAAAGCCCTTGATGTTAGGATAAAACTTGCATAAAGGTATTTTTCGTGATTTATTTGTAGCCCGTCAAAAAGTGGCGGCCTACAGAGAGGTGGCCGAGTGGTCGAAGGCGCACGCCTGGAAAGTGTGTATACCCCAAAAGGGTATCGAGGGTTCGAATCCCTTCCTCTCTGCGATTTTGCAGAGCATGGCCTTTGGAATTCGACAATTATTTTATGAGTGGTGCGAATTTTGTGGGAATGAACATGCAATTTTGGATTTTACTAAAACTTAAATATTTAACTAAACCGAAGACTTAACTTACAAGACTGAATTATGAAAAAGTTATTGACTCTCTTAATGTTGGCAGGTGTTTTTACCTTCAGTGCTACTGCACAGGAGTTTTCAGACACAGATACTACCGCCGCTGATACAGCGCAGGCTGAGGAAGTATACGAAGAGCCTGTAGAAGAAATCGCTGAAATAGTAGCTCCTATAGAAGAAGAAGCTGCTCCTTCAAAAGGATTTCACCAAGTAGTAAAAGAACAATTCATTGATGGTGGACCTACTTTCATGGGGATCGTTCTGGCATGTTTGATTCTTGGGTTGGCTATTGCTATCGAAAGAATTATTCATCTGAATATGGCATCTACCAATACCAAAAAGCTTTTAACTGATGTAGAAGATGCATTGAATGCAGGAGGTGCAGATGCAGCTAAAGAAGTTTGCAGAAACACCAGAGGGCCTGTAGCATCGATCTTTACTCAAGGCTTGATGAGAATGTCTGAAGGAGTAGAGATGGTTGAGAAGTCAATCATAGCTTACGGATCAGTGGAGATGGGTAAACTGGAAAGAGGAATGATTTGGATTTCCCTATTCATTTCACTTGCACCGATGCTTGGTTTCATGGGAACAGTAATTGGTATGATCGAAGCATTCGACGCAATTGCGGAAGCTGGTGACGTATCTCCTGCACTTGTGGCAAGCGGTATTAAAGTAGCACTTTTGACAACAGTTGGTGGTTTGATTGTGGCTGTAATTCTTCAGCTTTTCTACAACTACCTTGTTTCTAAAGTTGATTCAATTGTAAACAGCATGGAAGATGCATCTATCTCTTTGGTAGACCTTCTTGTGAAGCACAATCTTTCTAAGTAATCTAAAATAGATTAGACTATGGTTGATGTAGGATTATTTATATCATATATACTCATTGGTGTTTGCATTCTTACTGCGGTAGGCATGCCACTAGTGAAGGCGTTTGGAGATCCCGATTCTTTGAAAAAGATGGGGGTGGGAGTCGGAGCATTAATAGTTGTATTCCTAATCGCTTTTTTTACGGCGAGTGGAGAAAATTCAGGTAATGCTTCCGAAACAACAGCAAAGCTCGTAGGAGCAGGATTGACAACTTTTTACATTCTTGCGATCGGAGCTATAGGCGGAATCGTTTATACAGAAATTAAAAAAGCAGCTGAATAATGGCGAGGAATAAAGAGAGAGGTACTCCGGAAGTGAGTTCTGGCTCTATGGCAGACATTGCTTTCCTTTTGCTCATTTTCTTCCTGGTAACTACCACGATTGCAAATGACAAAGGGATTTTGATGACTTTGCCTCCTCCACCGGAACCAGATCAGCCAATTGTTGAGTTTCAGGAAAGAAACATCTTCAAGATTTTGGCAAACTCAAATGATCAGTTACTGGTTGAGAATGAGCCATATAATAAGCCAATGTCGGAGTTAAAAGAAGATATAAAGGCATTTGTTTTAAACTTTGGTAATCCTGATCAGGAGGGTATTGATACATACAATAGCCTTCCTTCTCAGATGAAAGTTAGAGCAAAACAAAGCCCGGAATCATCTGATCACCCAGGCAAGGCAGTCGTATCATTTAAGGCTAACAGGGGTACAAGCTATGATCTGTACATACAGATTATGGATGCAGCCCATGCCGCTTACAATGAAATCTATGCCGAACGAGTTGGCCTTACGGCGCAGGAATTCCTTGAGTTGGATCAGAGCAAGGATGTGGAAAAGCGAATGTACCTTCAGGGTAGATCCGGTATTCCTAAAGCGATCTCAATTGCAGAACCAGATAAATAAGATAGAATATGTCGAAGTTTAAGAAAAATTCGAAAGCATCTCAGGATATTCCAACGGCAGCATTGCCGGATATTATCTTCATGTTGCTATTCTTCTTTATGGTAACGACTGTGATGAGGGAGCAAGAGATTTTAGTAAAACAAGTTCTTCCTAAGGCAGAGCAGCTTTCAAAGATTCAGAAAAAGTCTTTAGTAAGCCATATCTATATTGGAGAGCCAAAGAATATTGGTACATACGGCGAAGAGCCAAGAATTCAGACAAATGATGTTTTCATGGAACCTGATGAATTGACTCTTTTTGTGAATCAGGAGAAAGATAAACTTTCTGAGGCTGAAAGAGATCGTATTACAATGGCTCTGAATATTGACAATGAAGTAAAGATGGGAATTGTGTCAGATGTTGAGCAAACCTTGAGAAAGGCGAATGCCAGAAAGATTCTTTATAAGTCCTTAAGAGGAGTTCAAGATTAATAACTTTTTCAATATATAAATCAAACCCCTGTCGGTTCCGACAGGGGTTTTTGCTTCTAATCTTCCAGTTGCTTTTTCTTCTCTTTCAGCCATTGTTCATATTCTTTTTTGGCTTCTTCAAGCGCGTTTTCCAATTCCTTTTTAGTGGCTTTTCTGAGTTTATCTGCCTCATCGATCACCTTCTCTCTTTGTTTTTGAAGCTTTCTTAGCGCTGATTCGATTTCTCTTTTTGCTTCTTCTGCAGCCTCTTTGGAATCTTCTTTCAACTTTTCGATCTCTTCTTCAATTTCTTTTTTCTTTTCATCAAATTGTTCCAATGCTTCCTCTCGCTCGGATTCTTTATCGTTATCCTGAGGGCTACAGGCAAAAGCAAGAATTCCGGCAAGAATCAAAGTATAGTATTTCATAGATTGTTTTTATGTAAAGTTACGCGCTTACCTTTTTAGGGTTTAGGAAGGGTGTCCAATCATCCCTGTAAGCCCCATTGTTCAATCGCAGAAATGTGAGGTAGTTAGGTTTTACTGGTGCTTTTTGTAGCTTCATGCCTACCTTATCAAGTGTGAAGTCGCTCTTTCGGGAATTACAGTTTTTGCAGGCAGTTACCAAATTAGTCCAGGTCGATTTACCTCCCTTTGATCTGGGCACTACATGATCTATAGTCAGATCTTTATTAACACCACAGTATTGACATTTACCTCCGTCACGCTTAAAGATGTTGTGACGACTCATTACAACCCCTTTATAGGGTAGACTGATGTAATATTTAACTTTTATAATTGAAGGAAATGGGAACGTCTTGCTGATAGATCTCAACTTTCTTTCACTCACTTCAGTAATGAGATCTGCTTTTTTTAGAAAAATCAGCATAAATGCTCGCTGTACTGAACAAACAGTCAAAGGTGTGTAATCTTGATTTAATACCAGTACAGTGTTCATGAGGTCATATTTTCATTCGTTCCAATTCTCTTTTTTGGTCCTTTTTCTTGATGCTATCCCGCTTATCATATATTTTTTTACCCTTAGCCAGGGCTACTTCCAGTTTTGCCAAGCCCCGACTATTGATGTATATCCTCAATGGAACAATTGTCAACCCCTTTTCTTCCATTTTTGACTTGAACTTTTCCAGCTCTTTTTTCTTTAATAGAAGCTTTCTGTCTCGAGTTATTTCATGACTTTCAAAACTTGCTTGTGAGTAGGGTGAGATATTCATTCCTTTTATAAACAACTCATCTTTCTTGAAATAGCAATAGGCCTCCTGAATACTTGCTTTTCCTTCCCGCAAGGATTTGATTTCTGTGCCTTTCAGCATGATCCCTGCCTCCACTTTTTCCACAAATTCAAACTCGTAGCTTGCTTTACGATTCTTAATTTGAATATTATTGGAAAATCTATTTTTATCCTTGCTCATTGTTTAAATATATAATAGAGTTGCTAAAAAGGCATTCTTGGTAATGGACTATCCGCTAAATCTCCAAATTCACCTTGCTCGTAAAGTAAATATCCACTGATGGCGATCATGCCAGCATTGTCCGTGCAATACTGAAAGTCGGGAATGAATACCTTCCAACCATTTTTGCTAGCTCCTTGTTCCAAAGCATATCTTAATCCGCTATTCGCAGAGACTCCACCAGCAATTGCAATTTGATTAATTTCCTCCTGCCTGGCCGCCAGTTCAAGCTTTTTCATCAGCATCGAAATCAACGTGTGCTGAATGCTGGCTGCCAAATCATGAAGATTTTCTGAAATGAATTCGTTATTTCTTTGTACTTCTTTTCGAAGAAAATATAGAATGGAGGTTTTAATTCCGCTGAACGAATAATCAAGATCAGGCATGTCAGATTCATTAAATGCGAATCTTGTTGGATCGCCTTCTTTTGACAGTTGATCAATCATGGGACCACCAGGATATGGCAACCCCAGTAATTTCGCAGCTTTGTCAAAGGCCTCACCAACAGCATCATCTTGGGTTTGCCCCAGGATGATCATTTTAGTCGCACTATTTACTCTAAGGATTTGTGTATGCCCACCACTGACCGTCAGGCAAATAAATGGAAAATCAGGCTTTGGATCATCAATAAAATGAGCCAAAACATGTGCCTTCATATGGTGGATAGGGATCAATGGGATGTTGAGTGATGCGGCCATTGATTTGGCGAAGCTAGATCCAATCAGAAGGGCTCCAAGTAAACCGGGTCCACGAGTGTATGCAATCCCATCGAGATCTTTTACGTTTATATTGGCGTGGGTGAGCACATGGTTTATAACTGGCACGATATTTCGCTGATGCTCTCTCGAGGCAAGTTCGGGTACTACACCGCCGTACTGCTCATGAATAGCTTGGCTGGCAATCTCATTATTGATTACTTTGCCGTTTATACATATTGATGCCGAAGTTTCGTCACAAGAAGACTCTATACCTAAGATAACCCCCACTGCTTTTTTTGAAGGCCAAGATAACTATATCGTACATTCGAAGGTTGCTCTGGAAGGTTTTTTCAGGCCTTTTCTTCTATTCTTTGATGCTGCTACTGGTTCTTATGCTGCTTTTGCAGCTTAAACCTGTACAAACATTTCTGGCACAGAAGGTGCTTGGTTTCATTTCAGAGCAAACGAATCATGAAATATCTTTATCCAGGGTTAAAGTTTCGTGGCTTGACCGTGCCAATTTGGAAGAAATTCTTATAAAAGACCTTGAGAATGACACTTTGATCTATTCAGGTAACATGATGGTCAACTATAAAATCTTAGATCTTTTAGACGGTGATTATCTCAGTATTGAAGAAATTGAATCCAAAGATATCCGGTTAAAACTCACCAAGTACGACAGTTTATCCAAGCTCAACCTTTCTCAGTTTTTGAATGCCCTAAAGCGGGATACAGTAAAAAAGGCTTCCAAACCTCTCTACATAGAGCAAATTATTTTTACCAATCTCCATCTAAGTTTAAAAAATGAATCGAAAGAGCATGATAAAGATAAACTTGATTTCTCGAACCTGGACTTTTCGATTCCTGATATTTCAGTTGGGGAGCTTTCAGTCAGATCAGATACGGTAGACGGTGACTTAATTCAGTTTAGTGGCTTGGAACGTTATTCAAACTTTAAAATCAATGAGTTCAGCACCAAATTTCGTCTGAGCAACCAATCGCTTAGTGTCGATGATCTCATTTTAAGAACACCGACCAGTCATATTGCAGACAGCCTTGAATTTTTTTACAATGGATTAGATGACTTTGGACACTTCGTTGATAGTGTTTCGTTCATTCTTCATTTTAATAATTCCAGAATTTCTAAAAGTGATATGCGGATAGTAACTGGTCTGGATTTGGTAAAGGAAGATATTACCATAGATGGTATTATTTGGGGAACGGTTGGTGATTTTAACATTGAAGAAACAAAATTCGGATATGGCAACTCCTATCTAATAGGAGGTATAAGTTGTTTTGGATTGCCTGATCTTTCCAAAACTTTCATTTTAGCTGATCTCACAGATTCGCATGTAATTCCAGAAGACCTGAGGCCCTACATTGGTGACTATACCAACAACCTTAAACAAATGGGCAAGATTGATTTTACTGGAAGTTTTGCCGGTTTCCTGCATGATTTTGTAGCTAGAGGTGATTTTGTTACTAATCAGGGATCAGTACATTCAGATATTAATATAAAAATCCCGAAGGATGTGTCTCAAATGTCATATGATGGAAACCTTGAATTTAAAAATGTCAATGTGGGCGCATTTTTTAAAAATGAGCTGATCCAAAGAGTAAATCTAAAAGCAAGTATTAATGGAAGAGGGGTAAAGCCTGAAAATGCTGAGTTTGATTTAAAAGCGCTGGTTTATCAAAGCGGGTTAAAAGGTTATGAATATGATAGCATTGAAGCAGACGGGAAGTTTGCTAAGAATTTCTTTGAAGGCAGTTTTTCAATCCAAGATCCAAATTGCAACTTAAAAGGAGCCGCACAAATAGACTTTCGTCAAGAAGAGGATTTACTATCCGTAAATGTGCAAGTGAATAAACTTGAAGCTCAGAAACTCCACCTGACTTCAAGAGCTATTTCTGGTAGTGGTCATTTGAATATTGAGTTAAAAAATCTGGATATAGATGATTTCACCGGAAAGTTGGCATTTGACTCAGGTCTTTTAGTTCTGAATAATCGAAAGCTTTTTTTGGATTCCATTCGATTTACAGCTGATATTGAAGATAGCTTAAGGCATATTAAACTTGCCTTGCCAGGACTCATCACAACAATAAAAGGTGATTTCAAAATCACTGATGTTATCGCTGATATTCCGATGATGGTGGCAGGCTATTCAGAAAAATTGAATCTTAGAAAGGATACTTCTCAATTAGTGGATAGTGGTGAGAATTATAAGTTGACCCTTAATGCTGAGATAAAGAACATCTCCAGTTACATAGACTCATTGAACCTGCCTATTGCGCTGGGGGGAAATACTGTTATTGAATCTACTTTCCGAAAAAGTAAAAACGTAAATATTTCTCTTTATGTCAGATCAGATACGCTTTTTATGGGGGAGAATGAATTTCACGCCCCAAGCCTTGAGATAAACGGGTCCAGAGATCTGGATGCTTCAGATATTCTTACAAGCTTTATTATTCAGTCTGAAAAGCAGGTGATTAATGGTATGCCAAATACAGAAAACCTACTATTGGAGGGTGTTTGGTATGACAATCAAATCGATCTCACCACTTTAATTAGTCAACCGGAAACTTCCAGTAATATCAGGCTGGAAAGTTCAATGAATCTATTTAAGGATTCTGTTGTCCTAAAAATGCGTCCTTCGGAGATTAAATTGCTAGCAGATACATGGACTTTCAATCCTTCAAACAGGATTGTCTTTACGGACAATGCTATGGAGATTTTTAATATGGAAATCTATGATGCTAGCGAATCCATTCTAGTTGAAGGGATTTATGCGGATTCAATACCCACATCCATCAATATATCGACCGAGGACTTGAACATGAATAAAGCAGAGCTGTTCTCAAGTGCATCCATATCTGGTTTTTTAAATGGGAATTTTAAAGTCTTTCGACAGGGTAAAGGTGACCCCTTCAAGTTTGACGGTGGCTTTCTGCTGAAGAATTTAAAATATGGAGACTTGGACGTAGGTGATGTAAGTGGATCCTCTAATTGGAACTCCTCTGACCAGAGCGTCTACACGAAGGTAGAGGTTGAGCGAAAGAATGTAAGCGCCATTCAGGTAGAAGGCTATTACTACCCTACCCATAAATCAGAACAACTCGACTTTGATGTGACCTTTGATAAAGCTGAATTAAAAATGGCAGAACCGTTTTTGATTAAAAATTTCGAAAGTATTGGAGGATATGCCAGTGGCTCATTAAAAGTAACAGGTGCAGCAGCCGACCCAAGAGCTGTTGGTAGCTGTAATATTCAAAATGGTAATGTGACTGTTGTTTACTTAAACACAGCTTATTCTTTTAATGGGCGCATTGACTTTGATCCAAATAATATCCGATTGGTAAATTTTGATCTCACTGATCGTAAGGGATCGAGCGCGATTGTGACCGGATCAATTAGACATAATTCTTTCGCAGACTTTAATGCCAATATTGAAATGAGGGCAAATAACTTTGAGTTTCTCAATACAACATCTCTCGATAATAACCTCTATTATGGTTCGGCCTATGGGACTGGAACAATTAACGTTACTGGGCCCCTTAATGATCTTAATGTAAATGCTAACATTAGAACTGAACCCGACACACGATTTTTTGTGCCCATATCCGAAGGGACGAGCGTTGGTCAGGAGGATTATATTACTTTTATTGATTTGAAGGATACTACCAGCGTTACTGTTGAAGATGACTTTAAAATATCCGGATTAACCCTTGAATTTGACATTGACGTAACCCCGGACGCCTATTGTGAACTCATCTTCGATATTAAAACCGGAGATATAATAAGGGGGAGAGGAAGAGGGAATTTAAAATTACGACTTGATACCGATGGCGAGTTCCACATGTTTGGCCCGCTCGAAATCACTGAAGGAGCCTATAATTTCACCGTTCCAAACTTGCTCAATAAGGAATTTGATGTTGTTCCGGGAAGCATGATCACTTGGTATGGTGATCCCTATAATGCTACTCTTGATTTAGATGCCACTTATCTACAAAGGGCTTCATTCGAAAGTTTAAAAAACCTTAATGAACAAGATCCAAATGATTTAGCTAATAAAGTACCAATACTTGTTGTTCTTAGAATAGAAGGAGGAATGTTATCTCCTCAGATCGACTTTGATCTAGAGCTTCAAAATGAATCAGATGCCACTAGGGAAAATATCCCGGAGCTTACTCAAATAACGAGCAATGAGCAGGAGTTGAAAAGGCAGGTGATTAGTTTGCTTTTTCTTAAGAGATTTTCTCCCCGGGAAAGTTTCACTCTTAGTGCCGGAGGTAGTGTAGGCAACAGTGTTAGTGAATTCCTTTCAAGCCAGGTAAGCTATTTGGTCAGTCAGATAGATGAAAATCTGGAGGTGGAAGTAAACCTTGCCGACCTAAACAACGATGCATTCAATACATTTCAACTTCGCTTTGCATACACATTCCTAAACGGGAGGCTCAAAGTAACCAGGGGTGGGGATTTTGGAGATCAAAATGATAACAATGACAATGTCTTAAACGACATTGTAGGTGACTGGTCTGTAGAATATAGCCTGACGAAAGACGGTAGGTTAAGAGCCAAGGTTTTCAGAAACACCGATCAGCGAATTCAAGTCAATAATAATCAACAAAATCAGGAAACAGGTATTAGCTTACGCTTTGTGCATAGTTTTAATGATATTACTGAGCTTCTTACAATGAAACGGGATGAGGCGTTGTTGCGCAGAGAGGAAGAAGAGGAAGCCGAAAATGAGCCTAAAAAGAAAAAGTCTGCAAGCGATTCAACGAGTATCTATTAAGCACTTATAGTATGTAATTCGTTGAGGAATCATTATCTTAAGACAAGATAAATCCAAATCGCCATGAATTACAGAAAATTTAGCCAGTCTTATGCCAAAGAAATAGGAGGAGAATATCGCGAATACGATGACACTCAATCAGTTATCATTGTTCCCTTAAAAAGAGGCAGGTTTCAAACAGTAACTGGTCATATAGTAGAGCATACTGGCTATGGGAGAGAGGTTGTCCACCTAAAATCAAAAGTGTGTGAGCTCACGTATGATATTCCCTTTAAAGATTGCTTAGCCGCCTCAAAAGACTACCCTTATACCAAATTCATAACAGAGGATGGTTTTCTAAAAGTGGAAGCAATTAATTTTTTGGTCAACCTAAAAGATAAAATGGTCAAAGAAATGATTCAGGAAATCGCTCAACATGCAGATGATTGGGAATTAAAGATCACGGGTAAGGATATTCATTAATACTTTTGCAACGCAAGCCGACCCATCGTTCCCCGCTAGCTAGCGGGGGAAGGAAAGTCCGGGCAGCATAGAGCAGCGTACTTCTTAAGCGGAAGCGTCCGTCGATTGGCGGATAGAGATAGTGCCACAGAAAATAAACTACCTGTCCCGAATATTCGGGATGGGAAAAGGTGAAAAGGTGAGGTAAGAGCTCACCGGATCAATGGTGACATGGATCGCATGGTAAACCTTACGCGCTGAAAGACCAAATAGGTCCTACATTTGAGAGCTGCTCGCTCGAGTAGGGTTGGGTAGGTCGTTTGATCCGTCAGTTGGCGGACTAGATAAATGGTGGGATAAAACAGAACCCGGCTTACTGGCTTGCTTTTTGTATAACAAGTTCAAAAATTTAAAATGGCGAAAGTACTAATCGTAGATGATGAAAAGAGCATCCGAGATGCATTAAGCGATATTCTTCAGGAGGAGAAATATGAAGTGATAACTGCAGAAGATGGAGAAGCAGCCTGGGATAAATTGGAAGATGAAAAAATAGACCTGGTGCTATGCGATATAAAGATGCCAAAAATGGATGGCATTGAACTACTCAATAAGGTATCAGAAGAAGGCGTAGATGTGCCATTCATTATGATATCAGCTCATGGAACAATTGATACAGCTGTAGAGGCAACAAAAAAGGGGGCGTATGATTTTATTCAAAAACCGCCTGATTTGAATCGGATTTTAGTGACGGTCAGAAATGCTATTGAAAGCTCAAAGCTTAGCACAGAGACCAAGGTACTTCGAAAAAAGGTAAGCAAAGGCAATGAGATAATTGGTGAATCTGAGTGCATAAGGGAGGTGAAAGCTACGATTGAAAAGGTGGCGCCAACTGAAGCGCGTGTTTTGATAACAGGCGAAAACGGAACGGGAAAAGAGTTAGTTGCTCGCTGGCTTCACGAAAAAAGCATGCGTAGTAAGTCACCCCTGATCGAAGTTAATTGTGCAGCTATTCCATCAGAATTGATTGAAAGTGAATTGTTTGGTCATGAAAAAGGATCTTTCACATCTGCTCATAAGCAGCGAATAGGCAAGTTTGAACAAGCGCATGGAGGAACCCTATTTTTGGACGAAATAGGCGACATGAGTTTATCTGCTCAAGCCAAAGTTCTCCGTGCTTTACAGGATAAAAAGATCACACGAGTAGGAGGAGATAAAACTATAAATGTAGATGTCCGGGTCTTAGCTGCAACCAATAAAAACCTAAAGAAAGAAATCGAGCAGGGTAGTTTCAGGGAAGATTTATATCATCGTCTAAGTGTAATGGTTATAACCGTACCGCCTTTAAGGGAGAGAAAAGAAGATATTGAATTATTGGTGGAGCATTTTCTCGAGCAGGTGGCTACTGAGTATGGTTCGGCTAAAAAATCGTTACACAAGGATGCGGTTAGTCAATTAGGGAAATATGACTGGACCGGGAATATTCGAGAATTGAGAAACGTAGTAGAAAGGCTGGTCATCATGTCGCAAGACACAATCACAGAAGGGGATGTAAAGAAATACGTTGAAGCTTAAGCGTTAGCTTGCTCTGTTTTTACTTCTTTAGTGTCTTCCTGAGCATAAGTAGGGCATGTTCTTTGAGTACATGCACTCATGGCAAGGATAATTACTGCTAGTATTGTAAGTTTCAATTTCATAAGCGGTTTTATTCGATGAGCAAAGCTATTTAGTTAACTAACCCTTCAAAAATAGGAGAAATATTCTACTATACAACATCGATTCAGCTAAAATATTTCATTCTTTTCGCTAAATCAGTAAGTTACATCCACGAATATCACTATTATCAAAACGACCAAGAATTTGAAAAAAATCCTTTTCATGTCTGCCTAGATCTTTTGTTTCTATGAAGCAGCAAGAGTCAATATTGGCTAAATCAATGACGTTAACACCTCCGGTCTTACCCAGTGGAAAATATTCAAAAGGGTCATTGATATCCCTTATAAGCGTTTTGGCCCAAGGTGGGAACTTGAATTCCCCATCTATTCCATATGCTTGGCTTTGAAGCTCGGTCATTCCATATTCTGACCATATATGATCTACTGAAAAGCCATCTTTTAATTGTTTATGCAATTCTGCACGGGTCATTTCTCTGCGCCTGCCCTTCATACCGCCTGTTTCCATCACGATTGAGTTTTTCAAGGAGATATTTTTTTCAGCCATGCTTAGCAAAGCGAATGAAACCCCGATTACCAATTTTTTTTCATCATTATTTCCATTGAAATCATTTTCATTGCCTGAGTAATATCCAGAATTTGGTAAACTAAAATTCATGAAATGATCTACCATATTAATCAATGATGAATCGCCTTGTTCCTTATATGAAGGAAGAATGGCTTTAATGCTAAACTGAGATAAATCACCAACTTCATTTTCAAAAGCAGTTTTAGATACATGATGATAGTATTTCAAATCCTTGATATAGTGGATGCTCCTACCAGTAGCGGTGGTGCCGCTACTTTTGAAAATTTTATCTTCTTGCCATTCTCCTGATTTTACAGCATGATTTTTGAAGAACTGAATTGGAAGAAATGGGATATCATGTAAATGAGTAACATTTTCAGGGTTCTTAGTTAATTGGTCACAGTAGGCTCGATAGATTTGGCACTGATGATACTGATAATCAAAAGCTGCTAGTGAACTATCCTCAAATGTTTCTTCGTTAACGTGAAAAATCTTATGTTTAAACTCTTCTGCGAAACTCATGTTTTTGTTTCATTAGGGGCAATGTAGATTATTTTTGTTTTCATCATATGAAAAGGTTTCTATACATCATTTGGATAACGCCAGCTATACTTTTTACGGGATGCTTTGACAAAGATATTTTTCCTGATACACCTAATATAGCTCTGGAAGATATCTATTTTGTTGATGGCCCAAATATTGGATCAAGCAGGGCTGCAGACACTTTGGTGATAAAATTTTCTTTCGAAGATGGTAATGGCGATCTGGGGATCATTAAAGATCAGGATATATTGCCACCGTATCATGAATTTGATGTTTATCTTGATTCCAGAGATACGGTTATAACAGAAGGTAATATCAATGAGGTAGTTCCGCCGATTTATTTGGCTCCTTTGATAACTCAGAATTTCATTTTATTAGGTATTTCCGGAAATAATATAATTGTAGATCAGTCTGATTCAGATTATCCGATTTTTGCATTTGATAAACAGTTTTTCTCAGAAGATGTCGCTGATATTCCATTTGCATGCCCGGGTTTAGCAAATCAAGAAGGAGTTTTATTGGCTAACACCACATTGACACCTTATGTGTTTGGTGGAAATTCGAGTTTGATTCCTTCTACTGATGCTCAAAGAATAAATACTACTTTACCGGTAGTGAGAGTTGAAACCCATTTTAATTTCATTGTGGAATTTCAGAAGAAGGTAGGAGAGAACTTTGTCCCACTTAATTTTCAGGATATATTCCAAACAGAACTATGCGATATAGGTTTTTTTAATGGGAGAATTCCATTATATGATCCTGAAGGTAATGCTGGTACAATCACCTATGCAATGCAATCGGCACTTTTCAGAGTTGCATTCGTTGATGATATAATCAGGTTGAAATTTTATGTGTACGACCGGGCAGGGAATAAAAGTAACGAAGTTTTTACTCCAGAATTTATCCTTGCTGACATTACTCAGTAAAGTGTCGGGTAATTATCGGGATTGACTTCCGAAATTAAGTTGTACACCTTATCAAAAACTTCTTCAACATTCGGTTTTGAGAAATAATCCCCATCACTTCCATAAGCAGGCCTGTGATTTTTCCCTGTAATTGTCAGCGGTTTGGAATCAAGGTAGAAATACCCATTATCCCTTTCAAGTATTTGCTGCATGATAAAGGCCGAAGCGCCACCTTCAACATCTTCATCAACAACAATTAGCCTGTTCGTTTTCTCAAGTGACTTGACGATCATTTGAGGTCTATCAAAAGGAATAAGTGTCTGGGCATCAATAACCTCGACTTCAATCCCTTCTTCCGCCAATTGACTAGCTGCTTCCATCACAACCCTGCATGTAGATCCATATGTAACAATAGTAGCGTCGGTTCCTTCTCTTAAGATATCAGGCTCGCCCAATGCAAGCTTAAACTCTGTAAGGTTATCAGGCACTCGCTCTTTAAGTCTATATCCATTCAATGATTCAATAATCAACGCTGGATCATCAGAAGACATAAGTGTATTATAGAACCCGGCAGCCTGGGTCATATTTCTTGGTGTCAGGACATACATGCCCCTTATAGAGTTAAGGATCATGCCCATCGGTGAACCAGAGTGCCATACTCCTTCCAACCTGTGCCCCCTTGTCCTGATAATTAATGGAGCTTTTTGCCCTCCATAGGTTCTGTACTGCAAAGTGGCAAGATCATCTGAAAGTGTCTGGATTGCATAAAGCAGGTAGTCCAGATACTGGATTTCAGCTATTGGACGTAAGCCACGAATCGCAGCGCCTATCCCCTGACCAATGATGGTTGTTTCCCGAATCCCAGTATCCGTAACCTTCAGTTCTCCATATTTTTCTTGCAAGCCTGCAAACCCTTGATTTACATCTCCGATTTTGCCCACATCTTCTCCGAATGCAAAAATCCGGGGGTCACTTGCAAGTAAGTGGTCAAAACATGCATTAAGCACCTCCCGCCCGTCAACTAATTCGCTGTTTTCGGAATATTGTGCCGGTATAGTTTCAATATTTAATGCAGAATCTGCTGACTCACTGTATAGTTTTGAATTAAACTGTTCGCTATAAATAGCAGATTTCTCATCGAGCCAGCTATGTAGCGTTTGCTTATCTGAAGATTGATCGTTTCTTAAGAGTCGTAGCGTTTTTTTACATGCACGTACGATGTGTGACTTCTCAGGATTTAATTCTTTTCTAAGTTCATCTGTTATTTTAGTGATTTCTGACTTTTTCGAGGATGAAATCCCAGCTTTGTCAATAAGGTTCAACACCTCTTCAACATCCTTTTTGATCTCAGAACTATACGCTTTCCAGGCATTGTCTTTTGCTTGTTTGGCTGCTTGTTTAGCTTCTTTCTCTATTTGATCCAGTTCGTCAGCTGAAGCCATTTTTTCGGACTGAATCCATTCACGCATTTTTAGGAGGCAATCATGCTCTTTTTCCCAACTCAGGCGATCTTTCGATTTATATCGCTCATGAGAACCGGAAGTAGAATGTCCTTGTGGCTGTGTTACCTCAATGACATGAATCAAGCATGGCGTATGTGTTTTTCTTGAAACTTCTACTGCTTTTTTATAGGTCTCCAACAAAGCAATGTAATCCCAGGCTTTCACTTTAAACACCTCAAATCCGGGTTTATCCTTAGTCTTTTGGAAACCGCTCAATGCTTCTGAGATACTTTCTTTAATGGTATGATACTTTTGCGGGACAGATATCCCAAACCCGTCATCCCAAACTGACATCACCATTGGGACTTGAAGCACACCGGCTGCATTCATTGTTTCCCAGAAGTGCCCTTCTGAAGTTGAAGCATTTCCAATGGTACCAAATGCCACCTCGTTTCCTTTGATCGAGAAATCTTCAAATTCCTCCAGGGTCTTGTTTTCACGATAGAGCTTTGAAGCATAAGCTAATCCCAGCAAACGTGGCATCTGTCCGGCTGTTGGAGAAATATCTGCACTGCTATTTTTTTTGTCTGTCTGAGTAAGCCATTCACCTTTGCTATTAAGGTATCTTGTCGCGAAATGGCCATTCATCATCCTGCCTGCTGAGGCTGGGTCAGCTTCTACATCCGTATGTGCATATAGCTGAGCAAAAAACTGTTGGGTATTTAACTGTCCAATTGCCATCATGAACGTTTGGTCACGGTAGTAGCCCGAACGCCAATCGCCATTCTGGAAATACTTGGCCATCGCAATCTGAGGCAACTCTTTCCCATCGCCAAAAATTCCAAACTTTGCTTTCCCCATGAATACTTCCTTCCTTCCAATCAGGCTGGCTTCCCTACTTTCAACAGCAAGTTTATAATCGTTAAGAATTTCCTGCTTGGATACAGGAAGTTTGATTTTGTTTTTCGCCTCGCTCATAATGAATGATTTTTGGGTTTATTGACACCTGACCACTTTCAAAAGTACATAAAATCAACTACTTATGAAAGCTTGAATTCCCATATAAAACTATGATATACAGGCCATGTTTAAATATGTTCGATATTTAATTCTATTAATTCGAATTAATCGGTATTATATATTGTGATATTTGATTTTCCTTTCATGCTTATTTTGTATTTTAAAATGTTAGTTTTTCTCTAAAACACACTTCCTATATTTGCCATCCCATAACAAATAATACGATGATAATAGGCGTTCCAAAAGAGATAAAAAATAACGAGAATAGAGTGGCAGTAACTCCATCAGGAGTAGTGGAATTTACAAAAAGAGGTCACGAAATTTATATTCAAGCCACAGCTGGTGAAGGAAGTGGATTCACGGATGATCAATATGAGGAAGCAGGTGCCAAGATTCTTCCTACCATTGAGGATGTGTACGGAATTGCTGAGATGATCATTAAGGTAAAGGAGCCTATTGAACCGGAATATAAGCTGTGTAAAAAGGATCAGCTGATTTTCACATACTTTCATTTTGCTTCTCATGAGCCATTGACAAAAGCTATGATTGATAGTGGGGCTGTTTGTCTGGCCTACGAGACAGTAGAAATGCCTGATCGATCGCTTCCTCTTTTGATTCCTATGTCTGAAGTTGCCGGTCGTATGTCTGTTCAGGAAGGGGCAAAATATTTAGAAAAACCATTAAAAGGTAGAGGTATATTATTAGGAGGTGTTCCTGGTGTACGTCCGGCTAAGGTGATGATTCTTGGCGGAGGTATCGTTGGTACCAATGCAGCTAAAATGGCAGCAGGAATGGGAGCTGATGTAACTATTCTGGACTTGAACTTACAGCGTCTTAGGTATCTGGATGATATCATGCCAGCTAATGTAAACACATTCATGAGTAGCGAATACAATATTCGCGAACTAATCAGCACACATGATTTGATTATTGGAGCTGTATTAATACCGGGTGCAAAAGCGCCTAACTTGATAACCAAAGATATGTTGAAAGAAATGCAGCCAGGTACAGTCCTGGTTGACGTTGCTGTGGATCAGGGTGGTTGTATTGAAACATGTAAGCCGACGACTCATGAAAACCCAACCTATATCATTGATGATGTAGTTCACTATTGCGTAGCGAACATGCCGGGTGCTGTACCTTACACGTCTACCTTAGCATTAACCAATGCTACACTTCCATACGCAATTCAACTTGCTAATAAAGGATGGAAGCAGGCTTGTAATGATAGCAAAGAGTTGAAATTGGGATTGAATGTGATCAATGGTGAGGTGGTGTACAAAGGAGTAGCCGATGCATTTGATATGCCATACACGCCGGTCGATAATTTTTTGTAAAAAAAGAAAAATTCATGATAAAGCCTGTCTGCATTTGGTAGACGGGCTTTTTATTTCCACTCATCTGTTGGTAATGACCATTCGCCTTAAAGCCTGGGGTACAGAAGCTTTGCATCGTTTTTCTTTGTCCCAAGAAATTAGATATGACCCGAAACAATTCGTACTGGCTTCTACAATCTATTGGATGGTTTACCTACGCTTTAATTGGTGTGGGGGTAGCACTTCTATTCTATGAAAATGTTGATTTTTGGGTAATCCTGGCTCAGTTCTTTAGTGCAGGGGTCATGTTCCTTTCCACTCATTTGCTGAGATATAAAATAAAGTCGGATGGTTGGTTGAAACTCAAGATTCAAAAGTTAATTCTGCGACTGATTCCTACATTGATTGTTCTATCACTACTGGCAAATGGTATAGTAGTAGGATATACTACTCTTACTACGGAAATCATTGATATTGAAAAGTTCAGTATTACCGTTTTTTTCCTTTTTGCATTCCAAACTTTTGTCTATTTCGCCCTTTGGACGGCAGTATACTTAATCATCTATTTTTTTAGAAACTATAAGAAAGAAGAGGTAGAAAAGTGGCGGTTACAAACGGCAGTAAAAGATGCAGAGTTGATCGCCCTAAAAGCTCAGATCAACCCACACTTTTTGTTCAATGCTTTGAATAATATCAGAGCTTTGATTTTAGAAGATCACATGAAGGCCAGGGATATGGTGTCCCATTTATCGGAGCTATTACGATACTCAATCCAGTTTAACAACAACGAAATGGTAACTGTGAAAGAAGAGCTTGAGATTGTGAATAAATACCTGGAACTGGAAAGCATTCATTATGAAAACAGGTTGCATTATGAGATTCTGTCTAATGATGAACTGGGTATGTGTAAAATCCCACCAATGTTAATCCAACTGATGGCAGAAAATGCAGTGAAGCATGGTATCTCACAGATCAAAAACGGGGGAGACATCCTTGTTTCTATTGATAAAGAAGATAACAATCTTGTTTTGGAAGTAAGCAATACAGGAAAACTTAAGAAAAATGTTGGGAATGGAATAGGGCTTAGGAATGCAACCGAACGGATTAGGATATTATTCGACAGTGAGCCAGATTTGGAGTTGGCTCAACAGGGAAATATGGTACGATCAAGATTAAAATTACCAATAGAAAAATGAAGGCATTAATTGTAGATGATACCCGCTTGGCTCGTCAAGAACTTCAGTTTTTACTGAAGAACCATAAAGACGTCCAAGTAATCGGAGAAGCCGAAAATGCAGATAACGCAAAAAAACTGATTGAAGAGCTAAAACCCGACCTTGTCTTCCTGGATATTCAAATGCCTGATAAGGATGGATTCGAGCTACTGGAGATGCTGGATGAAGTACCACAGATAATTTTCACCACAGCATATAGCGAATATGCGATCAAAGCCTTCGATTACAATGCACTGGATTACTTGAAAAAACCTGTCACTGATGATCGTTTATCAATAGCTCTTCAAAGGGTAAGGGAAAACATAGAAAAGGATGATTCTCCAAAAGATGTACTTAATGAGAATAGTCAGGTTTTTGTAAAGGATGGTGAGAAATGCTGGTTTGTTACCCTAAAAGATGTTCGTCTTTTTGAAATTTGGGATAATTACACACGGATCTACTTTGAGGAGCATAAGCCGATGATTCCAAAAACCCTCCAGTACATGGAGAGCAGGCTAGACCCCAAAGTTTTCTTCCGGGCCAATCGGCAGCAAATCATCAACATGAAGTGGATAGATAAAATTGAGCCATGGTTCAGTGGCACAATCCGGCTGTACTTAAAAGACGGAACGGAGGTAGAAGTAAGCAGAAGACAAACTTCCCGATTTAAGGATTTGATGAGTTTTTAAGTAAATCCTGTAATTTTTTAATCGCAACCTTATTGCTTTCAATATTAATATTCTCAATGATGTGTTGCTTTTCTTTGGCTGTAAGGTGCCAACTCAAAGAAGCACGTTCAATCTCAGAGGTCTTTTCTCCTTTTTCGAAAGAATCGTAAGCTACCTCTATGATATCCATTGGCCCATCAAACCATGACCTCATTTGCTCCAGGCGAAAATCATTATTGATGTCTTGCATATTGGTAAGGTTATTATAGACACTCGCAATAGGGTAGGTGAGTCTATCGATTACAGATGGGTTTGGTCTTTTTTCAATTGGCGCATTTGATTTTGTATCCCGCACAATCAGAAAAACAACTCCCCCCGTATTTTCAGCTATCCAATCCTGAAATACATTGATAAACCTAATCGCATCAGAAACACCAAAATTGTCAGAAATCCCAGCATCCATAATTTCCACTCTTGGCTCTGCCGGTAAGCTTATATTCGGAGTAATGTAAGGAAAAGAGGCAGACATCCTTAGTGCGGTAAGGAAGCTTAGCTTTTCAGGTTCGTTGGCACTAAAAAGTGCTTGAAAATCGGCTCCTCTAATTTTATGCTCTTTTTCCCCTAATACCGCCGAGGAGACGCCCATATAAGAAATTGGTTGTGAAGAGATGTAAAGTTTCCGACCATCATTTGCGATGGTTGGTGACATAATTAAGGTTGGGATTTTTGCAGTGACTTCAGCTTGTTTATAATCCTCAATCTGATAATTGAGTGTATAGCCCAGATTTCTATTCAGGTTTTTCTCAAATACAAAGCCACGATCAACACTATAGGTTCTGTTTGCATATTCATGAGTTCTAATTTTAAAGAACAGATCATTTACCAGCAATCCAAAAATGACTGGATTCAAATTGTCCTTGCCCATTCTGTCAAGTAATTCCTTTTTATTTTCTTTTTTTGAGATGTCAAAATTTCGTCTGAGCATTTCCCGGTAATAAGCAGCACCAATTACACCACCTGAAGCCCCGGTGATCAGAAAAGTTTGATCCATAAGAGACCCATTAAGAGCACTATCAGCTTTCAATAAGGAAGTAACCGCCCATAAAGCTGCTCTTTGGCCACCACCACTTACACATAGAAATACCATCTTTTGTCGCTTCGGGTTTTTCCACTTGGCTTTCCAGTTTTCCAATGTTTCCAGCATATGGAGCTTATCGTGGATGTATTGCTCTTTTGAATGGACCTTTAATAAATTATCAACACTGTAATCTGTTTTCACCGTATCGTAATTAAGGCCAGTTGCTTCATTGATTCCCTTGCCTAAACCGGTTTTTACACCAGTATTTACCAATACGAAAATGCCAAGAGCAAATGTGAGCCCCCATCCTTTGAACCAGTAGCTGATTGCACCTACCAGCATAACTGCAATGGCAAAAATCAACAGGGAACTAGCGGCAGCAGGTATTTGAAGAAACTCTATATGCATAAAGAATCCTAAAAGAAGAATAATCGCTATTATAAAAAGCTCCACCACTACAGAATTAAAGTGGTTTTGATCGAATACGCGAAGAATCGCTTCTCTATTGGGAAAATCGACAATGTGGGCTGTTGATCTCCTGTTCAGTTTCAAATCGAGATAATTGGTGACATTATACTCGTCAGCTTTATTTTCCCGCACTCTGCTCATCACCCGATCCCTGCTCAATACATTTTTTCTAAGTCTTCTATCCAGCGATCCTGCCAGAAAGATAAAAATATCCTTATTGGTAAATCGGAAATAAACGATCATCAAAAGGTGCATAGCTACAATTCCCAATAAGAGCCCAAGCACATATAAGATTATCACCGATGTTTCCGCCAGGCCATTTTCCACTTGAAACTGAACCAAAAAAATGATATAAATGACCAAGGCAACAATCGGTATCAGGCTGTTGTTGATGGAAAATTTGGTAAAAGGCCTCTGTAAAACACCAATAAATCTAAAACGGTGACCATCAAGAATATAGGTGGTGATATGCCAGGCCATGATAAGATTACCAAAAGCAAGTCCAACAATAAAGAAACTCCAAAAACTAACCGAGCCCAGGTATTCCGGATCCAGAAACAAATAGTGAATTCCATACACCTTTCCCAGTCCACCCGAAAACGCAGCAATGATGATTATCCAGACAGTGAGCAACGCCAGGTTTTTCTTGAAATGATGAAAGGTCAGCTGTATCATTAACGAATGTATTAGCTGATCAAATGCCTGTTTGAGTTTATTCATATTTTATTCATCGAGTAATTTCTCCCCCATGATAGAAGGTCTGTGTGGGTTAGTCGAAACTAAAACTATTCCTCCGAATATAGTCACTATCTTCATACCATCGATTCACTACTAATCTCGAAATAAGGTCTTTTCGACTTAGCATAAAAAACCCCGCATCAGCGGGGTTTATTGTTTGATTAGCTACCTAAGTTATTTTATCGCTTGCTCAAGATCTGCTATCAGATCGTCTATATCTTCAATACCCACACTAAGCCTGATGAGTGAGTCAGTCAACCCTCTTTGTATCCGTTGCTCTTTTGGAATGCTTGCATGTGTCATAGTTGCCGGATGGCCGACCAGTGATTCTACGCCCCCAAGAGATTCTGCCAAACTAAAGAGCTTGAACTTTCTTAGCGTTTCATTGGCTTTTTCAATCGTATCTTCTTTTTGAATGAAAGAAATCATCCCACCAAATCCACGCATTTGTTTTTTGGCTATGTCATGATTTGGATGATCTTCAAAACCGGGCCAGAAGACCTTATCTACATTTGGATGTTTTTTAAGATAGTTGGCAACAATCTTTCCATTCTCACAATGTCTTTGCATACGCAGATGAAGGGTTTTTATACCCCTGAGAACAAGAAAACAATCTTGCGGACCAGGGATAGCTCCACTGGATTTCTGAATAAACCCAAATTGTTCATCCACTTTGGGATCATTGGTTCCCAAAAATCCCATGATTACATCTGAGTGACCGGCGATGTATTTGGTTACGGAATGCATGACAATATCAGCACCCAGATCCAATGGGTTTTGTAAATAAGGAGATGCAAAGGTGTTGTCAACAGCCACTTTTGCTCCATGTTTATTACCAATCTTACTAATAGCTTCAATGTCGATGATACTCATCATCGGATTGGTGGGTGTTTCAACCCAAAGAAGTTTGGTTTTATCTGTAATTGCATCCTCAACATTCTTTGGATCTTTCATATTTACGAAGGTGAACTTTATCCCAAATTGTTCAAAAACCTTTGTAAAGAGACGAAAACTGCCACCATATAAATCTCCTGTACAAATAACTTCATGCCCCGGAAGCAAGGTTTTTATCACGGTTTCTGTAGCGCTCATTCCGGAGGCAAAACACCTTCCAAATTTCGCATTCTCCAGAGCTGCAATGTTGTTTTCCAAGACTGTTCGTGTTGGGTTTTTAGTTCTGGCATATTCATACCCTTTATGAATGCCCGGGCCTTCCTGGACATATGTAGAGGTTTGAAAAATAGGGGTCATGATTGCACCTGTAGATGGATCTGGTTCTATGCCAGCATGAAGCGCTTTTGTACCGAATTTCATTCTGTGAGGCTATTTGTATTTTGGGAGAAGGCCCAATATATAAATTAAGTTCCTGCTCTTGAAAATTTATCGGAAAAAGGGTTGGTTGAGCTATTTCTTTGATTTATCGAAGTAGATATGCCAATCGACGATTATTGGAGTTTCTTTTCATGAAATATTAATATTATTGAAGAGTCAACAGCTATTGAATTTTTGAACCACCGATCAAAAAATTATAGCGATGAGAAAGATCACCACACTACTACTACTAACTACAGCTTTCTGTTCTTCCGGTCAATTTTATTCCGGATTTTACGTGAGTGACCCACAGGTACATGCCTTTGATCATTTTAAGATCAAACATAAGCACGATCACACGCAATTAGATGGAGATCTAATTATTCATGCTTATACAGACCGTGAAGAGCTGTGGGAGCGAACGGCCCACTATGTTGCTGATGAGCAAAAAAGGAGTTCGCTAATAGCAGATTACGGACATGGTGAGCAAATTATTTCATGCCATGTTTTAAAATTCATGTGGGATGGGAATGAATGGGAGTATATTCTTTTAGGTTATATCGCGCCTGATAAACACCTTCACTTTATTGTGATCGAAGAGATCTTTAATGACGAAACTGAAACCCGTTTATTGGAATTCAATCGTTTCGACTGGGTTAAAGGTCGTCATATCTCTTCAGCATCAAAAAACTAGTATAATAATTTAATATCTCTTTTGAATGTATAATCAGCTGAATTTTACATCTGAATAAAAAGATGATAAATTCACTGTTTACTAAATCAGGAAGTAAATATGGAGTCAACTCCGGATTCTCTGGGATCAGAACTTGAAAACCCATTCACCTATAAACACAGCAAATCTTTCGCAACTATACTCCATGCTTTAAAGAGCAGTCTTGTTTTGAGTACATATCAAACTGGGAAAGTAGTGATTTTTAGTCCGCAAAGCGAAGACAAACTCATTCAACTCCCAAGAAACTTCAGGAAGCCAATGGGTGTGGCATCTCATGGAAAGCATCTTGCGGTAGCCTGTATGTCGGAAATTATTCTCACCCACCGATCTAATAACGCGGGAAAATCTTATCCTCAAAAGAAAGACGTTTATGACTCCCTCTACCTTCCTCGTTCATCCTGGTACACCGGTGGCGTTGACACACACGATATTTCTTATGGTAAAGGTGGACTATGGGCAGTTATTACCCAGTTTTCATGTATTGCTCAGTTGGATCCACGGTTTAGTTTTCTTCCCAAATGGAAACCAAATTTTATTTCTGAGCTTCGACCAGGTGATAGGTGTCATTTAAATGGAATGACATTAAAGGATGGGATTCCCAAGTATGTCACGGCGCTTGGTCAATCTGATAAACCTGGAGGGTGGAGAGATCAGAAACTGGATGGAGGTATCCTGATGGATGTAGAGTCAAATGAGATCATTCTCGATGGTTTGGCCATGCCGCATAGTCCGCGGTTGACAGGAGATGATATTTTCTATCTTCAATCCGCAAAAGGCGAGCTATGGAAGTATCATGTTCCTTCCAAGTCAAACGAATTGATCTGTGAAGTGCCCGGATTTGCCCGGGGGATGTCGTTCTACAATGGCTTTCTATTCATCGGTTTATCCAAGATCAGGGAGGATAGTAAGGATTTTGGTAAAATGCCTATTGCTTCCAAAAATCCAATTGCAGGAGTTGCAATTGTAAATTTGAGGACAAAGCAAGTGGAAGGTATTCTCGAGTATCAAAATGCAGTAAAAGAGCTTTATGATGTACATGTACTGCCGGGCTTAACCAGGCCAAACATCTTGAACACAATGAGTGATATGCATACCCGAGCTATAATTACTCCCCAGAAGATATTCTGGACCGAACCTCCTAAAAAAGAAGAACAGGAGAATGATATTAATCAGTCTGAGGTTGAAAAGGCAGAAGATTAACGTCAAAAGAAGGATCAATTACTGGATAATTCAAAGATTGATTTGTATAATATACATTGACTTTGAAGTCGGTATTGATTAGATTTACTGTTGCCATTGTAATGTCCACCTTATCGCAACAGTATGAACCACTACCAAAGACACCTGCTGAATTCTACCCGGGCTAAATATTTTAAGTACAAATCCAGAATAGAAAAAAACATTGCGAATGGCACGTTTCAGACTATGCCAAGACGCAAGAAAAGAAGTCTGATTTCTAAAGTTGAGAAGTTTGGGAAGCGCTTAGAGAGGTGGAATATGTCCTTAAGAGGAGCAATGGTAGCCGGCTCCATTGCAGGAGCTTCCATAATGCCTAATCTGGCTACTGCTCAAATAGATCCAAATATCTATTTAAATCAAAGCTCATCCGTATCTATATCGCCACCGCGTGATATTGTGGCAATTAACATAGATCAAGATGAAGAACTTGAACTAATTGTATCAACTTCAAATGGAGGTGAGGTAGGAAATTGGGATGGCAAGGATAGCTATGAATTTAGTGCACCAAACTCTCTGACCTATGCCAGGCAATTACTTTTAGTAGGAGATATTGATGGAGATTCAGATATGGACCTCATTTTTACAAATAATGGTGATGGTACTTATTTGTACAAGGGAATCAACACAGGGGTTGGAGCCATCACCTCAACTTATATTGGATACAGCAATCGCCCGGATGATATCCAATTAGTTGATTGGGATTCGGATGGAGATTTAGATATTGTAATAGCTAGTGGATATAACTACTTGAAGGTATTCGAAAATGACGGTTCCGGGAACTTCTCACCTTATGGAGGTGAAACTGGGATTTTTGATCTTGGAGGCGTAGGAACCATAGGTGGTGAAGGTAATATTGATAGTTTCACTTTTGCTGATTTTGACGATGATGGGGATATGGATCTCATTCATAATGCCTATTATCCATTCGGCCCATATTATACAGGGAGCATAGTTGTATTAGAAAATACAAGAGATGCTGAGGGAGTCCCAATATTCGACACGGCTAGTCCGGCATATGCTTACCAGGTAAATTATAATCAGTTTAACAACATAGAATTACTTGATTTTGATGGAGACGGTGATTTGGATATTTTCTTTGGTGGACAGGGGACAGCATACGCTTTATCCAATCAATATATACAGGGATCGGCATTTTCATTCAATTCAGTTGGAATAACTTCTATTGGGGAAAACACCATTGATGATGTGGTGTCAGGGGATTTTGACAATGATGGGAATGATGAGCTAATCATAGCCAATGGCTCATACAATAGACTATTTAGTTTTGATGGGTCTATTTTGCAGGGAATCGGAGGTAACCTTGGAGGAGAGATTGGAAATATGACTTCCGATAACGATGCGCTGTTTGTAGCCGATTTAAATGGTGATGATAATCTTGATTTAGCAACGATTAGTATTCGTGACGGAGAAGTGTCCACATATTTTGATCAAGGAGCACCGTCACTTTCTTATTTTTCGGGGGATTTAATTGTAGATGAGAATACACCAATTGGTCATAGAATTGGAACTTTTGGCTTCTCCGATATTCAAGAAGATCCTATTACTGTCGCTTTAACAGGAGATGATGCTTCATTTTTCAATTTTGATATTGGGACTGGGGAATTAACAATTAATGCGGAATTGGATTGGGAGTCAAAAGGAAGTGATTTAGATCTATTCTTTGAAATCTCAGATGGTAACAAATCCAGAGTTGAAGGAGGTACGGTTAAAATTAACAACCTGGCAGAAGATGGTCACGGAACTTTTGATCCAAATCCTATTAAGTTATTTGGTAATAGAGAAGTTGATTTTTTCGTTTCTGGGGATTACGATATGGATGGTGATGCAGATGTCTTCCTGACTTCCCCAAACAGTCAGTTTTATAATAGCCTATTACAACAGAATGGTGGGAGTTTCACTGACGTGGAATTATCTGCTTTTAGCGGACCACAAAACTACGCAGCTTTTGTGCATACATATGGAGGTTTAGATCTTGTTGTTCATGACATTGGTAGTAGTGAAGTCCGTCTCAGTCAGAGAAGTGAAAGCGGTTTTGTTGATTACTCTACACTTCAAACAGGGATTGGTGATGTAGATAAAATGATCACCGGTGATTTTGATGGCGATGGACTTTATGAAATAGCTATTCAAGCAACAAATGCTTCTGGTTATGCTATTGTTCGAACTTTTGAAGATAGCAATGATAGTTGGATCAGCAATCAATATTTCTTATTAAGTAATGATTTAAGTACAGGATTACTTGATGGCGTAGGTGATTTTAATGAAATAGAAATAGCAGACTTCAATGGGGATGGATATGGAGATATGCTTGCCACTACGGTCAATGGAAATGATGTCTTGTTTCTGGGAGGTGAATATCTTGATGGTGGTGGTTATGGGTTTAGTAGTTCATTTTTTCCTGTCATTACCGATAGCGATGGAGGCGAAACAGAGTTAGCTATTGGAGATATTGATGGTAAAGGATCACCCGATATAGCTATTATGCGATGGGAAAATAATGTCAATTATCAAATCCATGTTGACTTTCATGTTAATGACGGTGACGGTTCCTTTTCACTTCATCAAACAATTGCTCTTGGAGGTGAATTTTGGGGAAATATAGATTTGGCAGATATAGATGGTGATGGGGATCTTGATCTGATTACAACGAATCTTAAAGCTGTTGGTGTTGGAGGAGGAGAATACGACTTTACCATGTCCATTGAAACATTTACCAATGATGGTAGTGGGTACTTCACTGCATTCCAGCATATCGAAGATGCGGGTGGAGAGGCTTTCAAAATGATGGATGTGGATGGCGATGATGACCTTGATATTATACTTCATGCCGATATTGGTGCCGAAGCTGGAGGTGAAAACCAGTTGAAGGTTTTTAAAAATATAAACGTTTCTCCTACATCAATCAATTTGTCTTCAACAGATTTCGATGAGCATTTGCCGATTGATACTGAGGTAGCAACTATTAGTGTTGATGATCTAAATTCAGGAGATAATCACATATTATCCTTAGTTACCGGTGATGGTTCCAATGACTTGCATAACAGCTACTTCACCTTAAACGGAAATAGTTTGCGTTTGACCAAAAATGTAAAATTTGAGGATACACCTCAATTGAACATTCTATTAAGTGCCAATGATGGTCATCAGACGTATGAACAGGCAATGGTCATAAATGTAAATGATGTCAATCAGGCACCAACCGCCATTGAACTTTCAGCTACAAGCTTCGATGAACACACTGTAGGAGGAACTGCTATTGCTACTATTTCAGCAACAGATGCAAACGGTGGTGATACTCACACTTTTGAGTTAATTACAGGAGATGGATCTAATGATACAGATAATTCCAAGTTTGCTATTGAAGGGAATCAGCTTATCATATTAGAACAGATTGCTTTTGAAGATCAAAACAGCCTAAACGTTTACCTTGAGACAACCGATTCCTTTGGAAATAGTTTTGAACAGGCGTTGACAGTAACTGTTAATAACATAAACACTGCCCCAACAGGTATCCAACTGTCAAGCACCACTTTTGATGAAGGTATAGCAGGAGGTACACCAGTAGCTACCTTGACTGCTGATGATGTAGACAGTGGAGACAGTCATACGTTCACACTTGCTAGTGGTGATGGCTCCAATGATGCAGATAATTCCAAGTTCTTAATTGATGGAGATCAACTGGTAATCAAGTCATCACCAAATTTTGAGACTCAGGATACTTACAACATTTACTTGTCGGCCTCAGATTCAGAAGGAAGTGCGGAAGCTGCATTTGTACTTACAGTCAACAATCTTAACTCTACCCCAACG